>JAHHQO010000009.1 GCA_020026335.1 Alistipes sp. | reverse complement strand
GTTCGGGTTCGGGTTCGGGTTCGGGTTCGGGTTCGGGTTCGGGTTCGGGTTCGGGCCCCGCTGTCGAAGATGACACACACATACATGGATTTAGATTTTGGGCAAACTTGGATTAACTTGAGTTTCGGTTCAGACACTATCGCTTTTTTGGGTCTATTCAAGAGCACCTCTGAGATACACTCACCAAATCCGTTTTCGTTCATCTCCAAGTGCCATTCGCAATACGTTATTTCGAAAGAGGATATTTTATAGCATATTATACTGCGACACAGCAAGTTACACTCTATGAATATTGTGAGGAGATCTCACCAAAATACAAATCTGAAACCCCAAATATCGCGCTGGATCACTCAATACTCTGCCCGTCGATTATATACTTATATAATATAAACCAATATTTCCACACAACTGAAACACCTATATATAAATACACGCGCCCAACAATGGAACACAGACAGCGGACTACCCTATCCTGCAAACCGCGATTATCCGTCTCAATGTACCGTCACCAACAGCACTTAATCACACTCTCCGTCCTCGAAGTCTTGACACACAAGGATTTTATCATTAAATTTGTCTATTCGATTCGCAGAAAATAATAACCTACAACCAATGAAAATAACCACCTTACTCCAACATCAACTGCCGATATTGGCACTCGGAGCTGCCGGAACAGCCACCGCCGCACCCGAGCAGAAACCCAATATCGTCATCATCTTGGCCGATGATATGGGATATGGCGATGTCGCCTGCAACAATCCCTACGCACGTACCATCACTCCCGCCATCGACAATTTGGCAGCCTCGGGTCTGCGCTTCACCGATGCCCACTCGGCAGGTTCACTCAGTGGCCCGTCACGCTACGGTCTGGTGACCGGTCGCTACTTCTTCCGCCTGGAGAACCACAACGAATATTTCGGTTACCTTGCCCCCGACATCGAGTTGGAGCGTCCGACCATCGGCTCGATGATGCAGCGCGCAGGCTACACCACAGGCTGTATCGGCAAGTGGCATTTGGGCTTGGAATGGAAGGTCAAGGACAATCAGAAACCGCAGATTCTCACCCCCAAAGTCTTGGGTTACACCAACACAGACTTCTCCGCGCGCGTGGAGCATACGCCCAACGATGTAGGCTTCGACTACTCGTTCATACTCCCTGCCTCGCTCGACATGCCGCCCTATGTGTTCGTGAAAAACCACCAAGTCACAGACCCCAATGTCATGCTCACGACTGATGCCTACCCCACCGACAAAGGCCCGAATACCGAGTATGCGTGGGACAGAATCTACACCAACGAGCGCGATGTCTATTGGGAGAGAGGTGCCTGGTGGCGCAATGGCGAGATGTCACGCTCCTTCAAGTTCGAGGAGTGCCTGCCCACCATTGTCAATGAGGGTGTGGAGTTTATCCAGAGAGCGTCAAAGGACGACAAGCCCTTCTTCCTCTACCTGCCGCTGACAGGTCCTCACACCCCGTGGTTACCCTCCGAGGAGAACAAAGGAGCGACCGAGCTGGGAACATACGGTGATTTCATTCGCGACATCGACAACGCCGTGGCACGCATCTGTCAGACACTCAAAGATTTGGATATTGACGAGAACACCATTGTGATTTTCGCCAGCGACAACGGTGCGCCGTGGAACGACACCGACATACAGAAATACGCCCACAGCAGCAACTGGAGTTCACGCGGACAAAAGGGCGATGTATGGGACGGCGGTCACCACATTCCGCTGATTATACGCTGGCCCGATGTCATCAGCAAGGGCAATGTCTGCCACCAGACGGTCGGTCTTATCGACCTGTTCGCCACCCTCGCCGATATCAATGCAGAGCCGTTGCGCCCCAACGAGGCGGAGGACAGCTTCAGTTTTAAACCATTGCTGTATGGCAAGACCAATACCCCGACCCGCGAGCACATTCTCTACTTTGCAGGAGACCACACCCTCGCCATCAAGCAGGGCGACTGGAAATACATCGAGGGTCTCGGTTCCGGCGGATTCACCGCACCCAATCGTGTCACTCCCACCGCCAATGGTCCTAAGGCACAGCTCTACAACATAAAGAGCGACCCTCTGGAGCAGAACAACCTCTATCTGCAAGAGACAAAGCGTGCCGAGAAGATGTCGCGCAAGCTACAAGAACTCAAAGCGCAGGGACACAGCCGCAAGTTATAGCCTTGTCTCACAAAATTAAAAGAGCTGTCAATCTGATGATTGACAGCTCTTTTGTTTCTTACACTATTCGAAACGTAGACAGGTTGCTACCATCTCTACAAATCCTCTATAAACTCATCATATCAATAATTACCACATGACCGCCTCGGCAGTCATGTGGTAATACTATTTTTTATCGGGAATTCTACTACCCCACCTTTACTCATACAGACTTTGGAAATACTGCTTCAAATCCGCCCAACGATAGAACGGAGCCCCCTCCACGGGCAGTGCCTTCACATCGTGCTCATTGTGCAGAATGCGGACAATCACATCGCCCGTCTTATGGTGACGGAAGAATATAAGTTGCAGGTTGGTCGCCATGGGAGTGGTCATCGACAAGTTCCAACCCTCGGCAATCTTATTGACATCAAAGACGCGGTAGGCGCAATCGTCAATGCCCATCAGACACATCAACGGCACAATCGTTGAGTCGTGTCCGAAACGCAGAGATGCCGACAAATCGCGCTTGCCTGTCACCACATCATCGGCAGTCTCCACAATATTGCGGAGCAGAGGACGCGCATCTGCCATAATCATATCACCGAAACGGAGCGAAGGACCCATGGTCATGTAGCGGTAGGCGTTCTCCGCACTCCACAACGCTTCGAGTTCCTCACGGGTAAAGACATCGAACATCGAGAGTCCGAGGTACTCCACATCCTGGAAGATTGACGCCAGGATATAATACTTGTACATCATATATTGGGGGTCGTCGATTCTCTCCTCACAGAACTTCTTGTCGGTGAACAGCGAAGAGAAAAATCTGTCGGGCTTCACCCACGCATGAATAAGGCTGTCGCCCACGATACCGGCTCTCGGACGCTGGTAGTTGCGCCCCTTACCGTTGTTCATGTAGTACATATATTTCTGACTTGCCTCGCGTGTCACCTCTATTTCGGGGTTCAGTTCCTTCAATCGCTCGCTGAAAGCCGCCATACTCAGAATACAGCGAATCACCACCGTAGAACGGCACTCCACATGACACTCCCTGTCCCGACAGGTAGAGAACACCTCGGGGTAATTCTCATACATACGGCCGGCAATGGCACGATGCTCACCGACACCACGGGGTGAGAGGTCTCCCCAGCGTCCGTCTGCATCACGAGTGACGATTTCCACCTTGCGCAACAGCTCGCGACCTGTGGGGGTCAGTACACCGCAACTGTCGGCACTGCGCAACAATGCCAACGGTTCCATATACTTGCTCAACGAGGAGTGCCAGCGACTGCCGTGTCGTCCGTAATGACTGATGTAGAAGGGTTTGTAGCCTTTGGGGGCTTTCGACAATTCTGTGGTCGGGTGCTCATAGGAGTGATAGATACCGCCGTAACGGTCGGGATTCTCCGCCAACACCTCTTTGTTGTTCTGTGCCTGAACAGCAGGGGTTGCCAGCAAGAGAGCCAGCAACCCCAGTTTATGGATAAAATTCATATTTCTAATGTGCTTTATGGGTCATAATATCCAATACCAACCTGTCGGTGGCCAGCATACCGTTGCGACCAATGTTCGTCAGATTGCGGATGCAGCGGTCAACATCGTCCTCGATGATGCCCTCCATCGATGATACGCAGTGACCGTCAACAGCCATGAGTGCCGAAATCATCGCCGTGCTCACACCGCTGGTCAGCTTCATGGCACAGCTGGGCTTCGCTCCGTCACAAATCATACCCGTAAGGTTGGCAATCATGTTCTTCACGGCTGCCACCACCTGGGGATATTCGCCCCCCATGAGGTAAGTGATGGCGCAACTCGAACCCGTGGCAGCCACCACACAACCGCAGAGTGCCGACAGGCGACCCAGACTCTGTTTGATGTAAATCACCGTCAGATGGCTCAATGTCAGGGCGCGCACCAGCTGCTCCTTCGTTGCTCCCGTCTCATCGGCATATACCACAACGGGGAGTGTCGAGGCGATGCCCTGATTACCACTTCCCGAATTACTCATGATGGGAATCATCGCGCCCGCCATACGTGCATCACACGCCGCGGAGGTGTAGGCCAGTGTACGCGAGAAGATGCTGTCACCCATGATTTTGAGTTCACGTTCACGGCGCAGTGTGCGACCGATGCAGTGACCATAATCATTCTTGAACGACTCCTCGGCAGCCTCCTTGTTCACCTTGCCCGCTTCGAGGATAAACTCTATCTCCTCGATGGGGGTTGTCATGGCAAAATCCCAAACCCTGCGCATCGTCAGCGGAACGACCTCCTCGGCAGGATCCTGCCCCGACATACCGCAATTGGTATTCAAGAGTACCTCCTCATCGCGCTGCAAAAAGACGAAGTGGGTATGACCGCCCGAGATGATGGCTTTCGAAGAGTGACCTCCACCCACGGCTTCCACCTCAATGTAGAGCTTCTCGGTGATATTTTCCTTGAGTCGGATGTCGATACGTTCCTCCTTGATGTACTGTTTGCCCTCCTCGACAGCTTCGGGAGTCACATCGTGCAACACCTCCAGCTGGTACTCCGAACGGCCGACAATGGCACCCAGAGCGATGGCGATGGGCAATCCCACCATACCGCCCGTACCGGGGATACCCACACCCATGGCATTTTTCAGAATGTTGGCACTCAGATATAAAGTCAGCTTTTCGGGCTTGGTTTCCAGAAGTTCGGCAGCACGCGCCGTACACAAAGCCACAGCAACAGGTTCCGTGCAACCGATGGCAGGAACCACCTCGCGATGGATGAGACGAATAATCTCTTGACGTTCTGATGATGAAAGCATAACTGTTTTCGTTTAGTTGGTATATGTTTTACAAAGATAATGTTTTTTTCGAGTTTGTTGCCATTTACCTCCACATTTAACTATCTTTACGCCTCACAACAAACAACAATACCATGAGAGTAAAATCTATTCACACCGTCTGTTTCTCACCCACAGGCACCTCTTGCAAAATCGTCACCGCCATTGCCCGTGGTATGGCTGCCGACTCGGCCGTCCGGCACCACGATTTGACGCACGCCGATGCCGAGGAGTTACGCCTTGATAATGAGGAGATAGCCCTCTTTGCCGTACCGGTTTACGGAGGTCATGTTGCACCCGTTGCCCTGCGCAGAATGGAGCACTTGAAAGGCAATGCGACACCTGCCGTTTTGGTGGCAGTCTATGGCAACCGCGCTTTCGAAAATACACTCAACGAGCTGTCGGCATTCGTCTCTCAACGCGGATTTGTACCCGTTGCCGCCGGAGCTTTCATCGGCGAACACTCCTATTGCAGCGAGGAGTTCCCGATAGCCACCGACCGCCCCGATGAAGAGGACATCGCCCGTGCCGAGCAATTCGGACAAGAGATTGCCGCGAAGCTGACATCCGACAGTCTTGCACCCGTTGATGTCAGCCGATTAAAAGATGTACCCTCCCCGCAGGAGTCGTTACAGCGTTTCGGAGAATTCATCATGCAGTACCGCCAACAGCAGGCCGAACACCCCGTGGTGTTCCTGCCCCAGACCTATGGGGATATGTGCGCCGGCTGCGGAGCTTGTGTCGATGTATGCCCCACGCAGGCCATCGATGCCGACGATGTGATGAAGACCGACCCCACGCGGTGCATACGTTGTTGCGCCTGCGTCAAGGTCTGCCGAACGGGAGCTAGACAATTCTATACGCCCTTTGCTAAGGCACTCTCCGAGAATTTCGGAATAAGAAAAGAGCCTGTCACGCTGTTGGGTGAATAAATGCCATAGAAACAAAAAAAAAAGCGAGGAGTCGAATATCTCAAGTTCGACTCCTCGCTTTTTCTACTGACAGAAACTTATATCGCTTTCTTCAATGCCTGTGCCAGCTGGTCGGGACACGAAGTACCCTTGTTGCGGCAGTTGATGCCCTCGCAACGAGCAATAACCTCCTCGACCTTCATACCACGGGTCAAAGCCGAAATACCCTGGGTGTTACCGTGGCAGCCGCCTGTAAATACGACATTGAGAATTACGCCGTTTTCAACCTCGACGTCAATCTGACGCGAACACGTGCCTACGCACGTGTGTGAAATTTTCTGTATCATAATGTATGTGATTGTTTGTGCGGTGCAAAGATAATCCGATATTCCGCACCGCGCAAATCGCAGGGCTAAAAGGCCAACACGACGGGAAATAATGCCAAAGTCCCCCTCTCGCCACCACTAAAACTGATAGGAGACCGACACGTAGAACATTCGGGGATAGGAGTAGGTGTAACGTGTGGCCTGCGGTCGCCACAGGTTGAGATTGCCGGCACGCAGACGCTGCACGCGCATCGACTCAAAACCGTGATAAACAGCATCTTTTCCACCCAACAGATTGTTTATCATGGCGTAGGCCGTCAAGCGCGAACGTCGGAAATAGAAGCTCTTGAAGACCGAGACACGCGAGGTGAAGACATCTTCCAAACGCTCCTGATGCATAAACTGCTCCAGTATTTCGGGAGCATCGCTGCATTCACGGGCAACGCGGTCGGTACGCCGTACCATCGAAGGCTCGACATAACGCCCCGACACATAACCTGCCGACAGGCGGAAGCCCCAGCCGTGACGGGCGAAATGGCTCAACTCGGCAGAAGCTGCCAGCTGTGGCACATCAGCGGGGCGACAATCGCCCAAGTGGCTCACGGCATGCTTGTCTATCACGGCATTATCCACATCGGAGAGCACCGTGACCACGGGATCGCGCAGATAGTCGCTCACACAGCCAGCCACCGTCATATCTATATGCCAGCGGTACGACAGATAGAGATGTGCGGCAACTTCGACACCCAACGAGGAACGCGAAATCCCCGACACCTCCATATCACAAAATTGGGAGGACAAATCATCGAAATAGCGGCGCGTCTGCGTACCGTCATAGAGTGCCGTTGCATAGGCGGTCAGTCGTATGTCCGCCATGCGTCCCACATATTTATAGTTAATTTCCGCCCCGTAGAAGTGTTCCTCTTGGGGTCGCTCCACCGTGCGGTGGTTGTAGAGCGGTTGCACGAACAGATGCTCCATAGAGGGAGTACGGCGACCTGCCGCACCACTGAATTCGAGATAGTTACGCGGAGAGAAAGCCCAGCCCACTGCCATTTTCAGTGTGTAGGGTGTGAACTTCATCTTGCGCGAACGCCCCCACGAACCTTTCCCGGGAAAGAGTTCTTTCTCCATGTATCCTTTGCGGGAAACCGCATCACCACCCAAGAGTGCCGACACATCGGCTCGCAAGCGATTGGAACGATATGCAGCAGCGACATAGGCCGCCACACTGCTCCGCTGCAAGCGATAATCATAGCCAAAGCGGTCGCCCTCGCGGATTTTGCGGTGCAGATGGCGAACATCGTTCTCCAACTTTGAGGAGTAGGTGGCATCATCGATGAGGAATTGGTCAATGTCGATAATGTGGTCAGCACCCAACAGGTCACGCATATTTTTATAGTTGCGCGAAGCACGGAGGGTGTATTTCACACCGTAGTTCAGCGTCAGCTTCTTGTCAATACGGGTGGAGAAATCCACGCCCGTATAGAGATGGGTCACGCGCTCGACCTTGTCCTCCAGCGCATAGACCGCGTGTCCGCCTGCCATACGGTTTTGCAGAATCATCTCGTCCCAGTTAATTTGCGTGTAGCGCGCATCGCCCTGCAACCACGCCTGCTCGGTCTCCAACTCGCGACCGAACGAAGGGAGGTATCTGTAATTGTCGGGCATGGGTGTGCGTGCATCGTACCAGCCCAGCATGCTGTACTTGCGGATGCCGACCTCCGCACCCACGGTGACATCGAGATGGGTAAGTTCGGAAAGTTCGGCACTGTAACCGCCCATCACCAGTGGCACGAACTCGCGCCACACCCTCGAATTGCGCACCTTGCCGTTCTGGAAACCCCATGCAGGGTTATAAAGGCGGTTGTTCGTCAGCGTGAAAGCTTCCTCCACCGATGCCAAACGCGTTCCCCTCATCATCGGGGGCAAGATGCACAGCAGTGACAGCGAGTGCCTGCGTGACAGCGATTTTTTCAGACGGAAGCCTGCCGTTACCGAATTGGAGAAAACCCCGTCGATATAAAGGTCGCGTCCCGTGCGAGCATCCACGGCAAAGGAACAGTTCATCGACCGTCCGATTTCACGTTGCAGCGAGAAATTCGCTCCCGTGAGGTAATTGCGTCCCGAGAAATTCACCGAAGCGCGATACATTCTCAAAGGCAGGGCATCAGTAAATCTCCAACGGCGGACACTCCCCACCCCAATGGCCACATCCGCCAATGAGGAGCTACCCGTCACCTTCAGTTCCTCGGCACCCATGCGGCGCAGGATATCCGAATAACGGTAATTGAGGTGCATACCGCCCAGCACGGAGTAGTCGTCTTCGTAGTCCAAACCCCGTCGGCGAATCGCCACATCGGGGAGGTTGAACAGCGAAAGGCGTGCATACTGGTCATCGGTATTCTGAATGGCACGGTAGAACAATGCGGAATCGGTTTCAATCATCGGCTGCTCCTCCTCGGGATAGTCATACGGACGATATTCGTCATCATAGGTCTGTGCCGCGACCTCCAGGGAGAGGAACAAAACAAGCAGGGTGAAAAGGCTCTTCATACGATATATATCCGATGATTGGTGCTTCTACAAATATAAGAAATAGTCTCGAAATTCCGTCATATTGTCTCAAATTTCTCCTCTCCAACCCCTTGTAAAACGATGATTTACCCATACCGAGCCTGTCCTTATGCGTAAAAAAAGACCGACAACCCCGTATGAGGTTGTCAGTCGTATGGTCAATGAAGGATTGACTACAAATTCTTGAGGGTGTCGAGCAGCAAATCCCAGAACTTGGGAACTGTGGCAATCTCCAGACGCTCGTCGGGCGAGTGAACTCCGCGCAATGTAGGTCCGAACGACACCATCTCCAAATCGGGGTACTTCTCCAGGAAGAGACCGCACTCCAGACCTGCGTGAATGGCTCTCACCTTCGGCTCGGTGTGGAACAGACGGCGGTAGCTCTCCACGGTAATCTCCAACAACTTCGACTCGGGGTTGGGAGTCCAGCCGGGATAACCGTCGGAGTGTACAACATCGGCACCTGCCAATGTGAATACCGACTCAACCATCTGCATGACATAAGTCTTGGCACTCTCGACAGACGAACGCTGTGACGAAGTGATGACGATGCGGTTGCCCTCCTCGAACTTCACCGAAGCGAGGTTGGTAGAGGTCTCCACCAGACCGGGAACGGCAAACGACATGGCGATGACACCGTTGGGCACACCCACGATGGCGTTAATCAGCGCGCGCTGGGTCTTCTCGTCCAGTACCTCATCCACCTGAGGCATATCGTTGAGTGTCATCTTGAAGTTGGGCTCACGGAAGTGGAACTCGCTCTTCAAGTCGGCAGCGAACATCTCGTAGTGTTTCTTGAACTCATCAACAAAGCGGATGGGAATACCGAATACGGCATACGCCTCACGCGGAATGGCATTGCGGAGGTTACCGCCCGAGAAGTAGCTCAGTCGGAGGTCATAGGCGTGCATGGCGTCCCACAACAGACGGGCTACCGTCTTGTTGGAGTTCACACGACCCTTATCGATATCGTCACCCGAGTGACCGCCCATCAAATCCGAAACATCGACACGGAAGAAGTGATAGTTCTTGGGAGCCTCCTCCATGGTGTAGTGGAAAGTAGCCACGGTGTCGATACCACCGGCACAGCCGATGAATAGCTCGCCCTCGTCCTCGGAGTCGAGGTTGATGAGGTACTTGCCGTGGAGCATATCCTCGCCCAGCTCGAAAGCACCTGTCAGACCGGTCTCCTCGTCAACGGTGAAGAGCACCTCCAGAGGTCCGTGAACAGCCTCCTCGTCCAGCAGGACAGCCAGTCCGGCAGCCATACCGATACCACAGTCGGCACCCAGCGTTGTCCCCTCGGCTTTCACCCACTCACCGTCGATACGGGTGCGGATGGGGTCGTTCTCGAAGTCGAACTCCACATCGGAATTCTTCTCGCACACCATATCCATATGTGCCTGAAGAATCACGGCAGGATGGTTCTCGTAACCGGGGGTTGCCGGCTTGCGCATCACGACATTGCCAATGGCATCCTTCTGATGCTCTATATGATGTTCGCGGGCAAAAGCCAACAGATATTCGATGATTTTGCCTTCCTTCTTCGAAGGACGGGGAACTTTGGTAATTGCATCAAACTGCTCCCATATCAGGCGCGGTTTCAAAGATGTTATTTCTGACATAATTTGAAAATGTTTATTCGCAAATATATAAAAATTTCATAACTTTGACAAAAATATAACATCTCAAATCATGAATTTCAGAATAGGACACGGATATGATGTACACGCCCTGAAGGAGGGTTTGCGCTTTGTGCTGGGCGGTGTGGAAATCGAGCACTCGAAAGGTTTTGTCGCCCACTCCGACGGCGATGTGGCCATTCATGCCATCTGCGATGCACTGCTCGGAGCGGCAGCTCTGGGCGACATAGGACTCCACTTCCCCGACACGGCTTCGGAGTTCGAGAACATGGACTCGAAGATTCTTCTGCGCCGCACCTGCTCGTTGCTGACCGAATACGGCTACAAAATCGGAAATGTTGATTGCACCATTCGTGCGCAACGCCCCAAGTTGCGCCCCCACATCGACAAGATGCGCGAGGTGCTGGCCGCCACGATGGGTATCGACAAGGACGCCATGTCGGTGAAAGCCACCACCACCGAGAAGCTGGGCTTCGAAGGTCGAGAGGAGGGCGTGTCGGTTTCGGCCGTAGCACTGATTTACAAGGAGTAAGACCACCCTATCGGACACAGAAAAGGCGGACATTCGTTGAAGATGTCCGCCTTTTTTTTCGTGTCGCGTTGCCGTCAATAGATTTCGGCTATCGAACCGAAATCCTCCACGGGGCTGTACCACGGATTGGAGATGGTGAGGTTCGCACCGTCCGTGCGCGAGTAGATCTTGAAGGAGAAAGTGTAGTTCGCCGCCGAGAAAAGCGAGGAGGAGAAGGTCACTCGCCACCCCTCGTGGGTGCGTTGGGTGGTGTAGTCGCTGACATTGAACGCAGGGTTCATAATCTGACGCAAGATGCCTGCCGGCTGGCGTTGCATAGTCTGGGGGTTGAACTCGAAATTGTGAGACTCCACCAGCGAGTCGATGTAGCGCTCGAAGCTGGCGATACGTTCCGCACGGCGTTTTTCACGCGCCTCGCGCCGCTCCTCCCTGGGTGAAAGGATTTTCTTCTGACCGATAACCGACACGGTGGTCATCACGGTCAGCACACCCAGCAGAAAGGCAAAACAGGATTGATTTTTTCATGGCACACAGATTTTGATTACTGAACTATCTTCTTGCAAAATCAATGCCTAAAATCCGTGTCTAACATCACAAAAAAAAGGGAGGAAGAATCGAAATCTTCCTCCCTTGTAATTATCCTCGGGTCAGAGTCCCATTTTCTTGAGGAACTTACCCGTGTAGCTGCGTTCGCATTGTGCCACCTCGTGGGGTGTTCCGGCAACAAGCACCTCACCTCCGGCCTTACCGCCCTCGGGGCCGATGTCGAGGATATGGTCGGCCACCTTTATCACATCGAGGTTGTGCTCAATGACAATGACCGTGTTACCCCTGTCCACCAACTTATATAATACATCGAGCAGCAGGCGAATATCCTCGAAGTGAAGACCCGTTGTCGGCTCATCGAGGATATAAAGTGTGCTTCCCGTGTCGCGCTTCGACAGCTCCGAGGAGAGTTTGATGCGCTGGCTCTCACCACCCGACAGCGTGGTACAGGGCTGGCCCAAAGTGAGATAACCCAAGCCCACATCCTGAATGGCTTTCAGTTTCTGATGAATGGAGGGAATATTCTCGAAGAACTCCACCGCCATGTTCACCGTCATGTTGAGCACATCGTTGATGGAGCGTCCCTTATATTTCACCTCCAGCGTCTCGCGGTTGTAACGGTTACCGCCACACGCCTTGCAACGCACATAGACATCGGGCAGGAAATTCATCTCGATGGTCTGCACACCGGCACCACGACACTCCTCGCAGCGACCACCCTTGACATTGAACGAGAAGCGTCCCGCCTTGAAACCGCGGATTTGAGCATCGGGGGTCATCTCAAAGAGTTTGCGGATGTCGCCAAAGACATTGGAATAGGTCGCCGGATTGCTTCTCGGCGAGCGTCCGATGGGCGACTGATCGACCACCACCAATTTGTCGATATGCTCGATGCCCTCTATCGAATCGTAGTCCAGCGGCTGGTCGTAGGAGTGGTAGAGCGTACGCGACAAGATGGGGCGCAGGGTCTCGTTAATGAGTGTCGATTTACCCGAACCGCTGACACCCGTCACGCAGATGAGTTTGCCCAACGGGAACTCCACATCTATACCCTTGAGGTTGTTACCGCGTGCACCGTGGAGCACGATGCTCTTGCCCGTACCCTTGCGCAGGGTTTCGGGAATGGTGATGCTTCGCTTACCCGTGAGGTAATCGGCTGTAATCGTACCGCTTTTGAGGATTTCATCATACGTTCCGGCAGCCACAATCTGACCACCGCGGCGACCAGCCTTGGGGCCGACATCGACAATGAAATCCGCCGCACGCATCATCTCCTCGTCATGCTCCACCACGATGACCGAGTTACCGGCATCGCGCAGTTCCTCCAGCGAGTGAATCAGACGCTCATTGTCGCGCTGATGTAGGCCGATGGAGGGCTCATCGAGGATATATAATACATTGACCAATTTCGAACCAATCTGTGTGGCAAGTCGGATGCGCTGGCTCTCACCGCCCGACAACGAGCGCGAGGCACGTGCCAGCGAGAGGTAACCCAAACCCACATCCATCAGGAAACCGAGGCGTTCGCGAATCTCCTTGACCACCTCCTGTGCAATCTTGCTCTCCTTTTCCGAGAGGTGCTCCTCGATGTGGGACATCCACTCCGAGAACTCGCTAATCGACATCGCCGAGACATCGGCAATGCTCTTACCACCGATGCGGAATTGCAGTGCCTCCTTTTTGAGACGCGAACCGCCACAGACCGAACACTTGCGATAGGCGAGGAACTGCTCCCTCCATTTGCGACCGCGTGCCGACTCCTCATCATAGGTGTGGGTAATGTATTCCGCCACGCCCTCCCACTGGTGGAGCTGACGACCACCCGAACCGCCGAACTCCGAGAGGTCGATGGTCAGAGGTTCGGAATCGCCATACAACACGGCATTGAGCGCCTCCTCTGAAAAGGTGTCCATGGGGTCGTCCAACGTGAAGTCGTAGCGGCGTCCCAGCATCTCGAGAATGGCGAAAAGCATATTATTGTGATACTTGCCCAGCGGCTCGACAGCACCTTCTCTCAGGGAGAGATGTTTCTGCGGGATAATCTTGTCCATATCGAAGACCGCCTCCTCTCCCAAACCGTTGCAGTGGGGACAAGCACCCTTCGGCGAGTTGAACGAGAAGGTGTGGGGTGCAGGCTCTTCGAAAGCCACACCCGTCGAGGGACACATGAGGTGTCGCGAGTAGAAGCGTTGTTGCTCGGTGCCGTAGTCGTAGATGGCCATGGTGCCCTTGCCCTGTCGCATGGCCTCCTTGAGCGAGGTCATCAGACGGTCGGCACCCTCCTTGGTGACACGCAGGCGATCAACCACCAAATCAATGGTGTGAATCTTATATCTGTCGAGCTTCATGCCCACCGATATTTCGCGAATCTCGCCGTCGATACGTGCGTAGATGTAGCCCTTCTTGGCCAGCGACTCGAACAATTCGCGATAGTGACCCTTACGGCCCTTGACGATAGGCGCCATGACGGCAATTCTCCTGTCCTCGAATCCCGAGAGAATCATCTCCAGAATCTTGTCGTCGGAGTAGTGCACCATCTCCTCGCCTGTGATGGGCGAATAGGCTCTCGAGGCTCGCGCGTAGAGCAATCGCAGGAAGTCGTTGATTTCGGTGACGGTACCCACCGTCGAACGAGGATTCTTGTTGGTGGTCTTCTGTTCGATGGCAACCACAGGACTCAGACCCGTAATCTTATCGACATCGGGTCGTTCCATAGTTCCCACAAACTGACGCGCGTAGGTCGAAAGCGTCTCCATATAGCGCCGCTGTCCCTCGGCATAGATGGTGTCGAAAGCCAGTGACGACTTACCCGAACCACTCAATCCCGTGATGACAACCAGCTGCCGACGTGGAATCTCCAAATCGACATTCTTCAAATTATGGACTCTCGCTCCTACTATCTTTATCTTATCCTCTTTCATTTACCTGATACAACGCAATTTTCAAGAAGAGGGGTTCTCCTGCATGAGCCCCTCCTCTGATTTATTTCTTCAAAAAAAGTCTATTCCAATGTGAATTTGTCGGCATCCATCCATGCAGGGAAACGCTGTTTGTAGTCCTCCTGCAAGTCGCTGTCCAGCTCTGCCACACGGGTACACTCCACCGTGCCGGCATCGGCAATGGTGTGACCCTCGAAATCGATGATGGCCGACTCGCCGACATAGTTGCCGTCGGGGTCCTTGCCCACACGGTTTACGCCTGCCAGATAGCACTGGTTCTCGATGGCACGCGCACGCAGCAGTGTACACCACACATCACGGCGGTCGTCCGCCCACGAAGCACTGCAAATGATGGCATCATAGTCGCCACGGTTACGACTCCACACGGGGAAGCGCATATCGTAGCACACCAGGAGGAGGAATCTCCAACCCATATACTCGACAATCACACGCTCGCGACCCGGCTTGTAGTCACGGGCTTCACCGCCGGGACGGAACAGGTGGTGTTTGTCGTAGTGAACCACCTCGCCCGAGGGCTTCACGAAATACATTCGGTTGCGGTAGACACCGTCTTCCGAGATGACCACGCTACCCACTACTGCTTTATGATATACCTGTGCCCAACGTTTCATGGAGCTGAGCACCAAACCATCTTCTGTTTCTGCCACGATCGAGGGCTTGAGCTTGAAACCCGTAGCAAACATCTCCGGAAGGACGACAATGTCGGCTTCTGCTCCTGCCACAATAGAACCGAGACGCTCGATGTTCGACGAGGTCTTCTCCCATTCCATGTCAACTTGACAAATTGCAACCTTGATTTTCATAGTTAAAAATACATTAGTCTGCGAAGGTAAAAAATATTCCGATACAGCGGTTATATATTCCCGAAAATATTAGCCCGGAAAGGACAAATTTTCACATTTTACGCCCCATGGTGGTGATTTTCATTTTCCTTGCCAATCACCCGAAGGAAGAAGCCCCGCACAAAGAATTTCCCCAAATGGGGTCACGGAAGGAGAAATCACTCCCTCGTGGCACGGAAACTTGGTGCGGAAAGTTGCAATACAACGAAAATAAACGTACTTTTGCAGACCATTTCATAATCAATTTATATGCTTAGAGCAGGACATACACAACGACTTAAAGTCAGCCGCATTTCAGACTACGGTCTCTATCTCGAAGACGATGAGCAGAACGAGGTGCTGCTGCCCAACAGATATGTATCACTCACCGACCAGGTAGGTGACGAGAAAGAGGTATTCGTCTATCACGACTCCGAGGACCGTCTGGTGGCTACCACCGAGACTCCTCTGTTGCGTGCCAACGAGGCCGGATTCCTCAAGGTGGTGGACAAGACCCTCCACGGAGCATTCCTCGACTGGGGACTCCACGGCAAGGACCTCTTCCTCCCCAACCGCAACCAGCAGGGCGGTATCCTTATCGGCCACAGCTACATCGTCTATCTCTATGAGGACAGCATCACGGGTCGATGTGTGGCCACCAACAAGCTCAAGAGCTTCATCAACAACGACCTGATTACCGTTGCACCCCGTCAGGAGGTGGATATTCTGGTGGCATCGGAGAGCCCCATCGGCTACCGCGTCATCATCAACAACCGCCACTGGGGTATGATTTACCGCAACCAGCTGTTCCGCAAGGTGGAAATCGGCGAGAAGCTGAAAGGCTACATCCGCCGCATCACCGAGGACAACCGCATCGACGTAAGTCTCCAGCAGGAGGGTTACGCACAGGTGAAGGACTCGGCAGTCGTACTGTCCGACCTGCTGAAGGCCAACGAGGGTTTTCTGCCGCTCAACGACAACTCATCACCCGAGGAGGTGACCCGTCTTACCCACATGAGTAAAAAGGTGTTCAAGCGTTCGGTGGGTATGCTCTTGAAGCGCGGTGAGATTGAAATGACCGACAAAGGTATTAAACTCCGCAAGTAATGGCTACGATAAAGACCGCAGAGCGAGTATCGGTGGAAGCATCGGACAACTTTGTGTTCCAGCGTTCACTTTTGGCCTATCACACGGCAGCACAACTCATATCGGGTAATGTGCTGGAAATCGGCACGGGGTCGGGTTACGGCATAGAGGTCATCGCACCCCATGCCTCCCATTTTGTCACCATCGACAAACACGCCCCCTCACCGAAACTGACACAGGTTCCCCACGTGACCTTCCGACAGGCCACCGTACCTCCGCTACCCTTCCCCTCGGAGAGCTTCGATTGTGTCATCTCCTTCCAAGTGATTGAGCACATACGCCGCGATGCCGAATTTGTACGCGAAATAGAGCGTGTACTCCGCCCCGGCGGCCGCTTTATCGTCACCACACCCAACGCCCCCATGTCACTGACACGCAATCCGTGGCACGTGAGAGAATATACCGCCGATGAGCTGGAGCAGTTACTCTCGGCCAGCTTTACCAAGATAGAGAAATCGGGTGTCTTCGGCAACGAGAAAATCATGGAATACTACGAGAAGAACCGCGAGGGTGTGCGCCGCATCACCCGCTTCGACATCTTTGACCTCCAGCACCGTCTGCCCCGCTGCCTGCTGCAACTGCCCTACGACATACTCAACCGCATCAATCGCCGCAAGTTGTTGAGTCAGGCCACCGAGCTGACCACCTCCATCAAGATGGACGACTATTTTCTCGCTCCCGTGGCAGATAATTGCTTCGATTTGTTCTACGTGGTGCACAAGGCGTAAGAAGTTACAAAACGAAAAAAGAGGACTTGATTTGCGAATCGGGTCCTCTTTTTTATATGATTGTTTTTATCCCTTTCCAATCCGCGCTTCTGTCTTGTCTTTTCTCCTACGAGCGCGTTCTACCCTATCCTAAAAGGAAATCCGCCCTACGCCACCTCCCGATTAAAAACAGAAGCCGTTTATTGCTGTCGGGCAATTCAAACAGCTTAAGTTTTTAAAATTTATTAAATACTATATCCTTCCACCCCTGCCGCGAACCATGAAATCTGTCTTCCATCGCTCCTACAACACGCACAACAGGCATTTCCACCCCTAAAAATTGGCTATCGGGTTATTAGTCAAATGGTTCACCGAATTAGTCGGTTTCGGGTCACACGCCTGATAGTTTTTAAAATATTATAATAATACATTTGCTATCACAAAATCTGGCGAAGGAAAGCCACCCCGGTGCCACTATCTTGATTATATCCCCACGTTTTTATCACACATCAACCATATTTCACACCTGTTACAGAAAACCATGACAGAGTCACCAAAAAAATAATTAAAAAATTACAAAATATTCTTGGTGCTGAGGTTTTCTTTCCGAGATAGAAAACCCTTAGAAAGCAGAAGTGCGATTATCTGAAAAAAACGTGAAAAAAGCTTTATAAATATATGTTCATGCCCTATGTTTGAGCACTTTTAGTTGCACGCATGGAATATTTGGCGTATATTTGTAAGGTGTTTTTTCAGGGGTAAAGGCTATTAAAAACCACCTCCAGAAACAAGAATTTATTTTAAAATTTATCACTCAATTTGTAAATTTTAAGAAAAACTACCAAGACATTTCATAGAGTATAAACAATATAAAAATAATTCAAGCGACAGAGAAAAGAAACATTCAAGAAAAACCTAATCAACAAATTTATTAATTATCAAAAGTATGAAGAAACATTTACTACATTTCCTCATGACTGCATCCCTGACGGCCCTCTGTGCGACAACGGCTTTTGCACAGAGCCTCATCTCGGGTAAGATTGTTGATGAGAACGGCGAACCGCTTATCGGCGCCTCCATCATCGTCCCCGGAACTTCGCAGGGTACCAGTACCGACATCGACGGTAACTTTACACTGAAGACCGATGCCAAAGAGATTCAAATCAACTATATTGGTTACGTTTCGGTAAGCAAGCAGTTGAAAGGCTCGAAGACCTCGCTGGGTACTATCCAGCTCGATCCCGATGCCGTGGCATTGCAGGATGTCGTCATCACTCAGTCTATCGCCGTGCAGCGTAAGACTCCCGTTGCGCTCTCAACTGTCAATGCAGAGCACATCAGCTACAAACTCGGTGGTCAGGAGTTCCCCGAGATTCTTAAATCGACTCCCGGTGTGTATGTAACCAAGAGCGGTGGTGGTTATGGTGACTCCAAAATCAACATGCGTGGTTTCAAACCCGAAAACGTGGCTGTGATGATTAACGGTGTGCCCGTCAACGGTATGGAGAACGGTAAGGTTTACTGGTCGAACTGGTCGGGTCTTTCCGATGTGACTCGTTCGATGCAGACTCAGCGTGGTATGGGTGCCCAGAAGGTGGCTTCGCCTTCGGTCGGTGGTTCGATTAATGTCGTAACCAACAGCATCGATGCAAAGCGCGGCGGTACCTTCTCTTTCGGTGTGGGTAACGACAACGCCTACAATCTTTCATTCAGCCTCTCGACTGGTCTGAGCGAGAAGGGTTGGGCATTGTCTATCCTCGGCGCAAAGCGTTGGGGAGACGGTTACATCCAGGGTACCGAATTCGAGGGTTACAACTGGTTTGTAAACATCTCGAAGCGTATCAACGTTCATCACCAGTTGTCACTGACCGCTTTCGGTGCTCCTCAGAAGCACGCACAGCGTTCGAACGGTCTGACTATCGACGACTACACCAAGATGGGGCACATCGTGGGCGAGAAGATGAAGTATCGCTACAACCCCAACTATGGTCGCGACAAGTACGGTCGTGTACGCACCACCAACTTCAACGAGTATCACAAGCCTCAGATTTCGTTGAACCACCAATGGCAGATTGACGAGAAGTCGTCACTCTCTACTGCATTGTACATGTCTATCGGTCGTGGTGGCGGTTACTCGGGTGACGGTATCAAGGACGGTTCTGCCGACTTGCGTTACGACTGGTTCTCGACTGCACAGGACGGTACTCTGAACTGGAAATATCGTAATCCCGACGGTACATTCAACTACGCTGCCATTCAGGAGCTGAACGCCCAGAGCGACAGAGGTTCGAAGATGATTATGGCCAAGTCGTCAAACAGCCACATGTGGTACGGTTTGCTCTCGACTTACACCAATCAGATTTCCAAGTCGATTGAGTTGTCTGCCGGTGTCGATGTTCGTTACTACATCGGTGAGCACAACAACGAGATTATCGACCTCTACGACGGTCAGTACTACATGGATAACAAGAACCGTAAGAATGTCAACCCGCTGAACAACGCAGCTGCTGCCGACCCCAACTGGAAGTACCAGCACCTGACCGTAGGCGATAAGATTTATCGTGACTACGACAGCCACATTCACTCGGAGGGTGTCTTCGCACAGTTGGAGTGGTCACACAAGGATTTGACCGCTTTCGTATCGGGTTCTATCTCGAACACCGGTTACTGGCGTTACGACCGTATGTACTACGATGCCGCTCACGCAGAGTCGGAGCACAAAAACTACCTGGGTGGTGTTGTCAAGGCAGGTATGAACTACAACATCAACGAGAAGAACAACATCTTCTTCAACACCGGTTACATCAGCCGTGCCCCCTTCCTCGAGAACGGTGTCTTCCTGAGCTGCTCGAACAACCACAAGACCAACCCCAACCCCATCAACGAGCACGTTGCTTCGGTTGAGTTGGGTTACGGTTTCAAGACTTCGAACTTCGTATTGAATCTCAACGGTTACTACACCATGTGGATGGATAAGGCCGTTGTCAAGACCTTCAACATGGATAACGGCAACTACGGTACCGTCAACCTGTCGGGTGTGGATGCACGCCACATGGGTATCGAGATGGACTTCCGTTACACCCCCACCCGTTGGTTGGACATCACCGGTATGCTCTCTCTCGGCGACTGGCAGTGGGACAGCAACTCGAAGGGTTATATCTATGACTCGGAGGGTCAGCCCGCAAAGGTAGACAACAAGGGCAACATCGTCGGCGTAGCCAGCGAAATCATGGGCGAGGACCATGGTTGGGTTGAGTTGAAGCAGAAGGGCATCAAGGTCGGTGGTTCGGCACAGATTACCTCGGCTCTCGGTGTTACGGTTCGCCCCATGAAGGGTTTCCGTTTCAGCGCAGACTGGAACGTCTATGCCAACAACTACACCGATTATCGTCTTCCCCGACTCGAGGCTAACAAGACCATCGTTGTCAACCAGCCTTACAAGTTGCCCTGGGGTCACCAGTTGGACTTCTCGGCCAGCTACGCATTCAAGATTGGTAACATACGTGCTACACTCTACGGTAACATCAACAACGTATATGATTACCACTACATCATGGATGCAACCAACATGACCGACCTGAACAGCACATGGCAGAACATCAGCAACGTGTTCTACGCATTCGGCCGTACTTACACTGTAAGATTTAAAATTAACTTCTAATTGCAACAACCATGAATAAGCATATATTAAAGTATCTTCTGGCGCTTGTCCCCATGGCTTTTATTACAGCGTGTGAAGTTGATGAATACAACAGCGAGCACTTTGACGGTTACAACCCCGACATGGAGTTTGCCGATGTACAGACATTCAAGCACACCCTGACCGATGAGGAATACGCCAAGATTGCCAACAATCGCATCAACAAGAAACTCGCCGAGAACAACAACCTCTCCGACGAGTTGAAGCGAGTAGCTTCGGACAAGGCTTTCTCCGACAAGATTTTGGCCAAGGATTATCTTCCCGCCTTCCTGCAGGAGGATTTCGCTTACCACCTCTCCAACGGTTCGTCGGTGGTTATCACCTACAACTCGTTGCGCACGGAGTATCCCGAGACCGTAACCGGTGTATCGGGTGCCAAGGAGTATAAGCTCGCCAATGCCGACTACGAGAAGGCATGGGCAGAGGACGGAATTTCGGCCGCTTACTTCACTCCAGCCAAGCCCGCAGAGCGTTTTATTCCCGAAATTCTGAAGAACACCCAGGCCAGCGCACAGGAGGGTGACTATGTGATTGCTTCGTACAAGTTCTCGGAGCAGGAGCCTGCCATCGGCGGTGGCGAAGGCGAGGGCAACGGCGGAGGTGAGACTCCTTCGGCTTACACCCCCATCAACAAGTTGAGCGTGGGTCAGGATGTCACTGTCAAAGCTACCGTTTTGGCATGCAACAACGGCGGTATGGTTATCGCTGACGGCGATACCGACAAGGACCGTGTCTTCGTATTCCTCGGTGCTTCGGCAAGCTATGCAGTGGGTGATGTCATCACCGTTGCAGGTACTGTCGGCGAGCGCGGCGGCTTGCAGTTCTCGAACGCCGAAATTGCATTCGTAGAGAAGAACGCCAATTTCAAGGCTCCCGCAGCCGTTGCAATGACAGGTGAGGAGTTCCAGAACTACGGTTCGACCCCCACAGTGAAGTATGCAGAGCTGACCGGTAAGTACACCTTCTCGGGCAAGTACCACAACTTCGAGGTTGAAGGCTCTTCGATTAAGGGCAGCATTCCTTTCGCCAACCTCGGTCTCGTCAATGAGACACTGAACAACAAGACCCTCAAGGTCAAGGCTTACGTTTACTCTTACAGCGGTCGTGACGGCCAAGTTTCGTACATCAACATGATGGTTACCGACGTGCTGAGCATCGACGGTGCAGCTGCCGAGAATGTATCGACCGTTGCCGAGGCAATGGCAGCAGCCGATGCCACAATGGTGAAGGTACAGGGTCAGTTGGCAGCCGTATCCGGTAATATCTATGTACTCAACGACTGCACCGGCAACATCTACGTTCGTCCCGCATCGTTCGACGCTTCTTTGAAGGTCGGTGATGTTGTCAGCGTAGAGGGTGAGATTGACGACTACCACAAGGTCAACAAGATTGACAAGGCTAATGTCACCAAACTCAACACTGCCGACATGTCGTTCAAGCCTGCAGCTCCCCGCGCATTGACAGGTGCCGACCTCGATGCTTACATCGAGAATTCGGCTTGTCTCTATGCTACCTACACCGGTAAGCTGGTTATCTCGGGTCATTACTACAATGTGATGGTCGATGATGCCGTTACCGCACAGGGCAGCCTCAAGGATATGGCAGAGGGTCTCATTCCCGCAGACATGGATCAGAAGAACGTAGTGGTTACAGGTTACCTCACCGGAGTTTCGGGTGGTAAGTTCATCAACACCGTTGTTCTCGACATCAAGGAGGCTTCGGCAGCATCGCTGGCGCTCTTCTCGACTCGTGCAGCAGCAGTGACCACTTCTCGCTTCGCAGCTTACAAGTTCAACGGTTCGGCATGGCAGGCAGATGACGAGGTTATCATGGTTAATCCCGCTGACTACGAGCAGATGGGTTCATCGCACGCTAACTTCAGCACCTCGTTCAAGCCCGAGACCTATATTCCCACCTTCCTCACACTGAAGTACCCCTATGCACAGCCCGATTTCACCATCACCGTAGGTTATCACTTCTATGCAAACAAGGAGACTTCGTTGCGTGCCGATGTTTACACTTACAACGGTACCGAGTGGGCTAACCAGAGTGGTGACAAGGTCGAGAACTCGGCTCCCTTCAACAAGAAGGACGGCAAGTGGGTATTTGACCCCAGCATGGTCATCGAGTTGGGTACTCAGGAGGCTGAGGATCTCGCCGACGAGTATTTCAACATGTGTATCGACTACATCGTGAAGAACAAGCCCCAGTACAAGGAGGACTACAACGGTAAGATCGAGACCGAGAGATATGGTGGTTGCTCGATTTACAAGCACAACCTCGACTGGCGTATCGGTAAGACCATCACCGCATGGCAGAAGGCCGGTGAGGATATCTCCGCATTCGAGAAATATAAGGAGGGTTCAGCAGAGGAGAAGGCTGCCGCACACGCAGCATTCTACGAGAAGATTGAGCATCAGTTTGCAGAGTTGATGCAGATTGCAGTCAACACCAAGCACGCCGATGTCAAGATGATTGACGGTATCGAGACCATCTACACCTTCAACATCAAGATTTACATTGGCAGAACTGTCAAGAGCGCAACCCACGCATTCCGCTTCAAGTTGGTTGCTGACGGCCAGTTCGAGTACATGGATATGAAGCCCCTCAGCGATGAGTTCGACTTCGCAAATCCTGCCAACTTCCAGATGTAATACCTCACAGGTAAACACTTTCAGCTCCGCTTCCCGAAAAGGAAGCGGAGCTTTTTTGTACCCTGCCGACAAAATAATAGCGGCGCGAATGATTAGTATTCGCGCCGCTATTTCTAGTTAGATAAGTTCGCCGTTACTCGACCTCACATTGGAAAGTTGATGCCGGCAGACCGTCACGATTGATGAGATTGGCGGTCGTGTAGGGTTGCCAGCCGTATCTTACCCGACAGGGAGTATCGACCTCATCCGCCCAAACCTTCACACGATTGCCATCGACCTCGGCACGGGCAGGATAGAAGATACCCTCCTTGCCTGCCACCTCGAATGTGCGCAAGGCCTCACCATCGGCACTGCGCATCTGCTCGCCACAATCAAACGACACAAAGGCATATTTACCTGTTCTTTCTGCCATGCGACAGAGAGGGCCGGAGGGCAGACATCCCCAACCGAAGTCGCGCACCAATGCCCAACGGGCAAGACGCTCACCCACCGCCATCTTTTGCGTGGGGTGGACATTGTCTCGGTTGCCCAAATCGCTGGAGACCGCCATACCGCAATGGGGAATCTCCCCCATCATACGGCGCTGGCTGTCTCTGAACCAGCACCACGAGGGACGATTCAAACTCGACAGCTGGACATAGTAGAACGGCAACTGCTCACCGAAGGTCTTTCGCCAGCTCTTGACCAACAGAGGGAAGAGTTTTTCGTGGGTCTCGATGTTGTGGGCATTGGACTCGCCCTGATACCAGATTACACCGCTGAAAGTATAATCTTTCACGGGCAAGATACCCGCCTCATAGAGGTAACAGGTGTGATAAGGGTGTCGCTGGAGGGCGTTACTGCGCAACGCCGTATTCAAGTCGGCACGACCTCTCGCCCACTCCTGCACAAAATCATTCGCCGACCAGTTCATCAGCAGGTCGGAGAACTCGAACTCCATGGTCTTGCGGTCTATCCACGACTCGGTGCAAGAGCCACCCACGGCATTGAGAACAAGTCCCACAGGGACTTTCAGAGAGTCGGCAAGGGTACGACCAAAGGCAAAGGCGATGGCTGAAAATTCGGCTGCATTTTCGGGATTGACCGTCTCCCAGCGAGAAGGTCTGAAATAGTGCAGGGCATTGACCGAGTCCAGCACCTCACGACTCCACTTCTCGTTATTGGTCGCCCGACATGGCTTCATGTTGTAAAGACGAATCTGCGGCGAACGGGCAGCATAGTCACGTTCGGCGACCTGCTCGCTCTCCACGCTCTCATTCACACGGAAAGCCATATTCGACTGACCCGAACAGAGCCACACCTCACCCACCGCAACATTGCGGAAGGTCAATGCCCGTCTGCGAGTCGCAATCTTCAAGGTATGGGACTTTCCATCGGCTTTCATCGGAGCGAGCGTCACCGACCACCTGCCGTAATCGTCCGCCACCGTCTGGTGCTTCTCACGGGCAAAAGTCACCGTCACCTCCTCACCTCTGTCTGCCTGCCCCGAAATGAGGAGTTCGCGCTCGCGCTGCAACACCATGTTATCGGAATACATCGGCGAGAGTTGCAGACCGCCGAAATCTCCCGTCAGGCTCTGACATACGGTTTTTGCCAATATTCCTGCGCCCTCCGCATTGGGATGCAGGGCATCGGGGAAAAGGTCGGGACGCGAATAGAGGGGCGTATGCAAGTCAATAAGTTCCACATTGGCCACATCAGCCACCTTCTCTATCTCTGCCTGAATCATCCAAAACCAATCCCTTGTGCCCGACTTGAAGCGCGGATGTGCATGGAAAATCGGGGTCAGACGGCAGATGAATATCCGACTTTGGGGATTTGCCGCTCTGAAATCGCCAATCAGCGACAGGTAGTCCCCCAGGAACTCATCGCGGTAGTTCGGCCAATCGCGAGGGTCGGTATCGTTCAATCCCAAATGGATAACCACCACATCGGCGGCATATTTCAGTGCCGCGTCATATTCGGGCAGGGTGTTGTAGGGACGGTGACCGTGGCGCAGCAGAGTTGCTCCGCTGTGTCCGAAATTGACCACCTCATACTCCTCGCCCAGCATCCGCTGTAACTGCGACGGATAGGCATCACGGCTTCTGTTTTCTATCAGATAGCCGTAGGTCACGCTATTGCCCACACACGCCACCTTTATCTTTCGGGCTTGACATCCGCCGATGACGCCCACAAGAAATACCAACAGTAAGACAAACTTTTTCATATGTCTGTAAAATAAAAAGGGAGTCCCCGCCACACGGCACGGTCTCCCTCAAAAAATTAATTAGAATCGCTTTACACGGACATGGCAATAGGGAGTTGTTCCCTTGCGGTCGTAGTAGTCCTGATGGTACTCCTCTGCCGGCCAGAAATGGGAGGCAGGTGTCACACGTGTAACCACATCGTAACCCTTCTCGCGCAGCAGGGCAATGACCTTCTCGGCCGTTGTGCGCTGCTCCTCGCTGACATAGAAAATCTCCGAGCGGTAGCGTGTGCCGATGTCGGGTCCCTGACCGTCCTTCTGCGTGGGATCGTGAATCTCGAAGAACAACTTGACCAGTGTCTCATACGACACCTTGTCGCTGTCGAACACCACGCGCACGGTCTCGGCATGACCTGTATTGTCGCGATAGACCTCCTCGTAGGTGGGGGCATCTACATAACCGCCCATGAAGCCGGACACCACGTCCATCACCCCCTCCTGTTTGGAGAGCATATGCTCCACGCCCCAAAAACATCCTCCGGCGAAATAGGCTGTCTCACAGCTGCCGGACATCATCTCCTCTTTCATCATTATCGTATATCTTTTTTCTTTTGTGAGAAACGTACCCAGTCAATCTCCATCTCGGCAGGCAAATCCTCGGGATTCACCTCGCCTACCCACGCACCTCCCAGCTGCATATCCAGCAGGAGGTAGAACGGACGGTCGGCAAAGGGGAACTGTCCCTCCTTGTCGGTCTCGATACGGGGATAGAAGAAGGTCTTCTGATTGTTGATGAAGAATACCAGACTGTCGCGGTACATCTCCACACTGTAAATATTATAGTCGTCACGGCAAATCGCACCCGTTGCACCATTCACCGGCTCTTTGATGCCGAGGTGGTGGGTGTAGTTGGAGTGGACGGTCTGATAGGCAATCGTGTCGTAGTTGAGGTGCTCCATGATGTCAATTTCGCCCGCCATCGGCCACTTGATACTATCGGGTTTCACGGGTTTCATCCACAGTGCAGGCCATGCACCCTTTGCCGATGAGAAACGCGCACGAATGTCGATACGGCCGTTGCTGAAAGCCACCTTGCCCTTGGTATAGACGCCTCCGGTGAGGTACTTTGAGGTGTCGGCAGGGTCTACATCATTGACTATTCCACGCAACACCAAATTGCCGTCACGCATGGCAAAGCAGTTGTCGTTGAACGACATACAGTCGCGCCAATCGGGTGTTCCGCGCGAGATTTTGCTCCACTTCGACTCATCGAAATGCTCCGTCTGATTGAAGTCGTCCTCCCAGACCACCTGCCACTCGTCGCTGTTGTTTTTTGTTCCGCACGAAACTGCACTCAACAGCGTCAGACATAATACGGGGTAAAGAAATTTTTTCATGATATGGAATTTTAGTTTATCGTTTTATCATTGTTCTACCACTCTACGGGCGCAATTCCATGCTCCATGAGGTAGGCATTCGCCCGACTGAAATGACGGCAGCCGAAGAAGCCGCGGTCGGCAGATTTGGGCGAGGGGTGCGCGGCTGTCAGCACCAGATGACGCCGGGCATCGATGAGCGGCAACTTCTCTTTGGCGTAGCTGCCCCACAGCATGAAAACCAGATGTTCGCGCTCGTCACTGAGTTTCTTAATCACGGCATCGGTGAAGGTTTCCCAGCCGTGGTGACGGTGAGAGCCCGACTCATAGGCGCGTACCGTCAGTACCGAGTTCATCGGAAACACACCCTGTCGTACCCATCTGTCGAGATTTCCCGATGTGGGGACAGGCGTTCCCATATCGTCGTGTATCTCCCGAAAGATATTGCGCAGCGATGCCGGAACGGCCATACCCTCCGCCACCGAAAAGCAGACCCCATAGTATTGTCCCGGCGTGGGATAGGGGTCCTGTCCCAAGATAACCACCTTCACCTTATCAAAAGGGCACGCATCGAAAAGATAGAATATCTGACGGCCATGGGGCAAAACCTGATGGGTGCGATATTCGTTCTTGACAAACGTGACCAAGTCGCGGAAATAGGGTTTGTCGAACTCCTCACAAAGTCGCGACTTCCAGCTTTGTTCTATTTTAACCTCCATGATACTAGACAGTTCTAAAAAAAGGGAGGCATGAAATGAGTCGTCACCTCTCGCCCCACACCTTTTTATCGAGAACAAATATACTCATAAAAAACCGATGAAGTACCCTTCCACGGCATATTCTCCCACACAAAAGGACGATATTGCATAATAATTCTTATATTTACCTCTTGAAAACCTATTAAACCCAGGAAATATGAAAAAACTCCTGTTTTTTGCAGCATCACTCTCTCTGATGCTCTCCGCTTGTACAGGCTACAAGACGGAAACTATCCCCAATGACCCCCTCAAGACCCAGATTTACACCCTCAACAACGGTATGAAGGTCTACATGAGTGTCATGAAGGAGCAACCCCGTATCCAGACGGCCATTGCCGTGAAGGTGGGCGGCAAGAATGATCCCAAAGAGACCACCGGTCTGGCCCACTACTTCGAGCATCTGATGTTCAAGGGAACCAGCAAGTTCGGCACATCGAACTACGAAGCCGAGAAACCCCTGCTGGACGAAATCGAGCGTCTGTTCGAGGTCTATCGAAAGACCACCGACGAGAAGGAGCGCGAAGCCCTCTATCACGTCATCGACTCGGTAAGCTACGAGGCTTCGAAATATGCCATTCCCAACGAGTATGACAAGCTCATGGCGCTGATTGGTGCCACCGGAACCAACGCCTACACCTCGCAGGATATGACCGTGTTTGTGGAGGATATCCCTTCGAATCAGATTGACAACTGGGCCAAGATTCAGGCCGACCGTTTCCGTGACCCCGTCATCCGCGGATTCCACACCGAGCTGGAGGCTGTCTACGAGGAGAAGAACATGTCGCTGACACAGGACTCGCGCAAGATTCTCACCTCCATCGACGAGGCCCTCTTCCCCCACCACCCCTATGGCACACAGACAGTGTTGGGTACACAGGAGCAGTTGAAGAACCCCTCGATTACCAACATCAAGAATTACTACAAGACCTACTATGTGCCCAACAACATCGCCATCTGCGTGTCGGGTGATTTCGACCCGCAGGAGATGATTGCAGCCATAGAGAAGTATTTCGGTGACATGGTGCCCAACAACAATCTGCCCAAGTTGCAGTTCGAACCCGAGCAGCCCATCACCTCGCCCATCGTGAAGGACGTCTATGGTCCCGAGGCCGAGAGCGTATATCTGGCATGGCGACTGCCCAAGAGCATCGACCCGTCGAACGATGTGGCTCAGATTGCAGCCAGCATTCTCTACAACGGCAATGCAGGTATGATTGACCTCAACCTCAATCAGGAGCAGAAGGCAGCCTTCGCCTTCGCCTTCCAGATGACACAGCCCGACTACGGCCGTTTTGTCGTTGCCGGCCAGCCGCTGAAGGGTCAGTCGATGGACGAGTTGAGCAATCTGTTGCTCACAGAGGTCGAGAAATTGAGAAAGGGTGAGTTTGACGAGGAGCTGATTCAGGCGACCATCAACAACTACAAGACCCAGATGATTAAGATGATGGACAACTACGAGGAGAGAACCGACTTCTACGTGGAGAACTTCATCTCGGGTGGCGAGCTCGCTGATGCCGTTCACACCATCGACCGCATCTCGAAGATTACCAAGGAGGACATCGTGGCATGGGCCAACGAATACCTCAAGCCCGAAGCCTACGCCATCATCAAGAAGCACACGGGTGTAGACCCCAACGAGCAGAAGATTGCCGCTCCCAAGATTACCCCCATCATGATGAACCGCGATGCCGAGAGCGACTTCCTCAAGGAGATTAAATCGACAGAGGTGAAGCCCATCGAGCCGATGTTCGTGGATTTCGAGAAGGATATGTCGAAATTTGAGTTGAAGGACGGTGTGGAGGTACTCTACAAGAAGAACGAGACTACCGACCTCTTCGATTTGGTATATATCTACAACAAGGGTGTGGCACAGAACCACAACCTCTACATGTCGGACAGCTACATCGAATATCTCGGTACAGAGAAGATGTCGGCAGGTGAGATTGCCGGCAAGATGTATGGTTTGGCCTGCTCGTCGGGCTTCGAGACCTTCGACACTTCGTGCAATGTCAAGATTTCGGGTCTGAGCGAGAACATGACACAGGCGATGGACATCACCGAGGAGCGTCTGTTCAATGCACAGGGCAACGATGAGATTCTCAAGAACCTCAAGCAGGACATGCTGAAGTTCCGTAGTGACAACAAACTGCGTCAGGCCGGATGCTTCGCCGCTCTGAGAAACTACATGGCTCACGGCGAGGAGTGGATTAAACGCACCACACCTTCGGACAAGGAGCTGATGGCGAAGACCTCCGACGAGCTGTTGGGTGCCATTCGCGATTTGAAGGATAAGGCGCACACCATTATCTACTACGGCCCCATGTCGGAGGAGGAGCTGAAGCAGGCACTCACCGAACACCACTACATGGCCGAGCAGCCCGAACCGCTGACCAAGGAGTACGCTCCCGAGGTGGCACAGAGCGACAAGAGCGTTGTTTACCTCTCGCAGTACACCTCCAAGCAGCTCTACTACATTCAGAGCCACACCACTTCGAAGCTCTTTGATGTGAAGAACGACCCCGAGATTATTCTCTACAACGAATACTTCGGCAACGGTATGAACTCTATCGTCTTCCAGGAGTTGAGAGAGTCGCGCGGTCTGGCATATTCTGCCCTGGCTAACATCGTGCAGCCCGCCACCAAGGACAATCACTACGCTTACATGGCCTTCATCGCCACACAGAACGACAAGATGAAGAATGCCATCGAGGCCTTCGACGAGATTATCAACAATATGCCCGCATCGGAGACCGCCTTCAAGATTGCCAAGGAGGGTCTGATTTCGAGACTGAGAACCGCACGCACCGTGAAGCTCAACGTGCTGATGGAGTACTACGGTTTGCAGCGTATGGGGCTCAGCGAGGACCGCGACCGCCAGCTCTTCGAGAAGGTGCAGAACATGACGCTGGAGGATGTGAAAGCCACACAGCAGAAATGGGCAAAGGATTTGACCTACAACTACGGTATTTTGGGCGACATTCAGGACATCGACCTCAATTATCTGAAGACACTGGGACAAATCAAGACCCTCTCACAGGAGGAGATTTTCGGTTACTAAACCCGTATCACAATTTCCAAAGGGAAGGGGCATCCGACAGGGTGTCCCTTTCTTATTTCCCCGTGGCGCATCAGATTGTAAAATAATTCTCAAAAATTGGCCGTAAGGATTTTTATGTGTAATTTTACCACGAATAAATCCAAACAGATTTCATCATGACTACAAAACAGGTGCTCACCGGAGTTTTCGCCACCGGAATATGTTGCGGGACGTCAACCGCCACAGCCGCCAAGCAACACCGCCCCAACAAGCAGAATCCCAATGTGGTATTCATCATTGCCGATGATTTGGGCTATGGCGATTTGAGTTGCTACGGACAGGAGAAATTCTCCACACCCAACATCGACCGTCTGGCGCTGTCGGGCATCCGCTTCACAAGTTGTTATTCGGGCACTACGGTCAGCGCACCGTCACGCACCTCGTTGATGACAGGTTTTCATTCGGGACACACCCCCATCAGAGGTAACAAGGAGGTGCAACCCGAGGGTCAGATGTCTCTGCCCGAAGGCTCACAGAATCTGTTCCGTATCTTCAAGGCGGCAGGCTACACCACGGGTTGCTTCGGCAAATGGGGATTGGGTGCACCCGGTACGGAGGGCGCACCGGATAAGCAGGGAGTTGATGAGTTTTTCGGCTACAACTGCCAGCTCCTTGCCCACAACTACTACGCCGACCATCTGTGGGAGAACGACACACGAGTGGATTTGACGGACAACGCCAACGGAGCTTACGGCACCTATACTCAGGACTTGATTCAGCAGAAGGGGCTCGACTTCCTCGACAAATATGCCGATGAGCCTTTCTTCCTCTTTCTGCCCTACGTACTCCCACACGCCGAGCTGATTGTCCCCGAGGACGAAATCATACAGAGCGTTAGGGGCAAATATCCCGAAACGCCCTACAACGGTTGCGATTCGGGTCCCTATTTCCGCAAGGGCGGCTACTGCTCGCAGAAAGAGCCCCACGCCACTTTTGCAGCGATGGTTATGCGACTGGACAAGTATGTGGGTGAAGTAGTCGATAAGCTGAAGCAGTTGGGCGTATATGACAATACCCTCATCATCTTTTGCAGCGACAACGGTCCTCACTGCGAGGGAGGTGCCGACCCCGATTTCTTCAACAGCAACGGTGTTTTCCGCGGCTACAAGCGCGACCTCTACGAGGGTGGCATCAGAGTGCCGTTCATCGCCAGCTGGCCGCATCACATCACTCCGGGAGAGAATCATACCCTCTTTACCTTCTGGGACATGATGCCCACCTTTGCGGCACTGACCGACAGCCCTGCGCAGAACAAGTGCAGTGACGGCATCAGCATACTGCCCACACTCACGGGCAAGGGCAAACAGCAACAGCATCCGCACATCTACTTCGAGTTTCACGAGGGTGGCGGACGACAGGCCGTGCGGCAGGGCGACTGGAAGCTCATCAGGCTGAATGTATCGCAGCCTGCCGAACAACACATCACCGAGTTGTACAATCTGGCAGCCGACCCGTCGGAAAATCATAATCTGGCCGGCGAATTCCCCGAGAAGGTGAAGGAGCTGGAACGTATCATCAATCAGGAGCACACCTTCGACCCCAACTGGCCGTTGCTCCACAGCGAGAAAAAGGAGGTCTCGAAATAATGGAAAACGAAAAAGAATACCAACCGAGTTGTGTGGATTGCGGCACACAGAACTGCAAGTTCAAGACACGCACCTATCCCGATTTTTGCCCCACCACCCATCTCGACCCTGCCGACATGGAATGGGCTTTGGAACGTTACGATGAGCAGCGCAACCACGAAATCATGGTGGCGAGTGCCGAGGTGGAATATGAAGGCTATTGCCAGCTGACACGTGTGGAGGAGATTATGAAATTCGCACGCAAAATCAATGCTCACAAAATCGGCATCGCCAACTGCATCGGTCTGATTAACGAGGCTCGCATCTTTGCGCGTATTCTGCGTGCCAACGGCTTCGAGCCTTTCTCGGTCATCTGCAAGGTGGCAGGCAAGGCCAAGTCGTCCATCGGCATTCCCAAGGAGTGCGAGAATATCGGAGCGGCAATGTGCAACCCCATTCTTCAGGCACGTCTGCTGAACAACGCCCACACGGATTTGAATGTGGTCATCGGTCTGTGTGTCGGACACGACAGCCTGTTCTACAAATACTCCGATGCCTATGTCACCACGCTGGTCACCAAAGACCGCGTTACGGGCAACAACCCTGCGGCGGCACTCTACACCGCCACCTCCTACTACAAAAAGAAGCTGGGACTCAACAAATAAATCCAGCCACACAAGGCACAAAAAAACCGTGGTAACATCAATTACCACGGTTTTTTATTTTGCTTTGAAGGTTCTACTTCAGCACGGGGAGTTTCAACTCGTATTTCACGGCAATATATCTCACTGCAATGACTACCAGCGAAGTAATGACTTCATTGGCACTCGTCGATACTCCGATATAGTCGCAGATACCGAACGCCACACCACCGATGACACACGCCAGCGCGTAAATCTCCTTGCGGAAAATCAGCGGCACCTCGTTAATCATAATATCACGCAGGATACCTCCGGCAGCACCCGTAATCATACCCATGATGATGGCCACCCACAGAGGGAACCCCTCACCCAGGGTCTTCTCTACGCCCACCACGGTGAACAGTCCCAGACCGATGGCATCGAAGAGATAGAAGGTGTTGTTGAGGCGGATGAGCAATCGTCCCATAAACATCACCAGAATCATGGCAAAGGCCGTCATCACCAGATAGGAGGGATCCAACATCCAGAAGGGCGTGAGCGACAACATTAAATCGCGCAACGTACCACCTCCGATAGCGGTGGTGAAACCGACGACATAAGCGCCGAACCAGTCGAACTGCTTGGCCGATGCAAGACGAATACCACTTATCGCAAAGGCAATGGTACCCAGAATTTCAATAAATGTAAAAAAACTCATTTTCTTATTATACCTGTCCGAAAACCGGATTTTTAAATTCAGGCTGCAAATATAGCGTAAATCGCGCAATTTATCCCCTCCGCGGCGAGTTATTCGGCATATTTTTCTCGCAAAAAATCCACCAGCTCGGGCATACCCTCTGCGGCACGCTTGTGAATGTGGGTCAGCGGATTACGAATCCACGATAAATCGGGATTGCCGGAATCGACCACATAAATCGGGATGTCGAGGTCGATATATCGCACCAGCGAGGCAGCCGGATAGACCGCCAGCGAAGTGCCGACCACCACCATAATATCGGCCGTTGCCGCCGTCCTTGCCGCACGGTCGAACATCGGTACCGACTCGCCGAAAAAGACGATGTGGGGACGCAACAGTGCGCCATCGGAAGCACAGGCATCGAGTTTCTGCTCCCAACCCTCGATGGGCTGAATCAGTTCGTCATCGCGCATCGAACGCAGTTTGGTCAATTCGCCGTGGAGGTGAATCACACTCGAAGAACCGGCTCTCTCGTGGAGGTTATCCACATTCTGGGTCACCACCTCCACATCGAACCACTTTTCGAGTTCGGCAATGGCACGGTGGCCTGCATTGGGCTGGGCGGCCAGCATCTCGCGGCGGCGCTCGTTGTAGAAATCAATCACCTCTTTACGGTTATTGACCAGAGCCTCGGGGGTACATACGTCTTCTATACGGTGCGAAGCCCACAATCCGTCGGAATCGCGGAAGGTCGCCAATCCGCTGTCGGCACTGACTCCTGCACCTGTGAATACAACTATTTTTTTCATTTCTGTTAGTGTTTTAGCATTTTCAAAAATAATTAAAATTTTCCAATTTCGGAAATCATTTTTCGAGGAAGAATCACTCGTTTCGCTCTTCCCGACCTCCGACCAACAAAACACCCCACCGCCCCCATATTTGGTTCAAACACAGAAAATATCGGACATTTCGGGGAATATAAACACCCTAAAGAAGTTTCGCGGTCGGAATATTATGTGTACTTTTGTTTGATATATTTATCCTAAAAATCAGACAGATGAAAGAGACTTTTGATATTTTTTTAATCGTCATGTCGGTGTTGGCACTTTTCGTATTCATCGCCCTCCACTATTTCGAGGCAGGGTACGGATACCTGTTCAACCGCAAGTATGGTCTTCCGGTACCCAACAGAATCGGCTGGGTGATGATGGAATCCCCCGTATTCATACTCATGTGCGTGCTGTGGGCGACAAGTCCCCGAATGTGGGAAGCCGCTCCCCTCGCCCTGTTTCTCATCTTCCAGAGCCACTACTTCCAGCGTTCTTTCATCTTTCCGCTGCTCATTCGCGGTAACTCGAAGATGCCACTCGGCATTGTCTTCATGGGTATGGTATTCAACACGTTGAATGCACTGATGCAGGGCGGTTGGATATTCTGGGTATCGCCAGCCGACTACTACGCCGACTGGTTCTCGAAGCCATACATCTGGATTGGCGGTACCATCTTCATCTTGGGAATGATTGTCAATATCCACTCCGACTACATCATCCGCCATTTGAGAAAACCTGGCGACTCGCGCCACTACATTCCCCGTGGCGGTATGTTCCGTTATGTCTCCTCGGCCAACTATTTCGGTGAGTTCACCGAGTGGGTGGGCTTCGCCATCGCCTCGTGGTCGTGGGCAGGAGTGGTCTTCGCATGGTGGACATTTGCCAACCTCGCACCCCGTGCCTTCTCGCTCTACAAACGCTACGAGCAGGAGTTCGGCGAGGAGTTCACCGCACTCAAACGCAAGAAAATAATTCCATTTATCTATTAATAAGCCATGTCAAAACTTTTTACGCCCTATCAATTAGGTCCCGTGACCCTGCGCAACCGCACCATTCGTTCGGCGGCGTTTGAGTCGATGGGTAAGGATTTCGGTCCGACACAACAATTGAAAGATTATCATGTGGCAGTAGCCCGTGGCGGTGTAGGAATGACTACGCTGGCCTATGCGGCGGTATCGCGTAGCGGTCTGTCGTTCAACAAGCAGCTTTGGCTCCGCCCCGAAATAGTACCCGCCCTCCACGACATCACCGACGCCATTCACAACGAAGGTGCCGCGGCAGGCATCCAGATTGGACACTGTGGCAACATGACCCACTATACCACGGCAGGACAGATTCCCATCGGTGCATCGTCGGGATTCAACCTCTACGCCTACACCCCCGTCAGAGCCATGCGCAAAGACGAGATAGAGAGTGTGGCGAAGGATTTTGGCCGTGCGGTACACCATGCCCACGCGGCAGGTTTCGACTCCGTGGAGGTGCACGCCGGTCACGGCTACCTCATTTCGCAGTTCCTCTCGCCCTACACCAACCACCGCAAGGACGAATACGGAGGTTCGCTGGAGAACAGAATGCGATTCATGCGTATGTGTCTCGATGAGGCAGTCAATGCCGCACGTCAGGACAATATGGCCATCGTGGTCAAGCACAATATGTATGACGGTTTCAAGGGCGGTATAGAGATCCCCGAAAGCATCGAAATTGCCAAGGTCATCGAATCGTACGGAGTGGACGGCATCGTGCTCTCGGGCGGATTTGTATCGAAAGCCCCCATGGCCGTGATGCGCGGACTTATCCCCACCTACACGATGAGTTACTACTCGCCCCTGTGGTTGCGCTACTTCGTCAGATGGTGCGGACCGCTGATGATTAAGCAGTTCCCCTTCAAGGAGTGCTACTTCCTCGAGGACGCCAAGAAATTCCGTGCGGCACTGAAATCACCGCTGATTTATGTCGGCGGTCTGGTCAGCCGCGAAGGTATCGACAAAGCCCTCGATGCAGGTTTTGAGATGGTGCAGATGGCACGTGCGTTGGTCAACGACCCCTCGTTTGTCAATAAGCTGAAAGAGGGTGACGAGGCTACACGCAGCGGCTGCGACCACCGCAACTACTGCATCGCAAGAATGTACTCCAAGGATATGAAGTGCTGTCATAATTGCGAAAACCTGCCTCGCAAAATCCGTGAAGAACTTGCCAAACTGCCCTGATGATGAAACGAGGTGAAGTGCTTAAAGGCAGTGCCTGGGCTTTGGTGACAGGTTCGGGTTCGGGAATAGGCCGACAATATGCCCTGCGTCTTTCGCGATTGGGCTACAAGGTGGCATTGGTGGGCGACAAGCAGGAACCCCTCGCTGAGACGGCTCGTCTGCTCGAAAAGGAGGAGTGTGCCGAGGTCTATACATTGGTACTCAATCTGGCACAGATAGATGCTGCCGAGCAGTTGCAAAGCCATCTCGCGGCACAGGGTATTCACCCCGATGTCGTGGTCAATAATGCAGGTATGTTCTCGTTTTTGGACATCACGCAGACACCCGTGAAGCGCATCGAGGAGGTGCTTCTGTTGCACGACATGACCAACACCAAGGTCTGCAAGTTCTACGCCGAGGAGATGATTCGGCGCGGTGTGAAGGGACATATTCTCAATATGTCGTCCTACTCGATGTGGATGCCCTTCCCCGGCATGGCTCTATATAGTGCATCGAAGGCCTACCTGCGTCAGTTCTCGGTATGTTTTGCCAAGGAGGTGCGCGAGAAGGGCATCATCGTGACCGCCATCTGCCCGGCAGGTGTGGCCACAGACCTCTACGGTCTTGCCCCCGGCTTACAGAAGTTGGGTCGCAATCTGGGTATTCTCATCACGGCAGACAGCTGTGCCAAACGCGGTCTGCGTGCCCTGTGGCGCGGCAAACGCACATCGGTACCCGACTGGTGGAACCGATTGTGGATTCCGTTGTGCAAGCTCCTGCCCATGTTCATCATACGTCCCATCAGACGCTACACGATGCAATTCCAGAAATAGGAAGTCACACGTTGTAGACGAAGAATAAGCGACAAGGTCGCGACAATTTGTAAAAAACCGATGTTTTACATTTGTCGCGACCTTATCCTTTTCGTATCTTTGCAACCACATTAAATCAAAAACATGGAGCAAATAAAGAATATAATTTTCGACCTCGGCGGTGTGCTGGTGGGACTCGATGCCGAAAGATGCCGACGCGCATTCCGCCACCTGGGCATGGACGCCATTGCCGACATCATAGATCCCTGCTACCCTGCCGAGATGATCGGCCAGCTGGAGCGCGGTGACATCGACTATCAGGAGGCGTGCGACAAGATGCGCGCCATCGCCCACACCCCCGACATCACCAACGAACAGATAGAGTGGGCGTACGGCGAGTTTCTCATCGACACTCCTGTCGAGAAGTTGAGAATGTTGGAGCAGCTGCGCAAGAAGGGCTACAAGACCTACGTACTCTCGAACAACAACCCCATATCGATGAAGTGTGTGAAGGAGATGTTCAAGGCCGATGGTCACGACATGGACTACTACTTCGACAAGATTTACCTCTCCTATCAGTTGAGGGAGTTGAAGCCCAACGAGGTGGTCTTCCGCCGTATGATTGCCGACAGTGGCATGAAGCCCGAAGAGAGCCTTTTTATCGACGACGGACAGCGCAATGTGGATATGGCACTCAGTCTGGGATTCGGGGTTTATATGCCTTCCGAAGGGGAAGATTTCTCCCATCTTTTCGCAGATATGATAGGCTAAGACGCACAAAAGTCGCACCAAAACCGCTTTTTCGGGACGCGAAAATTTGTAATCTTGAAAAAAGCACTTATCTTTGCACACCGAAAACGAACGGGGTGTGGCGCAGTCCGGTTAGCGCACCTGCTTTGGGAGCAGGGGGTCACAGGTTCGAATCCTGTTACCCCGACCAATAAATCAAAAGAGATGTATTTCGATGATGAAATACATCTCTTTTTTTTGTTTCTATATTCACATATTAAAGGAGTCTTTAATATGTGAATCCCAGCGCCTATAAATCTCGAGATTGGAAGAATTATTTTTCTGTATTTATATTCCAATGATATTCCTTATCATTAACCTTTTCATAGACAGAATCTAATTGAAATCTTGGATGAATCGGTTCATTAACCTGTGATTCTGACATCCATGAAACAAACTTAGGATAAGGTTTAAATGCTTTACCATAGTGCTTTAACGAGTAATAAAATTTGATATATTCAAACGCACCATCTACAGAAATCCTTGTAATCATTCTGCGTTTAGAATCAATCTCATCTTCATTACATAATTCGTTAAATGGAGCTTCAGAGACAGGGATTAAACCTTTATCATTAAGTTTATATACGGTATAAGTATTTCCTGTCCGTAACAAATCCCAATTGTTCATAAGCAGCTCTTTTTTACCATCGAAATCCACATCAAAGAATTGGAATGGAGTATAATATCCCAAAGGATGGAGAATATCCATCGAATAACAACTCTCTTTATTGAGCGAACTATTGGGGGCAACGTAGTTGAAACAGTACACGTTGCCCTGTTTGTAGCCTGGGAAAGAGTCACTAAAAACTAAATTATATATGTCGTTACTCGTATACTTATCATCGCGAGGACTAATATACAGATATACCTTATTAGTATATTGCTCCATAAATGAAAGAATAACATAGCCTGTCTCAGCAGTCTTGTTAAAAGGGAAAAACTTTCCTGTTACAACATAACCATCTACAGATTCTGAGTATTTAAAATAAACAGATAATCGTGAATCGAAATACGAGGGCACATTTACCCTATCCAATGCTTTTTGCCAATTCTCTTGTGCGAAACATTGCATTGACAGAATAATTTGGAAAATTAATAATAAGAGCTTCATATATTTTGGTTATTTAACGTACTTAGAGGAAAACAAATTCACATCAAATTTAATAAATTATATCCTTTTTTGGAATATATTTGGCAATATTATCAAAATAAATATCACCAATTTTTCTATTGCTGGGGCACTGAATATAAACGATGTTGGAAATGACGTTCTCCTATTTTATAGCTATTGTCAAAATAAGGAATAAACATCTGTTACAATCCTTGTTTCCTACTATAGTAATTCATTCAAAAACATTGCTTTTCTCAAAAATAATTCTTATTTTCAGTGATATCAAACCATTGACTCTTAAATCAATACATTATGGATGATTTAGCCAAAATAAAAGCAAATTCAAAAAATTAGGCATCACTCAAAAGGAATTTGCCGAGAGATGTGGAATGGCCAATACTACAATTGGCAGAATATTCATAAAGAAGACCTACCCCAAGACCTTTATTGATTTTACTGAAGACTTTAACAAATACGGATGTTTGAGTGCCAACAGGGATGATGATAGCGATCAATAAAAGGTGTTAAATAAAAAAACAGAGGTATGACATTGATTATCATACCTCTGTTTTTTAGTCGGGGAGACTGGATTCGAACCAGCGGCCTCCAACTCCCGAAGCTGGCGCGCTAACCGGACTGCGCTACACCCCGAACTATATGACTCTTTTTCTTAAGAGCACACAAAGATAACTCTTAATTCCGAATTGGCAAAATTTTTTAAGAAAAAAGATATTTGATTTTTCTCGGCACTTCAGACCACATGCCGCTCACAGCACACCCTCAAGCCGATTTATTCGTCTCAAAGTCGCTTATAATGACAGTATAACAACTTCCCATCGTCATCGCGCAGGTGCATACCGCCACCCATGCAATACCGCCACATTTTGCAGTCGCCGCACTCCTCCTTCTTCGTCCATTCACGATTGCGGAACGGCTCGAAGCGGTTTTGCCATACGTCCCAAAACTTGTCGCGGTAGATGTTTCCCTGATGATAATTGGCACGAATGGAGGTGCAACCCGAAATCGCACCGTCCACACGAATAGAAGCTACGGAAATGCCGGCGACACATTGGTAGAAATTGTCCCTTACCTCCGCCTCATAGCCCCCCAAGAAGCCCTCACACGCATATTCGCAGTGAATCAGCTTGCCGAACTTACTTTTGCGTGTCTTGCGGATAAACTCCAGCACGGCACGGAACTCGGCATCGGTCATCGTCAGTGTGCTGTCGTTCTTCGCCCTACCCATGGGAAAGATGGAGAACAGACGCCACGAACGCACGCCCTCGGAAATCAGCATCGAGCGGAAGGCTTCCAATTTGGGTACCATCGAGCCGGTGACGCAGGTAATGACATCGTAGGAGAGATTGGGATGGCGTGCCACCATTCTCACGGCCGCCAATGCCTTCTCGTAGCTGCGTGCATTACCACGGATATAGTTGTGTTCGCGTTCAAAGCCATCGAGGCTCACCGAAACGCTCCTCAGACCGGCATCAACCAGTCGGTCGAGTTTCTCCTCGGTGAGTGCCAGACCGTTGGTAACCATACCCCACGGGTAGCCGCGCTTCGAGACCTCTCGCCCCGCCTCCTCCAAGTCGGGACGCACCAAAACCTCACCGCCCGAGAAGATAATCAATACCTCCTCGGGGTTGACATGAGGTGTCACCTCCTCGTCGAGCACCTTGAGGAAATCGCCCAGCGGCATATCCTTCACTCCGGGGTCTACCCTGCAATCGCTACCACAATGACGGCACGAGAGGTTACATCTGAGCGTACACTCCCAAAAGAGCGTATCGAGATGATGCTCACTTACAGTCGTTTTGTAGAGATTGGAAAATATATTGAGAGCCCACCACTTGCGAAGCCCCAGTCTGCGATGCGAAAACACTTTTTTCTGATTCTATTTCTTTTTCTTATCGATTACTACTTCGTCCCCTTCGTCAGGCTGCTCAATCACGGGATCGATTTCGTAGCTTTTCTCCTCCACCATCGGGGGATTGGGAACACCATACATCACTTTAATTCTCGGACGCTGTTGTTGTTGCGTAGCCTCTGCTTCAGAGGTTTGATCCGATTTCTTGCTGTCCTTAGCCGTATTGCGAACGGTTGAGCAGGCTGTCGAGAAGCCCAGAATGGCAAGTAACGCAAATTTCATTCGTCTATCCATAGCCGTCTGCTTAAGGGGTTTATAGATGCAACAAATATACAATTTTTATTGGTAATTCAAAAAAACATGGGGAAAAGTTTTGATATAGACTTTTTTTTACATTAATTTGCGTCTTGTATTACAACACTTTAATCATTTTTTCTATGAAAGGACAAGTGAAATGGTTCGATAGCAAGAAAGGCTACGGATTCATCACAGCAGAGGGTGGCAAGGAAATCTTCGTACACTTCTCAGGTATTGTTGCCGAGGGCTTCAAATCGCTCAATGAAGGCCAACAAGTAGAGTTCGAGATTGGCAACGGTGCCAAAGGCGAACAGGCAGTGAACGTAACTGTAGTTGAATAGACTATAATTACCAATTTTTTTAATCGAGAGACCTCAATGGTCTCTCTTTTTTTGTTGTTTTGAAAAAATATTAGTAATTTTGGGCTGTTAAAAACGACTAAACATTTAGGTTAAATATAAAACCACGTAATTATCATGAAAGAAGCAATCGCAATTCTGACCGGTGGTGGTCCCGCTCCCGGTATGAACACAGTAGTTGGTAGCGTAGCAAAGACTTTCCTGCGCAAGGGTTATCGTGTAATCGGTTTGCATGAGGGCTACTCGGGTCTCTTCAACCCCACCCCCCGCACCGTTGACATCAGCTACCCCATGGCCGACGGTATTTTTAACCAGGGTGGTTCGTTCCTCCAGATGAGCCGTTTCAAGCCCACTCCCGAGGATTTCGAGAACAACTTCAACCTCAAGTTCTTCACCGACAACAACATCAAGCTGTTGGTTACCGTAGGTGGTGACGATACTGCATCGACTGCAAACCGTATCGCCAAGTTCCTCGAGGCTAAGAAGTACCCCATCGCCAACATCCACGTTCCCAAGACCATCGACAACGACCTTCCTCTGCCCAAGGGAACCGCAACCTTCGGTTACGAGTCTGCAAAGGATAAGGGTGCCGTTATCGCACGTGCCGTTTATGTTGACGCTCGTACAAGCGGCAACTGGTTCGTTTTGGCTGCCATGGGTCGTTCGGCCGGTCACCTTGCATTCGGTATCGGTGAGGCTTGCCACTACCCCATGATTGTTATCCCCGAGATGTTCAACAAGACTGAAATCACTGTTGAGAAGATCGTCAACCTCGTTATCTCGTCTATCATCAAGCGTAAGATTATGGGCATGGATTACGGTGCTGCCGTTATCTCGGAGGGTGTATTCCACGCATTGAGCGATGAGGAGATTCGCAAGAGCGGTATCCACTTCACTTACGACGACCACGGTCACCCCGAGTTGGGTAAGGTATCGAAGGCTCACATCTTCAACGAGATGATTGAGAAGAAGCTCAAGGAGCTGGGTATGAAGGTAAAGAGCCGTCCCGTAGAGTTGGGTTACGAAATCCGTTGCCAGACTCCTATCGCTTACGACTTGACCTATTGCTCGGAGCTCGGTATCGGCGTTCACAAGTTGTTCGACGAGGGTAAGACAGGTTGTATGGTATATGTTGATACAGAGGGTAACGTATCGCCCCTGTACCTGAAGGATCTCCAGGATCCCACTACCGGCAAGATTCCTCCCAGATTGGTTGATATCCACTCTGACAAGTTCAAGTCGGTTGTTGAGAACATCATCAACTTCATCACTCCCGATGACTACGAGGCTGCAAAGGCTTACGTGCCCAACCCCGAGGAGTTCGACTTCGTTAAGATTTTGAACTGGTAGTCCTACCGTTTGAAAACTTATATAAAAGAAGGCCGCAGATTGCTCTGCGGCCTTTCTTATTTTCTCTACGTGCATCAGAACAGAAGAAGGTCAATCTGTCGGGGTGCATCGGGCGAGATGTTGATGACCTCGCGCCCCGTCTTTTCGGCACGCTGCACAGTGTAGCGCGTACCTCCTGCCGAACCATCATAGCACGCCACCACGATGTCCGCATGGCGCACCAGATAGTCATTGCGCACGGAATAGACGCCCTGATGATAGACCTGCGACAGGGTCACACACTCATCGGCACGCTTCAAAATCTCCCCAAAACGCTGCTTGTCCGCCGCACTGAATTTGAGTTGATGCCCTTCGAATGGCACAACGGCGACAAGTCTTATCCCCTCCAATTCGTTGCGCAGCGACAGCACACACTCGGCAGCGTACATATCAAACCCCACAGCCATACCGCTCATAAAAGTGGTATAACCGCGATGATACAGCTCGACAATCGTATCGCGCAGCTCCTTATGTGCTTCACCATGATATTTGCGATGTCCCGTGAACGAGACGGTTCTCTGCGGAAATGTATTCATAGGGTAAAGATAATCTTTTTGGCGCGAAGTTTGCAACACTACTCCTTGAATTTTAAACCACATTATCATGAAAAACACAGGAATTATTCTCGCTTCATTGGCGGGAGGCATCGCCGTAGGTGCAGCTTTCACCCTGCTTTACACCCCCAAGACCGGTGTCGAAATGCGCCACAAAATCAAGGACTCGCTCAACAAAGAGCTTGCGAAGTTGAAGGACACGATCGAGGAGTTTCGCGAAGAGGTCAAAGAGGAGCAGTGCTGCCAATGTCAGGAGGAATAACCAACCGCTAACATTGCAAAGAAATGGGGAACAGGCCTTCTACTTACGGCAAATTTGCCACTTCTGGAGCAGTATCAATGACTGGACACGGAGTCTCCTCTCCCCGTTTTGGGAGATACTGTTCCCGCAAAAGGTGAAGTAACCTTCCGACAAAAGCACACAAAAAAAGGTGACCCGCAAAGGTCACCTTTATTCGTTTATATGGTATTAAGGATTACTTGTTACCGAAGTAACGCTTGTAGAGACCCTCAAAGCCCTTACCGTGGCGGGCCTCATCCTTAGCCATCTCGTGAACTGTATCGTGAACAGCGTCGAGATTCTCCTCCTTAGCCAAACGAGCCAGACGCATCTTGTCCTCGCAAGCACCGCACTCAGCGTTCATACGCTTCATGAGGTTGGTCTTGGTATCCCAAACGACCTCTCCAATCAACTCGGCAAACTTCGAAGCGTGCTCTGCCTCCTCCCAAGCGTAACGCTTGTAAGCCTCGGCAATCTCGGGATAACCCTCACGGTCAGCCTGACGGCTCATGGCCAGGTACATACCCACCTCGGTGCACTCACCCATGAAGTGATTCTGAAGACCCTCCCAGAGCTCCTTGCTGGCACCCTTACCATCACCAATCTTGTGAACGGTAACGAAATCAAGGTCACCCTGCTGCTCTACAATCTCAACGAACTTATCTTTACCTACCTTACACATGGGGCACTGCTCGGGTGCCTCGGGACCTTCGTGGATATAACCACAAACGGTGCAACGCCATTTCTTGTTCATAGTCTTTATACTTTTAATTGTTTGTGTGTGTGTTATTGTTTCTTGTTTACAGGTGCAAAATTAATCATAAGATTTTAATTTACAAGCAAAAGCCTATTGTCTTTATTTATGGGCATATAAGCAAAATTTATACTTATGAATTTTCTTACTCTGCATTATCTATAACAAATTCAATTACAGATACATCTGAAGCGTCCTTCACCAACACCCTCTTATCCTTATCCAGCAAATAAATAGAGGGAATTGCCGAAAGATTGTACGTAGATTGCTCTTTCATGGCACATTCCTTGTCGTAGGAGTAAATCCATTTTGACGGAATCGACTCTCTATGCGCCTTCCAGGCTGCTATATCCTCATCGGGATAGACGTACAACACCTTGAGCGAACCGCGCTCAACCATCTCCGAAATCATGGGAGAGGTGGCAATGGCTTCAGCCACATCGCCACACATCGGACATTCGGGGTTGCTGATGAGCAACAACACATAATCGGCACGAATACCGTACAATGTACCCTGCTTACCAGAATACAAGGTGTATTTTATATCGTTGGCACGCTCGCCCAGACGGTTCTGCGATGCGATTTTGAGGTCATACTCGGGCGACAGCAACTCGTACTCATCGTAGTAGCCGCTGGCGATGACCGTCTCCAAGACGGGGATATACATCTCATCGTTGCGCAGTGGCGAGTTGGGGTCATGCAGCACCTTCTCCGAGAGCATATAGAAATAGTCCAGCATGGGACGCGACACCGCCGCCTTTTGGGCAATCTCGCGCATCGGCTCTCCGTTTGTCGGGTCATCGGTCAGCAAAATGACATATTTGGCGAAGGCCTCAATCATATCCACCGTATCTATCTCGCGGATGAAAACCGTATCCGCGAAATTGAAGTTGTCCCAATAGTGGGTCTTGACATAGTCGCAGGTCTGCTCCGCATCGAGGGACGCAGGAGCTACGGGCGGCAGGAAGACCCTCGCGGGTTGCGCCTTTGTCTGCTGTGCAGTCTCCTTGGAGGTCTGACGACCGCCGCACGAGGTCAGCAGTGCCACCGCAGCCAACATAACAAGTGTACGAGAAAACATAATGCTAAAAATTACTGTTTGACGACTATAACGTGATGTAAAGTTATAAAATTGTGCCGACATATCCCACTATCGGCAGAATAAAAGCAGGTATCAGAGCAAAACTCTGACACCTGCCTATATTACGACACTTCGTGTGCCGGAACATCACAATATATATAGGAAGGAAAGATGCTATTTCGATTTTGTCTTCGCGATTTCAGACCCTAATTGCAGTCTCTCGCTTTAGACTTTTCGCGTTCGTTCGCTTACTTGCTCGCCCGCTCTCTCTTTCGCTCTTTTCGCCCCTCCCCGGTTTAGCACTCCTGCTCGACAGCCTTGAAGAGTGCCACATCATCGGTCGTTGAGTTCATCACGTAGGTGTGAGCCTCGGCAATCTTACCCACGGCCAGCTTGCAGAATACGCGTGCCGAAGAGAGGTAATCCTCGCACTCGCCTGCCTGACGGCACAGAATGTAGGTGATGATGATGTGTCCGGCAGTCTCGACCAGACGGCGTGCATGGAACTCCTTGAATCCGGCAACCTCCTTGTCGTTGGTCTCCACGTAATCGACCATCTCGCGGAACTGCTCGGTCAAAGCCTTGAGTTTCTCGACGATGGGCTTCACGGCGTCGGCATACTCCGCCTCGGCATAGCGGCCAATCTGCTCGAGGAAGGTACCCTTGGTCACAGCATTGATGGCAGCCACCACCTGCAACTGCGATGTACCCTCGTAAATATTCATGATACGTGCATCACGGTAGAGACGCTCACAGGGATAATCCTTCATGAAGCCCGAACCACCGTGAATCTGAATGGCATCGTAGGCCAGCTGGTTGGCGTACTCCGAAGAGAAGAGCTTGACCAGCGGAGTGAAACCATCAGCCAAACGGGTGTAGAACTTCATCTCCTTACGCTCATCGCCCTCCAACGGACGCTCGTGCGAGATGTGGGAGTACTGCTTGTAAATCTCCACGAAACGAGCTGTCTCATAGAGCAATGCACGTGCACCCTGCAACTTGGCCTTCATGTTCGACAACATCTCCGACACGGCAGCGAACTGCACGATAGGTTTGCCGAACTGCTGGCGTTCGTGGGCATACTTCAAAGCCTCGCGATAAGCCGCCTCACAAGTACCCACCGACTGCGCACCGATACCCAGACGGGCAGCGTTCATCAACGACATGACATACTTGATAAGACCCATCTTGCGGTCACCGACCAGATATGCGGGAGCATTGTTGAATACCAGCTCGCAGGTAGGCGAACCCTTGATACCCATCTTATTCTCGATACGGCGCACCTTCATACCGCCGTCACGCTTGTCATAGACCAGCATTGACAGACCACGTGCATCGGTTGTGCCCTCCTCGGTACGAGCCAGCACCAGCGAGATGTCGCCGTCACCATTGGTGATAAAGCGTTTTACACCGTTGAGCAACCAGGTCTGCTTCTCCTCCGACCAGGTGGCCTTCAACATCACGGCACCCAAATCGGAACCGGCATCCGGCTCGGTCAGGTCCATGGCGCAGGTAGCACCTTCAGACACCAGAGGCAGGAATTTCTCCTTCAACTCCTCCGAGGCGAACTCGTTGAGGGTCTCGGCGCAGTCCTGCAAACCCCAGATGTTCTCGAAGCCTGCATCGGCACGTGCCACCATCTCGTTGGCCATCACGAAGCAAATCAGCGGGAAGTTCAGACCGTTGTACTTTCTGGGAAGAGTCAGACCACCCAGACCGGCATCGACCACCGCCTTCATGTTCTCCACAGTACCCGAAGCGTACTGCACATGGTCGTTGACCACCTTGGGGCCCTCTTTATCGACACCCTCGGCATTGGGAGCAATCACATCACCACACACCTCACCGGCAATCTCCAAAACACGACGATAAGAATCCATCGCATCTTCGAAATCGTGGGGTGCATAGTCATAAACATCCTTCTCACGGAAGTTGCGCTCCTTCAACTCCACAATCTTGCGCATCGCAGGATGCTGAAGGTGGAATTGCAAATCTTTATTATCTGAAAAGAAATTAGCCATTACTTCGAATTTTGTTTGTAGAACTTAATCATCTTGGGAATGATGTCATTGACATCGCCCGTGATGACATAATCGGCAATCTTGTTGATGGGGGCATCGGGGTCGGTGTTGATGGAGATAATCATCGAAGACTGGTCCATACCTGCCGTATGCTGAATCTGTCCCGAAATACCACACGCGATGTAGAGCTTCGGGCGCACGGTAACACCGGTCTGACCGATTTGACGCTCATGTTCGGTGAAGCCTGCATCGACGGCAGCACGGCTGGCACCCACCTCGGCACCCAGCACCTCGGCCAGGTCATAGACGAGTTTGAAGTTCTCCTTCGAGCCCATACCGTAACCTCCGGCAACAATTACCGAAGCTCCCTTGATGTCGATTTTACTCTCGGCAATTTCTCTGTCGATAATCTTGACAACCAAATCGCTGTCCTTCACAAACTTATGCCATTCAATCTGACGAACCTCGCCACGACCTGCCTTCTCGGCATACGCCTTGCGCATCACACCCTCACGCACCGTAGCCATTTGGGGACGGTGGTCGGGATTGACGATGGTGGCAATGATGTTACCGCCAAATGCAGGACGAATCTGGTAGAGCAGGTTCTTGTACTCGGTTTTGGTCTTGGGGTCGGTGTGGTCACCAATAACCAGCTGTGTACAGTCGGCCGTCAGACCACTGTGCAGGGCAGAAGATACACGCGGTGCGAAATCGCGACCGATGCAGGTTGCTCCAAAGAGTACAATCTGGGGCTTCTCCTCCTCAATCAGACCACACATCACTGCCGTGTGGGGAAGTGTGCGGAAAGGTGCGAAGACCTTGTCGTCGGCTACCCATACCACATCGGCACCATATTTTGCGAGTTCGGTTTCAATGCCCGAAAGCTGCTCGCCCAAAGCCACCGCGTGCAACTCGACATCCAGTGTCGATGCCAACTCACGGCCCTTGGTGAGCAATTCAAGACTCACATCGGCGATTTTTCCGCCTTCAAGCTCAATATATACGAATATGTTATTCATCTCAAAAAGCGTAATTAACCGAGCGTGTGGCTCGCAATAAGTTCAACCATCAGCGAATTAATATCCTCATCGGATGCCGTCAGACGTTTGGCTTCCTTGGCCTGGAAGACCACGTTTTCGATTCTCTTCACCTTGGTGGGCGAACCCTTCAGACCCAACTGGTCGGGGTCGGGATTCACATCGGCAGCAGAGAACTCCACAATCTGCAAATACTCCTTCTCGGCGGCACGCTTCGCGGCTACCGACTCGGGAGCGGCAGCTCTTTCCGAAGTAGCCAATGCATACTTGAACTTCATCACACGCTTGGCATTGCGCGGACGACATGCCGGAGCCGAAGCATTGACGGTAATCACCGAATGAAGGGGGCACTCCACCAATTCGACACCGCCTGCAAGACGACGGCGAACGACGAGCGAATCCTCTCTGATTTCGGTAATCTCCTCGGCATAGGTAATCTGAGGAAGCGACAACTTCTCGGCCACCTGAGGTCCTACCTGTGCGGTATCACCATCGATAGCCTGACGACCTGCGATAATAATATCGGGTTCTATCTTTCGAAGTGCGCATGAAAGTGCATAAGATGTTGCCAAGGTATCAGAACCGGCAAATTCACGTCCCGAAAGCAGATATCCGCCATCAGCACCACGGAACATGGCGTCACGAATCACATCGGCGGCACGCTGCGGACCCATGGTCAGGACTCTGACCTCGGCACCTTCCACACGGTCTTTCAGCGAAAGTGCCATTTCGAGTGCATTGAGGTCTTCGGGATTGAAAATAGCCGGCAAAGCCGCACGGTTTACCGTGCCTTCAGGTGTCATTGCATCCTTACCCACATTGCGGGTATCGGGCACCTGCTTAGCCAAGACAACGATTTTCAGTTCTTTTTTCATAGTAGGTTTAGTTTTGAAGCTTATGGTAGGTTTCTTTTATCGAACGATAGTCTCGCTGCGGTCGGGACCGACAGAGATAATCTTGACAGGCACACCTGTCTCGCGCTCGATAAATTCTACATAATTCTTGAATGCTGCGGGGAACTCGTCATAAGACTTGCAGCTGCGCAGGTCGCATTTCCAACCCTCGAACTCGGTGTAGATGGGCTTGATGCTGCTCTCGTCATTGACCGAGAAGGGGAAATAGTTGGTCTTCTCGCCGTCAATCTCGTAACCGGTAGCCACCTTGATGGTCTCGAAGTCGTTCATCACGTCAGACTTCATCATAATCAGCTGTGTAACACCGTTAATCATGATAGAATACTTCAGAGCGACCATATCCAACCAACCACAACGACGCTCACGACCGGTTACGGCACCGAACTCGTGACCCAGCTGGCGCAGTGTGGCACCTGTCTCATCGAACAACTCTGTGGGGAACGGACCGCTACCCACGCGGGTGCAATATGCCTTGAAGATACCGAAGACCTCACCCACACGGTTGGGAGCAATACCCAGACCTGTACAAGCTCCGGCACAAACGGTATTTGACGAAGTAACGAAGGGATAAGAACCGAAGTCCACATCAAGCAGTGTACCCTGTGCGCCCTCTGCCAAGATGCTCTTGTCATCGCGAAGGGTCTCGTTGATGAAGTACTCGCTGTCCACCAGGTGGAAACGCTTGAGGAACTCTACGGCCTCGAACCACTGCTTCTCCAGCTCGGTGATGTCGTACTCATAGTGGAGGTCGTGGAGAATCTGCTCGTGACGTGCCTTGTGAGCGGCATAAATTTTCTCGAAGTCGGGGCTCAGGAGGTCACCCACGCGCATACCGTTACGGCTGATTTTGTCGGTGTAGGTGGGGCCGATACCCTTACCGGTGGTACCAATCTTGGCACTACCCTTTGCAGCCTCGTATGCTGCATCGAGAATACGGTGAGTAGGCAGAATGAGGTGTGCCTTCTTCGAGATGTAAAGACGCTGAGTCAAATCGTGACCGCTCTTGGCCAACTCTTCAGCCTCACCGCGGAACAAAATTGCATCGAGAACGACACCGTTACCGATAATATTGATTTTTCCGCCCTGGAAAATACCCGAGGGAATCGAGCGAAGTACATATTTCTCACCGCCGAACTCCAATGTGTGACCCGCGTTGGGACCACCCTGGAAACGTGCTACCACCTCATAGTGGGGTGTCAAAACATCAACTACTTTGCCTTTGCCCTCGTCTCCCCATTGCAGGCCGAGGATAACGTCTACCTTTTTCATTATTTTTCGATTAAATTATAGTTCAAAAATATATTTTTTGCACCCAAAGTTAGAAAATAATCTCGTAAAAACACAATTTGACATCAGACTTTATCAACAAAAAACCGAATATTTTTCGCTGTCGCAAATCGTTTTTTCGGACTCTCTCACCGGGATGTACGCAAAAAAACAGAGGAGTTGTTGTAACTCCTCTGTTTAAGATGGTTTATTACATTCGTTCGGGTACGTCGATACCCATGAGTTTCATACCCTTGCTGATAACTCTCGACACCTCGTCGGCCAACTGGATACGCATCTTGCGTACCTCGGCGTTCTCCTCCTTGAGAATCGAGTGGTCGTGGTAGTAGCCGTTGAACGACTTGGCCAGCTCGTAGATGTAGTTACAGATCACCGAGGGTGAGAAGGTATCACCGGCCAGCTTCACGATGGCAGGATACTCCGAGATGGCTTTCACCAGCCCAATCTCCTCGGGCAGGAACTCTACATTTGCAGCACCACTGAAGTCGATACCCGCCTCGGCAGCCTTACGCATAATCGAGCGGATACGTGCGTGGGTGTACTGAATGAACGGACCGGTGTTGCCGTTGAAGTCGATGGACTCCTTGGGGTCGAACAACATGGTCTTCTTGGGATCGACCTTCAAGATGAAGTACTTCAAGGCACCCAGACCCACCATGTTCGAGATGCTCTGTGCCTCCTCTTCCGAGCAGTCGTTGAGCTTGCCCATCTCATCGGAAATCTCGCGTGCGGTAGCCACCATGTCGGCAATCAAATCGTCGGCATCGACAACGGTACCCTCTCGCGACTTCATCTTACCCTCGGGCAACTCCACCATACCGTAGGAAAGGTGGGTGATGTGGTCGCTCCAGTCGGCATAGCCCAACTTCTTGAGGACGAGCTTCAGCACCTGGAAGTGGTAGTTCTGCTCGTTACCCACTACATAAATCATATCATCGAGCTTGTTGTCCTCGAAACGACGATATGCAGTACCCAAATCCTGGGTCATATATACAGAGGTGCCGTCACCGCGGAGGAGCAGCTTCTCGTCCAGTCCGTCACCGGTAAGGTCAATCCATACCGAGTTGTCGTCACGGCGGTAGAAGACGCCCTTCTGGAGACCCTCCTCGACCAGCGACTTACCCAACAGGTAAGTTTGAGACTCGTAATATACCTTATCGAAATCAACGCCGAGTGCCTTATATGTAACATCGAAGCCTTTGTATACCCAGCCGTTCATGGTCTTCCACAAAGCATATACCTCAGGATCCTTGGCCTCCCACTTGCGCAACATCTCCTGTGCCTGCAACATGACGGGAGCATTCTTCTTGGCCTCGTCCTCGCTCTGTCCGGCAGCCATCAGCTCCTTAATCTGAGCCTTGTAGTGCTTATCGAACTCCACGTAGTATTTACCCACGAGGTGGTCACCCTTCATGCCTGTCGATTCGGGAGTCTCACCGTTACCGTAGAGTTTCCATGCCAGCATCGACTTGCAGATGTGAATACCGCGGTCATTGACCAGGTTCACCTTCATCACGTTGTGACCGTTGGCCTTAAGAATCTGTGCCACCGAATAACCGAGCAGGTTGTTGCGAATATGACCCAGGTGAAGGGGCTTGTTGGTATTGGGTGACGAATACTCAATCATAATGGTACGACCCGTAGGCTCCGCCTCACCAAACTTCTCATCGGCGAAAATCTCCTCGAAACGCTTTGCCCAGAACGCGCCGTCCAGCACCAGGTTCAAGAAGCCCTTGATGACATTGAACGACTTGATTTCGGGAACGTTGGCAGTCATATATTCACCGATTTCGGTTGCGGTGGCCTCGGGCGACTTTCGACTTCGTCGCAACAGGGGAAAGGTTACAAGTGTATAATCACCCTCAAATTCTTTACGGGTTTTCTGAATCTGTAACTGCTCTCCTTCGAGAGGTCCATAGAGTGCCTCCACAGACTGGCGCACTACATCCGAAATAAAGTTCTCAATATTCATATTCTAAATCATGACTAAATTGGTTGCAAATTTAGCTTTTTTTCGTCTAATAATCAACCTTACGCCACTATTTATATGCATTATATGCCCATCATTTCACCAAACGCAAAACATTGCGTATATTTGCGATGAATTTCACAATAGAAAATCACATAACAGAACGATAATTTTTCAATGAAAATAGCCGATATTGAGTTGGGCGACAAGCCCCTGTTCCTCGCTCCCATGGAGGATGTCACCGACCCCTCATTCAGATACATGTGCAAGAAATTCGGTGCCGATGTGGTCTACACCGAGTTCATCTCTTCGGACGGTCTGATTCGCGATGCCGCCAAATCGCTCAAGAAATTACAGATTGACGATGCGGAGCGTCCCGTGGGTATACAAATCTACGGTCACATTCTGGAGTCGATGGTCGAGGCCGCCAAGATGGCCGATGCCGCCAATCCCGACATCATCGACATCAACTTCGGTTGTCCGGTGAAGAAGATTGCCGGACGCGGTGCCGGTTCGGGCATGATGAAGGATGTACCTCTGATGGTGGAGATGACCCGCCAGATTGTGCAGGCCGTGAAGAAACCCGTCACCGTGAAGACCCGTTTGGGCTGGGACGACGACAACAAGAACATCGAGGAGATTGCCCTCCGTCTGCAGGATGTGGGCATCGCCGCGCTGACCATTCACGGTCGCACACGCGCACAGATGTACCGCGGTGAGGCGGATTGGACACTCATCGGCAAGGTGAAGAACAACCCTCTGATTCATATTCCCATCATCGGCAACGGAGATGTGGACTCGGGCGCCAAGGCCAAGGAGATGTTCGACAAATACGGTGTGGACGGCATCATGATTGGTCGTGCCACCTACGGCCGTCCGTGGATTTTCCGCGAGGTAAAGCACTATTTGGCAACAGGTGAGACCCTGCCCCAGCCTTCGGTGTTGGAGCGTGTGGCCATCGCCAAGGAGCACCTCAAGAAATCGCTGGAAATCAAGGGCGACTATGTCGGCATTCTCGAAATGCGCCGTCATCTGACCAACTATTTCAAGGGACTGCCCGACTTCAAATCCACACGCATGAAGCTGGTGACCTCGCTCGACATCGACGAATTGTTCTCCACCCTCGACTATGTAGCAGCCACATGGGGCGACTACGACCTCAGCGGAGCTGTTCCCGCTCCCCTCTCCCACGATATTTAATCTTCGGACATGATACAAGAAAAGCCGGCGTTCATCAGAACGTCGGCTTTCTTATTTTAGGGTATTGCCCTCTCGGACAACTCCGCCGGGAGATTACTTTCTCTTCAAGATGTAGTACTCCGACAGCTCACCCTCGTTGATTGTGCCTGCCTCGTCAGAGAGCATCAGACCCTTACCCTCTACAATCTTGTAGTAGGTCTTGTCGCCCGATGAAGGTCTTACCAACTCGATAAGGCCATTCTCGATGACATTGTATGTACCGTTGGTCTCAACAGCACCTTCGCCCTCAGCCTCTTTCTCACCGAGAGCCTCGCTGACGAGTTTGTAGGTGGTGTCCTCGTTGATGGTCAATACGGTCTTGATACCCTCGCAGTCGGCTGCGGGAATAACGCCCTCGTAAGTACCGAAGTAATCGGTTGCACTTACGGCTTTGGTGGTTTCAGCAGCTACGGTTTCGGTAGCGGCAGCGGCCTCAGCGGTATTGTTTTTCTTCTGTGAAGCTCCGTTGCAGGCAGTCAGTGCAGCTGCCAACAGGAACATGCAAACAATCTTCATTTTCATAACAAAAAAAGTTTAATGAGTTAATCCAAATAATGATTACAAATATAAAAATTTAGTCGATACGTTGTACTCCATCGTTGGATTAATTCACACTCTCGGGTACATTTTTTTTCATCTGCTCTCCTACTGCCGTTCTCCGACGCCCCACAACCGACCTTCTCAAAAAAAGCAGGTCGCCCGACAGGGCAAAAAGAAGCGGTGATGCGACTTTCGTCACATCACCGCTGTGAAAAATGGAATTATCCCAAGGGACTACTCTTCATCTTCGGGGAGTTTGAACTCTGTGAAGCCTGCACCCACGAGGATGTTGTACCACGAGAAGCACTTCTTGATGTCCGATACGTGGACACGCTCGCGGTCGTACTCGGGAAGAACGGCTGCAAATGCTTCCTTCAACTTCTCGGGCGACTCCTTGTGGCTGATGTACTCCTTGCCACCGGCCTTCTCGTAAATCTTGGTGAACACATCTGCCAAAGCGATATCCTCACCCTCGGTGAACATCGAAATCTCGGTCAGCAGGCTCATCTTCGAGCTCATGGCTGCGTTGATTCTCTTGCCGTCGGCCAAAGACTCGACAATCACGCCGCGGCTCGACTGTGCAACATATTTGAAAAGTCCGGGCTGACCCGAAATAGCAATAATCTCTTTAAGTTCCATAGTTGTTTTGTATAGTTAAGTATAGAATAATTACTCGGTAACGATTTTACATCTTCTCCACCTTGACCTTCTCGGGAACATGAATATCCATCTGGGGGAAGGGGAAGTTGATACCCTGCTGGGGCAGCTCCTTGTAGAAACGCTCGTTATTGAAGAAGAAGACGTCCCAATAGTCCTTGTTCAACACCCATGCACGCACGGCCAGCACAACGGCACTGTCTGCCAAATCCTTAACAAAGACCACTGCCGCGGGGTCTGCCAAAACGCGCTTGTCCTCCGAAAGAATCTTCAGGATAGCCTCACGTGCCGTGTCTACGTTATCGCCATATGAGATACCGACATTCCAATCCACACGGCGATGCTCGGCGGTGGAATAGTTGTTGATGATGGCGGTGGCGATGGAGTTGTTGGGTACATAGATGGTCTGGTTGTCGGGGGTCATAATCACCGTAGAGAAGAGTTTGATTTCCTTTACGGTACCCGACTGTCCGTGAGCATTGATGAAGTCACCCACACGGTAGGGCTTCATGAGCAGAATCATCAGTCCGCCGGCAAAGTTCTGTGCCGTACCGCTCAACGCCATACCAATGGCAAGAGTACCTGCCGAGAAGATGGCAATCAGCGATGTCACATTGACACCCAGCGTCTGTACCACGATGAGCACCAGAATGACGGTCAGCGCCACACTCACCGTATTGCGGATGAACGAACGGAGCGAAACATCAAGTTTACGGCGTTCGAATGCAATGTCGAGGATATGGATAATGCGGTGGAGAATCCAGCGTCCGATGAAATAGATCACCAGCGCAATGGCCAGCTTGATGAGAATCCATATCGACTCGGAGAGGAAGCTTTTGAGCAGTTCTCCCATATCCAGATTCACAAGTCTGTGAATGCTCTCGGCGAAATTCGCTTTCTGAACGCTGTCGGGAACGAACGCCGGGACATTTGTTGTCTGAAGGAATGATAATAACATAATCATAATTTTTGGTTTGCAAAAATAGCTAAAAAAATGATAAGTTTATTAACTTTGTAGTGATTCTTTCTACCGATGAACTTCTAAAACCTATTATAATGGACAACAGAGTCGAAATTATACAAATCAACATATCGGGTGAAGACAAGCCCGGCATGACCTCTTCGCTGACCGAAATTCTGGCACGCTACGATGCCTCGATTCTCGATATCGGCCAGGCCAACATTCACCAGTCACTCACGCTGGGTATTCTGATAAAGACCACCGACGACAAGTCGGGCAACATCATGAAGGAGTTGCTTTTCAAGGCTTCGGAGCTGGGTGTGATGATACGTTTCACTCCCATTTCGGAGGAGAAGTACAACCAGTGGGTGGCCAGTCAGGGCAAGAACCGCTACATCATCACCCTCCTGGGACGCAAGGTCACGGCACGCCATATCGCCGATGTGACACAGGTGGTGGCACAACACGGACTCAACATCGATGCCATCAAACGACTCACCGGCCGTATGCCCCTCGAAAACGAGGATCGTGCCACCAAGTCGTGCATCGAACTTTCGGTGCGCGGTTCACTGACGCAGGAGGAGCGTAACACCATGCACGAGGGATTCATGAACCTCTCCGACACGGGACTCGACGTGTCGTTCCAGAAGGACGACATCTACCGCCGCAGCCGCCGACTCATCTGCTTCGATATGGACTCCACGCTCATCGAGACCGAAGTCATTGACGAGCTGGCCATGCGTGCCGGTGTCGGTGACGAAGTGAAAGCCATCACGGCAAGTGCCATGCGCGGCGAGATTGATTTCCGCGAGAGCTTCACCCAGCGTGTCGCCCTGCTCAAGGGTCTCGATGTTTCGGTCATGGAGGACATCGCACAGAAGTTGCCCATCACCGAGGGTCTGGAGCGTATGATGACCATCTTGAAGCGTGTGGGCTACAAGACCGCCATTCTTTCGGGTGGTTTCACCTACTTCGGCAACTACCTGCGCCGCAAATACGGATTTGACTATGTCTACGCCAATGAATTGGAGATTGAGGACGGACATCTGACAGGCCGCTATCTCGGCGAGGTAGTAGATGGACGCCGCAAGGCAGAGCTGCTCCGCCTGCTGTGTCAGTTTGAGAACATCAACATCGAACAGTCGGTAGCCGTGGGTGACGGTGCAAACGACCTCCCGATGCTCAACCTCGCAGGTTTGGGTATTGCCTTCCACGCCAAACCCAAGGTGAAAGCCACCGCCCAGCAGTCGATTTCGACCATCGGTCTCGATGGTATTCTCTACTTCCTCGGATTGAAGGATTCACGAATCGAAGAACGATAGTATGCTTCTTCCGCTTCGTCTCGGCCTGCTTGCCACACTGCTCTTCGCAGGGTGTTATGACACCTCTTTTTCGGAGCGGACACCCGGCGAGGGGAATGCTGTGGTGAATTATACCCTTGCACAACTGCGCGATGAGCTGGTGAGCGAGGAGATGATGATAAAGGGTGACATTGTCGTCAGAGGACGGGTCTCGACCGATGACCGCGGAGAGAATTTCTACCGCACCCTCTTTATTCAGGACGGTGACGCTGCGTTGGAGGTCATGGCAGGATTGAATCATCTGCACAATTCCTACCCCGAGGGTACCGACCTCACACTCCGTCTGCAAGGGCTGAAACTCTGCAAGAGTCGCGGAACGATACAGGTCGGACGACCTCCGTTGAGCGGCAGTGGTTACAGGGTGGATTATTTGGCTTCGACGGCAGCCACCCTCGACAAAATCATCTGTCGCGCGACCACGCAGGCCGAGGAAATCACCCCTTTGGAGGTCTCCGTGGCGGAACTTCACGAAGGGTTATGCGGTCAGCTGGTTCGTGTCAGCGGAGTACGGTTCTCGCCGCTTCCGCCCGTTGAAGGAGAAGCGATCGACCGCACATGGGTCGGTGACAAGCGTTTCGTAGACACGGATGGTCGCTCCATTCACACTTTTGTACGCCGCTACGCACGTTTTGCTCAGCAGGAGATTCCCGAAGGGCAATGTAGTCTGACAGGTATTCTGCAATACGAGAACATCGCAGGCGAGGAGTGTTTCAGCATAAAATTAAGAGATAAAAATGATTGTCAACTTTCACCGCTTCGTGTCGCTGCTGTCGGCACTGCTTCTGCTCTCTTGTAGCAAAACCTCGACCCTGCACGGCGATGGCGACAATGACAAGGAAACCATCTCCTCGATTCTCTATCTCAAATCGTTGTGCGCCGACTCGCACTACCCCATCACCGAGCACATCATCGTCCGTGGCACCGTCACGGGTAACAACCGCTATGGCGAATTTTACCGTTCACTGGTCATACAGGACGCCACGGCAGGCATCACCATCAATGCCGACTATCCGTCAAAATCGCCCCTCCGTTACAAAATCGGAAGTACGGTTTCCGTACTCTGCAACGGGCTCACACTGATGGACTACGGCGGCAAAGTAGTGTTGGGTAAGGTCGGAGACGGAGATGATTTTTTCATTCCGCGCTCGGAACTCGACCTCCACATCAAGGTAGACGACAGCACCACAGACCACCGCATACCCCATCACCGCAGAATTGCGGAGCTGACACCACGCGATGTAGATACCTACATTGCATTGGACGATGTGCACTTCGCAAGCCCTGCCAAATGGTGTGCCATCGACCCCGAAAGCGGACGACACATCACCACGGAACACGTATTGAAAGAGCGTGGCGGAGACTCCATCATCGTTCGCACCCTGTGGTCGTGTCATTACGCAAAAGAGCCGCTACCCGAAGGCAACGGCTCTCTCTATGGTATTTTGGATTTCTTCAACGGCAGATACACCATACGTATCTCCAATTTCGAAACCGAGTTATTTACTCCTCTTGAAGTGCATTCCACAACATATCCTTGAGCTGGGTGATACCCAAGCCCGAAACCGATGAAATGAAGACGGCGGGAATTCCCTCCGGCAAGTGTTCCTTCATCGCCTCAATCAGTTCGTCGTCCAGCATATCGCACTTGGTGATGGCCAGCAGACGCTGCTTGTCCAGCAACTCGGGGTTATACTGTGTCAGCTCGCCCAGCAGGATTTCGTAATCCTTTTTCACATCGTCACTGTCGGCAGGCACCATGAACAGCAATACCGAGTTACGCTCGATATGGCGCAGGAAACGGGTTCCGAGACCCTTACCCTCGTGTGCGCCCTCGATGATACCGGGGATGTCGGCCATGACGAACGATTTGTGGTTACGTGTCTCCACGATACCAAGGTTAGGCTCCAGCGTGGTGAATGCGTAGTTGGCAATCTTGGGCTTCGCAGCCGATACCACCGACAGCAGGGTTGACTTACCTGCATTGGGGAAGCCCACCAGACCTACATCGGCCAGCACCTTCAACTCCAGAATGAAAGCACCCTCATCACCCTCCTCACCGGGCTGTGCGTAACGGGGAGTTTGGTTGGTGGCACTCTTGAAATGCCAGTTACCCAAACCGCCACGACCGCCCTGCAACAGCACGAGCTGCTCGCCGTCGGCAGTCACCTCACCAACAGGTTCGATGGTTGTTGTGCCGTCCTCGTTCTCAATCACACGCTTGGCGACCGTACCGAGGGGCACGGGAATGATAATATCCTTGGCATCCTTACCCGACGAACGTGCGCCCGAACCATTCTGGCCGTTCTCGGCAAACTGGTGACGCTGATACTTCAAGTGGATGAGCGTCCAATACTGGCGGTCACCCTGCAAAATGATACTGCCACCTTTACCGCCGTCACCACCATCGGGACCGCCGAATGCCACAAATTTCTCTCTGCGGAAGTGAGCCGAGCCACCACCGCCATGCCCCGAACGGGCAAATATCTTAACGTAATCTACGAAGTTAGAACCTGCCATTAGTCTGTATTAATTTTGGTGCAAAGATAATAAAAAGCCGTTCACAAAAAAAATACGGCCATTATCCTTAATCATTTCATAAGGATAAATCACTGTTTTCACCTGATGCCACACTCTCTGCCGCACATCACAGCTTCGCCAGTTCACCGAAGAGTCTCTGCCACTGCTCCACCACAATGGTCTGCGTAAAACGCTCCGAAGGGTGGTCGACAATGTAGCGGAACATTCGCTGTTGCAGGGCTTCGTCTTGCATGAATTTGACCAGTTACACAGCATACTCCTCCTCGCTGAAAGGAGGAACCAGCACTCCGTTTCTGTCCTTTTCAATTATATCGCGTGCAGACTCGAAACTATCGAATGCAAAAGGCACACAGGCATGACGCAAAGCTTCCAGCAGGACCATGCCGAAACCCTCGTGGGAGCTGGTCAGGCAAACAGCCGAAGCAGTCTGCATATAGTCCGTGGCGCGCACCCTGCCGACAAAACGGCAATTGCAGAGTCCCAGATGACGGGCATAGCTCTCCATCTGCTCCTTGCAGTCGCCCTCGCCCACAACAATCAACTCCCAATCTTCCACCGAGCACTCTACCCGACTCCAAATACGGAGCATACGGTCGAGTCGCTTCTGAAAATCCATGCGTCCGACAAATAATACCTGTTTCTTCTTGCATGACAGCGTCTCCGCATCCGGTAAATTACCATCCTCCAAAAAGTTGGGAATACAACAAACCTTGTCCCTGTATACCTTACTCCCCAACATTTTTTTCACGAGTTGGACATAGGAGGGGGACAGTAAAACGTAGCGGTCGGAATGGCCGACAAAGAATTGATAGATTTTGCGCAGTTTGCGATGGCGCAAGAAACTCTTCACCGGCCACTGCACTCTGAAAAGGAGTTGGCGAACAGTACGCCGTACAACATCGGCAGTCTGCCACGCAATGTGGTCGTATCGGTCGATCAACCCCTTCAATTCACCTTGGGGGTCGGTATGACACACCGTTACCACCTGATACCCTACTTCCTGCTTCAGTGCCCACAACTGAGACAGCAGCGCTCGATTGGGGGTCTGGTTCACCACAATTTGAATGGCGTTTTTTGTCAGTATCTCCTTCAAGAAGCTGTAATTCTGCTCACTCAGCACATCATCGGAAGGCAATACCATGAAATGAGGGTCATCATTTCGTTCCTCCTCCGTTTTGGGAGGAAAGTAGGAGACAATAAACACCTCGTGTCCCTGACGGCTCAACGCCTCATAGAGAGCGCAGGTCATCTTCTCGACACCTCCTCTTGTCGGAGAGACATATTCCGCAACAAAAAAACATATATTCATATCGGGCAATGGGTGTCAGGTACCATAAAAAAGATAGCTTCTGTGTTACGAAAATACAGAAACTATCTCTATCTCACTCAACAGTGCAGGGCCATATTGCCCCATCTGTCAGAAAGCGTTTTATTTCTGAAGGTCAGAAGTGTCGGCAACCACCATGTTCTTGTCGATACGGAGAGTGATATTGCCGTCAACCTCGATAAGGAGGGTCTTCTCCTTAATCTCCTTTACGACACCATAGATACCACCTGCGGTGATAATCTTGTCACCCTTCTTCAATCCCTCGCGGAACTGCTGCATCTCCTTACGGCGCTTCGATTCGGGTCGCCAGATGAACAACCACAAAACCAAAACCATGAGTGCAATCATGATGAAAAAGCTGTAGTTTGCCTGAGGCTCACCCGGATTTACGGGAACACTATCTGCTGCTTGAAGTAAATTAAACATAGTCTTTTTTGTTTTAGGATTTAATTTTGGTTACAAAGATAATAAATTTAAATTATTCTGCAACCTTTAGCGGATATCTGCATCGACATAGAGGCGCAAAGCCTTGTCAAAGCCTGCAAAATAGACATCCGCCACTTTCAATTGCCAACCCCACTCGCCACGCGAGTCGAAGGTCACCTGCAATTTGAGTTGTTCGCCCCGAAGGAACGGACGGGTCTCGTAGTCCATCGTCACACATCCGCAGTTGCGTTTCAACTGCGAGATGACCAACGGACGCGAAGTGCGGTTCTCCAACCACACCTCCTTGACAGCCATCTCGCCCGACGACATATTGCCAAAACCCAGGGTGTCAATCACACCCGTCATCAGCGCAGAGTCCGTCAGCGCAATCACCCGACCGCCATGCGCACCGTTGCGGGTCGTCTTTCTACCGCCACCGCACGCCACCGACAGCAACACCAATGCCACTGCCACACCTGTCCGCCACATCGTCACGCGAAATTAAATCAGACCGCGACCTGCCTTTTTGATGCGGCCCTCCTTGGTCAGAGCATCCACCATCTTGTCGAGCACGCCGTTGATGAAGTTGCTACTTCCGGGAGTCGAATAATACTTCGAAATCTCAATCCACTCGTCGAGGGTTACCTTCACGGGAATCGAGGGGAAGGAAATCAACTCTGCCATAGCGGTGCCGATGATGAGGTTATCCATGAAGACAATACGTTCTACGTCCCAGTTCGATGTGAACTTCTCGATATACTCCTGATTGTCGTTGTACGACACGAGTGCCTTCTCGAAGAGGGTCTTCACAAACTCGGGGTCCTCCTGGCTCTTGTACTTCGACATCACCTTCAACTCGGTGTGCGAGGGACGCAGCGACGAGAGGGTGCGCAGAATCATCATCACGGCATACGACAAATCGTCGTTCCAAAGGATAGACATCTCCTCGAGCACCTCGTCCAGCAACTCGAAGTCCTGGATATCCTTGAAGAACTCCTCCAGCAGGTGACGGTCGTCCTCGAACGAACGCTCCTGACGCGCCATGTAATCCTTATAATACTGGCTGTCACACATACGGGTATAGAGCGCACGGATGAAGTCCGACTGCTGCTCCCAGCCCAGCTTGCGTGCTGCCACATAGTCGTTGACCGAGTCACTGTTGGCAATGACACGAATCACGGAGTTTTCTACAAATTTTGTGTTGGGGTTCAAATCCTCGAATGTGGGCAGTATCTTCGCTTTTGCCAGCTCCTGACGCTGCACGGCGTAGTTAACAATCTCCACGGGAAGGATTAAAATTTGGAAATAGAGGTCATACGCCTTATCTACCGATGCCATAAGGTTCTTTTCCGATGCCATCATGTTATCGGCACCCGACTTGATGTGCGAAAAAAGTGCCTTAATAACCTTTGTACGAAGTAATCTTCTGCTCAACATATTTTTTAGAACGTTTTATCGGTCGCAAAGATAGAAAAAATTTCTATAAAGAATAAATATTTAGCTATCTTTGCACCCATATGGAACAAATAGAAGAAAAAGATATCGTCGAGCCCGTAGCTTACGATGTCATAGTGATAGGAGCCGGTGCTGCCGGCATGATGGCGGCCGGTACTGCCGCACAGAGCGGAAAGAAGGTTTTGCTGCTCGAAAAGATGGAGAAATCGGGTCGCAAGGTGCGCATCACCGGTAAGGGTCGATGCAATGTCACCAACGCCCGCCCTGCCGAGGAGTTTGCATCACAGGTGAGAACCAATGCCGACTTTTTCAAGCAGGCCTTTGCCGAGTTCAACAACAAGGCGACCATCCGTTTCTTCGAGCGTCGCGGTGTAAAACTCGACATCGAGCGCGGTGACCGCGTATTCCCCAAGAGCGGCAAGGCGTGGGACATCGCCAACGCCCTGTTGGACTACTGCGTGGAGAACGGCGTGAAGATACTATATAATACGCGCGTAAAGGACATCATGACCCTCGGCGACAAAATCTTCGGACTCCACTACATCAACAAGCGCGGATTCGTGCGCAAGGAGGAGTGCTCGCAGATTATCCTCGCCACAGGCGGTGTGTCGTACCCCGGTACGGGTTCGACAGGTGACGGCTATGCCTTTGCCGCCGACCTGGGCCACACCATCGAACCCCTGCGTCCCTCGCTCACTCCGCTGGTGACCTCACATCCCCAGATGAAATATCTCGAGCGTCTGCTGTTGAGAAACATCCGCGCCACCCTCTATATCGACAATGAGCCGGTAAGAGAGGAGTTCGGTGAAATCGGCTTTTCGAACCGCGGTATCGAAGGTGCCGTGGCACTGCGTGTGAGTCGTGATGCTGTCGATGCACTCATTGATGGCAAGAAGGTAAAGCTGGTCATCGACCTCAAACCCGCCCTCACGGAGGAGATTCTCCGCGACCGTATCGCCCGCGAAATGGCGGAGATGGAGCCGACGGAGTTCTTCGGCGAGTTGCTGCGCAAGCTCGTCCCGAAACCTCTGGTCATGCCTCTGGCTCAGGAGTTGGACATCCACTCGAAGAACTACATCTCGAAGCTAACCGAGGCGGAAATCACCCGACTGATTCGCACGCTGAAGGGTCTGACCTTCCCCATCGTGGATTACGCACCCTTCGAGTATGCCGTGACCACAGCCGGCGGTGTCAATTGTAACGAAGTGAATCCCTACACCATGGAGTCTCTCAAGGTGAAAGGTCTCTATTTTGCAGGTGAGGTATTGGATTTGGATGCCAACACCGGCGGATACAATCTTCAAATTGCCTTCTCGACCGGACGTTTGGCAGGTTTGTTGAAGAAGTAAAAATGGATTTTTCGAATATACATATCAAGGACGAACTCAAAAACAAAGTCTCGCACCTCGGTGACCGACTCTCGCGAGCCCGCTATTTCAGAGGGCACGGCGTACACTCCCCCTTTGTCTATGCCATAGTCAGGGAGGTATTCATGCGTTCGACCCTCATGGAAGGCGAACACCGTCTCTATGAGGAGTTATTGCGAAGCGGTGTGCATCAGAAAAGAGCCATACAGCTGCAAAATCTGGCACTCCACAACGGCTACACCACCTTCGACATCGACGACTGCAATGCCGAGATGTGTGTGCTGACCCGACGACTCTCCACGGCGGAGACCCTCGAAAAGGTGAATCTGGCGCGCAACGAGAAGAAGACGCTGGTCATCATGGACCCGGCACAGGACAACGAGCGCGAGCAGATGTGCAGACAGATTGTCTGCGAGCACACCTGCACGACGGTGGATAACAGAGGATACTTGTTGATATTTAACAATCATCTGCCCAAACAACATTTCAAGATATGAAAATCTACACCAAGGGAGGCGATAAAGGCATGACCTCGCTCATCGGTGGCGAACGTGTTTTCAAGACCGATTTGCGCGTGGAAGCCTATGGGACGGTAGACGAATTGTCGGCACACATTGCGCTGCTGACCGACTATCTGCGCGGTGACGACACCCTCAAAGAGTGTGTCGAGGAGTTGAACACCATAGCATCGCGACTGATGAACGTACAGGCGATTTTGGCATGTGGAGAGCGCGGTTCGGAGAAAATCCAGCCCATGGATGCGGCTTCGGTCAAATGGCTGGAGGAGAAGATTGACGCCATGCAGGCTCAGCTCCCCACCATCGACAAGTTCACTATTCCGGGAGGAGATGTTCGCGTGTCGTACTGCAACCTCTGTCGTACGGTATGTCGCCGCGCCGAGCGTGCCGCCCTTCGTATCGAAGACGAGCACCCCGTGGACGGTAATACCATGGCGTGGATTAATCGTCTTTCGGACTATCTCTATGTGTTGAGTCGCAAGCTCACCGCCCACTATCATGTGGAGGAGACGCTCTGGATACCTTAATGTATATTGCCGTAAAATTGTTCTACAATACGTTTTTTATAGAAATAAAGTTGTTTATTTAATAATTCTTTTTATTTTTGCAGTCCGTTTAGGAGTGATTTAAGCTCCCAACCGAGTTTAATACACTGAAAATAACAACTTTAAACCTATATTACAGCTATGTACTGGACGCTTGAATTAGCATCGAAACTTGAAGATGCACCATGGCCTGCTTCAAAGGACGAACTTATTGACTATGCTGTTCGTTCGGGTGCACCTCTCGAAGTGCTCGAGAATTTGCAGGAAATTGAGGATGAAGGTGAGATCTACGAATCTATCGAGGACATTTGGCCCGACTATCCTTCCAAAGACGATTTCTTCTTCAATGAAGAAGAATATTAATGGCCTAATAATAGGATAAGTTATTAAGTATCAGCGGGACAGACAACGTTTATTTGTTTGTCCCGCTGATTTTTTGTGGTTTTAAGTAGTCTTGTATGTGCCTCTCTGGTGCTTTCAGAAGGGGGTATGTTGGATTTGTTTGTGCAAAATACAACATGTTTGAAAATCCTCTGGAATAGTATAAAAAAGAGTTTTTGCTCAGGATGTTTCATCCTTCTGAATTGAGTTGAAATGTGTTTCACTAATAGACGCAAACAGTTTGGTAGAGTTCGCTCATGAATATACAGGTTCACGAATCAAGAGAAAGAGTTTATTCTTATTCATGGTTCGTTGACAATAACATGTCAATATATTGTCATTTAGGTTCACTGTCTTTAGATTCCTTCCATTCCAATTCTGTTTCTGACACTCAATCTCATAGAAGCGGTGCTCTTCGTTAGATCCAATGCGCATTAGCACTAGATAATGCGACCATGAAAGTGTAAAAGGGTATATCTTCGCTAAATTCCGCGACGATGTTGCGGATTTTGAATAGGTGAGGTAGAAAGTTCAGCATTTCTTCAAAGTATCTACAGACCAACCACTACCTAATCGTTCTGTCAATATCTCAGATACTCCTTTTAATAACAGTTTACCATATGCTGCGCGTTCTTCACCTTCTTGTACGACATTTACAATGATATGTCCTATTTCATATTTAGTAATGACTTCGGTGAAGTTGACTGCTCGCACAACATTGGTTCGTGCATTGGTGATTAATCGTTCAATGCGTCCAGCGATATCAGCGACAAAAGAATTATTTACGTACTTCATTTTATCCATCACCATTACTTCTATCGTTCGTTTTATCTGTTATCAAATCTTTCAGGTCAACCTAAAGAATTTCTGCAATTTGCTGTAAAGTCTTCAAGTTAGGCTAGTTCCTGTTGTAAGCATACGCATTGACCATACTGAAACTCTTATCCAGTCTTTTCGCTAATCAAGTCTGTTAAATACCTTTCTCCGACAAAACTACCTTTATTCTATTTAATTTTATTTTTAGATGCAATTATATTACGCAATATATAGTGAATTATATTCGTAAATAGGCTTATTTCACTATCTTTATACTCAAAAGTAACGAAATAATCAATAATATGGAGCCAGTTTATTTAGATGTACATATTCATACATCTGAGAATCCTGATAGTCTAAATCAGAATTATGATATAGATACATTGTTTTCAAAAGTAAGGGAACATGCACAGGGACAACATGCACTTATTTCTCTTACAGATCACAATACAATAAATAGGAAAGCATATCTTGATGCTATAGCGAAGTGTGGGACGGATATACATTTATTGCTTGGTGTGGAACTACATGTCCATTATTCGATAGATACAGAAGCTTATCATTGCCATATATTTTTCAAGGATGACATCTCTGAACAAAAAATAGATGAAATAAATAATATTCTTAATAGTCTATATATACGAAAGACTGTTGAAAAGAAAGACAAAAACATTCCCACTCTAGACAAAATAATCAATGAGTTTGATTCATACGATTTTGTTCTTCTCCCTCATGGTGGGCAGTCGCATGCAACATTCGATAAAGCTATACCAACAGGGAAGAAGTTCGACACAATGATGGAGCGTAGCGTTTATTATAATCAATTTGATGGTTTTACTGCAAGAAGCGATAGTGGTCGTGAAGAAACTGATAACTATTTTAAACGTCTTGGAATTAGTGGGTTTGTGAATCTTGTTACTTGTTCCGATAATTATGTGCCTAGTTGCTATCCAAACGCAAAATCGAAAGATGCAGAATCTCTTATTCCAACTTGGATGTTTTCTCAGCCGACATTTGAAGGTTTCCGTCTTTCATTATCAGAGAAATCGCGTTTGGTATATTGTATACAGAAACCTGAATCTTGGTCTGAGAATATTGATTGTGTAAAATATTCCAATGATAAACTTGATATAGATGTAAAATTTTGTTCTGGGTTAAATGTTGTTATTGGAGGCTCTTCGAGCGGTAAAACTCTATTAGTTGATTCGGTTTGGCGTAAATTGTCTCATACTAGTTTTGAGGATTCTCATTATAATGGTTTTGGTGTTGAGAATTTAAATGTTGTTAATCCATCGGGAATACATCCTCATTATCTCGGACAAAATTATATTATGAAAGTGGTAGGAGATGATGAAGGACATAATATTGAAGATATTGATATTATCCGAAGTTTATTTCCGGATAATAAAGAGGTCGTTAATAGAGTAAATGCGAGTTTGGCTAAATTAAAAAGTGATATTACACAATTAATTCAAACTGTTGAAGATATTAAATCTATCGAAGATAAATTAAATGCTACATCTCAAATTGGACGTTTATTGGTTTTTAAAGCCGTTAAACAAAACATTATTACAGGGTTTGTACCTCAAGAAGAAAACCGTGATATAATCAGATATGGCAAAGACAAAAAAGATGCACACATCACGGCTTTGCTCGAAATAAAAGAGGTGTTGAGTCGAAATCCATTTGTAAAAGAGCAGAATATAACGATAGAAGAACTTATTACTATGCTGCAGAAGGTTTATCGTTATAGTGAAATGGAGGCTATGGTATATAAAGAAATAAAAGATGCTTCAGATAATTATGCTATGCAGTTAAGGACAGAAAGTCAGGAAGATCAAACAAAGACTCAGGAATTTAACAATTTATTAGAGTATGCAAAACAATATGTCTATTTAAATCGAAAATTTATGAAGCATCTTAATTCTATAGCTGCCTATCATGATGAGATAGAAACAAAGGAAATAGTGTCATCTGGGCATCACCTATACATTAGCAATCAGTTTAAGATGGATAAAGATGTTGTTTTAAAAGTGTTTAACTATATGCTGAAATCAGGAAAGAGAATCATTCGCTTTGATGATATTCGTCCACAATGTTTGTATGAATCAAACTTTAGTAAACAAAAGCCTAAAGTGCAAGATTACAAAGACTTTATTAATAGGGTATATAATGAGTTTGTCGCAATGAATAAAACAGTCTATAAGATAACGACAAAAGATGGTAAAGATTTTGAAAGCCTCAGTGCAGGTTGGAAAACTTCTGTCCTTTTGGATTTAATTTTGGGTTACGATAAAGATATTGCTCCTATTATCATTGATCAGCCAGAAGATAATCTGGCCACAAAGTATATTAATGACGGTCTTGTAGAGGCTATAAAAAGAGTAAAGAGGAATAAGCAGATCATATTGGTCTCTCATAATGCAACAATTCCAATGATGGGAGACGCTCAACAAATAATTTATTGCGAAAATAGTCAAGGAAAGATTGTTGTTCGTTCTGCTCCATTAGAGGGGATGATTAACGGAACACCTGTTCTTGATTTAATTGCCTCGATAACAGATGGAGGTAAACCTTCAATAAAAAAAAGAGTAAAAAAATACAATCTTAAAAAATTTACAGAATAGTATGAAACTATATTTTAGCAAAAACGAAAAAGGAAATATTCAGGTTCAAATTGGGACTGGAACTGTTTTGTCGGAGTTTAATTATATTGAGATGTTAAAACAACTGACTCAAGATAATCAGATCGAGTGTGATTGGGGTAATCTTGATGAAGTTGAACGTACGAAGTTAGAGGAACTTCTTGATAAAATTAAGGAAGCTGTCAGTGCTGGTATGAATAAACCTTTAGAATAAGAGGTTGCTCTTTATATAAAAAATGTTTGTCCAACTATTCCTTCAATCGCCCCAGTTCGCCTCAGATGGTCCGGTTTGTTTGCGCAAATCTCATTAATGGCAAGATAATATGCTGATAATCAGATTGTATGAAACTCTTCAACGAGGAGGAATATTAAGCGAAAAATCGACAAAGAAATTAATGTAAATCCCTGTTAATCAATACGATTAGCGGGGATTTTATTTATTTAGACAACCGCATTGGATAGTCTGAAATCGCCTGGTTTGTTTGGATAAAGTGCATGTTTTTGAACTAATCCTTCCCTTTGATTGGACAAATTACATCACCTTTATAGAGTTTTGTCAGTTCTATTCCAAATTTCACATATCCTTCAATATGGGAATACCTATACATCTTGTACATTAAAATGCCATAGCATATATTCGGAGTGAGGTTGTTTCTACATAACAATATTTTATCTAATTTGAATATGAATAGAATCTTCAAGTCAGAATATATTCAAATTTTTCATAGAGAGATAAAGAAAGAACTACCTAAACCGGATATTGTTTATTTGAAAAAATATTAGTTGGATTGATTGACAATAAGTAAAAAGTGACGTCAATACATAAAACATGGAATAAATTTGAATTTTGAGATAGATCCTGATAGAAAAACTCATCCGCCGGGTTACCAAAATAAATCGTTAGAAGTCCGTTTACAAAAACGGTTGGCTGATTTAGGTTGTAGGATCTTTCAGATCCGACAGCAAAATCTAGCCGAATTGTTGTGCGAAGTTCGTCTTTGTAGTAATTATAACCATACACTTTAGATAGCATTTGGAATCCAAACCGTAAATCAGTACAAGAATACAGATAACAGTCCACTTCAGCGATGTCCTTGAATTGAGTAGTGGGTATGTTTGTCACTGGTGTGTCAAATGATATGGACAAGAATATGTCATCGGATTTCTGATTCACCTCAACGAGAGCAGTTCGCTTCTCCATGCTTAGATTGTTCCTGTTGGACAACGTGCTAAAGGTAGACGTGAAGTGTTATTTGATTGGCTAAATATTGCAAGAACCGTTATGAGTATGGCCGGATTCCTCGGAAAATGCATACCGGCAGCAAGTATGGGTTGGAACGTTAGCCGTCTTAATAAACGCGATTATATCTGGAAACAGTTCAAAGATGCGAAACAGGAGGAGATGACTATCAATGGATTGCAGACAATGACACGAAGGTTGGAAACACTGATATTAAGGTCTTATTCCAACTTATAGAAATTGAGAAATCTATGGTTTTTGAAAAAAGCATGATGGATTATGCGTGGAAAAGGTCATGATACAAAAACTGATTTTCGAATATCAGTCCAAACTTGAAGACAAGGTTGGTAACCCTCAAAAAAAAAGGAGTTGGAACTGGAACAGATTACAAAGAGTATTTTTGCGCACTACTGTATTTTATTATAATTAATTATCAGATATCAAGTTGATATTGTGACTTTTTTGTAATTTTGCAAATAGTGAGGTGTAACTCTTTTTCTATGGAAACGATAATTAGAGAATAATAGTAATATGGGACAAAAACTGCATAATCGAGTAGAGATATGGAAGAAACAGTTGCTTGATTTCGGTAAAAGAAATAGACTTATAAATTTTCTTGAAGGGAAGCGTAATAATGTTACAATTACGTCTCCTACACTTGAAAAATTATGGGATCAGCTTGTCATAAGTGAAAAAGAATTAGAGTTTCCATATGCTAAAAAAGTGCAAATTTCTGACGATGGCGAAGAAATTTGTGACACTATTATTAAAGGTGACATCGAAACAAATAAACCTATCGGTGATCTGCAAAAGACTTTAAAATCATTACGATATAAAGCTAATACCTCTATTGAGGAGCAAGGTATAAATACTTTGTACCTCACTTTTGGCATGCTTAAATGGAAGGAACAACCTGAATCATCTCAAATTTTCTCATCTCCTATTATTCTAATTCCTGTACGACTTTTAATAGAATCTATTGCTTCTCCTTACAGACTCACACTGCATGATGATGAAATCGTGATTAATCCTCCTTTAGCACACAAGCTAGATAATGACTTCGGTATTAGTGTTCCGGATTTTGATTCTGCACACGACTCCCCTGAAGAGTATATGAAAAGATTGTTCCCTAAAATAGAGAATCAAGATTGGAGTGTAGAGAGAAGTGTTCATTTGGCAAATTTATCATTCCTCAAAATCAATATGTATAAAGACTTGGAGAGAAATGAGGAAAAACTAAATGACAATGACGTAATTTCAGCCATCGTCGGAGAACAAAGTACAATACAACAGATACCTGATGAACTTAACAATTTTGACCATGATAAACAGGTAAGGCCTATAGATACATTTCAAGTAGTAGATGCTGATTCAAGTCAACAAGATGCTATTTTGCTCTCAAAAAAAGGAGTAAGCTTTGTTTTACAAGGTCCTCCAGGAACAGGAAAGAGCCAGACTATTACGAACATTATTGCGGAAGCCATTGCTGATGGAAAGAAAGTTCTATTCGTTTCAGAGAAAATGGCGGCTTTGCAAGTGGTTTATAATCGCTTGGCGAGTGTAGGTCTTGCTGACTTTTGCTTAACACTTCACAGCCATAAAGCCAATAAGAAGGAAATCCTGCGTGAACTTGCTGGTTCTATAAATGTAGACCGTATCCGTGTACGAGAAGAAGCCTTGGCACAACTTGAACTTTTAGAAAGGAAGCGGAATGTGCTCAATGAATACCAAGAGGAATTGCATACGCCTACTTCCGGTCTAAATGTTTCCATCTATACAATACAAGGAAGATTGGCGAAACTAGGAAATGCACCTGATATTATTTTTCCCATAGACAATGTTAATGATACAACAAACAATGCCCTGAATGAAAGAATATATGTGCTTGGTGAATTATCTAAAACTATTAGCAAAAGAAGTGAGGATTATTTGAATAATGTTTGGCGCAATTCGACAGTAAGATATTTGTCAAATGAATTGCGTCATGATATTGATTCTAATACTAATCAAGCGACATATCTTTTGAACAAGTTAGGCGAACAGCATACGTCAGCTTGCTCTAAATTAGGTATTAATGTTAATCCGTCTTTGAATGGAAACACTACATTGGTTGAAATACTGAACTTTGCAGCCAAGTCCCCAGCAATTCCAGAGGAATGGATATTTGAACACAATGTTGATTCATTAATAAAGAAGGCATGTGAATATAAAGAATCCGTTGAGGAATTTCAGCGTATTTCAAATAAGCTGAGGAAAATATTTAACACCGAGGAACTGTCTTTTGATGCGACAAAATGTAAAGACAGTTTATCCTCTCTTATGTCGCAACTTCAAAACAGAATCAATAGCGAAGATAGCAACCAGTTAACATCAAATATAGACGGAACACATTCTGACCTATTACGTTCGACAGCAAAGATTAACGATTTGTTTGCATCTGCGGAGAAACTTGGTCCTAAATTAGGAATACTAGCGCCGAAGTCTATCAATCAAATGATTTCATTTGTAAAGTCTGTGTGCGCAATAGGGGAAATTGTAAATATTAGGCCTACGAAAAAATGGTTTGACATAAATGAACTCAACCGTATAAAGTTAGGCTTGGAAGCTCATAAAACTTGTCACAACTCTCTTATCAATGCTCGACAGAGCATATTATCTCGTTTTGACAATGAAATTTTATCTTTGGATTTCTATCCTATTTTGCAAAGATTTAGAAGTGATTATAGTTCGTCTTTACGAGTCTTCAAGAAAAGCTACCACAATGATATTAAACATTTGACTTCTTATTTGTCTCAAGGTGGAAAGTTATCTTATAAAGACGCTTTATCTACCTTGAATTCTCTCAAGACTATTTCAGATATTCAAACCTTAATTGATTCTAACAAACATCAATATGAGGAACTTTATGGCGTATATTATCAAGGTGTTGACACCCAGTGGAATATCACTTTGACGGCTATAGATACATTTAGCAAAGCCCTCAGTCAACAGCATTCTGTTACATCAGAATTCATCCGAATTACATCTTGCGGACTGTTGCCGTCCTTTGAAATTTCGCAATTCAATTTGGCAAGTTCGTCAAGTTATATTGATGAACAAATAAGAATATTGAAGACGATTCTAAAGGTTGAAATTGACGAAACTTCCGTATGGGATACGATTAATGCATACTCACTTGAGACTATATCTTTGGCTGAAAAGTTCATTGAGGAGTACAATGGCTTAATGAATATTCTCAACACACCGTGTGATTATGAATCAGCCATCTCTTATTTAGACTTGCCAATTCTACTGAAGAATTTGAATAATCAACTGACGAGACAAAAAGATGAAATCAGAGGACTTTACAAGGATTACTATAACGGACTTGAAACGAATTGGGAAGAATTGATAGATGCTCTTAAATATGCTGTAGGATTAAAAAAAGTTGCAACACAGTATAGTTTACCAGATTCGTTTGTTAAAGCTGTATGCAATGATAAAAATATTATATCCTATTGTGGCGCTACGAGCTGTAAAATATCTACGCTTAGAGATTCTGTAAGTGAATATATAGAGTGGTTTGCATCTCTTTTTAATAATGAGGAAGATTTTTATCAGATAAATATCTTTGACATTTCCAAGAGAATGTCTCTTTGTCGTGATAAAAAGTATTTGTTAGAAGAGTGGGTTGACTATTGTTCTAACAGAGAAAAATGCAATAAACTCGGTCTTGGTGCATTTGTTAAACAAGTTGAGGAATTGGAAATAGATTCCAACTACATTACGGATACATATCTTAAAAGATTTTATCGTCTGTGGCTTGATGCAATTCTTCCAATGTTCCCTGCCGTGCAAGATTTTAGGGGAAGAATACAAGAACAAACTATTAGTGAATTCTGTGATTTAGATAAAGGACAGTTCAAAATTGCACGAGCACGGGTTCGAGAACGCGCATTAAGTAGAATTCCTGACTTCAATTCAATTAATGCTGCAAGGGATGAGATTGCAATATTGAAAAGGGAACTTAACAAGCAAAGGAGACTTATGCCATTACGCAAGCTCTTTATGGCAATTCCAAATCTCATCACGGCTCTGCGCCCTTGCTTTATGATGTCTCCTTTATCTGTAAGTGTGTTTTTGGAGGCACAGAGTTACAACTTTGATTTGGTCATCTTTGATGAAGCATCACAGGTTCATACTGAGGATGCTATTGGAGCCATAATGCGAGGCAAACAAACCATTATTGTCGGAGATACAAAGCAGCTTCCACCTACAAACTTTTTCTCGACATCACTTAATGATGAAGACTATGATATTGATTCCGATGAGATTATAGAAAGCGAGGATGCCGGAGCTTTTGAATCTGTCCTTGATGAAGCTGTGGCTGTTTTACCAGAGCGCAGTTTGAGATGGCATTATAGAAGCCGCGATGAACATCTTATCGCGTTCTCGAATGTCAAGGTTTACAATAGCCAGCTTATTACTTTCCCTTCATCGATAGAAAGTGTGTCTGACACCGGCGTGGAATATATCTATGTTAAGGACGGAGTATATGACCGCGGAGGGAAAAAGAATAATATCATTGAAGCCCAAAAAGTAGCTGATTTGGTTTTTGAACATTTCCGCAAGCATCCGAATCGTTCATTAGGCGTAGTAACATTTAGCGAAGCTCAACAGAATGCCGTAGATGCAGCTATACGCCAAAGACGATTGCAGAATTCAAGATTCGATAAATTTTTTATAGAAGACAAAGAAGAACCTTTCTTTATAAAAAATTTGGAAAATGTCCAGGGTGATGAACGTGATACAATCATCTTTAGTATAGGATATGCTAAAGATAACAGAGGTATAATGTATATGAACTTCGGACCATTAAGCCGTGATGGCGGATACCGTCGTCTGAATGTCGCAATCACCAGAGCCAAGTACAACGTAAAGCTTGTTGGTTCAATCACTGCGAATGATATAGATCTCGACAAAACATCTTCAGAGGGTGTAAAGATGCTGCGTTCGTATATTGAATTTGCACAACAAGGAATTATCGCTCTGGAAACAGAACTTACATATAATTATAATTTAGATTTTGATTCTCCATTCGAAGAGGCGGTTTACGATTTTCTCCAATCTAAAGGTTATAATGTAGTAACCCAGGTAGGATGCTCGGGCTTCCGTATTGATATGGCTATCAAAGACCCAATCAATACGGGTAGATTTGCCATTGGAATCGAATGCGATGGAGCAACCTATCATAGTGCAAGGACTGCACGAGAAAGGGATAGACTGCGTCAGACCATACTTGAAGATATGGGATGGACTATATATCGCATATGGTCAACCGACTGGATAAAAGACCAGACAACAGAAGAAGAAAAACTCGTTAGTGCTATTGAAAAAGCATTGGAGGCTGATATTGTCGAGAACTGTCAAATAGAGCAGTCTGTCATACCTCCATTTGATATTGAGGAGATTATAGAGCCAACGGAAAGTCCGGAGCCAGGATATGGTTTTGACTTGTATGAACGTGCAAATCCTTTTGGAGAAGAGGGAGCCGCAGAAATAAATGAAGCCATTTTTAATGTTATTTCGAAAGAACAGCCAATACATTTTGAAGAGTTATGCCGTAGAGTTGCTCCATTATTTGGCAGACAAAAGGTTACCTCTGTTGTGCGAAATGAAACTAGTTTCATATTTAAGCATTACTTGAAAGGTAAAATCTCAGTTGATAAAAAAGAATTCGTGAGGATAGCCGGTTTTGACGAAATAAGAGTAAGAATTCCAAATCCTGAAGATGATTATATCCGTCCAATCGCATATATCTGCGACGAAGAATTAGCCTTGGCGATGAAGGTAATAGTAACCAATAGTTATGGTATCACTCCTGATGATCTGTTCATTGTCGTAGCGCGAGAATTTGGCTTCAAACGAACAGGAGAGAATATTACAACCTCTCTTCAGAGTGTTTACAAAACAATGCTAAAAACTAATGAACTCACAGAAACCGATGGCAAAGTTCAAATTGCAGGTAATACGGAATCCTCTATAGGCTGATTTCTTCAGTCGCCTGGGTCTCATGGAAAAACGAGGTAGCGGAATGAAGAAGATTATAAATACCTACCGACAATATGAACAGCATATAGCTTATCGTGTTCTGGATTTTATGTCCAATGCTTCTGAGTTTCATGTGACGCTTTGGAATTTGAACTATGAGGATGATATCATTGGCGAAATAACGCCTAATGGTGTTCCTTCAATACAGGAGTTCGTACAAGGCAACGGAGAAATAGTCGTAAAAGAGTTCGTAAAAGCATCATCAAAGTTCACAAAAGAATTCGTAAAAGCAGGTTGGCAAATCTATAAATTGATTTCTACCAATCCACAAATTAGTGCGGAACAGATGGGTGTAAATATGAGTTTGTCTACACGTTAGGTGCAAAAATATCTAAAACGACTCCAAGACTTAGGTAAAATAATTCGTGTTGGAGGATGTAAAACAGGGAATGGAAGATTATAGATGAAGAATACGAAGGGTTCTTTGATCGAATATAATAATTTGTTGATATCCATAAAGCTAAGCATATGAATTCTATTAATACTGATGAAAATAACATTTCTAGAATTAGAACTATACTTGATAAACATAAAGCCAGTTGCTTTTTTAATTGGGAATGGTATTCATTATCAATATAAAGATTGCAATATACCTTGGAAAAAATTGCTAGAAGATTTATGGAAAGAGTATACAGGTAAACAAGAAGAAATTCCAGCTGGGATATCGTTCACAGAGTTTTATGATATAATAGAGTTGATTATACTCAGACCGAATATATCGTATGAAGATAGGCTAAAAAGAATTGCAAATGAGATAAAAGATAAAAAGATAGATGTATCAGCATATAAAAAAATGCTTGATTTTGCCTTTAAATTACCTCCAGCAAAATTTGATATTAATAATATAGACAGAGTACAAATTGATCAGTTTAATAATGCCAATAAAGAATATTTGGCTACTTGTAGAAACATTTGTACCCAGAACTATGAAAATACAGATTCCTTGTCGGATCAAGACTGCGCGCAAATTGTAATGGGATTATTTTCTAATAGTGCCAAACAGCAAATCTTGAAAAATTCAATAAAAAAGAACGTTGCCAGTAGATTTCCAGATAAGCAAAAATATAATTTGAGTGCTCTGATTACAAAGATTAAGGAATTTGAGTCACCTATTCTTACAACAAATTTTGATGTTTATATTGGAAAATCTATAATGGCTAAACGACGCATACTATCTCCAAACAGGAAGCAATATAAGTTTACTGATTTTTATCCATGGAATGTATACTATGGAACAGAGGAAATAGAAAATCCTTTAGATGGGTTTGGTATATGGCATATTAACGGGTTGACAGACTATCCAAGAAGTATAAGATTAGGATTAAGCGACTATATGGGTTGCGTAGAGCGAGCTCGTAAAATGATACAAAGTAATGGGTTCAATGAATTATTCGCTGGAAAGAATCAATATAACTGGATTGGTGGCAACACTTGGCTACATGTGATATTTAATAGGGATTTATTCATTTTTGGTCTTGCACTTGAAGAGAATGAGGTATTTTTACGATGGTTGCTCATTCAACGCGCTAAGTATGGTCAAATGTATAATATAAGATTAAAAGGATGGTATATAGGTAATAAGATATCTGATGGCAAGAAATTTTTCCTCGAACAATTAGGGCTTGATGTTATTGAAATTTCAGATTTCAATAATTTGTATCAGTGCTTTGCTGAGATATAAGCAAGATCTTACCATAACACATTTTTGTAAGATGTGTTTGTTTGTCCACCATTTCCTCCCATCGCCTCAGCCCGTCTCAGACGGTGCGGTTTGTTTGCGCAAAATTCATTGATTTTGATATAATATATTGATAATCAATGTATATAAATTTCTTCAACGAGGAAGAGTATTAATAGCCTTTAACCGGGTTAAATAATTGACAACAAAGCGATGAACAAAATGTTTGTTCATCGCCTTGCTGTTTTATTGTGCTGTGGTTTGTGAGGCCTAATTCGATTACGTTAAGAAATAATAGCGCGACTAATTGCAAATCAATTAGTCGCGCTATTATTTTGCGGTATTTCATCAATCCGCTACTATCCTATTCTCCCGCATTTGTCTTTTGAGTTGTCGAACCGTTATCGTCGGGTCGTAAATCACCTGGGTACCAGAATGGGATTTGAGCGTTTGCACATACTCCTCGATGGGCGAAAGTCCGACAGTGGCACGAAGCTCGTTCAGAAGAGCAGGTTGCTTGACCGGCCAAATGTAGATGGTCATCTTGCCCTCCTCCACAACGAAATGGGATTGCGTACCGAAAATCTGCGGCCGTCCGCTATTCATCAACATTCTGTCCTTGAAGGTTGCCCAATCTGACTTTTGAATATCTCCCCTATCGGCCGCTTCTTCCAGCCGAGAGGAGAGTTTCCGCTGTGTTTTCACATCGGCATGGTCCACAATTATCCAGATGGCGTGATAGGATTCGGGGTGCAAGCCCTTCGGCCAGCCCTCTTTCAGAACAGCGGTCACCAAGGCCGTATTCTCTCTATCGATTTGTTCCATTCGTTCCGTCAGCATCACCAAAGAATCTACAACCGCAGAGGTATAGCCCCGGTTATTGGCTCTCGGCTGGAGGTCGGAGAGTTCAAGACGCACCGACTGGTCGATGGTATATGCCCGCTGAAGCAGAGAATCGACCACAGGTATCGGATATTTTTCTTGTGCGCTCAGCGTCAGCGACACCAACGTAAAGAACGCAATCATCACTCGCTTCATCATCTCTACAAATTCATTTTCTGTAAAATGTACCACACGGTAGCTCTCCACAAAGGATATACAATATTTGCAAAAAATATCGACATTAACAAACCTGCTCCATATCAATCGTGTGAACCGCAAACCATTTTCCGTCAGTTCCGACCGAAAATAATTCGGTCGGAACTTGATATTATGAACCATTGTTCATATATTTGCATTGTAATTCACACTCAGACCATGAAAGGCAGACCCAAAAACATACGCAAAATATCCTTCATGCCCACGGTATCGGGTTTCCGTCCCTACGGCGGTCAGACCAAAAACGCGGACAGCGAAGGGGTATTTCTCCACTACGAGGAGTACGAGTCCGTCCGACTCAACGACTACGAGAAGCACACCCACTGCGAATCGGCCGCCATCATGGGAGTATCGCGCCCCACCTTCACACGTATTTACAAGAGTGCGAGGGAGAAAATCGCCAAGGCATTCATCGAGGGGCGCAACATCATCATCGAGGGTGGCAAGGTGGAAATCGACGGCAACTGGTATGTCTGCGAGGAGTGTCACGCCCTCTTCTCCTCGGAAGGCAAGGAGGCAACGTGTTGTGCGCTGTGCGGTAGCGAGCGCATATCGCGCTACACCCTGCCCGACTGTGAGGGTGAGGCTACTGAGTCTGTTCCCTATTTGGAGAACAACACCCCCACTGCGCTGTCGGCCGGTGAATTGAAAATGTCACTGCCGACCGACACCCCCAAGAGAGGTTGCAGACGCCGCGCCTGCGCCCACCGCCCCTCACACGAAGAGAACAAATAAATTCAGCAAAGATATGAAAGTAGCAATCACCTGCCGCGAGAACAACGCGGACGCACTTATCGACCAGCGTTTCGGCCGTTGTGCCTATTTTGCCATCTACAATACCGAGGACCACTCGCTGGAGTTCGTGGAGAACACCGCCCACAATGCGGCGGAGGGTGCCGGTCCGGCTGCCGTAGCCATCATCGCCAACCGTGAGGTGGGCAAGGTGGTATCGGGAGAGTTCGGATTCAAAATCAAGAACATGCTCAACGACCTGAACATTCAGATGGTCATATTCAAAGAGGAGAAAAGCGTGAAGGAAATCACCGCTTTGCTCAACCACTAAATCGACAACAAATCAAAACACATTCACACATGAAACAGACAATCGTAATTCCCGTAACTGACGGTGTATTGAGTTCTCATTTCGGACACTGCGAGGAATTCTACTTCGCATCGGTTGAAGACAAGAAAATCATCGAGGAGCACATGCAGACCCCTCCCGAGCATGAGCCCGGACTCTATCCCAAGTGGGTGAAGGAGCATGGAGGCACATTGGTTATTGCCGGCGGTATGGGTCAGCGTGCACGCAATCTCTTTGCCGAGAACGGTGTGGAGATTATCGTGGGCGGTCCTTCGGAGTTGCCCCGCAAGGTAGCTGAGGATTATCTCAACGGCACACTTCAAACCACGGCCAACACTTGCGACCATTAATGAAAATAGCCATAGCAAGTGGCAAGGGCGGCACGGGAAAGACCTTCTTAACGTCCAACCTCTACTATGTCATGAAGCACTTGGGACTCCGCGTTGCGACAGTGGATTGTGACGCAGAAGTTCCAAATGCTTCTGTCTTTATACACGGAGCGGTGCAGGACGAAAGCCCCGTGAGAGTGCTATGTCCCGAAATCGACACCTCGAAGTGCGTCTACTGCGCGCGATGTGCCGACGTATGCAAGTTCAACGCCATCACCTGCATTCCCAAACTGCACTACATCAAGCTGCTGCCCGACCTCTGTCACGGTTGCGGAGCCTGTCTGGTGGAGTGTCCGCAACAGGCGTTCAAGCGCGGCTGGAAGGTCATCGGCAAGGTGACCACCTACGGCGATGAGCAACCTACGCTCTACGAGGCACGACTCAACGAGGGCGAGCACTCCCCCGTGCGCGTCATTCGCGATGCCATCTTCAGAGGTGCAAAGTCGGAAGCGGATTATCTCCTGCTGGACGCACCTCCGGGCTGTTCGTGTCCCTTTGTCAATACGGTGAGCGATGCCGACCGTGTGATTCTCATCACCGAGCCCACGCCCTTCGGATTGAGCGATTTGAAACACACCGTCGAGGTACTGCGTCAGATGGGCAAGTCGTTCGGCGTGGTCATCAACCGTGCGGATTTGGGTTTCAGACAGATGAAGGAGTGGCTCGCGGAGGAGAACATTCCCGTATGGGCAGAAATACCCTACTCCCACGACATCGCATCGCTCTATGCACAGGGCGAGATTGTCGCGGTACACCTCCCACAAATCGAGGAGTTGATGCACCAACTTCTCCAACAAATCATTCCCCATGAAGATAGCCATCATTAGCGGTAAAGGCGGCAGCGGCAAATCGAGCGTCACGGCAGCATTCATCTCTTTAGCACAAAGGGTTGTAGCCGTGGATTGCGATGTCGATGCATCGAACCTGCCCCTGCTGTTCGAGCACAAGGTGTTGCACAGCGAGGAGTTCTCGTCGGGCGAGCGACACACGGTAGACCCCGACCGCTGCATCGGTTGCGGTGTGTGCATCAGCAACTGCACCTACGATGCACTGCACATCAATTCGCAAGGCGTCTCGGAGGCCAATCCGCTGTTGTGTGAGGCGTGCGGACTCTGCGAACATATCTGCCCCCAGGAGGCCATCACCCTCACCCCCGTGGCGGAGAGTCGCATCTACACCTCCGACTTCGCCCACGGCATACTGATACACGGCGACCTGCATCCGGGAGATGATAATTCGGGCAAGATGATTGCCCGTCTGCGCAGCATTGCCGACGACAAGATGACGCAGGAGAACATCACCCTGCAAATCCTGGACGGACCTCCGGGCATCGGCTGTCCCGTGCTCTCCACCGTGACGGGCGTGGACCGTGTGGTCATCGTCTGCGAGCCGACCCTCTCCGGCATATCCGACCTTCGGCGTGCCTACAAGGTGGCGTCGTCGTTCTGCGATGCGGTGAGTGTCATCATCAACAAATGCGACATCAACGAGCAGAACTCTGCCGACATTGCCGCTCTCTGCAAGGATTTGGGTGTGGAGATTATCGCGCGCCTGCCCTTCGACCGCACGCTGGTCGATGCACAAATCCATTGTCAGAGCATCATCGAATACGCCCCCGAATGCAGCTGTTCCACGGCTTTGAGAGCGGCTTACGAGCATCTCTGTCACGAGTAGCCGACACCTAATCCTACAAAAAAGCGGAAGCAACCCCTCCAAGGATTGTTTCCGCTTTTTGTATCGTCTGACAGCAGGTTAGGCCCACTCGCTCAACTCCAGCCAGCGCATACTCTTTTCATCGATTTCGTCAATCAAGACCGCGATACGCTGCGACTTGGTCATCAAATCATCGGGCGAGAGTGTACCGCTGCACATCTCCTGCTCCAAAGTGGCTTTCTCGGCTTCGAGCTTCGGAATCTCATCACCCAATGCTTCGAACTCCTTACGCTCCTTGAAGGTGAGTCGCTTCTTCACATCGTTCTCATGGCGTGACGGTTTGGGCGTTGCCGCCTTCTGACGGGTATTCGCTTCCGCCTCCTTCTCACGTTGCAGCTGCTCCTGTTCCTCACGCCACTCGCGGTAGAGGGTATATCCGCCGGGGAAGTCCTTGATTTCGGCATTGCCCTTGAAGACCAGCAGGTGATCGACCACCTTATCCATAAAGTAACGGTCGTGGGAAACGACAATCAGACACCCCTTGAAGTTGCGCAGATACTCCTCCAGGACATTGAGCGTCACGATGTCGAGGTCGTTGGTCGGCTCATCGAGTACCAGGAAATTGGGATTGCGCATCAGCACGGTGCAGAGGTAAAGACGGCGTTTCTCGCCACCGCTCAACTTATAGATGTAGTTGTGCTGCTTGTCGGGAGTAAAGAGGAAGTGGCTGAGGAACTGCGAGACGCTGAGTCGCTGTCCGTTGCCCAAATCGACATATTCCGCCACGGCCTGCACCACATCTATCACCTTCATGTTGTCATCGAACTTCAGGCCCTCCTGACTGTAATAGCCGAAACGCACCGTCTCGCCGACATCGAAATGACCGCTGTCGGGAGCCACCTCGCCCATCAGCATCTTAATGAAGGTGGATTTGCCCGTACCGTTGTTGCCCACGATACCCATCTTCTCGTAGCGCGAAAAGAGGTAGTTGAAGTGGTCGGTGATTTTCAAGTCGCCGAAGCTCTTGCAGACATCTACCGCCTCGAATATCTTTTTACCGATGTAAGAAGCCTTCACATCGAGATTTACATTACCGCTCTCGCGCGTCTGGTGCGCCTTCTTCTCCAAATCGTAGAAGGCATCGATACGGTATTTGGCCTTCGTACCGCGTGCCTGCGGCTGACGGCGCATCCAGTCCAGCTCCTTGCGCAGGAGGTTGTTGGCGCGCTCGACCTCGGCATTGGCGGCATCGATACGTTCCTGACGCTTCTCGAGGTAGTAGCTGTAATTGCCTTTATAGGAGTAAATCTGACGGTTGTCGATTTCGATAATCTCGCTGCACACACGGTCGAGGAAATAGCGGTCGTGAGTCACCATCAGAATACTGATGTTGGCTCTGCCGAGGTACTCCTCCAACCATTCGGTCATCTCCAAATCGAGGTGGTTGGTCGGCTCGTCGAGAATGATGAGTTCGGGTTCCATAATCAGCACGTTGGCCAAAGCCACACGTTTGAGCTGACCGCCCGACAGTTCGCCGATTTTCTGGTCGAGGTTGTAGATTTTCAGTCGGCCGAGAATCTGTTTGGCGCGCTGCTCGTAGTCCCAAGCCTTGAGGGCGTCCATACGCGAGAGAATATCCTCCAGATGAGAGTTGTCGCCGCTCGCCATCGCCTCCTCGTATTCGGCAATGAGCTTCACGGTCTCATTCTCGGAATGGAAGCACGCCTGAAGAACGGTGATGTCGGAGGGATAGGTGGGCGACTGCTCGAGATACCCCACTCTCAAATCGTTGCGGAAGACCACCTCGCCCGAATCGTAATCCTCCTTGCCGGCGAGGACATTGAGCAGAGTGGTTTTACCCGTTCCGTTCTTGGCGATAAGACCTATCTTCTGACCCTGTGCCACGCCGAAGGTGATGTTCTCGAAGAGCACCATGTCGCCGAAGGTCTTGGTCAGTTTATCAACTTGAAGGTATGTAATCATTCTAATCTGTTTCTGTTAGGAAGACAAAATTAATGAAAAAGCCCGAATATACGCACATCTGTGGCGTAAAATCGGGAACGGAGGGAAGAAAACCTCTTCGTACACTCTTTCCGTCACACGAAAAATTTTGCGACAAAAATTTTGAAGTCCATAATTTCTTTTTTACATTTGCAGTGTACTACAAAACTAATACACATACACTGCAAACAATTACACCACTATGAACCGTATGTTACTCTCTCTGCTCATGGTCGTCACCACACTGACCGGAGCATTTGCCCAGTCCGCCGAGACACTCTCGACCCTCCGCGGGCGCATTCTCGAAGCCGACACCCACTCGCCTGTCGCCTACTCCACCGTGGCCCTCTACCGCGACTCCACGCTCCTTAATGCCACGGGAACGGCTGAGGACGGGCGTTTCAGAATAGAGGCTGTCCGGCATGGCCGATACACGTTGTCGGTGACGATGGTCGGCTACAACACCCTTCGACAGGAGATAGAGGTTTCCTCCCAAAATATGGATTTGGGCGACCTTCACCTCTCGCAGGGCATCGAAGTGAAAGATGTGGTCATCAAGGTACAGAAGCCCATTGTGACCGCCACAGCCGAGAAAATCGCCTACTCGGTGGAGGATGACCCGCAGGCCGAAGGTTCGACCTTGCAGGACATCATTCGCAAAGTGCCACAGCTGTCGATAGACGGTGAGGGCAACGTGTTGCTCAACGGCAAGAGCAACTTCAAGGTGCTGCTCAACGGACACCCCTCGGCAGCCTTCAACAACAATCTCAAGGACATCATACAGAGCATGCCTGCCTCGCAAATCAGCCGTATAGAGGTCATCGCCAACCCCTCGACCAAATACGATGCAGAGGGTACGGGCGGCGTCATCAACATTATCACCCAAAAGAACAAGCAGGATTTCGGCATCAACGGCTCGCTCTCGCAGACCGTCATGTTATCGGACAATCCCGTGAACGAATACGGCAGTGCCAGCCTTGCCATGCAGGCCGAAAAGGTGGCTGTCAGCACACAGGGCTGGTGGGGCAATGGCGGATACAACATAAATCACGCCTCGTGGAAAGACCGGCCCTCGCTTGAGGAGCGTTACGAGAGCATGGAGTCGAAGATGAAATCCTTGTGGGACAATGCAGGTTTCAATGTCTACATGAGTTACCAGCCCGACACGCTCAACCTCCTCACTTTCGAGACCATGTATTGGAACGGCGGTGGCAAGAATGACATGCATTCACTGACCGTCATGGAGAACGCCCAACACCAACCGTTGCGCCGTTTCGAATCCCCCTCATGGGGTAAGTTCGACCATCAGGGAGCTACCTTTACGCTCAACTACGAGCACAATCTGGGCAAGGCGGGGCACACCCTCACCCTCTCGGAGCAGTACGAAATCAACCCCACGGACAACATCTCCATAGAGCAGTACAGCGGCAGCTACAACTACACCAAACATCAGACGACCGACACGCGCTACCACGCCAACAGTTTTCAAGCCGACTACACCAATCCTCTGGGTGAACACCACAGCATCGAGGCAGGATTGAAACACATCTACCGCTACAACTCATCACCCATGCGCTCGCAAATCTTCGATGCCAACGATTTGCCCCTCCCCGACTCGCCCTTCTCGCTGATGAAGTACCGCCAGCACATACTGGCACTCTACACGGGCTACGGCTGGCAATTCACCCACTGGTCGGGACGACTCGGTGCGCGTATGGAGCGCACATGGAACAACGCCCGTGCCGAGGATAACGACCACGCGCCCTACTCGTTCAAAAACCGTCAGTTTGACTTCATACCCTACATCAACCTCACCTACACGCCCGAACCGTCACACATACTCACCCTGAGTTACACCCAGCGACTGCAACGCCCCGGCATCAACGAGCTGTCGCCTGCCGTGACGGAGACGCCCACCGACATCTACTATGGCAATCCCCATCTGGAGGCCTGCACCGAGCATTCGTTCCTATTCAACTACTCCCACTTCGCCAACAAGTGGAGCATCAATCTCAGTGCCAACTACTCGCTCTCCGACAATGTCAGTCTCTTTTACAAGACGCTCAACGATGCAGGAAAGACCGTCACCACGATTGACAACCGTGCGCGCTACCGCAGTGTGACCCTGTCGGGTAACCTGTCGTTCCGCCCCTCGGAGAAGTTCAACTTCAGCTACAACCTCTCCGGCGGATACAGCTGCACGGAGCACACGGCTGCCGGCATCAGCATCGGTCAATGGCTGACCACGCAGTCGCTCAATGCCGACATTGCGATGTGGAAGGAGTGTCGTTTCATCACCACCTTCGTGCTGTTTCCCTACGGTGCGAACGGCAACATGAGTCTCGACAGCAAATCGACCCACTACAACACCATGTACACCTTCACCCTCCAGCAGAAACTGCTGAAAAAGATATTTACGCTCACCCTCTCGGTCGACAAGCTCTTCTCCAAGGAGTCGGTATTCGAAAGCCGTTTCGTCAATCCCGAATACAGCGGTTGGGAGAAGACCGTCATACCCGACACCCGAATGTTCCGCATAGGTCTCACCTACCACTTCGGCAAGCAGGGTGTGGGCGTGAAGCGCACACGTCGCAGCATTGTGAACGACGACATCAAGAGCGCACCCCAACAACAGGGCGGCGGAATTCTATAACCCCCGCGCAAAAAAAGAGCGCCTGCACGAATTACCGTGCAGGCGCTTCTCATTTATACGCTTCTCGCTATTGCATCGGCTGCTCCACACCGTGCAGGAAGACACGGCGGATAAGCGGCGTCTGATAAGCATAGAGGAAAAACTCGACCGATGGCATGGGTTTGGTGATGAAGAAGTTGGCAACCTTACCCATCGACACAGAACCGTAGTCCTTGCTCACGCCCATGGCGTATGCACCATTGAGGGTGGCGGCATTGAGGGCTTCGGCAGGGGTCATACGCATACGTATAGCACCCAGCGATGCCACCATACGCATATTGCCCGACGGCGAAGAACCTGGGTTGTAGTCCGAGGCCAAAGCCACCGCCAGACCGGCACGCATCATCTCGCGTGCAGGTGGATAGGTCATGCCGAGGAAGAACGCGGCACCGGGAAGCAAGGTGGGCATCGTATCACTGCCCTTCAGGGCTTCAATCTCCTCCACACCCGAACTTTCGAGGTGGTCGACCGACAGCGCACCATACTTCACACCTATCTGCACACCGCCCGAAGCGGCCAGCTCGTTGGCGTGGATTTTGGCACGCATACCGTACTTCTTACCCGTCTCCATGATTCGAGCGGTCTCCTCGACGGTGAAGAATCCCTTGTCGCAGAAGACATCGACAAATTCAGCCAGCTGCGCCTCGGCAACGGCAGGAATCATCTCCTCGCACACCTTATCGACATACTCCGACTGACGGCCGATGTAGTCGCGTGCCACGGCGTGCGCTCCGAGGAAGGTAGCCTTCACTTCGAGGCGTGTCGTCTCGCGAATACGGCGAATGACCTTCAGCATCTTCAACTCGTCCTCGGTAGTGAGTCCGTAACCGCTCTTAATCTCCACACAGCCCGTACCCATGGAGATAATCTCGCGGATACGTTCCATCGCCTGGCGATAGAGCTCCTCCTCGCTGGTGGCATGGAGTCGGTCAGCAGAGTTGAGAATCCCGCCACCGCGCTTGGCAATTTCGGCATAGCTCAAACCGTTAATCTTATCGAGGAACTCCTGCTCGCGGCTGCCGGCATAGACCAGATGGGTATGCGAGTCGCAGAACGACGGGAAAAGCATACCGCCCTCGGCATCGACAACCGTGTCGGCCTTGGGAACGAAGTCGTCCATACTGCCGAACGCTTTGATGCGGTCGCCCTCGACCAGCAGCCAGGCGTTGTCGAGCGTCTCGAGGTGCGCCATCTCCTCACCGGAGAGACGCAATCTGCCCTCGCGCTCAATCCCCACCAGCTTGCCGATATTTTTAACGAGCATTTTCATGGCGCAGGAATTGAACAGACGATTCGATATGAGGATACATCACCTCATCGTCACCGATGAAGGGAACGACCTTACGGTAGTCGGCAAAGAGCTGCTCGATGATGGGTGACGAGTGCAACGGACGGCGGAACTCCAGTGCCTGTGCCGAGTTGAACAACTCAATAGCCAGCACACGTTCGGTGTTGAGCACCACACGGTAGAGTTTTGTCGCGGCATTCGAGCCCATGCTCACGTGGTCCTCCTGACCCTGTGACGAGGGAATGGAATCCACCGAAGCGGGCATACAGAGTCCCTTGGTCTGGCTGACAATAGAGGCAGCGCAGTATTGGGGAATCATAAATCCGCTGTTCAAGCCCGGTTTAGCTACTAAGAAGCTGGGAAGACCGCGACTTCCGGCAATGAGCTTGTAGATACGGCGCTCGGAGATGTTACCCAACTCGGCAAGAGCAATGGCGAGGAAGTCCATGGCAAGAGCAATGGGCTGACCGTGGAAGTTACCTGCCGAAACGATGAAGTCCTCATCGGGGAAGACGGTCGGATTATCGGTCGTGGAGTTAATCTCGGTGGTCAGCACACTCTCCACATAGTCGATGGTGTCTTTCGAAGCACCGTGAACCTGCGGAATGCAACGGAACGAATAGGGGTCCTGCACATGTTGCTTGGGGCGGGCTACAATCTCGCTACCCTCCAGCAGGCGGCGGAAGTTGGCTGCCGTGGCAATCTGTCCGTGGTGGGCTCTCACCTGATGCACCTCATCACAGAAGGCATCAATACGGCCGTCAAAAGCGTCCAGCGACATCGCACCGATGTTGTCCGCCCATGCACTCAGACGGCGCGCCTTGAGCAGCGACCACACGCCAAAGGCACTCATAAACTGCGTACCGTTCAACAGTGCCAGACCCTCTTTGGAGTGGAGGGTGAGCGGCGACCAGCCGAACTCTTTGAGTACCTCTGCCGAGGGGCGTCTTTCGCCCTTATACTCCACTTCGCCCAATCCCAGCAACGGCAGGCTCATGTGAGCCAGCGGTGCGAGGTCACCCGAAGCACCGAGTGAACCCTGCTGGTAGATGACGGGCAGAATATCGTTGTTGAAGAAATCAATCAGTCGCTCGACCGTCTCCACACAGGCACCCGAGTGTCCGTAGGAGAGCGATTGAATCTTAAGCAGAAGTATCAGCTTCACAATCTCGTTGGGCACACGGTCACCCGTACCGCAGGAGTGCGACATGACCAGATTCTTCTGCAACTGCGAAAGCTGTTCCTTGTCGATGGAGATGTTGCACAATGAACCGAAACCGGTGGTGATACCGTAAATCGGTTTGTCCTGATTCTCCATGCGGCGGTCGAGATAGTCACGGCACTTCTTGATGCGTGCGCGTGCGTCATCGCTCAATTTGAGCTGCATGTGTTTCTCCAAAATCTCGCCTACGTGCTCAATGGAGAGATGCTCGGCCGATATATAATGAATTTTCATGTTCGTTGAAGTTTTAAGGTGTAGGATTTAGTGTTTCAATGCCGAACGAATCAGCTCCACGTCGGCCATGTTCGGGAGTGTCACCCTGAGTCCGGGTGTGCGCTCCATTTCGCGGCGAATGGCCGACATCGCGCCATCGTTACGCGCCCAGCTGCGGCGTGCAATACCGTTGTTCACATCCCAGAACAACATCTCGCGGATGCGGGTCTCTGCTTCGGCAGTACCATCGACCACCATACCGAAACCACCGTTGATGACCTCGCCCCAGCCTACGCCGCCACCGTTGTGGATAGATACCCATGTAGCACCGCGGAACGAGTCACCGATGACATTCTGAATGGCCATGTCGGCTGTGCGGTTCGAACCGTCGTAAATGTTCGAGGTCTCACGATAGGGAGAATCGGTACCCGACACATCGTGGTGGTCACGACCCAGCACGACGGGAGCCGAAAGTTTGCCGTTCTTGACTGCCTCGTTGAAGGCCAGTGCAATCTTGGTACGACCCTCGCAATCGGCATAGAGAATACGAGCCTGCGAACCTACGACCAATTTATTCTTGGCAGCCTCCTTAATCCAATGGATGTTGTCTTCCATCTGACCCTTGATTTCATCGGGAGCGGTCTTTCGAATCTCTTCCATCACCTCGGCAGCCAGACGGTCGGTCTCTGCCAAATCCTCGGGTTTGCCCGAAGTACATACCCAGCGGAAAGGTCCGAAGCCGTAGTCAAAGAACATCGGGCCCATGATGTCCTGCACGTAGGAAGGATAGCGGAAGCGTCCGCCCTCGCCCATCACGGCAGCACCGGCACGCGAAGCCTCCAAAAGGAAGGCGTTGCCGTAGTCGAAGAAGTACATACCACGCGCGGTGAGTTTGTTGATGGCATCGACCTGACGGCGCAAAGACTCCTGCACGCACTCCTTGAAGCGGACAGGCTCTTCGGTCATCATCTTGTTCGATGCCTCGTAGCTCAATCCCACGGGATAGTAACCACCGGCCCACGGATTGTGCAGCGAAGTTTGGTCGGAGCCCAAATCGACATTGATTTCCTCCTTGGCCAGTCGCTCCCACAGGTCTACCACGTTGCCCACATACGCCAGCGAGACAATCTCCTTGTCGGCCACCGCCTTGCGGATTCTGCCGATGAGTTCATCGAGCGAAGTGTGCAGCTCATCGACCCAACCCTGGTCGTAACGCTTCTGTGCAGCCTTGGGGTTGATTTCGGCAACCACCGAGACCACACCCGATATGTTACCTGCCTTGGGCTGTGCACCCGACATACCGCCCAGACCCGAAGTGACGAACAACATACCGCGTGCATCCTTGCGCTCCTTGTTGAAGCGTTTGCGAGCGGCATTCATCACCGTGATGGTCGTACCGTGAACGATACCCTGAGGGCCGATATACATATAAGAACCTGCGGTCATCTGACCGTACTGCGACACGCCCAGCGCATTGAAACGCTCCCAGTCATCGGGCTTCGAGTAGTTGGGAATCACCATACCGTTGGTCACCACTACACGCGGTGCCATGGGGTGCGACGGGAAGAGTCCCATCGGGTGACCCGAATACATCACCAATGTCTGGTTCTCGGTCATCTCCGAGAGGTATTTCATCGTCAGACGATACTGTGCCCAGTTCTGGAACACGGCACCGTTACCACCGTAGGTAATCAACTCGTGAGGGTGTTGTGCCACCGCCTTGTCGAGGTTGTTCTGAATCATCAGCATGATGGCTGCCGCCTGCTTGCAACGCGCAGGATACTCCTCGATGGGACGGGCATACATCTCATAGTCGGGACGGAAGCGATACATATAGATTCGTCCGTACTTCTCCAACTCCTCGGCGAACTCCTTGGCCAGCACGGCGTGGTGCTTCTGCGGGAAGTAGCGGAGGGCGTTCTTCAGTGCCAGCACCTTCTCCTCTTCCGAGAGGATATCCTTGCGGCGCGGTGCATGGTTAATCTGTTTGTCGTAGGGTTTTACGGCTGGAAGACGGTCGGGAATACCGGCGCGAATATCATCTTGAAACTCTTGAAGTGTCATGGCTCTATTTGATTTTCTGTTCTACAATATGGAGAACTTCCTCCTCCAGTTTACGTGCCTCGACTACCAATGCCTCGGCTTCGCCCACCAACTCGTCGGCCTTTGCGCGGTCCTTGAGTCCGGCAGCATTGATTTTCACATTCAGACAAGCACCCATCACGGCACTGCGTGCAGCCAAAGCACCGACACCGGCATCCGATACAGAATTGGGGTTACCCTCCTCGGCCATCGCCTTCACCAGCGGGAAGACCTCCATCGAAGCCTTCATCGTGCGCAAGGGTACTTCGGTAGCGTAGAGTGTTGCGCTCTCCATCGCCTCGTCACGTGCAACCTTGTCGGCATCGGTCTTCTTCGGCATGGCGAACACATCCATGATGCGGTTGAATGCCGCTGTATCTTCATCGACCAGATGCAGCAACTCGGCCATGATACGCTGTCCGCGCTCGGCATGGTCGGAGAACTCCTCCCAGCGGTCGTCCCATCCGCGTTTGTGTGCCGACAGGTTCGCCACCATCGTTCCGAGGGCTGCGCCCAGAGCACCCATATAAGCCGAGATAGAACCTCCGCCCGGAGCAGGCGATTCGCTGGCAGTCTCTACGGCAAAGCCCTTGCAAGTGAGGTCGATAAGGCGTTTGCCCGTAGGCTCGCCCTCCAACAGATATTCGATAACCTTCTCGCGAGGATTGAACGGACGCAAATCATCGAGACCCATCGACTTGATGGCCATGCGGATAATCTCCTCCTCGGAGATACCCACCGAGCGCTGCTGCTTCTTGAGGAAGTAGCGGCCGGCCTCCATCAACGCACGTTTGGGAACAAGACCCACAATCTCTGTACCCGTGACTCTCAAACCGCGGGCATCGGCCTTGCGGCAGACCTCGTCGAATGCGACATGGAGCGGTGTGGCAGACATATTGGTGATGTTCATCGATACCTGTGCAATGCCGTACTCCTCGATGTACCAACCGATAGCCTTCGTACCCTTCAGTGTACCGGGTTGCATGATGGTCTTACCGTTCTCGTCCTTGAGGATTTTACCCGTCAGCGTACCGCCCTCGCGCATGGGACGTCCCTTTTCGCGGACATCGAATGCAATGGCATTGGCACGGCGTGTAGAGGTAGAGTTCAGGTTGAAGTTCACGGCAATCAGGAAGTCGCGTGCTCCGACAACCGTAGCACCTGCACGTGCGATAATCTCATCGTAGGGACGCGCACCGAAATCGGGAGCCGACTCGGGATTTTCGAGTTTGGCAGGCAGTGCCTCATACTCGCCGGCACGGCAGACTGCCAGATTGCGGCGTGCAGGAGTGAAGGCAGCCTCCTCATAGCAATAGGTGGGAATCTGCAACTCTTCGGCAATACGTTTTGCCAATGCACGTGCCAGTTCGGCACACTCCTCCAGAGTAATGCCCGAAATAGGAATAAGGGGTAACACATCGGTGGCACCGATACGGGGGTGAGCACCCTTGTGTTTACGCATATCTATCACCTCCGAAGCGCGTTTCACGCCGCGGAAGGCTGCTTCAACAACAGCTTCGGGTTCGCCTACGAAGGTCACCACCGTACGGTTGGTCGCCTCACCGGGATCCACATCAAGAATCTTAACACCCGAAACAGCTTCAATAGCCGATGTAATTTGATTGATTACCGTCTTGTCACGTCCCTCGCTGAAATTAGGGACACACTCCACGATTCGTTTTTCCATATATGAAATGAGTTTTAAGGTTTCACAGCATCAAATATAAGATTAATAAATTTTATTTCCGAATATTTATGACACAAATAAAAAACGCCCGACATCATTTTTGATATCGGGCAAAAGTCACAGCCTAATTATTAAAATTATTTATATTTTATATGTTTTCCTATCGTTATGGCAGCTCCGAATGTGAACCATTCGCGAGGCAGGGGAATGCCGCCGATGTCGCAATATCGCTGCCCCGTGAGGTTCGAAGCATCGACATAGAGACGGCAGATACCCTTCTCCCACGAAAGGCGGCTGTCCAACAAAAAATAGGGTTTATAGCGGCGAATCTCGCTCGTGGAAGAGTCGCCCGAAACGGGGTAATAGATATAATCTCCGTTGCGGTCATACACCGAACCGGTGACCACCCACGAGAAATTCCGCAGGAAGTGCACCGCCACACTCAATGCCGCCTTGTGGCGCATATAATCCATCGAGTTTTGGGTAATGAGGTGGGTGCGTTTGTCAGAGGTGACATAGCCGTAGGAGAGGGTCACCTGACGCAACCACCCCTCCTCGGAGGAGTAGCCGCCACGGAATTCCAGCCCGAAAGTGTTGAGTCGGCTCGACTGCTCGGAGTGCCACTTGTTCCCCATATCCTCACGCATGACGCGGTCGATGATGTCGCGACCCCAGCGGTGATAGCCCGACAGCGAAGCGTGCCATACGCCCCGACGATACTCCGCGCCCAGATGGAGGGTCACGGCCTTTTCGGGCGTGAGGTCAAGGTTGTTGATTTGGGCAGGCGAGGTGTAATAAAGGTCGGTGAAGGTGGGCAGGCGCATCGACTGCGACAGTCCGGCATCGATATGCCACTCCTCGGCGGGAGCATAGCCCACACCCACATTCCACAGGGGTGTTGTCCCGTAGGGGGTGAAGCTGACACCTATGGCTGCCGATGCCTCGACCTTCTGCCACGACACGGCGTGATTGAGATATACATTGCCGATATGGCGTGCCTTGGCGTGGGTGTAATAGTCGTGGGCATGGTGCATCTTCTCGCCCAGATTGGTACTATAAATATGGTGGAAGGCATAGTCACCGCCCAGGGTCGTTCTACCCCACCGCCACAGGTAGTCACTCCACAACTTCACATCGACATTGTCGGTGTTGTGGCGGTTCATCGCCGTGCCGCGCGTCCAGTCGTAGCGGTCGAAGTTCTTGCGGTAGCCTGCCGAAGCACCCACTGAATAGCGGTCGGTACTCTTCACCCAGCGCAGGGAGGTCAGTGCCGTGGAGGTATGCTCCCACTGCAAGGGATTATACGCCGCATAGAAGCCGTTGGAGCCGAACTGTCTGTCCTGATAGCCCACCTGCACATCGAAGACACCGCCGCGGCGTGCATCATAGACGGCACGCAGAAAGGCGTTGATATTTTCGAAGTCGGTGTTCTGACGGTAGCCGTCGCTCTTGCGATAGGAGGCTGCCGCAAAGACGGAGCATCGTCCCGCCGTCACGGCACCCGACAGGAGACCGAATGCCGAGCCGTACTGTCCGCCCGAACCCTCCAACCTCAGATAGGTCGGCAGGAGTGGCTGTGTGCGGATATTCACAGCTCCGGCGTAGGCACCCACACCGGGAATACCGTCCAACAATTCGACAGACGATATGGCTTCAAAATCTACGGGAATAGCATGAGACTGATGTCCTGTACGGGCATCTGTGAAATTGATGCCGTTGAGCAGCACCATGGTTTGGTCAAAAGAGCCGCCACGGACGGAAATGTCGGCCTGCGTACCTCTGCCACCGCGTTCGCGGACATCGACCGAAGGCGAGAGACGCAACGCCGACTCCAAAGAGTGGACGGGGGCGTATGCCTGGACCTTTCGGTTGAAAAGAGGTGTCTGCGACTGAATGTTTCGCACAGGCAGGGATTGACTGCCCGATATACCGACCTCACGGATGCGCAGCTCGCGCATGACCTGTGTAGAATCGATTTCGTGTGCCGAAACGGTTTCTGCCGCCAGCAGGATAATCGACATCCCCACCGCGAGGACTCCGATGGTTACAGCGCGGTGAAGGCTTGCAAAGACCGACCAGGTCTTTCGTCCCCAACGCTTGAAACACGGAGTTTCAGTCGGAAGAGTGTTTTTCATCCTTGTTAAATTGATTAATGTGGTACATAAATAAAAAAAGCAGTACATCTCAAGAGCGGCTGTGAACTCTTGGAATGTACTGCGTGGGAAACTATATCGCAAATTTGAATATATGAACCCTCTTGTTCATGGCATCAAATCCGGAAAAGATATTATTCCTCTTTGAAAAGTGCCTCGACCTTCTCGACCACATCGGTCTCGTCGGGCGTAAGCGAGAAAGTAAGGCTCGGTTCGAGATACCACAAATCCTTACCCTCCTTGAAGTGAGCCTCACCACCACCGGTGATGTTCAGCATGATGCAGGCATCCTTCTCGACCTTGCCGTCATCAACGGCCTTAATCAGTGCCGAGAGAGCCACACCTGCTGCCGAGTAGATATCCACACCCTCGGTCTCCTTGAACAGACGGCGTGCCTTGCGAGCCTGAGCGTTGGTCACGGCGAAGACCTCACCATTGGTAGCCTTCAGTGCATCGTACAGACCACCCGAGATACCGTAGGGAGGACGACGGTTCGAAAGGACCTTTGCATCGATAATCTCTGCATCGCGGCGTGCCTTGTCGTCCTCATAGGGCAACATCTTGCGCGAGTCGGCTCTCCATGCATCGAACATGGGGACGAAAGGTGCGTTCTGAGCCACCATCAGTTTCATGGTGTTCTGACCGAAGCGGCCATCCTCCTTCAGACGCATATTGCCTTCCCATGCGGCAATGGCACCCGTACCGCTACCCACGGCCTGGAAATAGTAGTCGGGAATCTGACCGATGGTAGTCACCGCCGACAGAACGGTGGTCGACATACCGTCACGGCGTGCCACGTTCTTGGCACCACCCTCGTTGTAGAACATGGGGCTCTTGAGTGCCAGGGTTGACAGATAAATGGCATCGAAGTAGTCGCCACCCTTCTCGCAGGCAATCAGCTTCACGCAGGGGTTCAGCGGCTTCTCGAACCAAAGGGCATCGAGGTTGTCGGTAGGTACCGAGAGCAACAGTTTGATATTGTTGTCGGAACATACCTTGGCAAATGCACGTGCGGTATTACCGGCAGATGCCACCACCAACACTCGCTCCTCGTTCTCCTCGGCACGGGCACAAACCGAATAAGCCTCGGTCTCCTTGAACGAACAGGTAGTCATGTGCGCTCCGATGGCAGGATAGTAACCGTTAAAGGTAATCCAGAGATTCTCCAGTCCCAGGTGCTGTGCCAGTCCCTTGCTCTTGTAGGTCACAGGAGCCGAAGAACCGCTCAACATACGTTTAACGGGCAGCCAGTCGGCAAACTTGTAGAGTCCGTACTCGTCGGATTTAACCTCTATCTGCTTCTTGGCATATTTAGCGCGTACCAACGACGGCGTTTTGCACGAACGGTCTTCAAGGGTCCAACCTTCGTCCTCAAATTCACGTCCGGTAGCCACACACTCAAGTGTATAGGAGGTGGGGGTAATTTTTTCCATCAATATAAATCTGTTAATTTAATTAGTGTTTCGTTTTTATGACATGCGTGTTTTGAAATCCTCGTATCCGAACTCGCGGACCATCTCGACCTCACCGTTGCGGTGGGCAATGGCTATCGAGGGGTGATGCACGCCGTTGAACATCGTGGTCTTGACCATCGTGTAGTGAATCATATCCTCGAATACGATTTTCTCACCCACTTTCAGTTCGTGGTCAAATGCCCAGTCGCCGTAGAAGTCACCAGCCAGACAGCTTGTGCCACCCATTCTCCACTTGGTCTCGCCCTCCTCGGGGTCGTGAGCACCAATGATGGCAGGTTTGTAGGGCATCTCCAGACAGTCGGGCATATGGCAGGCAAACGACACATCGAGCATCGCCGTCTTCACACCGCCATTCTCGACGATGTCCTCCACGGTCGATACCAGATATCCCGTACGCCAAGTGAAGGCACTGCCCGGCTCGAGAATGAGACGCAGGTGGGGATGACGCGCCCTGAACTCACGAAGTATGGCGATGAGCTCGTCACAGTCGTAGTCGGCATGGGTCATCAGATGACCGCCGCCCATGTTGAGCCATTTGATTTGGTCGAGCAGATGGCCGAAATTCTTCTCCACAGCCTCCAGTGCCAAACGCAGGTGGCAGGGACGCGACTCGCACAACACGTGGAAGTGGAGTCCTTCGATGCCGGCGGGCAACTCGCGCAGCTGCTCGGGGACAACGCCCAGACGCGAACCTGCCACGCAGGGATTGTAGATGTCGGTCTCCACGGGAGAGTAACCAGGGTTGATTCTCAATCCGCAGGACAAGCCCTGAGCCAGGGCACGCTCGCCGAAACGGCGATACTGACCCAACGAATTAAAGGTGATATGGCTGCTGCATCGCAAAATCTCGTCGATGTTTCTATCCGTATAGACGGGAGCATAGGTATGTGATTTCTGTCCGAACTCCTCGAGGACCAATCTTGCCTCGGCCAGCGAACTAGCGGTAGCACCGTCGGAGTGACGGGCCAGTTTGGGGAAGATACTCCACATGGCACATGCCTTGAGTGCCACGATAATCTCGGCACCCGACTCTTTACGCACCCTGTCGATGACGGCCAAATTCGCGTCGAGAAGTTGCTCGTCAAGCAGATAGCAGGGCGAAAGTATTGCTGAAAAGTCTATCATCTTTGTGTCTTAAAATTCAAAACAGCTACAAAAATAGTCAATTCCTTGGAAAATATTTCGTTCGATCAGCCCTATTTCCCATAAATAAGTATTTATACCTACACTCAGAAGCCCTCTGACGGCATATCGACCAATTTATCCGACAACAAGTCACATCTGAAACAGGCACTTCGCAATACCAATTTTCCGTGGTGATTTTTCCGTCATGCAGAAGTTGGTTTTTCCCGACGCACAAAAAAGGCTTCGGGTTATAAACCCGAAGCCCCCACCGCCGAACCGGCCGATGAATCAATTAAGCACTAACCTAATTAACAAAACTTTAACCTATAAGTATTTTTCTCTCGGCATCGACTACCACCAGAGGATATAACCCAGCGACAGCAGGCTGATGCCCACCCACAAAATCACCCCCTGAATCATGGGTCTGATACCCACGCTTTTCAGCACCGCGGGAGTGAGTGATGCACCAATGAAGAACATGGTTATAATCAGACTCTTGCGTGCCAGATGAGAAATCGCGGAACCGATTTGGGGATAGTCTGTCAGCAGGTAGGTATTCGCCAGAATGGCAACGATGAAGAAGAGGATAAACCAAGGCACGGAAATCTTGCGTCCGTCACCCTTGAATATCACCGAGGAGACCAACGCCAGCGGAATAATCCACAGTGCACGGGTCAGTTTCACGGTAGTTGCCACCTCCAGGGCTCTTTCACCGTAAGCGGCAGCCGCACCGACCACCGAGCTGGTATCGTGAATGGCAATCGCTGCCCATGTGCCGAACTGCTGCTCATCGAGACCGATGGCATGACCCAACACGGGGAAGAGGAACAGACCGATGGCATTCAGCACAAAGACCGTACCCAAAGCCACCGAAATACGGCTCTCGTCCGCCTTGATGACGGGGGCGACGGCAGCAATGGCACTACCACCGCAGATGGCCGTTCCCGAGCTGACAAGGTATGCCGTATCACGATTGATTTTCAATAGTTTGCGACCAATCAGCATACCCAACACCATGGTCACCACCACCGAGACAATCGTAAACTCCATACCCTCCTTACCCGATGCCAGCGAGGCTTGGAGATTCATGCCGAAGCCCAGTCCAACGACCGAATATTGCAACAGATATTTTGACGCTTTTTTGTTGAAGGCAGGATAAGCCTCACCACAAATCAGAGCGAAGCACAGACCCAAAAACAAGGCTACGGGAGGTGTTACCCACTCCGACAACGAGGGGATCAGCGGCATGTAATCCGACAGCAGAAAAAACGAGAGCAATACCAAAATACCCACATAGGTGGACTTGGGATTTGACTTGAAATTAAGCACCGAAACCATATAAATAATTTTTATTTGTGATTATCTTTCGTTGTTTACGCTGCGAAGATAATTGATGTTTCGGGATAATTTTTATCGCGTTTTTTTATGGGTTATAACTTATTGTTATAATGATGGGCAAAATTCATGAACACTGCCGAAAGGCCTGCCTCCTGCCCGTGAAGCTGCACGAAATTGAACTCGCGGTTCATGTCCAGCCCCTCGACATCTATGACCTTGAATTTGCCCGAGTAGAGTTCCTCGGAAATCGACCTTACGGAGACCACGCCCATACACTCGCTGTTCTTGAGGTAGAGTTTGATACCCTCCGTGCTGCCCAGATACATCGACACATTGAGGTCGGCAAGTTTCACGTTGAACTTCTCGAGAGCCGAAATCAGCACATCGAGCGTGCCCGACCCCCTCTCGCGCAACACCAACGGCACGTGGCGGAACTCCTCAATCGACAGCTCGTCACAGTTCTTCCACCGCTCGCCCGTGGCAACGACACACACCAATTCGTCCTTCAGAAACAGCGTGTATTTCAAATCGGGGCGGCGGATATTGCCCTCGACCAATCCGATGTCGATACGGTGCTCCTCCAAGGCGCGCTCCACCTCCTCGGAATTGCTGTTGAACAGTGTGAGCCGCACATTGGGAAACTTCTCCACGAAGCGCGCCAGCAACGGAGGAAGCACATATTGCGCAATCGTGGTGCTCGCGCCCAATCGCAACTCGCCCGAATATTCGTTGTTGAGCAGGTTCATCTCATAATCCAGACGTGCGTATTCCGACATAATGATTTGGCTGTGCTCCAGCAGTATGCGTGCCGAGGGGGTCAGCGACACCTTGCCGCCCACGCGGTCGAACAGACGCGTGTTGTACTTCACCTCCAATTCTCGGATGTGTTTGCTGATGGCCGGCTGCGAGATGAACAACTCCTGAGAGGCCTTCGTGAAGCTGAGATTCTTGGCCACGCTGCAAAAAACTTTCAATCGGAAATCGGACATAATCTTAGGGTTATCGGACGAACAAATTTATAAAAAATCGGACACCCCGTTTGGGATGTCCGACAAATATCGAATCGGTACTCGATTAGTCATTTACCTCGATGTCGGTATCGAAGAGCTCGTGCCAGGGCAGACCCTGCTCGCCCAACTCCTTCAAGAACGGATCGGGATCAAACTCCTCAACATTGAACACGCCGGCACCTCTCCAGAGGCCCTTTGCCCACATCGATGCACCCAACGCAGCGGGAACACCTGTGGTGAAGCTGACAGCCTGTGTACCGGTCTCCTTGAATGCCTGCTCGTGGTCGCAGTTGTTGTAGATGTAGTAAGAGTGCTCCTTACCATCCTTGATACCGCGGATACGGCAACCGATAGAGGTCTGACCGTGATAGTTGGCACCCAGCGACTTGGGGTCGGGAAGAACGGCCTTCAGGAACTGAATGGGGACAATCTCGACACCGTTGTAGATGATGGGGTCGATACGTGCCATACCGATGTTCTGAATCACACGCAGGTGAGTCAGATACTCCTGACCGAAAGTCATCCAGAAACGAGCACGCTTAATCGAAGGATAGTTCTTCACCAACGACTCCAACTCCTCGTGGTAGATTACATACGACTCACGCTCACCGATACCGGGATAGTGCAGGGGGCGGTGAATCTCGTGAGGCTCGGTAACCACCCATTTGCCGTCCTGATAGTAACGGCCCTTCTGGGTCACCTCGCGGATGTTGATTTCGGGGTTGAAGTTGGTAGCGAATGCCATACCGTGGTTACCGGCATTGCAGTCTACGATATCGAGATAGTGAATCTCATCGAAATGGTGCTTGGCAGCGTATGCGGTGAAGATAGCGGTTACACCCGGGTCGAAACCACAACCGAGGATAGCGGTCAAACCCGCAGCCTTGAAGCGGTCCTGATAGGCCCACTGCCATGAATACTCGAAATGAGCCTCATCCTTGGGCTCGTAATTTGCTGTATCGAGATAGTTGCAACCACACTCCAGACAAGCGTCCATAATCGTAAGGTCCTGATAGGGAAGTGCCACATTGACAACGATATCGGGCTGAAACGAACGGAAGAGTGCACACAACTCGGGAACTGAATCTGCATCAACCTGTGCAGTCTTTACACGGTCACCACCGATAGTTGCCGCAACGGCATCACACTTCGACTTTGTACGGCTCGCCAACATAACATCGGTAAACACGGGATTAGCCGCAATTTTCTGAGTAACAACTGTACCGACGCCACCTGCGCCAATAATTAATGCTTTCATATTTTATTCAAATATTTTAATAGTGTAATAACGGGTTCAAAATTACTACTTTTATTTTAGATATTCAATCACTTTACCCCATACTCTCATTAAAAAAACACGCTTTCTTCTTAAAAAATTCATCTTTCGCCACCGCCACCCGCACTCCGCTCATATTATATATGTATTTTGCCGTCTTGCGTGTTGCCGACTCTGTTTTACGGGGCGACGCTCCGTGTCGGTCATCGCCCCCGACTCCCCCACTTTTGAGTTCACCTCATCGCGTCTGCATGATTTTTTACTTCGGCTTCGCGGTTCTTGCCTGACGGGCTTTCCGATGTGTAAAAATTTTGCATTTTTTCTCACAAAAAATCATCGTGCAAAAGCAGCAGAAATATCCGTATGAAAATCAAAGATTTAATTCGTGAAAACCGTGGCAAAAACAGGCTCTGGAGGGCTTTTGAGCAAGAAAATTTATTAAATTTCTTTAACAAACTTTTAAAAAGATTTGGCGGTTAAAAAAAAACGCCTTATATTTGCACCGTCAAAACAAAAGAACAGCAGTTCACTGCCTCCTTTGATTGACAATCGGAGAATCCGTAGCTCAGTAGGTAGAGCACAACACTTTTAATGTTGGGGTCCTGGGTTCGAGCCCCAGCGGGTTCACCAAAAGAAAGCGATTGATGTTTATCAGTCGCTTTTTTTGTATCCCTATAGGTCATTTATTGTTCAATCTGACCTATTCTCCCATTTCGAACCATTCCATCATTCATTGCATCTAATCATTTTTGGGAAAATGTTTCCCAAGGATTTCAGATGAAAAACATCTGTACTTTGCACAACTTCAACACATTATGACAATCAATGTAATTTGTCGCAAAGATGCTGTCAATAAAGATGGCAAAGTTCCTATCATTTTTTTGTTCATCCACGAACGAAAGGCCAAGAAAGTTTCAACAGGCATCTATGTTGCATTAAAGCATTGGGACTTAGAAAAGCAATGCCCCACACCAAATTGCCCCAACCGTGAGGAAATCCAATTCCAGCTCTCTACACAACTCCATGCTTACAAGAAAAAGATGCAGCAATTGGAGGTATTGGACATTCCCATTACCTTCGACACACTACTCAAAGAGCGCAAACCCAAGAACCTTACTACCGTTGGCGAGTTCTTTAATCAAATCATTCAACGATTGGAACAAGTCGAACGATACGGAACTGCCTCCAACTATAAAATTACGGTTTCCCTGTTGGAGCAATTCCATTCTTTAAACATCCGTTTTGAGGAGATCAACTTGCAGTTTCTGCGGGAATTTGAAGCATTTCTGCGCCAACGTGGGAATATGAGCAACAGCATTGCCACCAAGTTTACCTGCTTTAAGGCGATGTATAATCGTGCGATTGCGGAAGATATTTTCACGCCCGAAAAGAATCCGTTTCAACAATTCAAGGTCGGTCGTTTGTGGGAAAACACACAGAAAAGAGCTATTACGAAAGAGGATATTCATGCGTTGATGGCACTCGATCTATCCAATCGAACCTATTACACGCGATTTTCACGCGATATTTTCATGTTTTCATACCTAATGGCTGGAATCAATTTCAAGGATATTGCCCTGCTCAAATGGGTTAATATCGTTAATGGGCACATCTACTACAACCGCAAAAAGACGGGTAAAGTGATGAACTGCAAATTATCGACAGAGGCATTACGGATTATTGAGCGATACAGCAAGACTCATGCACAAGATGGATACACCCGTTGGCGGAATTAAATTAGCGCATATTTAACTCTACCAATGGGTCTGTTAT
>JAHHQO010000008.1 GCA_020026335.1 Alistipes sp. | reverse complement strand
GTGTTGTCGGAGAGGGGGCGGTGTTGTCGGAGAGGGGGCGGTGTTGTGGGAGAAAGGGCGGTGTTGTGGGAGAGAACTGTTGTCGGTGGGCATCGGGCTGTACGTGCAATATTACAATGGGAACCCTGCTATGACGAGGGCAATGTATGGCGCGGAGGGGAAACAATACCATCTGACCACTCCACAACCACCGACACACCCAGCCTCCCCCACCGCCCAACCACCGTTCTCAAGCTCACCGACAGAAACTTGCGCAGGCAAAAGTCTTCACCTCATATCTTTACACAAAAAACGGAGTCCCCTTATCGAGAGACTCCGTTTATCACATATAAATATTATTGTTCAGCAGCTCCGCCACATGACGGACATACAGGCTGCCGAAGGTGATGAGCAAGTCACACCTCCGCAACTCCATATCTACTCCTTGCTGCGCATACGCTCAATCACGCGGCGGATGGTGGGATAGCAGCCGTTGCAAATCTCCGACACCTGCTCGTCGGTACACCAAGCCACCGACTCGATGCCCTCCTCCTCCTGAGGTTGAGCCACGCCACCCTCCACTTCGCTCAATTCGAACCAGTGGGTGCGCTTCAGTTCCCAGCGGTTGGTCTTCGGGAAGAAATAGGCATGGAGCGTGCTGCACAACGGGCGCACAATCTTGCCATCGACACCCGTCTCCTCCTTGATTTCGCGCACGGCACACTCCTCGTAGCTCTCGCCCGGCTCGACATGACCTTTGGGCAAATCCCATCGCGACCAGCGGCGCATCATCAGCCACTCGCCCGTCTTACGCACCACCACTCCACCGGCAGCCTCCACAGGGTAGAAATCTGCCGAAAAACGCTGATATGCCGCATCGGGGTCGGAAGTTATGACCTCTACATTTTTGTGTGTCTCGAGAATTTTCGTTAACTTGCTTCGCGAAACCGACCCGTCATCAGAAATGGTGAAGACCCCTTCTGCGCCCGAAGTGCGGGTGGTGAAGGTCACCGACTTGTCGGCAAAATAGACTACATGATTCATATTCGATAAATGTTTGTTGGACGAATACACGGAACGTCGGGACAGTCAGACGGGGAACACCTCCTCCGAAAAGAGGTCAGGCAAGTCACCCATCGCCCCATTCAGTATTTTACAAATGTACGCAATAAATAAATGAAATACTCAATGAAAATGAAAAAAATCATCCTCTCTATGGCTATTGCAACTGTGGGGTTGTGCGGATGTCAGCAGACACCCCAGCCCCTGACCATCGACAATGCGCTGACCCAACAGGAGATTGCCGATGCACGTCTGACACCCGAAGTGATGTGGAAGATGCGCCGTGCCGGTTCATCGACCCTTTCTCCCGACGGACAGACCCTTCTCTACACCGTCACCGACTACAACATGGCGGAGAATCGCGGTGTGACGACCCTTTGGTTGGAAGACATGACCAGCCACGCCACCACACGCCTTACGGACAACACCTCGTCCAACGTATCGCCCCAGTGGAGCGCAGACGGCAGCGAGATTTATTTCCTCTCCGACAGAAACGGCTCAATGCAGTTGTGGAAGATGTCCAAGGAGGGCAACAATGCCCAACAGCTCTCGGCATTTGACAAGGATGTGGAAGGCTACGGCGTAGCCCCCTCGGGTGACAAGGTTTGGTATGTGCAGACCGTGCATGTGGCAGACCGCCGTTCGAAGGACATCTACAAGGATATGGACAAGTCGAAGGCACGCATCTATGACGATTTGATGGTGCGCCACTGGGACTACTGGGAGGAAGGCGACCACCGCCACATCTTCGTGGGTGAGTTCAACGGCGAGCACCTCGCCGCCGGCAAGGACATCATCGGCGAGGAGTCGGCATGGGACGCACCTCTGGCTCCCTACTTCGATATGGCAGAGATTTCGTGGAACAATGCCGGTGACAAGCTGGCCTACACCATGAAGCCCCTCACAGGTGCCGCTTATGCCGTTTCGACCGATTCCGACATCTTCGTTTACTCCACCGCTACGGGCGAGACGCAGAACATCTGCAAGCCCGAGGGTAGCGTAGACAACCTCCCCGGTTATGACAAATATCCCGTATGGTCGCCCGATGACAACTTCATCGCCTTCCGTTCGCAGCGCCGTGCCGGCAACGAGTCGGACAAGGAGCGTCTGTTCCTCTACAACTGCCAGACAGCAGAGATGGAGGATTTGACCGAGGATTTCGACTACAACGCCACCAATGTGGTATGGCGCGACAACTCGACCATCTACTTCATCGCCCCCATCGAGGCGACCCATCAGATTTGCCGTATCTCACTGGGCGACAAGGAGGTGGAGGTACACACCAAGGGTGACCACGACATCAACGCCTTCACCATGAGCGGAGAGAAGCTCTCGGCCGAGGTCTGCACCATTTCCATGGCGACAGAGTTCTTCGAGGTGGGCATCGACAACGGCGAGATGACTCAGATTTCCGCCATCAACGAGGAGATTTACAAGCACATCAAGATGGGCAAGGTCGAGAAACGATGGGTGAAGACCACCGACGGCAAGGAGATGCTCACATGGGTTATCCTGCCCCCCGACTTCGATGCTTCGAAGAAATATCCCGTACTGCTCTACTGTCAGGGCGGCCCCCAGAGCGTGGTATCGCAGTTCTGGAGCTACCGTTGGAACTTCCAGCTCATGGCGGCACAGGGTTATGTGGTCGTAGCGCCCAACCGTCGCGGTCTGCCTTCGTTCGGTCAGGAGTGGCTCGACCAGATTTCGGGCGACTACTCGGGTCAGAACATCAGAGACTACCTCTCCGCCATTGACGATGTAGCCAAGGAGGAGTGGGCTGACGAGAACCGCATGGGTTGCGTGGGTGCTTCGTATGGCGGCTACTCGGTTTACTTCCTGGCAGGACACCACCAGAAACGATTCAAGGCCTTCATCGCTCACTGCGGTATCTTCGACTTCGACTCGATGTACGGCGAGACCGAGGAGTTGTGGTTCGTCAACAACGACTATGGTGGCGCATACTGGGACAAGGAGAACGCCACAGCACAGCGTTCCTACGCCAACTCACCCCACAAGTTTGTGAAGAACTGGGACACCCCCATTCTCATCATCACCGGCGAGTATGACTTCCGTATCCCCTACACCCAGTCGCTCGAGGCGTTCACCGCTGCCAAGCTGATGGGCGTACCCACCCGACTCGTGGAGTTCGAGAACGAGGCTCATCAGGTCTTCAAACCCCAGAACTCGATGGTATGGAACAGAGAGTTTTTCTCGTGGCTCGACAAGTACGTCAAGCAGGAGTAACTTCCCAAATATAAGGTGAGGAACATCTCCCCACCTCTTCCCCACAGGCGGACGAACGACAATTCGTCCGCCTGTTTTCTGTTCGGAGAGTGCATCGGGGAGAGTTGGCAGAGGATTTTTAATGATGAAAAAACCTCTGTTCGTTGAATAAATTTCCGCGACAGACTGCATTTGACTATTTTTGTCCGCAAATTGTATAGAGCGTCACGGTGGGGTCACCTCCCCACGCAGACATTTGTACAACGCCCATTATCTGAAAACCATTTAAACGCACGACAATGCGCCACGCAAAGTACCTGTTGCTGCTGCTGATAGCGAGTATCGTATCGCTGGAGGCGGCCAATGCACAAAACGAGAATTTCTCCGGGAACAGACGACACCGCAAGGTCTTCCTCATTCCTGCCGACACCAATCAGGTGAAGCACGACACGGAATTTGACCATCTGACCCCCAATGAAAAACGCAAGATGAGAGGTCTGACCGACCCTCGCAACCTTTTTGTCCCCAAAGGACAGTGGATTTTCGGAGGTACGGCCTCCTACTCGACCCACAGCAACGAATCCTATCGTTTTCTGATTGTCGAGGGCATCAACTCCAAGGGTCACAATGTGAAGGTCAGCCCCATGATTGCCTACGCCTTCCGCGACAACATGGCACTCGGAGCTCGCTTCATCTACACACGCACCTATCTGAAGATGGACTCCGCGGAGTTGCAGTGGGGCGATAAGGAGAGCGGCACACAGATTCAGGTCAAGGACTTCTACACCCTGCGTCACAGCTATCAGGTGGCAGCCACCTGGCGACAGTATATCCCCATCGGTCGCAGCCGCCGTTTCGCCCTCTTCAACGAGATGCAGCTGGCGTGTGGAGGTGTGCAGGCCAAGTTTGCCAACGATGCTCCCGTGAAGGGTACCTACGAGACGGGCTACACCTTCTCGCTGGGTATGTCGCCCGGTATCGTGGCCTTCGCCACCAACAACATGGCCGTGGAGGTCAATGTCGGTGTGATGGGTATCACCTACACCAGCACCAAACAGGTCCACAATCAGGTGACCGTGGGCCATCGCAAGACAAGTATGATGAATTTCAAGGTCAACATCTTCTCCATCGGACTGGGTGTGGCTTTTTACCTGTAAAACAGCTCGGACATGAAGAAAATTTTACTCTCACTCATAGCCTTCTTACCGATGCTGACCTTGTCGGCCCACACCACAGAGAACTCGGATAAGGAAGAGACCACACCGACAGCGGTCAGCGCACCCCTCACGGTGAACCAGCCCCTCATGGCAGAAAACACGCTCGCGGAGCAGAACCCCCTCTCGGCCACAGCCACAGAGGTGCGCAGCCCCAAGAAGCATCGCAACTTCCTGCCCACACGCCACCGTATCGACCGCGAAATCAACAAAATCAAATTCGCCTACAAGGGTGAGGTGATGTTTGGCATGACGGCATCCTATGGTACACTGTCGAGCGATGACACCGATTTCATGCTCATTCTCGACAACCTCAATGCCGACGGTACCATCGCCACCATTCGTCCTTTCGTGGGCTATTTCTACCGCGACAACCACTGTCTGGGTTTCCGCTTCGGATACAACCACGTGTCGGGTAACATCGACAACGCACGTTTCGACTTCGGCGAAATCAACGACATCGACGGCGATATTCCCTACCTCGACCTCACGAGCAACAACTATTCGTTCGGTATCTTCCACCGTTCGTATGCAGGTCTCGACCCCAAGGGTCGTTTCGGACTCTTTGCCGAGTTGGAGCTGGCGGTCGTAACCGGTAAGACCGACTTTGCATATGACTCGGGTGACGAGCGCCACCGCTACAAGAGCGACAACGTTCAGCTCAAGCTGGCCTTCAATCCCGGTGTGGCGGTCTATCTCTACCCCAATGTTTGCGCAACGCTCTCCTTCGGACTGGGCGGTCTGCAATACACCAACGTATCGATGAAAGACCCCGTCACAGGTGTGAAAATCGGTTCGCGCAAGGCTTCGAAGATGAAGTTCAAACTCAACATCGCGGCCATCAACATCGGTATGACCATACATTTGTGGAACAAGAAAAAGGAGTAAGACGATGAAATACTTTATCTATTCGTGCATGACAGCCGTGGCTCTTCTGGCCGGCTCGTGCATCAAGAACGACATACCTTATCCGGTCATCGAACTGAAAATCGAGGACATGGAGAGCGGCAGCGTCAGTCAGGACAACCCCGCTCCGGCATTCACCCTCCAGTCCATCGAGCTGGGCAAGCAGGGCGAAATCAGCACCGTGTATCTTCAGCTCAACGAGCAGTGCGATGCCCACAATGTCGAGGTCAAGAGCGTGAAGTTCGGTTGTGTACCCCACAACACCACCCTCACCCCCGAGGATATCATTCCCAAGATTCAGACCTCGTGTCCGCTGACCGGTCATCTCGACCTCTCGCAGCCCCTGCCCGTCACCCTCACCCTCTATCAGGATTACGAGTGGCAGATTGTCGCTACACAGCAGATGAGCTATCAGTTCACCGTGGCAGGTCAGATTGGCGGTACGACCATCGACACCGACAAACACACCATCACGGTATACATGCCCCAAGGCACTGACCTCAAGCATCTCACCATCAAGGAGATGAAACTGGGTCCCGACGGCATCACCGAGTACGATGTCACCAAGGAGGAGCTTTCGCAGCGCGACTTCACCTCGCCCCAGCAGGTGGTGACCACCATTCGCGAGAAGAGCACCACATGGACCATCAACGTGACGATTTTGGAGCACACCGTCAATCTGACAGGTGCTTACGCATGGTCGAAGGTCATCTGGCTCTACGGCAGCGGTTTGGACGGCGCACAGAAGATGGGCTTCCGTTACCGCAAGAGCGGCACCGAAGCATGGACAGAGGTAAAGGATGTCAAGGTGGAGGGCGGTAAGTTCTCGGCACACGTGGCAGCCGAGGCGGAGACCTCCTACGAGGTGAAGGCCTACTGCAACGACGAGGAGTCGCCTGCCAAGACCGTGACCACCGGCACCACCCCCCAGCTCGTCAACGGCGGCATGGAGGATTGGTACACCAAGAACGATGTGGTCTATCCCTTCCTCGAGGGCAATCCCTATTGGGGTACGGGTAATCCGGGTGCGAAGATTGGTGGCAAGACCCTCACACAGGGCGTCAGCGACATCCGTCCCGGTTCAAGCGGTCGTCAGAGCGCATGGCTCAAATCCTACCACGTGACCGTGTTGGGTCTGGGTAAGTTTGCGGCAGGTAACCTCTTCACGGGTGAATACCTCAGAACCGCCGGTACGAACGGTATTATTGCCTTCGGTCGTCCGATGACCCAGCGTCCCACGGCACTGCGCTTTTGGATGAAGGGCAAGGTGGGCAAGATTGACCGCATCGACTCGCAGAATCGTCCCGCAGGTCAGGACGTAGCCATCGGTGACCCCGACATGAACAAGGTCTACATCGCCATGGGTACATGGACCAAGGAGGAGTACGGTCGTGACAAGGACGGCAATGTGGTAGCCAACGACAACTCGCCCATCTGTGTCGATACACGTAGCGTGGCGACCTTCTTCAACCCCAAGAGCAAGGACGTCATCGGCTATGGCGAGCGCGTCTTCGACAAGAATGTAGATGAGTGGACACAGGTGACCATTCCCGTGGAGTACAGCGACATGGAGACAGCCCCCACCCACGTAATGATTGTCTGCACCGCCTCGATTTGGGGTGACTACTTCATCGGTAGTACCCAGAGCGAGTTGTGGATTGACGACATGGAGTTGCTCTACGACTATGTAGACCCCTCGACCAAGTAATCGTCTCCGCAAAAGGAGCTGATATAAAGCAGTAAGAGCCATGTACCGCAAATGGTACATCGCTCTTATTTTTTTGTGCCTTTGGGGCGGTTTTGAGGGGTTTATCTATATGTGTAGGAGGGTCAGTTTCGGGTTCACGCGCCACACGCCACACCCCTTAGCGTTCGACCCTTTCTCCCCGCCGTCCCGTTCACGACAGGGCATAAAAAAAGCAGGTCTCTACAAATTAGAGCCTGCATTTTGCGTCAGCCTGTGGAGAATGTTATCTCATGGCAATCGTACAATACTTGTCGTATCGACCCATCACATTATCCACGTATGCCAATGTCTCCTTACTACCACCAAAGCGACCGCATTTCACCAGGTCACTTTCGTAGTACTCCGGCAACGATTTGAGACAAAGGTATTTAGCCACTACTTCCCATGAATTGGGATTTTCTCCATAGGCGCGTGCCAGACGTCGTGCGTCAGTCACATGGCCTATGCCTCCGTTGTATGCCGCCAACACGATTTTCATCTTATCGTGGTCTGAGGTGGTGGCGGAGAAACGAAGCGTTGTCGTAATCTTGGTCAGCACTTTATTGGCTACCCAAATGTTGGTTTCGGGGTCATCGAGCTGCTCCTTGGCTACATCGAACTGTCGTGCTACCGCAGGCATGATTTGCATCAGACCTCGGGCACCGCATCGCGATGTAATGTCGGGCATAAAGCGTGATTCGTGGTAAGCAATGGCACTCATCAGTCGCCAGTCGTTACCTTCCTGTTCGCTGATATTGCGAATCAGATGGTCGTAGGTCGAGATTTTGAAATCTCGGTTCAAATCCAACGAGGAATCTACACTTCTCTCCCCATCGTTGTTCAGCTGCATGTCTTTCGATGCGCTGAAATTGGCGTTAAAACCGTAAAAAGTTGTTAAAATAGTTAAGAACGCAAAAGTTAAAACTGTCTTTTTTAACATAAAAGATTGCTTTGCGGGCAGCTTACACCGCGCAGAACAATACGCTAATCATAGAAACTCCATGAAATACCGATTTTGAACATTCCCGGATTGAGGGGATAGTTCGCCAAAGAGAAATACTCTCCGTTGCCAAAGAGTCCTTTATTCACATGCTGGTATTTCACAAAAATCCTCATCCTTTTCCATTTACCCATCACGAAGGCATCGAGGTAGGGATAGTTACCCACTTCGGTTTCGCGCTGGTTGTAGAACGCCGAGAGAGCGGGATTGTAGCTCGGTGCATAGTAGCGTGACTGCATATGACCGTCCAAACCGACCTGAAGGCGCAATACATTACGCACTACCCAGAATTCATAATAGTATGAAAGGTAGGCGCTGAAAAGAGGTACAGGAACTACATCCTGATCCGTACTCCACTGCAACAATACCCTGTTGTCCAAATGAAATCCGCCGAAACGGAAATCTTTGCGAGCGTACACACCCGTCAGGCTTACGTTTCCATCTGCCTGTGCCACATTGCTGTCGGCACCATAGTAGATTTTATCGGAGACAACGCTCTGATTGAATCCCACTTCGAAAGCGAAGTCGGGAATCGAAAACTTAACCTCAAAACGGGTTTCATTCTCCTTTGCCAAAGGAGTGGACCACTTATAGTGGTTCGTGAATAGGTTCTCCTGCCAATACGATGGCGAACGGCGGTTCAGGCTGAATCCGCCTTCGAGAACCAGGGGGTGTCCGCGGAGAAATCCCGTCAGTGCCAGATGGGCACCCACATCGAGGTCTCCGCCTCTGTATCCCGAGGGATAGAACTTGAAGTTCGCGTCCCAGTCGAGATATTTTCTCATCTTTCCTTCCACGGCACCATAGACGAAGTAGCTGGTCTGTTTCTTCTTCGCGTATTTGCCCGAAAGGTAATCGTCCATTGCAAACTGTGAGTAGGTGTGCATATCGATACCCACACCGGCATCGATGGTGCTGACCACACTGTTACGACTCCACGGCTGTGCCTGCACGAAAAAGCGGTTCGACACCACTCTCTCGTAGAGCGAGTCACGCGACTCGATGGGGTTGATGTACCAGTTGTCGTAATACTCACTTGTGACAGGTACGAAGTTGCCTTCCTCGTCACGATGGTCGCGCTCATTGGTATAGGTGGCGCGGCGGTCGGTATAATACTTGCTCCACGACGAATACTGGAACGAGTGACCGATGTAGACCGACGAGAGTCCCGCCATGGAGAAATCCTCGTCTGTCATTCTTTGCAGGGGAATACCGTAAGTCTGCGTAATGAAGAAAGCATTGTTGCGGTAGATATTTTTCGCTTCCGCCTCCGAGAGTTTCATGGGCACACCCGAAGGCATCTGGAAGGTGGTATCGGCAATCGCCCACTTGCCCACAACACCACCGTTCTCCTGCTGTTCGATGTGGTTGTTGTAGTAGGCGGCGTGCACCGAGTAACGCTTGCCCGTGTGGCTGAATGCCACCGAGAGGTTGTGGTTCTTGGTGCGCGACCAGTCGTAGAGACCGCGTGTGCCGCGTGCCTTATAGTTGACGTTGAAACCCGTGGTGGGTGATACGTTCTGCGCCAACATGATATTGAAGTTCTCCTCGCGGAAACGCTTCTGACCCGATTCTATGTAGCCCAATCTCAGGAGCGGTCGCTTCGTGTTGTAGAAGGGGACATTCTCCATGTCGTAGGTGTAGGCGTAGTAGGGACTCGCAAACACAAAGTCGAAGTAACGGGGACGGCGGAAGTAGTTGATCGGGAGAGAAGTCTGACCCAAAGCACCCTGCGCCATATCGCCCACGTCCTCGCGGTAGAACGGATAGTCGATTCTGAAGTCGGTGAGCGTGGTATCCAGCGGTTGGATATCCACACGGTTGAACTCGCGGCTCACCGTCCACTTGAAGTTGTTCAGCGAGCGAATCGAATCGCTGAAGAAATAGGACTCCAGCGGTTTGCGTATCTTGCGCTCTTTTTTGGTGGTATCCTGTTTTTCGCCATTCTGATTTTCATCGTCCTGCGTTTCGTAGGGATTCGAGCCGTAGAGGTTGCCCGAATGACCGTTCTGACGCGCACGCAAAATCGACTTGGCATCGAAATGCTGGGAATAGGTCATAGTCGGGACTGCAAGCAGCAACCCCAACACCAAAGTCCGGATAAAACCTTTCGATAACCTCAACATCATATCAAAAAAAGAGCCGAATGCGGCCGCAAATATAGTTATTTTTTACCAGTAAACCAAATTAGGCTTCTATCTTACAGTTAGTTATGCGATGCGCGCAGCCAGCGAACCAGCGATATGGTCACATAAACCAGTATCGCCAGCGGTATGGCTTTCCAACGCAGAAGGGCGAAAAGCACCACCAAAAAGAGAATAAACGAATAACGCAACTCGTTGCCCTGCCAGCCGAAGCCCTTGAATTTGAGGGCGAACATTCTCACGGGAGAAATCAGCATGAAGGCCATCACCACCGACAGACCGAGAATCATCTCGCGGGGCAGGGTGAAACTGCCGGTCGAAACAAGCCAACCGATGGAAGAACAGAACATGGCGTTTGCCGTGGTGGTAAGTCCTTCAAATTCGGTGTGTTGGGTATCGTCGACATTGAACTTGGCCAGACGGAGTGCCGAGAAGGCTGTGATGATTAAAGGCAGATACTGTGCGTAGGCCATCACCTCCTCGTTCCATTCGAAATGTGCCACCGATGAGCCGTAGAGCGAGTAGAACACCGCCGCAGGTGCAAATCCGAACGAGACCATGTCGGCCAGCGAGTCGAGTTCCACGCCGATGGGAGAGGGACATTTGAGCAGACGGGCGGCGAAACCGTCGAAGAAATCGAACACCGCCGCAGTGATGATGAGGAAGAAAGCGACCTCCAACTGATTATACTTCAATGCTGCCACCGCCGCAAACGAACCGCAAAGCAGATTGGAGAGGGTGAGCAGATTGGGTATGGTAAATAGCCTTATTTTCATTGTATTAAGAAAAATTAATCTCCACAATAGGGGACAAAGTTACAAAATATGCTGAAAAAGAGAAAAATTTTGCCCAAATATTGACATTTAGCCCCTTGCGCCGACAGCTCACCCCACCGAAATCCACTCTTCGCCCGACCTACGCCACCTCGAAAATCGGAGGTGCGAGGGCATCAGAAAATTTAGGAGAAAGAATTATTTTTTATAATTAATTTTTAGCGGTTATTTTCGTTAATTTTGTTGGGAAAGAAACCCCGATACTGCGTCCCCTCATGAAGATAAAACTCACCACCCTATTGTTGCTGTTCCTTGCCTGGCATTGTTGTGCCTACGCCCAAGCGCGCACATCGCTCGGCGGACGCATCACCGATGAGCAACAAACGCCCCTCTGTGCCGTGAGTGTCATCTTGCGCAGTCTTTCCGACTCGACCTACATCGCGGGCGGGGCGACCGACACCGAAGGAAGGTTTTCTCTCTCCGTCTCCCCCGACAGGGATTACCTTCTCACCGCCGCCTACCTCGGCTACAAGAGCTTCGACACCCCCTGCAAGGCAGGCGACACCCTCGCCATCACCCTCCGTCCCGACCCGCAGGTCATGCAGGAGGTCGTCATTCGTGGCGAGCGTCCCATCGTGAAGGCCGAGGGCAGCAGGCTCATCTTCGACACACACGCCCTCACCCGAAACAAGGTGGTGGAGACGGCGTGGGATATTCTCGACAAGCTCCCCGGCGTAGAGGTCAGTGGCTCGCAGGTCTCCATCATCGGCAGTCGCAAAGTCACCGTCATCATCGACGGCAAGCCCTCCACCCTGAGTGGCGACCAGCTCCGCACCGTGCTGGAGAGTATACCTGCCGAGCAGGTGAAGCAGACCGAGGTGATACAGAACGCTCCGCCGCGCTACCACACCAACGGAGCCATCATCAACATCGTTACCCTCCGCCCCGGGAAGCACACCGTGGAGGGACAACTCTCCGCCCACTATCGCGACAATTACTACGGTCGTGGCGGTGTCGCAGGCAACCTGCTCGTGGCGACACCCCGACTCTCGTGGAGCACCATCTACGCCCCCACGTGGAGCAAGAGCATTCTCCTCTCCGACACCCGCGCCCTCCACAAGGTCGGCGACCAGACCTACGACATCGGCATATCGAACATCTCGCGTCATGCCTCAGACATTCACGAATTCCGCACCTCGCTCAACTACGACATCTCCGACAAAAGTTCGGTGAGCGTGACCTACACGGGTAATTTCGTACCCAACGATGACGGTGACAGCCGCTCGACGGGTAATTTTCAGGACAGCCGCAACCTCGCCCGCTCCAAACAGCAACTCCACAATCTCTCGCTCGACTACTCCGCCCCGTTTGGCCTAGACATGGGATTTAACTACACCCACTACCGCATGGACAAAACGCAGAACCTCGACATTCTCTACCACTCGTCTTCGGTGCGCGAACACCTCCTCACCCGTGATATGCAGGAGGTGGACAACTATCTGTTCTATGCCGACCAAAGCCACAACCTCGCCCGCAACTGGACATTGGGTTACGGCTTCTCCTACTTCCACGCCGCCAACCGCAACACCCAGAACTACAACGGCTGCACCTCCTCACGCCCCACCAAGAATATCGCCACCCGACTCGGGGAGGACAAGGTCGATTTCTACCTATCGACAGGCAGTCGCTTTGCGAACGGCATCTCGTTCGAGGCCTCGCTCAAGGGCGAATACTACCGCATAGAGGAATACCGCAAATGGGCGGTCTATCCGCAATTCTCCTTCACACGCATGAAGAACCCCAACCGCATTCTCAAAATCGGACTGACCACCGACAAGACCTATCCCGAATATTGGGCGATGCAGCCCTCGATTAATTACATCGACGGCTACACCGAAATCCACGGCTCGCCCGACCTGCGCCCCTCGTTGGAATACACCCTCAACGCCAGCTACATTTTCAACCGCCGTTATATGTTGCAGGCGTTCTACTCCTACACCAAGGACGAAAACAAACAGTCGCCCTATCAGAGTCCCGACCGCCCCGTGCTCATCTACAAGAGCACCAACTGGGACTACGAGCAGAAGGTGGGCATCATGGCTGTCGTGCCCTTCTCCATCGGGCGGTGGTTCTCCTCACAGGTCACCCTCTGCTGTCTGACGGTCTTCGACCGCTGCAACGAGTTCTTCGACCAGCGTTTCAACCGTCACAAGACCCTTGTGATGTTCAACACCGACAACACCATCACGCTCCACAAGAACCTCCACCTCGAGTTCTCGTCCCATGTGCAAAGCCCTGCCATACAGGGTACGTTCGACATCGGCACTCTTTTCACCATGTCGGCAGGGGTGAAGTGGTCGCTGCTGCGCAACAAAATGTCGCTGAGTCTGAAGTGCGAGGATTTGTTCGACACGGGCAACTTTCCCCTGCGCCTGCGCCACAACGGGCAATATGCCGACCTGAACAACTCGGTACGCTACAACCGTGCGACCACCCTGCGCCTCGTCTACCGCTTCGGCGACTACAAGGAGCGCAAGATGAAAGAGGTAGACACCTCGCGCTTCGCCCGATAAAACCTACGATTTATAACCACCTGTCGGTATTTGAACAATGAACTGCCGAAAAAGTCCCCTTTATTTCTTTTAGTCTTATATATTTTTATATCTTTGTGTAAAATATCATTGTACAAGTAAGAGATGGAGAATAACAAATATTGCGTCATTATGGCAGGCGGTATCGGCACCCGTTTCTGGCCCAAGAGCCGACAGTCGATGCCCAAGCAGTTCCTCGACATTCTGGGAACCGGCAAATCGTTCATCCGCCACACCTACGAGCGTTTCGAGAAACTCGTGCCCCCCGAGAATTTCCTGGTGGTGACCAACATCAAGTACAAGCAGCTGGTGCTGGAACATCTCCCCGAACTCAAGGAGGAGCAGATTCTCTGCGAACCCATCGGACGCAACACCGCCCCCTGTATCGCCTATGCGGCCTACACCCTTCTGAAGAAAAACCCCGATGCGGAGATGATTGTCACCCCCTCGGACCACATGATTCTCAACGAAGATGACTTCCGCGTCATCATCAAGGAGTGTATGGAGTTTGCCGCCGGCCACGATGCCATGCTCACCGTGGGTATCAAACCCACACGCCCCGAGACGGGCTACGGCTACATACAGGTGTCGGACAACCAGATTATCAGCAAGGTGAAATGCTTCACCGAGAAACCCAATCTCGAACTGGCTCAGACCTTCATTCAGTGTGGCGAGTTCTTCTGGAATTCGGGCATCTTCATCTGGAAGGTGAACACCATCATCGAGGCCTTCAAGAAATACCTCCCCGACCATCACCAGCTCTTCAGTGCCGTGCTGAAGGCTCAGACTTCCGAAGAGGAGCGCAACATCGCGGAGACCGCCTTCTCGGAGTGCCGCGCCATCTCCATCGACTACGGAATCATGGAGAAAGCCGACAACGTGTATGTACGTTGCGGCGAGTTCGGCTGGAGCGATGTGGGCACATGGGGTTCGGTCTACCAGCATTCGCGCAAGGACCGCTACGCCAACGCCATTCCCCAGGAGGGCTGCTACGTCTACGACACCCGTTCGTCCATCGTATCGGTTCCCAAGGACAAAATCGCCATCATCAGCGGTCTGAAAGAGTATATCGTTGTCGATACCGACGACGTGTTGATGATTTGCCCCCGCTCGGAGGAGCAGAGCATCAAGAAATTTATTGACGAGGTCAAATACCACAATGGAGACAAGCATATCTGATATCTACCATTTTTATCTCGAACACCCCCACATCTCGACCGACACGCGTCACATCGCCCCCGACTCGATATTCTTCGCGCTGAAGGGTGCTTCGTTCGACGGTAACCTCTTTGCCGAGGAGGCGTTGAAGAAGGGCGCGGCAGCCGCCGTGGTCGATAACGAGGAGATTGCCGCCCGTGACGAACGTATGTTTCTGGTCGGCGACACCCTCAAAGCACTTCAGGAGCTGGCACGCCACCACCGGCGCGCCCTCCAAGTACCTATCTTAGCCGTGGCAGGCAGCAACGGCAAGACCACCACCAAAGAGTTGGTGAGCCGTGTCTTGGCCGAGAAATTCGAGGTCTATGCCACACGCGGCAACCTCAACAACCACATCGGAGTACCCCTCACCCTCCTGTCGATGACCCGCGAGACGGAGTTCGGCGTGGTGGAGATGGGTGCGAGTGCCTGCGGAGAGATTGCCCTGCTGGCCTCCATCGCCGAGCCCAATTTCGGACTGCTGACCAACATCGGTCGTTGTCATCTGGAGGGCTTCGGAGGTCCCGAAGGTGTGCGCCGCGGCAAGGGCGAGTTGTACGACTTTTTGGCAGCTCACGGAGGTACGGCCTTCGTAAGAATCGAGGACGACACCCTTTCGAATATGGCTGTGGAGCGCGACTCGATGGCTGTGGAATACTACCACACCTCGCTGGCAGAGGGTATCCCCACCCATTTGGAGGGCGACTACAACCGATTTAACATTGCGGCGGCGGTGGCTGTCGGACACTATTTCAATGTTCCCGACGAGCGCATCCGTCACGCCATATCCGCCTACGAGCCGGACAACAACCGTTCGCAGCTCATGCGCACCCCCCTCAACACGCTGGTGGTCGATTGCTACAACGCCAACCCCTCGAGCATGAAGGTCTCCATCGACAACTTCATGCAGCGTCCCATCGAGGACAGAGACCACAAGGTGCTCATCTTGGGCGATATGCGCGAGTTGGGCAAATGGTCGTTGGAGGAGCATATCCGCGTCATTCGTCATGCCGCCACCATCGAGCACGCCGAGTTGATATTCGTGGGCAGCGAGTTCGCCACCGCCTATGCCGAGATGGACGACAAACCCGACAACATCTCGCTCTTCCCCACGCGTCAGGAGCTGACCGCCGCTCTGGAGAGCGACCCCATTCGCAATGCCATGGTTCTCATCAAAGGCTCGAACGGCATCGGTCTGCAACACATCATCGAATACCTATAATATAAAAATAGCCCCACATCGGAGCGGTCACCTGCGTTAGGTAAGTGACCGCTCCGTTTTTTTGTCCGGCGCCCACTATCGGAAAGCCGGGTGCGGAGCGTTAATTTTTTCACGTTTTCGCGCTAATTCGCTTGTCATTTGTTCTGTTTTTGGCTCGTTTTTGCTAAATTTGTGGGAGATTAAGACTAATAAAATTTTTTAAGATTATGACACTCAACGAATATCAGACACACGCCCTCGAGACAGCCATTTACCCCGAAGACAGCCGCATCATCTACCCCACACTGGGACTCACCGGCGAGTCGGGCGAGGTGGCCGACAAGGTGAAGAAGGTTATCCGTGATGCCAACCAAGAATTCACCCCCGAAAAGAAGCGCGAAATCATGAAGGAAATCGGCGATGTGCTGTGGTACTGCGCCGCCCTGTCGCACGATTTGGGCTACACCCTCGAGGAGGTGGCGCAGACCAATGTCGATAAACTCTCATCGCGCAAGGAGCGCAACCTCATTCACGGCAACGGCGACAACCGCTAAACCGTCTACCCCCCACAACGACCTAACTACAAACACACAACGAACATGGAACAGGAAAAAATCCGCACCTCGCTCCCCGAAAACGCCTACCGCGAATTGAAGGAGGGCGAGGAGTATTCACCGCTGATGCCCTCCACGATGACACCGCGTGAGGTGACCCCCTACTCGGTCATCATGGGTATCGTCATGGCAATGCTTTTCTCCGCCGCAGCCGCTTATCTGGGTCTGCGCGTGGGACAGGTCTTCGAAGCCGCCATACCCATCGCCATCATTGCCGTGGGCATGGGCAACGTGATGGGCAAGAAGAATATGCTGGGACAGAATGTCATCATACAGTCCATCGGCGCATCATCGGGTGTGATTGTGGCAGGTGCCATCTTCACCCTGCCGGCACTCTACATCTTGGGTCTCGATGCCCAATTTTGGCAGGTTTTCCTCTCCTCACTGTTCGGCGGTCTGCTGGGTATCGTTCTGCTGATTCCCTTCCGCAAATACTTCGTCAAGGAGATGCACGGCAAATACCCCTTCCCCGAAGCCACTGCCACAACAGAGGTGTTGGTGTCGGGTGAAAAGGGCGGCAATCAGGCCAAACTCCTCGCCGTGTCGGGTCTCGTTGGAGGTCTCTACGACTTCGTGGTCGGCACCTTCGGTCTGTGGACTGACTCTGTTTCGACTCGCATCACCGAGTGGGGTGTTGCCGTGGCAGACAAATACAAGGTGGTCTTCGGACTCAACACCTCGGCAGCCGTGCTGGGTCTGGGCTACATCATCGGACTGAAGTACGCGATGATTATCACCGCAGGTTCGTGTTTGGTGTGGTTCATCATCGTGCCCCTCGTGGGTTCGCTGGGCGAGGCACTCAATCCCGAAACCCTCACCGCCCTGCTGGGTGTCACGAACGAGAAGATTTTGGCTGACCCCTCGCAGATTTTCACTGCCGAGAACCTCTATCAGTACATCGGTAAGCCCGTCGGCATCGGCGGTATCGCCATGGCAGGTATCATCGGCATCGTCCGTCAGGCCTCCATCATCCGTCAGGCGGCAGGTCTCGCCATCTCGGAGCTGGGCGGCGGCAAGAAGCACACCGAGGAGTCGGCACGCACCGACCGCGATTTGAAGATGAAGTACATCATGACCATCTTGGTGGCCACCCTTCTGTCGGTGTTCATCTTCTTCCACTTCGGTCTGCTCGACGGTTGGACACAGTCCATCACCGCCATACTCATCGTCTTCGTCATCTCGTTCCTCTTCACCACCGTGGCGGCCAACGCCATTGCCATTGTGGGCAGCAACCCCGTATCGGGCATGACCCTCATGACGCTGATTCTCTCGTCACTGATTTTGGTGAACGTGGGTCTGGAGGGTGACACCGGCATGACTGCCGCATTGCTCATCGGCGGTGTGGTCTGCACGGCACTCTCGATGGCAGGCGGTTTCATCACCGACCTCAAAATCGGTTACTGGCTCGGCACGACACCCGTCAATCAGGAGCGTTGGAAGTTCCTCGGCACACTCGTGTCGGCGGCAACGGTGGCCGGTGTGATGATTGTATTGAACAAATCCTACGGTTTCACGGGCGAGGGCGCACTTGTTGCCCCCCAGGCCAACGCCATGGCAGCGGTTATTCAGCCGCTGATGACAGGCGGTCAGACCCCGTGGATGCTCTACTTCTGCGGTGCGGCTCTGGCACTGATACTCACCGCCATCGGCGTTCCGGCACTGGCCTTTGCGCTGGGTATGTTTATCCCCATGCAGCTCAACGCCCCGCTGGTTGTGGGCGGTCTCATCGCATGGTTCGTATCGTCGCGCTCGAAGGATGCCGACCTGAACAAGGCTCGCTTCGACCGCGGTACACTCATCGCCTCGGGCTTCATCGCCGGCGGTGCTCTGATGGGTGTGGTGAGCGCACTGCTCAAATTCGCCGATGTGGACTGGTTCCTCTCCGAGTGGGCGGCAAGTACGGCTGCCGAGTGGACAGCTCTTGTGATGTACATCGCTTTGGGCGGCTACTTCATCTGGCACACCCTCAAGGCTAAAAAAGAAGAATAACCAAAAAACAACAATATCATGGAACTGAAAGAAAGATTTTTGAAATACGTCTCTTTCGACACCCAGTCTTCGGAAGAGAGTACCACTTTCCCCTCGACCGACAAGCAGAAGGTGTTACTCCGTGCCCTGCATGACGAGATGCTGGCATTGGGCATGACCGAGGTCACGATGGACGAATACGGTTATGTGATGGGTACTGTTCCCGCCTCCGAGGGTTTGGAGAATGCTCCCGTCATCGGTTTCATTTCCCACGTGGACACATCGCCCGACATGTCGGGTAAAGATATCAAGCCGGGCATCATCGACTGCTATGACGGCTGCGACATTCAGCTCAACGGTCACCTGACCATGAAGGTCGAGGACTTCCCCGAATTGAAGTTCTTTAAGGGTCACACCCTCATTCACACCGACGGTACCACCCTGCTGGGTGCCGACGACAAGGCCGGTGTGGCGGAGATTATGACCGCCGCCGAGTACATGATGACTCACCCCGAGATGCGTCACGGCAAAATCCGTATCGGCTTCACCCCCGACGAGGAGGTGGGTCGCGGTGTCGATTTCTTCGATGTAAAGAAGTTTGCCGCCGACTTCGCCTACACCATCGATGGTGGTATGGAGGGTGAGCTGGAGTTTGAGAACTTCAACGCCGCAGGTGTGAAAGTCGAGATTCAGGGTCGCAACGTGCACCCCGGCTACGCCAAGGACAAGATGATTAACGCCATAGAGGTGGGCTGTGCCCTCCAGCGTCTGCTTCCCGCGGAGCAGAAACCCGAATTCACATCGGGCTACGAGGGATTCTTCCACTGCGTGGGCTTCCACGGCACAGTGGAGAATGCCACCCTGCAATACATCATCCGTGACCACGATGCAGAGAAGTTCGAGGCCAAGAAGGTGATGATGTGGTCGTGTGTCGATTTGCTGAAGAAGCAGTACGGCGAGAACGTATTGACCCTCACCATCAAGGACCAGTACTACAACATGAAGAAGATGGTCGAGCCGCATCCCCAGCTCATCGACAAGGCGATGGAGGCCATGAAGCAGGCCGATGTGAAACCCCTCATTCAGCCCATCAGAGGCGGTACGGACGGTGCGCGTCTCTCGTTCATGGGTCTGCCCTGCCCCAACCTCTTCACCGGCGGTATGAACTTCCACGGCAAGTTTGAGTATTGCTCGCTCACCACCATGCACAAGGCCGAGCAGGTGATTCTCAACCTCGCCAAACTTTGGGCGGAGTAATCCACCGAAGCCAACAAAAGACACGAAAGATGAAAAAGTGCAGAATCACGGTTATGCGCAAGGTGTGTCACCGCGACCTGATGGAGCAGTACGAAAACCCCATCGAACATGCCTGCGACCTGCACGAAGGCGATGTGTTTGTCAGCAACGGCTGGCAGCGTCCCGACGGCCTGTGCGAGTCGGCATGGGAGTCGATGTCGCCCTTTGTGATGACCCTCTCCCACGGCGGTGAGGACATCTACGAGGGGTGGATGAAGAACAAACGCTCGGCCATGATTTCGTGCAACGACGGCTTCCGCCCCGTGAGTTTCCTCATCGAAGCACTCGATGAGGAGGCGGAATAACAGATTAAAACACAGAAAATGGATAATTACGGATTTTTGAAAGTGGCAGCCGCCATTCCCTCACTCAAGGTGGCGGATTGCGACTACAACGCCACACAAATCATCTCGCTGGCGGAGAAGGCCGCACAACGCGGTGTGGAAATCATCTCCTTCCCCGAACTTGCGGTCACCGGCAGCACCTGTCAGGACTTGTTCCTCCAGCCCACACTGCTCGATGCCGCCGAGGAGGCTATCGACACCATCGTACGCTCGACCCGCAAGCTGCCCCTCACCCTCATCGTGGGTGCACCCGTCAGAGAGGGCCACTCGCTCTACAACTGCGCATTGGTCATCTCTCAGGGTCGCATTTTGGGTGTCGTGCCGAAACGCTACCTCGCCAACTATGGCGACACGAACGAGAGCCGCTGGTTTTCGTCGGGTCTTGAGGTGGAGTACGACGAGGAGAACCAACTCCTCATCGGCGACTGCGAGGCCGACTTCGGTTCGGATTTGACCTTCGAAATCAACGGCACGGAGTTCGGCATCGAAATAGGCGAAGACCTCATGGCGGTGACACCTCCCTCGTCACACATGGCAGTCAATGGCGCAAAGGTGATTTTCAACCTCTCGGCAGCCTGCGATGTGGTATCGCGCTACAACTATCTGCGCACCGAAATTGCACAGCAGTCGGCTCGCACACTCTCCGCCTATGTCTATGCTTCGGCAGGCTTCGGAGAATCGACCACCGACCTCTCGTTCTCGGGAGCTGCGATGATTGCCGAATGTGGCGAGCTGCTCACCGAGGCAGACCGTTTCTCGCTCAAGGAGCGCATGATTGTGGCAGACATCGACACCGAACGCATCGCTTTCGAGCGTCTGCACAACACCACCTTCCGCTCCTCGGAGTCCGCCATGGAGAACACCGTCATCGAGATGGAAGTACCCGAAGGTCTCCGCGCCTCGGCACTCGACCGCAAGGTAGACCCCATGCCCTTCGTGCCGGCAGAGATTCCCGCACGCTCGGCTCGCTGTGAGGAGATTTTCAAGATTCAGTCGTTCGGCCTCGCCAAGCGTCTGCACCACACGGGTTGTCGCCACGCCGTGGTCGGCATCTCGGGCGGTCTGGACTCCACGCTGGCGTTGCTGGTCACCGTGCGCACGTTCGATCTCATGGGGCTCGACCGCAAGGGTGTCATCGGCATCACCATGCCGGGCTTCGGCACCACCGACCGCACCTACAACAACGCGCTGGTGCTGATGCGCGAATTGGGCATCACCCTGCGAGAGATTTCCATTCGTGATGCCTGCATCGGCCACATGAAGGACATCGGTCTGGCGGAGAACGACCGTTCGGCCACCTACGAGAACCTTCAGGCACGCGAGCGCACACAGATACTCATGGACGTAGCCAACAAAGAGGGCGGCATGGTGATCGGTACGGGTGACTTGAGCGAGCTGGCTTTGGGTTGGGCAACCTACAACGGCGACCAAATGTCGATGTATGGTGTCAATGCCGCCATTCCCAAGACCCTCGTGCGCCACCTGGTCAGATGGGCTGCCGAGAGCGAAAGCAACGAGAAGACCCGCGAGACACTGCTCGACATCCTCGACACACCCGTGAGTCCCGAACTGCTGCCCGCCGACGAAAAGGGTCAGATTGCACAGAAGACCGAGGATTTGGTCGGCCCTTATGAGTTGCACGACTTCTTCCTCTACAACTTCCTCCGCTACGGATATTCGCCCTCGAAGATACTATTCCTCGCCGAAACAGCGTTTAAGGGTGTGTACGACACAGCGACCATTCGCAAATGGATAACCACCTTCTTCCGCCGCTTCTTCTCCCAGCAGTTCAAGCGTTCGGCCATGCCCGATGGTGTGAAGGTCGGTTCGGTGGGTCTCTCGCCCCGCGGAGACTGGCGTATGCCATCGGATGCCGCGGCAGCGATGTGGCTCAAGGAGCTGGAAAATATTTAATGTGTAAAACGATAATGAAAAAACTTTGGATTACCACAATCGCGGCACTCACCCTCACGGTGGGTTCTGCCGCGGCTCAGAGTTGGGGCGACCTCTTCAAGCAGGCGGCTGCCGAACAACTCGACAAGGCCACAGACGGTAAGCTCACCGAGAAGGTGATGCAGAGAACATGGACCTACGCCGCTCCCGGAGTGAAGTTCGAGGGAGACGACCTGACCGCCAAATTGGGAGCTTCGCTCCTCGAATCGACCATACGCGACCAGCTGGTGACGGTCTACAAAATGGTAGGTGTCACTCCCGGTGTCTGCACCGTGACCTTCACCCGTGACAACGAGTTCAAGGCCACCGACGGCAAGCACAATGCCGGTGGCGACTACACCTTCCACGCCGACACCCACGAGATAGAGATGACCCTCCGCAGTCACAGTGCTGCGGAAATCGAGCAGCGTCTCGCCGAGCGCGACCGCCGCGAGAAACAGTATCTCTCCGAGGAGGTGAAGACCAAAATCGACGAGCGCCGCAATGCCCGCAAGGAGCAATACTCCGACAAAATCAAACCCATCACCGTTTCGGGTCATGTCTACCTCAACGGTGAGCGTATGCAGCTGCTCTTCCCCATGAGCCGACTTCTCGAAATCGCGCAGTCGCTCGACAAGGAGAACAAGTTGGAGAAGCACAAGAGTCTGATTGACCTGTTCAAGAAGTACAAGAGTCTCTACATCGGATTCGAATTCACGAAATAGGCATCGACGACAGCCTACAAAAAAAGTAGCCCGATTCGAAAATCGGGCTACTTTTTTGTCTTATAATAAAAGGTATATCAGTCGCGATGAATCTTCATACATCCGCGCGCCACCAGCACCGACAGTGCCACAGCCACCACCCAGTCGAAGACTGCCGTCACGGGAGCGACATATGCGCCGTCATTGATGAAGAAGGTGAGTGCATAGGGCACATAGTTGAGCGGATTGCCCTCGGGCATACGCATGAAGCAGAGCAACAGCGGATAGACGCACAGTCCCACAAAGATGGCAAACAGACGCTTCTTGGAGTATTTCTTCGAGAGTTCGTAGGCATAGACCGCCAGCACAACCAGTGCCGTGATAATCTTCACCGTGTCGGTCGAAAGGTGGTTCAGATGGAGGGATCTCAACACGCTGCCGATTCCGTTGTTGAAGAATGACGGAATGACATTGATGATTACGGAGACCGCAATCGACAGCGAAATCATAAAATACTTCATGCTTTTCAGATGTCAGTGGTTAGTTACTCTATGACAAATATAATAAAAAATCCTTTACATCAGAAGAACAGGAAGGCAAAGAGCATCATCAAAAATCCACCGCTGAAGCCGGCGAGAATCTGCAAGGGGGTGTGACAGCCCAGATAGAGACGTGACGAAGCCAGCAGACCTGCCGCCAGCGTGGTGATGATAAGCGGCACGAAAGCCGGCGTTCCCAGGAAATTAATCAACATCAGCACAGCCATGGCAGCTCCCATCGCCGTGAGGTGGAGGCTGATTTTCCAGCGCAGCGACACCACCAGACACAACATCTCGCAGGCAGCCGCTCCCAACATGAATTTACGCAGGAAGTCCATCGAGGGAATCCGCGCAAAGGTAATGGCACACAGCACATAGCACACCATGCCTATCAGCAGGGGGATATAACGCTCGCGGCGGTTGTCAATCTTGTAGCTGGAGATGAAGCCCAGCGGACGCAGGACGAACAACATCAGTCCGGGAATGATGAGCGAATAGAGCGCCACCACCCACAGCAGATACAGCTTCAAGGGGGTGGAATAGAGCGAAAAGACCGTCATTGTCAACAACATGACCAGCATGTAGGTCGGCATGAAAAACGGATGGAAAATCCACGACACCGCCGTGGCAACCTTATGATAATTCATCTTCACTCGAATAGAATCTTAAATCTGTTTACGAAGTCGGGCCACGGGAATATCGAGCATCTCGCGGTATTTGGCCACCGTGCGGCGCGCGATGACATAGCCCTTCTCCTTGAGAATGTCCATCAGTGCTTCATCGGTGAGCGGGTGACGCTTGTCCTCCTCATCGACACAGGTCTGAAGGATATTCTTAATCTCGTAGCTCGACACCTCCTTGCCGCTCTCGGTCTGCATCGCTTCCGAAAAGAGCGTCTTGAGCAGAATGATGCCGAACTGCGTCTGCACATACTTGCTGTTCACCACACGCGAGATGGTCGAGACGTCCAATCCCGTGCGATCGGCAATGTCTTTGAGAATCATGGGGCGCAGTTTCGACATGTCACCGTCCTTGAAATACTCCTTCTGATAGTCGAGAATGGTCTGCATGGTGCGCATGAGGGTCGATTGACGCTGTTTGATGGCAGAAATGAACCACTTGGCAGAGTCGATTTTGTTCTTCACGAACTGCACCGCCTCGCGGTCCTCCGCGCGTACCTTGCCGTCGGGGGTCACCATGTCGCGCATCATGTCCACATAACGGCGATTGACCCTCACCTCCGGCACATTGCCCGAATTGAGCGACAAGGAGAAATTGCCCTCCTCGTAGTCGAGAATGAAGTCGGGAATGATGTAGGGCGTGGTATCGGTGCCGCCCTCGGAGTACATATTGCCGGGCTTGGGCGACAGATGGGTGATTTCTTCGATGGCTGCGCGGAACTCGTCCTCCGACACCTGAAGGCGTGCAATGAGTTTCTCGTAGTGTTTCTTCACAAACTCATCGAAGTAGGAGGTGAGAATAGTCTTCGCCAGACGCTTGGCAGGCGTGTCGAGGGTTTTCTCCTTCATCTGGAGTATCAGACACTCCTGCAAGTTGCGTGCACCCACACCCGAGGGCTCCAAATCGTGGATAATCGCCAACAGGTGTTCCAACTCCTCCACCGAGACCTCTATACCCTGCGAGAAGGCAATGTCGTCGGACACCGCCTCCAAATCACGGCGCAGGTAACCGTCCTCGTCGATACTGCCGACTAAGTAAGTGGCTATCTGCTGCTCGCGCTCCGAGAGATTGCGGTAGCCCAGCTGCTCCATGAGGTACTCCTGCAACGAGCGGCCGCTGGTCAGAAACAGAGGGCGTTCCTTGTCGTCCTTCGAGAAGTTGTTGATGTGGCTCTTGTACGACGGGGTGGAGTCCTCCTTGAGATATTCGTCCACGGATATCTCCTTCGGGGCCTCGCCGTCCTCGTCCTCCTTGTGCACCTCCTCTTCCAGCACGATGTTGTCCTCGATTTCCTGCTTGATGCGCTGCTCAAGCTGCACGGTGGGCAACTCCAGCAACTTAATCATCTGAATCTGCTGCGGAGAGAGTTTCTGCTGTAAAGCAATGATTTGTTTCTGATTTATAGCCATAGTTTCCAAATTGTTTAAGTTGACTTACCAATTTGGTTTCTTCATTCGGGGTTGGGGTAAAGAGTAGTTGTTTTTTGTGGTAATGGCTGCCTGCAACGGATTACAGGCAGCCATTCGCTATCTAAAGTTTCTCTAAAAATGCTAAACTATTAGAAATCGGCGTGCTGGGGAGTACGGGGGAAGGGAATCACGTCGCGGATGTTGGTCATACCGGTGACAAACATCAACAGACGCTCGAAGCCCAGACCGAAACCGGAGTGAGGTGCCGAACCCCACTTGCGGGTGTCGAGGTACCACCAGATGTCCTTTTCGCTCATGCCCAGCTCCTTGACACGTGCACAGAGCTTGCCGTAGTCGGCCTCACGCTCCGAACCGCCGATAATCTCGCCAATCTTGGGGAAGAGAACGTCCATGGCACGAACAGTCTTGCCGTCCTCGTTCTGCTTCATGTAGAAGGCCTTGATTTCCTTGGGGTAGTTAATCAGCACCACGGGGCGCTTGAAGTGCTCCTCCACGAGGTAACGCTCGTGCTCCGACTGCAAGTCACAACCCCAGTCGCAGGGGAATTCGAACTTGCGACCCGAAGCCTTCAGAATCTCGATACCCTCGGTGTAGTCGAGGTGCTTGAAGTCGTTGCTTACGACAAACTTCAGACGCTCGATAAGACCCTCGTCCCACATCTTGTTCATGAACTCGAGGTCCTCCATGCAGTTGTCGAGAGCATACTGAATCAGATATTTGAGGAAGTCCTCAGCCAGCTCCATGTTGTCGTCGAGGTCGTAGAACGCAGCCTCGGGCTCAATCATCCAGAACTCCGACGCGTGACGGGGAGTGTTGGAATTCTCGGCACGGAAGGTAGGACCGAAGGTGTAGATACGACCCAGCGACAGCGCACCCAGCTCGCCCTCCAACTGACCCGACACGGTCAGGTTGCACGACTTGCCGAAGAAGTCCTGAGCGTAATCCACCTTGCCCTCCTCGGTCTTGGGTACGTTGTTCAGATTGAGCGTAGTGACCTGGAACATGGCACCGGCACCCTCACAGTCCGAAGCGGTGATGAGGGGGGTATGGAAATAATAGAATCCGTTCTTGTTGAAATACTCGTGAATGGCATAAGCCATGGCGTGGCGGATACGCAGCACGGCACCGAAAGTGTTGGTGCGGGGACGCAGGTAAGCGATGTCACGCAGGAACTCCAACGAGTGGCCCTTCTTCTGGAGGGGGTAAGTTTCGGGGTCGGCAGTGCCGTAAACCTCGATTTTCTCAGCCTGCACCTCAACACCCTGACCCTTGCCCATCGACTGCACCAGACGGCCATCGACACGGATACAAGCACCTGTCGTGATGGTTTTGAGCTCTTCTTCTGCGATTTTCTGCAAATCGACTACCACCTGGATGTTGGCTACGCAAGAGCCGTCGTTCAAGGCGATGAACGCCACATTCTTGTTACCGCGCTTGGTTCTGACCCAGCCCTTAACGACGATATCGGTGTCCACAACACCCGATTTGAGAATCTCTACTATTCTTTGCGTTTTCATATATTGATTTTTAACTATCTCTAAATCGTGTTTTTGAATTGACAAAGATAGCTTTTATTTGTGATTTGTCAAAAAAAAAGTACCTTTGTCCTACATACAAATATGTGCGCGATGAACATCAAACCTTTTATACTACTCTTTGCGGGTATCGTATCCGCCCATTCGGTTTCGGCTCAGGAGGCCGGTAAAATCTACCGCAGCGAGGTGCTCCCCTACAACCTCCGTCAGGATGCCGACACACGAAACTCCGCCAATTCGGAACACGCCATCATCTATTCGCCCAAGCCTGTGGCCATGGAGGGCAGTTCGGTGGCGATGGGACAGAGCATCGACATTCCTTATGTATGGACCGACGGCAACATCTATCTCCATCTGGAGAATGTCGGCACGGCCTACACGCTGGTCATCAACGGCGAGCAGGTGGCCTCGGTGGAGGACTCCGTCACCCCGTCGGAATTTGCCATCTCGCCCTTCATTCGCGAGGGTCGCAACGAGGTGGTGGTCATCATGCGCCGCAGTCGTGCCGCAGAGCTGAATTTCCAGGCTCCCGTACGCGAGGCATTCGACAATTCGTACCTCTACTTCCAGAACAAGCGTTCGATACGCGATTACGAAATTGCCCTCATACCCGACACCCTGGGTCGCAACTTCGCGATGCTCGACCTTAAAATCATCGCCCAGAACTCCTACAACTACGATGAGACGGTGACCGTGGGTTACGACATCTACTCTCCGGCAGGAAAATTGCAGGAGTTCAACATCCGGGACATCACCATCGCCGGCCGCTCGACCGACACGGTGCGCTTCACCCCCTTCATCTACAACACCTCCACCTTCAAGTGGCAGCCCGGAGTGAAGGATGCGCCCCTCTACAAGGTGATGCTCTTCACCCGCCGCAAGGGTGCCTACAAGGAGTATATGCCGCTGAAGGTGGGCTTCGGCAAGACCGAACTCATCGACGGCAAGCTGATGCGCTGGGGCAAGGAACTGCAACTCAAGAAGAAAGTCTACAACGCCGCCAAGGACGCCAAGACCACCCTCACCGAGTTGCGCACCATCAAGCGTCAGGGCTACAACACCATCACCCCCGACTATCCGCAGCCGGTATGGTTCTACGAGCAGTGTGACCGTCTGGGTCTCTATGTCATCGACAAGGCCAACATCCACTGTCCCGACCGCCGCGCTGACCGCACCGTGGGCGGCACACCCTCCAACGACCCCGCACTCGTGGGCGAGTATCTCGAGCGTGTGAAGAGCATGTACTACCGTTCGCGCAACTTCACCTGTGTGATTGCCTTCTCGCTGGGCGGACCCTCGGGCAACGGTTACAATATGTACAAGGCCTACCAGTGGCTCAAATCGGTGGAGCACCGGCGCGCCGTCATCTGTGAGGACGCCGCCGGAGAGTGGAACACCGACCTTTAGAAAGAGATATGACCATAGATTTGACCGTAATCGGCAAGACCGATTCCAAAGAGATAAATGCACTCATAGAGATGTATTTCAAGAGGGTGAACTTCTACTGCAAGTTCACCCTTACCGTACTTCCCGACCTGAAAAGTACCAAGAAGCTGACCACACGCCAGCAATCCACCCTCGAGGGTGAGGCCATTCTGCGCCAGCTCTCCGACTCGGACTACGTGGTGCTGATGGACGAGCACGGTACGGAGTACCGCTCCATAGAGTTCGCCTCGTGGTTGCAGAAGCGCATGAACAGCGGCGTGAAGCGTCTGGTCTTCGTCATCGGAGGTCCTTACGGCTTCTCGGACGAGGTCTACGCGCGTGCCGACTCCAAAATATCGCTCTCGAAGATGACCTTCTCCCACCAGATTGTCAGAGCCATCTTCATGGAGCAGATTTACCGAGGCTTCACCATTCTCAACAACGAGCCTTACCACCACGAATAGAAAAATGACACCAGCATTTGCCGTCATATCGCAAAACGTGCCGGCAGGTCTGGGACTCAAAACCCTCTTGCAGGGTCTGTTTCCCATGGCCGAGGTCACGGCGTTCACCTCCTTCGAATCGTTCGAGGAGAGTGGACCGGGCCGTTATGTGCATTTCTTTGCCGACATGACCGTCTTTCTGCACAACCGCGCATTTTTCGAAGCCCACCGCCACAAGACCATTCTTTTGGGACACGGTGTCACGGACTCTTTCCCCGACATGCACCAGATTGACATCTACACCTCCGAGGAGCAGCTCATGAGCGACATTCTCAAACTCCGCCACTCGGCACACCGTCCCGAACACCACCTCCCCCACACCGTCCGACCGAACACCTCGACCCTCTCCTCGCGCGAGGCGGAGGTACTCACCCTCATCGCCCGCGGACTGATGAACAAGGAGATAGCCGAGGAGCTGCACATCGGCATGACCACGGTCATCACCCACCGCCGCAACATCATGGAGAAGCTGGGTATCAAGTCCGTGGCAGGGCTCACCCTCTATGCCGCCGCGCTGGGTTATGTCGATACAGACACCCTTTAGTCCCGTGTCCGCCCTCCTCATAAATTAGGATTGTTCGGCCTACCGAAAAACCGTTACTTTGCACCATCAATGAAGAAAAATTATCACTGATGGACAAATTTTACAAGACACTACCCCTTTTCGTTCTTCTCTTTTCGGGCTTCGTACACGCCCACAATTCCGACACCTCCACTGCCGACACCACCATTGTCGTCCACGAAGTGCAGGTCACGGCCATCAAGCAGGGTCTCGTCCTGCGCAGCGAGCCCACAGCCTCCACCACCTTTGGCGAGCAGCTCATCGGTCGCCGACATATCCATGCACTCAAAAACCTCTCGCAGGCAGTTCCCAACCTCCACATTCCCGACTACGGTGCGCGCATGACCTCCTCCATCTATGTCAGAGGTCTGGGTGCGCGCATCGACCAGCCCGTCATGGGACTCAATGTCGATAACGTGCCGGTGATGAACAAGAACAACTACGACACGGAGCTCGCCGATGTGGAGCGCATAGAGGTGTTGCGCGGTCCCCAATCGACCCTCTACGGCCGCAACACGATGGGCGGCGTGATGAATGTCTACACCCTCTCGCCCATGAGTTATCAGGGTACGCGCTTCATGGCGGAGTATTCGAGTGGCGACAGCTACCGTTTCCGCGCCTCAACCTACCGGAAGCCCAAAGAAAATCTCGGCATCGCCGTATCGGGATTCTACACCCGCACGGGCGGATTCTTCACCAATCTCCACAACGGACGCCGCTGCGACCACGAGCAGATGGGTGGCGGACGCTGGCGCACCCAGTGGCAGAACAACCGCGGACTGAGAATCGACAACTTCCTCTCCTTCTCGCTCCTCAAACAGGGCGGCTACCCCTATGCCTACATCGGCAAGGACATCGTCGAGGAGGGCAAGCCCCTTATCCGCACGGGTGAAATCCGCTACAACGACCCTGCCTCCTACGAGCGCAAGAATATCTCCGACGGTCTGACCCTGCGTTACGATGCCAATCGCTTCACCCTCTCCTCCATCACCGCCTATCAGTATTCCGACGATGAGATGAACCTCGACCAGGATTTCCTGCCCCTCTCCTACTTCACCCTCAAGCAGGCACAGCGCGAACACACCCTCTCGCAGGATTTGGTCATTCGTTCACGCAACACCCGACGCTACGACTGGCTCTTCGGTCTCTTCGGCTTCTACCGCCACAACAACATGGAAGCCCCCGTACGTTTCAAGCGCACGGGCATCGACCGACTCATATTCCACTACGCCAACCTCAACCCCGTGGGCATCACCTTCGCGTGGGACGAGCAGGCAGCCCCCGAATATGAGTTGCCCCTCGACACCGACTTCCGCATCTCGAACTTCGGCATGGCACTCTACCACGAGTCGCGCCTGCGTTTGGGACGATGGACGCTCTCGGCAGGCATTCGCATCGACCGCGAACGCCAGCGACTCAAGTACTTCAGTCACACCGACATGTACTACACGATGAGCATTCGCAACACCGTCATACCCATGCACGCCGAGATTGACGACAGCAACACCTACCGTCACACCTACACCGAGATACTGCCCAAGTTCACCGCGCTCTACGCCTTCGACAGTCAGCGCAACCTCTACGCCTCCATCTCGCGCGGATACAAGGCGGGCGGATTCAACACCCAGATGTTCTCCGACATTCTTCAGGCGCAGCTCAAGGCACAGATGAGCATGCGTCCCTACGAGGCATCGGACATCATCTCCTACGCCCCCGAGTACAGCTGGAACTATGAGGTGGGCGGACACTTCGCCTGTCTGGACGGAGCGGTGCGCGGCGACTTCTCGCTCTTCTACATCGATGTCTCCGACCTCCAGCTCACGGTCTTTCCCGCAGGGCAGACCACGGGACGCATGATGACCAATGCCGGCAAGGCGCGCTCCTATGGTGTGGAGACCTCCGTGATGGTGTCGCCCCGCCACAACATCGACCTTAGTTGCACCTACGGCTACACCAACGCCAAATTCAAGCACTACATCGACGGCAAGAACAACTACAAGGGCAACCATATCCCCTACTCCCCGACCCACACCCTCTCCCTCACGGGTTCATGGAGCATACCCACAGGCGTGGAGTGGTTGGGCAACGTGGTGCTCGGAGCAGGTATGCAGTCGGCAGGCGACATCTGGTGGAACGAGGCCAACACCCTCCGCGAGGACTTCTATTCGCTGTGGAACGCCTCGCTGAGAATCGAACACAAGAACTACTCCATCGACCTCTGGGGTCGCAACCTCGGCGACAGACACTACGGGGTCTTCTACTTCAAATCGATGGGCAACGAATTTATGCAGTACGGCCGACCGCGAACTTTTGGCGTCACAGTGAGCGTAAACATCTAAAAAAAGCGTATATTTGCAGGGTATAATCTCCGTATTGTACCTTTTCGACGATTTTTTTAGAACACATAAAATACTTTTAAGTTATGAAACCCGAATACAAACCTTTCGTTGACGAATTGATTGAACTCAGCATCAAAGAGGATATCGGTGACGGCGACCACACTTCGCTCTCGTGCATTCCCGCTTCGGAGCACGGACGTATGCGCCTGTTGTGCAAGCAGGAGGGTACCATCGCAGGTATCGAGATTGCAGAGATGGTTCTCAAGCGTCTTGACCCCGAAATGAAGTTCGAGCAGATTCTCCACGACGGTGACAAGGTGAAACCCGGTGATGTAGCCTTCTATGTATCGGGCAGCCTTCGTTCGCTTTTGCAGGCCGAGCGTATCCTGCTCAACATCATGCAGCGCATGAGCGGTGTGGCTACACAGACCGCCGTTTATGTCAAATTGCTCGAGGGTCTCCACACCAAGGTGCTCGACACCCGCAAGACCACTCCCGGTATGCGTGTGCTGGACAAGATGGCTGTGAAGATTGGCGGCGGCGAGAACCACCGTATGGGTCTTTTCGACATGATTCTGCTCAAGGACAACCACATCGACTTCGCAGGCGGCATCACCAAGGCTATCCACGGTGTGAAGGCCTACCTCAAGGAGAAGGGCAAGAATATTCCCATCGAGTGTGAGGTACGTTCGCTGGAGGATATCGACGAGGTATTCGCAGCAGGCGGCGTAGACCGTATCATGTTCGACAACTTCACCCCCGAGATGACTCGCGAGGCAGTGAAGAAGGTGGCAGGTCGTTGCGAGACCGAGTCGAGCGGCGGTATCACCAAGGAGACCATGCGTGCCTACGCAGAGTGCGGTGTGGATTTCATCTCGGTAGGCGCACTGACCCACCAGATTAAATCGCTCGATATGTCGCTCAAGGCATGTGAGTAATCCGCGAAAGATTCCGAAAAAAACGATACGGGGACTTATTTTAAGATAAGTCCCCGTATTTTTTTTTGTCCCGCAATGTAAGCATTCGCCACTCTCCCACCCACAAAAAAAGTTCCCCGACAACCCATGAGTTGTCGGGGAACTAATTATCGCACGGAGCGAAAGGACTACTTCTGCTGTTTTCTCAGGAAGCACTCGATGGTGTTCTCCATCAGGCAGCAGATGGTCATCGGGCCGACACCTCCCGGTACGGGGGTGATGACCGATGCCTTGGGTTCGATGGCGGCAAAATCCACGTCTCCGCACAACTTGCCGGTCTCGGGGTCACGATTGACACCCACATCGATAACCACAGCACCTTCACTCACCATATCAGCGGTTACGAACTTCGGACGACCGATGGCCACCACCAGAATCTCTGCCTCACGAGTCACCTCCGGGAGGTTCTTCGTACGGCTGTGGGCGATGGTCACGGTGGCGTTCTCGTTGAGCAGCAGCTTGGCAACGGGCAGACCCACGATGTTGCTGCGTCCAATCACAACGGCACGCTTACCCGAAATCTCCACACCTGCACGCTTGAGCATCTTGATGATACCCTTGGGGGTGCAGGGCAGCACGCACTCCTGCTTCTGCCACAGAGCTGCCACATTCAGAGGGTGGAAACCGTCGACATCCTTGCTCTTGTCGATGGCGGCAATGACCTTCTCCTCCGAGATGTGACGCGGAAGGGGCAACTGCACCAGAATGCCGTCCACCGTATCGTCGGCATTGAGACGGGCAATGATTTCGAGCAACTCCTCCTCCGAAATATTCTCGGGTTTGCGAATGGTGGTATTCTTGATACCCACCACCTCGGACGCCTTGGCCTTGCCTGTGACATAGCTCACGCTTCCGGGGTCATCACCCACGAGAATAACTACCAAATGGGGTACACGTCCGTACTTTTCGGGAAATGTAGCCACCTCCTGTGCCATGTCGGACTTCAATTGTGCCGACAACTCTTTTCCGCTGATAATCATAATATTCAACTATTTAAAAGCCTGATAACCGATGTCCGAACGATGGAACAGGTTATCACACTCGATTTTTTCCACATCGCGCAGGGCCATCTCGCGTGCCTCCTTGAGTGTGGCACCGCGTCCTACCACAAACAGCACTCGACCGCCTGCGGTGTAGATGCGACCCTCTTTCTCGGTCGTACCCATGTGGTAGAGGTGGCTCTCGACACCCTCCAGACCCTTGATTTCGTGGCCCTTCTCATAGGCATCGGGATAGCCCTTCGAAGCCAGCACGATACCCAGTGTGGCGAAGTCGTGCCACTCCAGTGTGGTATCGCCGCCATCAGCCACGGCGCAGAAGATGTCCGTGATGTCGCTCTTCAGACGGGGCAGCACCACCTCGGTCTCGGGGTCACCGAAACGTGCGTTGAACTCGATGACCTTCACACCGTCGGGAGTCTTCATCAGACCGCCGTAGAGCACACCCTCGAAGGGGCAACCCTCCTTGACCATGGCGTCGGCCACGGGCTGCATGACATGACTCAATGCGTAGGCTCTGTCCTCCTTGGTGATGAACGGCAGGGGCGAGTATGCGCCCATACCGCCCGTGTTGGGTCCCTTGTCACCATCGAAGGCACGCTTGTGGTCCTGCGACAGCTCCATGGGCCATACCTTGTGACCCGACACGAAGCACATGAACGAGAACTCGGGGCCGGTGAGGAAATCCTCCACCACGACCTTGCCCTCGCCGAACTTGTCATCGAGCAACATATCTTTCAGTGCGGCGTCCGCCTCTGCCATGTCCTGTGCGATGACCACACCCTTGCCGGCAGCCAGACCGTCATATTTCAGTACCGCGGGGAAGGGACGGCCTGCCACAAAGTCGCGTGCCTCCTCATACGAAGTGAAAGCCTTGAAACCCGATGTGGGAATGTTGTACTTGGCCATCAACTCCTTGGCAAACTCCTTCGACGACTCGATGCGTGCAGCCGCCTTCGTGGGACCGAAGATGCGCAGGTGTGCCGCCTTGAAGACATCGACCACACCCACAGCCAAAGCTGCCTCGGGGCCTACGACCGTCAAATCAATCTTATTCTCAAGGGCGAAATCACGCAGTGCTTCCACCTCTGTGACACCGATTTTCACACACTCGGCCTGAAGCGCCATGCCGGCGTTACCCGGAGCGGCGTAAATCTTCTCGACCTTTGCCGAACGCGACAGGGCATCGACAATGGCGTGCTCACGGCCGCCCGAACCTATAACCAATACTTTCATAAGTAATTATCTGTTTGTATAATACCAAAAAAGGCGGATTCCGCCCCGGAAATTCCGAAGAGAGAAACCGCCCCGATATTTGTGAAACATTAATGCTTGAAATGTCTCTCGCCTGTGAATACCATGGCGATGTTCTTCTCGTCGGCCTTCACAATCGAATCGTTGTCACGAATCGAACCGCCGGGCTGGGCGATAGCTGTCACACCGTACTCGGCAGCCAGCGTCACGCAGTCGTCGAAGGGGAAGAAACCATCGGAAGCCAGCACCAAATCCGAAGTGAAGCCTGCTGCCTTAGCCTGCTTGAGGGCAATCTCGGCAGAACCCACACGGTTCATCTGACCGGCACCCACACCCAGTGTGTGACCGTCCTTCACCACAACGATGGCGTTCGACTTCACGTGCTTGACAATTCGCCATGCGAAGTTCAAATCCGACATCTGTGCAGCCTCGGGCTTGCGCTTGGTGACGCACATATCGGCATCAACAGCCTTGGTGTTGATATCGACATCCTGCACCAGCAGACCGCCATTGACCGAAACATACTGCTTGGGGTCAACTGCCTCACGCGACATGTTCACCTCCAACAGACGCAGGTTCTTCTTGGTGCAAAGCACCTCCAGAGCACCCTCCTCGAACTTGGGCGCCATGATAATCTCCAGGAAGATGGGCTTCATCAGCTCGGCTGCCTCCTTGGTGACGGGGCGGTTCAACGCCACGATACCACCGAAAATCGACACCTTGTCAGCCTCGTAAGCCTTTGTCCATGCGTCAACATCGTCCTTGCCGATAGCCGCACCGCAGGGGTTCATGTGCTTGAGACCCACGCAGAAAGGCTCGTCAAACTCTCTGACGATGTTCAGTGCCGCATTGGCGTCCTGAATGTTGTTGTATGAAAGCTCCTTACCGTGCAGCTGCTTGGCGAAAGCCAGCGAGAAGGGAACTTCCTTCTGCTCGCGGTAGAAGTTGGCATTCTGGTGGGGGTTCTCACCATAACGCAACGACTGCAACTTGTCGAACTCGAGGAACAGCTTCTCGTTCAGACCTGCCTGCTTGCGCATATAGGTCGCAATCATCATGTCGTACTCTGCGGTGTGGGTATAAGCCTTGGCCGAAAGTTGCAGACGGGTTGCTTTGAGGGTATTGCCGTTAGCCTTGATTTCGTCGATAATCTGTGCGTAGTCCGAAGGATTGCATACCACCGTCACGTCAGCCCAGTTCTTCGCTGCCGAACGCAACATCGAAGGACCACCGATGTCGATGTTCTCGATGGCATCGGCCATCTCGACATTGGGTTTGGCGATGGTCTCGCGGAAAGGATAGAGGTTCACGCACACCATGTCGATGAACTCGATGCCGTTCTCCTTCAGAGCCTTGAGGTGCTCGGGGTCGTCGCGGCGTGCCAGCAACGCACCGTGTACCTTGGGGTGCAGGGTCTTCACACGACCGTCACAAATCTCGGGGAAGCCCGTGATTTCGCTGATGCCGATAACCTCCACACCACTATCCTTCAACAACTTCATGGTTCCGCCGGTAGCAATGATTTCCCAACCCAACGAGCGAAGCTCCTTGGCGAAATCCACCACTCCGGTTTTATCACTTACACTAATAAGCGCTCTCATTGTATCTCTTTGTTTAATATTTTACCAATTGTTTCGACATAAAGCGGATGCTCCGCTTCGTGTATTTTACGCTCCAATTCCTCGCGGTCACTCCCCTCGTAGGCAAATGCCCGTTGAGCGATGATGCGACCTCCGTCCAGCGAGCTGTCGACCCAGTGAATCGACACCCCGAAGATTTTGACCCCATAGTCCAGTGCCTGACCGATGGCGTCCTTGCCCTTGAAGGCAGGCAGCAACGACGGGTGCAGGTTGATGATACGCCCCTCGTAGCTCGCCAACAGACGGTTACCCACAATACGCATGTAGCCGGCCAGACAGACCAGCTCCACACGATGAGCATCGAGACGTTTCACGATTTCGGCCTCATACTCCTCCTTCGAGGAGTAATCGCCGGCCAAAAAGGCAAAACATTCGATTCCGTGATGTGCGGCACGCTCCACCACACGGGCAGAGACCCGGTCACACACCAGCAACACTACCCGACAGTCGAGGTCGCCCCGCTCCGAAGCCGCAACGATGGCTTCGAAGTTGGAACCCTCGCCGGAGGCAAAAACCGCGATTCGGTGCATGGTTTAGCGAATGACAACACCCTCGGTGTCGGTCACGCGGCCGATAACCGAAGCCTTCTCGCCCTGCTCCTTGAGAATCTCGATGGCCTTCTGTGCATCCTTCTCCTCCAGAGCGATAACCATACCCACACCCATGTTGAAGATGTTGAACATCTCACGGTGGGGAATCTTGCCATACTTCTCCAGGAAACGGAACACGGGCAGAATCTCCCATGAACCCTCCTCGATTTCGATACCCTGACCCTTCTGGAGGATACGGGGAATGTTCTCATCGAAACCGCCGCCCGTCACGTGGCAGATACCGTGGACATCGACATTGCGGATAACCTCCAACACCTGCTTCACGTAGATGCGTGTGGGGGTCAGCAACACCTCGCCCAGAGGTTTGTCGGACAATTCGGGCAGTGACTTGTGCAAATCGAGCTGGTTGTCAGCCACGACCTTGCGCACCAGGCTGAAGCCGTTGGAGTGAACGCCTGTCGATGCGATACCGACCAACACGTCGCCCACCTTCACCTTCGAGCCGTCGATGAGTTTCTTCTTCTCGACAACACCCACGGTAAATCCTGCGATGTCATACTCGCCCTCGGTGTACATGCCCGGCATCTCGGCAGTCTCGCCACCGACCAATGCACAGCCTGCCTGACGGCAACCCTCGGCAACACCTGCCACCACAGCCTCAATCTTCTGGGGCTCGTTCTTGCCCACAGCCACATAATCGAGGAATACCAGCGGCTCGGCACCCTGTGCCAAGACATCGTTCACACACATGGCAACGGCATCGATACCGATGGTGTCATGCTTATCCATCTCAAACGCCAGTTTCAACTTTGTGCCAACGCCGTCGGTACCGCTGACCAGAACCGGCTCCTCGACTTTGAGTGCCGAGAGATCGAACATACCGCCGAAAGCTCCGATATTACCCATTACACCCAGACGTGAGGTCGAGGCTACATGTTTCTTAATGCGGCGAACCACTTCATATCCGGCTTCGAGATTTACACCGGCATTCTCATAACTTTGAGCCATAAAACTAAAGTTTAAGGTTGTTTATCAAATTAAATTTTCTACTTTTCTTCCTCCTCGTGATAGAGCGGTGTGGGATAGTGGCCCGTGAAACAAGCCGTACACAGCTCCTTGCGGTTGCCCGCCTTGAAGAGTGCCTCCTCCGAGAGGAAAGCCAGCGAGTCGCATCCGATGGCCTTGCGCACACCTTCGACATCCATACGTGCCGAAATCAGCTCCTTGCGGGTCGAGGTATCGACACCGTAGTAGCAGGGCGCAATCATCGTGGGTGATGCAATACGCACATGAACCTCCGTAGCTCCGGCCTCGCGCAACATCTTCACGATACGCAACGATGTGGTACCGCGGACGATAGAGTCGTCGATGAGTGCCACGCGCTTGCCCTTGACGATGGTTCTCACAGCCGAGAGTTTCATTCTCACACCCTTCTCACGCAACTCCTGCGAGGGCTGAATGAAGGTACGGCCGATGTATTTGTTCTTGATGAGACCCATCTCGTAGGGAAGACCGCTCGCCTCGGCATAACCCATGGCGGCACTGAGGCTCGAGTCGGGAACACCCACCACGATGTCGGCATCGGCAGGAGCCTCCTCCCACAACAGACGGCCCGACATCTTGCGATAAGCGTGCACGTTGCAGCCCTCGATGTCGCTGTCGGGACGTGCGAAGTAGATGTACTCCATCGAGCACATTTTGTAGTGCTTGAACTGCGAGTAGAGTGTCGAACGGATACCCTTGTCGTCGATGGTCACAATCTCACCGGGTTCGATGTCACGCACGACCTCCGCACCCAGAATATCGAGGGCACAAGTCTCGCTGGTGACGATATATCCCTCGCCCAACTTACCGATGGTGAGGGGGTGGAAACCGAACTTGTCACGGCAGGCGTAAATACGGTTGGAGGTCATGATGACACAAGAGAACGCGCCTTCCAACATATTGAGAGCCTCGATAATCGAGTAGATACGCGGACGGTCGTGGAATTTGGTCTCCTTCTTAATCAGATGAGCCAATACTTCGGCATCGGTAGTCGAGTGAAAAAGGCTGCCTTTCTTCTCCAGATACTCGCGCATGAGGTGCGAGTTGAGGATACTTCCGTTGTTGGCCAGAGCGAAATCGCCCGTATTGTGACGGAACAACAGAGGCTGGACATTCTCCGTGCCACCCACGCCACCCGAGGAGTACAACACATGGCCGATGGCCATCTTACCCTCCAGCGGAGAGAGGTTCGACTCGTTGAAAACCTCTGTTACCAGACCCGCACCCTTGGTGCGGTGGAAACTACCTTCGTCATCGACACTGACAATGCCACAGCCCTCCTGACCACGGTGCTGCAACGCGTGCAGACCGTAGTAAGTGAGGGTGGAAGCATTAGCCAATCCATAGACACCGAAAACGCCACACTCCTCGTGCAACTCTCTGTCGGTGATTGTATTCATAGTGCTTATTTTGTAATTTTCTCAAGACGTGACAGAATCTCCTCGTATGCCTCGCGAACCTTACCCAGGTCACGACGGAAACGGTCCTTGTCGAGCTTCTCATTGGTGTCAACATCCCACAGACGGCAAGTGTCGGGTGAAACCTCGTCAGCCAATACGATTTCGCCGTCCATGGTCTTACCAAACTCAATCTTGAAGTCTACAAGACGGATGTTCATCTTCAGGAACAGCGCCTTCAATACCTCGTTAATCTTGGCAGTCATGGCGTAAATCTCCTTCAGCTCGTCATAGGTGGCAGCACCCAGAGCTACGGCGTGATGGTCGTTGATGAGGGGGTCACCCAGCTCGTCCTTCTTGTAGCAGATGTCGTAGATGACATTGCCGGGAACGGTACCTTCCTCGATACCCAGACGCTGTGCCATTGAGCCTGCGATGATGTTACGAACGATAACCTCCAGAGGAATGATGTTCACCTTGCGGCAAATCTGGTCGCGGTCGTTGATGGTCTCGATGTAGTGAGTCTTCACACCGGCCTTCTGCAACTCCTTGAAAATAATAGTCGAAATAGCGTTGTTCAGCACACCCTTATTATCGATGGTTGCCTTCTTGATGTTGTTGAAAGCAGTGGCTGCATCCTTGTAGTGGATAATAATCTTGTCGGGATCGTCAGTGCGGAAAACCTGTTTTGCTTTGCCCTCATAGAGCATTTCGAGCTGTTTCATGGTAGTTTGGTATTAAAAAAATTATTAGATATTTGGAACTTAATTCTCAATATTCGTCATATCGAAATCCACCACTATCGGCAAATGGTCCGACGGTCGGTAGAAATGGATATCGGGTGTGGCATCCTTCACCGGATGCGTGTAATCGTCGTCCACCACCTCGATGGAGGTCATACGTTCGAGGAGTGCCTGTGTGCAGTACACGAAGTCGATTCTTTGCGGTTGGGCAAGTGTCGGCTTCAGCTCTCCGGCGTAGAACTCCGCCACGGCATCGCAATAGGAAGTGTGACGGGTGATGTAGTCGTGAACGGCAAAGGCGCTGCTCTCATCATCGATATGGTAGAACTCCTTGTCACGGCGCGAGACGGCATTGAAGTCGCCCGCCATGAGCCAGAAGTGTCGGCCGGCATCGATGTCCTCGCCGATGGTGTGGTCGCAGATGTACTTGACCTCACGCACACGGTAGCCATCGCCTTCACGGAGTTGGCGGCTGGCCTCGCGGTCGGTGGCGAGCGGCGAATAATCGTGGGGGAAGGTGTGCAGGGCAACGACATGAAGCGTCATATCCTTGCGGCGTATGGTGGTCTTCAGACCGCCGTGCATCAGCACACTGTCCGGCTCCGAGCCCTTGAGTTTCACCTCCTCGCGAATCGGAAAACGCGAAGTGATGACCTGCGGGTAGCCGTCACGGTTATGTCCCACGCTCACGAACTTGTGACCGTAGCGTTTGGCCAACTTCCCCCACCCCTCGGGGAGGAAGCGTTCCTCGGCCGAAGCGGCGAAGTGGGTTCCGGTTTTGTAGAGGGTCTGGGCCTCGCACCAGATGCAAATATCGGGATTCTTGCCCCTGACCCAATCGACAAAAGCCGTGTAATTGTCCTCCTGACCTGCCCACATTCCGTTCTGAATGTTCCAGTAGAGGACTCTTACCTTGAACTCCTTACCCTTTCGTGCGCTCGTGGGGCGTTTGTCTAGAGGTGAGGGCCCGAAAGCCGACACCTCGCAGGGCATCATCGCCACCAGCAGCATGAGGACTGCGGAAAGGAGTCTGAATTTCATATTCTTCGATTATTTCTTGCGGAAATAATTGACTGCATTTTCAAAGAGCGACTGGCGTTTCTCGCCGGCGATGTTTTTGAACAGATTGTTCTCCCAACGCTCGGTGTGGCCCATCTTACCCAAAATCTGACCGTTCTTCGACACGATACCCTCGATGGCGAATGACGAACCGTTGGGGTTGAAGGGAGCCTCGACAGTGGGGTTACCCTCGGCATCGGCATACTGGAATGCCACCTGACCGTTGGTGAAGAGCTCCTCGGCGAACTTGCGGTCGACAACGAACTTACCCTCACCGTGGCTGACGGCAATCGAGTGGAGGTCGCCCACATGGAACGACGAGAGCCAGGGCGAAGCCACCGAAGCCACACGTGTGGTCACAATCTGCGAGATGTGACGGTTGATGTCGTTACGGAACAGCGTGGGCGAATCCTTGGTGACCATACCCAAACGTCCGTAGGGCAGCAGACCCGACTTGACGAGGGCCTGGAAACCGTTACAGATACCCAAAATCAGACCGCCGCGGTCAATCAGCGCGTGAATCTCCTCCTTGACGGGCTCGCTGTTCAGCACATTGACGATGAACTTGGCACTTCCGTCAGGCTCGTCACCTGCCGAGAAACCACCACTGAGCACGAAGATGTGGCACTTGCTGATGTGCTCCTTCATCAGAGCAATCGAACGGTGGATATCGTCCGCCTCGATGTTGCACAGCACGCTCATCTCCACCTCGGCACCTGCCTTGCGGAAGGCCTTGGCGGTATCGTAATCACAGTTTGTTCCGGGGAATACGGGGATGTAGACCTTGGGAGTCTGCACCGCCTCGTGGGGATAGGTGAACTTGCGGACAACACCCTCCGAGGTCATCACCTCGGCCTTGTTGTCGCCCTTGTCGCGGTAAACCGTGGCGAAGAGCTCGGTGTTGGCCTTGTAAAGCTCGTCGAGCGAGATGCTCTCGCCATTGACATTGAGTACCTTCTCGGCGATGGTCTCACCCACCAGCTCGGCAGCCTCGAAATCCAATGTCTCGGCAGTCTCCACGAGGATAGAACCGTAGGCATATTCGAACAACTGCTCCTCCGAGAGGTTCACCTTCGCACCCACCTCGTTACCGAACGCCATCTTGGCCAGAGCCTCGGCAACACCACCAAATCCGATGGCCCATGCCGACATTACCTTGCCCTGCTCGATGAGGTCGCTCACATAGGTGAAGTTCTTTTTCAACTGTGCCGTATCGGGCATATAGTTTTCCTTGGCGGTGTGGCGCACCAGATAGAGGTGGTGACCTGCGCCCTTGAAGTCGGTTGAAATCACGGTGTTGGCATCAACGGTGGTGATACCGAAGGCCATCAGCATGGGAGGCACGTTGATGTCCTGGAAAGTACCCGACATCGAGTCCTTACCTCCGATGGAGGGAAGACCCAGCTCCACCTGCATCTTCAAAGCACCGAGCAGTGCGCTCAGAGGCTTACCCCACGACTTGGCATCGCGTGTCATGCGCTCGAAGTACTCCTGATAAGAGTAGCGCATCTTGTCGAAGCGGGCACCTGCGGCAACCACCTTGGCGGCAGCTTCCACCACCGAGTAAGCGGCACCGTGGTAGGGACTCCACGAAGCGATGAAGGGGTTGTAACCGAAGGCCATGATGCTGGCGGTGTCGGTGTAGCCGTCGACGGGCAGCTTCTGAACAGATACCTGTGTCTCGCTGCGCTGTGTGCGTCCGCCGAAGGGCATCAGCACGGTCGAACGACCGATGGTAGAGTCGAACATCTCGATAAGGCCGCGCTGCGACAACACGTTGCGGTCCTTGAGGTTGTTCTCCACCTTCTCTGTGAGGGTCTTGCCCTCGATATTTCTTACGAAGGGATTGCGCTCCTCGACCTTGCCGATGCATGCCTCGGCGTAGTGCTTTGCACCTGCCGAGTCGATGAACTCGCGGCTCAGGTCAACGACCAGCTTACCTCCGTTATACATTCTCATTCGTGCGGTGTCGGTCACATCGGCTACCAATACGGCCTCGATGTTCTCCTCGCGGCAGTAGCCCATGAACTCCTCCACGTCCTTGGCCTCGACAACCACCGACATACGCTCCTGCGATTCGCTGATGGCCAGCTCCGTAGAGTTCAGACCGCTATACTTGGTCTTCACGCGGTCGAGGTAGATGTCCAGACCGTCGGCCAACTCGCCGATAGCCACACTCACACCACCTGCACCAAAGTCATTCGACTTCTTAATCAGACGGGTGACCTCGGGACGGCGGAACAGACGCTCCAGCTTGCGCTCCTCGGGAGCGTTACCCTTCTGCACCTCGCTGCCGCAGGTCTCCAACGACTTCTCGTTGTGCTCCTTCGACGAACCGGTAGCACCGCCGATACCGTCACGACCTGTGCGGCCGCCCAACATGATAATCTTGTCGCCTGCCTCGGGCTTCTCGCGGCGTACGTTCTCGGCCTTCACGGCACCGACAACGGCACCTACCTCCAAACGCTTTGCCACATAGTCGTCGTGGTAAATCTCACGCACGTGGGTAGTGGCCAGACCAATCTGGTTACCATAGCTCGAATAACCGGCAGCCGCCTTCTTCGAGATGACACTCTGCGGCAACTTGCCCTCCAAAGTATCCTCAATCTTATGGTAGATGTTACCGGCACCGGTCACACGCATGGCCTGATATACATAGCTTCGTCCCGACAACGGGTCACGGATGGCACCGCCCAGACAGGTCGATGCCCCACCGAAAGGCTCGATTTCCGTGGGGTGGTTGTGGGTTTCGTTCTTGAACTGCAACAGCCACTTCTCGGGTTTGCCGTCCACGTCGATGTCAACGAATACCGAGCAGGCGTTGTTCTCGTCGCTCACCTCCAAGTCGTCCAGCAGGCCGCGCTGACGCAGATAACGCGCACCGATGGTGGCCATATCCATCAGACAGAGGCTCTTGTGCTCGCGACCCAACTCGCGGCGAATCTTCAGATAGAGGGCTACCGAATCCTCGATTTCGTCCTTCACGAACGAATCCTCAACGGTGATGCCCTCCAACTCGGTGGTGAAGGTGGTGTGACGGCAGTGGTCGCTCCAGTAGGTATCCAGAATGCGAAGCTCCGTCTCGAAGGGCTCACGACCCTCCGCCTTGAAATACTTGACCACCTCTCTCAGGTCGTCGGCATTCATCGCCAGACCCATCTTCTTGCAGTAGGGCTCCAGCTCCTCTTCCTTCATCTTTGTGAAGCCTTCCAGCACGGCTACGGGCTTCACCTCGGCCTGCTCCATGTCGTTGAGCTGCGAGAGGTCCTTCTCTCTCGACTCCACGGCATTGATATAGTAGTGGCGAATCTTCTTCAAATCCTCCTCCGAGACATTCTCATCGAAAATCAACAGCTTCGAAGAGCGGATGCGTACATCGGCCGAGGGATCGATGAGCTTCACACAATCCACTGCCGAAGCGGCACGCTGGTCAAACTGACCGGGCAGGAACTCCACGGCAATGAACTTCTTGCCCTCGTAGTCACACGTATCGTTCACCGTATCGGTAACGACCTCACCGAAGACCGAATAGCGGCTCTTCTCCAACAGCTCCTCCGAAAATCCGAACAGGTCATAGACATTCAGCAGTCTCAATGACGCAATCGAGAGGCCCAAATTGGTATTCAACTCACTTCGCAGGCTTTCGGCTTCGACCTGAAAGCGCGGAAGTTTCTCAACAAAGATGCGGTAATTCTTCATATATTATTGCGGTTCACTTATTTTACAAATCGTGCGGCGTATTGCGCCTCATACTCATCGGGGGTCATACCCACGAAGGTGATGTGTCCCATCTTACGCTTGGGACGACTCTCGGTCTTGCCATAGAGGTGGACATAGACCTTGTCGGGGTGCTCTGCCTCGACACGCTCGGCAGCCTCCAAATCCTGACCCAGGATATTCTTCATGATGGTAGGTGCCACCAGACGCGGCTCCTCCAAAGGCATATCCAGCAGGAAGCGCGACAACTCGCGGAACTGGTTGGTCGTGCAGCCCTCGATGGTGTAGTGTCCCGAATTGTGGGGACGGGGTGCCATCTCGTTGAAGTAGAACTCGTCACCCTTGACGAACAGCTCCACGGCCAGAATACCGCGGTAGCCACACGCCTTCATGAAGGCCTCGCCGGTCTGCTTCATACGCTCCAGCAACTCGGCTTTCGCCTCCTTCACGGGAACGATGCACAGGTCGAGGATACCGTCACAGTGGATATTGCGACCCACGGGGAAGGTAACGGTCTTCTCACCGTCGGACACCATCACCAGACTCACCTCGTAGTCGAAACGAATGAACTCCTCCAAAATACAGGGTACGGAGAGCATATCCACCGCCTTGGCGATGTCCTCCTCCGACTTGATAACCAGCTGACCGTGACCGTCATAGCCCAGTGTGCGGGTCTTCAGCACACTCGGAATACCGATTTCGGCCACCGCTTCGCGCAGCGACTTCTCATCGTTCACAGCCTTATATTTCGGGGTTTGAAATCCGTTCTGTCGTGCGTTGTCCTTCTCGCGCAGGCGGTCCTGCGAATCGTAGAGGGGTTTGTAGCCCTGCGGAATGTTGTACTTCTCGACCAGAGGAATGAGAATCTCACCGGGGACATTCTCAAACTCGTAGGTCACCACATCGCTTCTGCGACACAGCTCCTCCACCGCAGCTCCGTCATCGAAGGCAGCCACGATGTGCTCGTCACTGAACTTGAAGGCAGGAGCATCGGCTCCGGGGTCGAGGGTGATGACCTCGGCACCCAACTTGTGCGCCTCCTGGGCAATCATCAGTCCCAGCTGGCCACCGCCTATGATACCAATCTTCTTCATTACAATTCGATTTTGAGTACATCGGCAGTCTGACGGGCACGGAAATCGGCGAGCTTCTGCGCCAGCATCTCGTCCTGCAATGCGAGGATGGAGATGGCAATCAGAGCGGCATTCTTGGCTCCGTTGATGGCGGTGGTAGCCACGGGGACACCGCCCGGCATCTGAACAATAGAAAGCAGGGAGTCCAGACCGTTGAGTGCTCTCGACTTCACGGGAACACCTACCACAGGCAGTGTGGTCATCGAAGCCACCATGCCCGGAAGATGTGCCGCACCGCCTGCACCGGCAATGATGACACCCAAACCGCGCTCCTTGGCTGTTTTGGCATACTCACACAACAAATCGGGGGTACGGTGTGCGCTCACCACACGTTTCTCAAAGTCCACTCCGAACTCTTCCAATGTTTTTACGGCGTCCGACATCACTTCGTAATCGCTAATCGAACCCATTATGACACCTACTCTCATTGTTCTATTTTTTAGAAATTGTTTATCGTTTATCGGGGTTAGTAAATCGCCCTTAAAGTTAATCAAAATCCCGGTAACTTGCCACAAAAAAACAGAAACCGCCACAACATTTCGAGTTATGGCGGTTCCATTACTATATAAGTATTCCGTATGCAGTCTGCTGCGAAAAACGCACGCATCTACCATGCCCGTAATATCGGTGACGATACACGGCATAAGCCTTCATTATATCAGCCTGCGCATCATAACAATCGGATAGAGGGTATCCGATGTCGTGTTTCACGCAATATGTATATCCGATGGAGGTCAACTGCTCTGATTTTTTAGCAATAAAAAAATTATGACACAAATGTACCACTTTTTAATTTATTTTCAAAAATTGAAAACGGAATATCTATTGACAAGTTATTGACATTTTCACAAAAGTGTGCTATTTGGCCTTTGCCTCGCAGTATGCACAGCGGCACACACCGTCACTACCCTTGCGGAAAATGTGGTCTACGTCCTCGGTGGTCGAGATGCAGCTGTGGTTGCCACAACGCAGGTCGTCACTGATGACATACTCCTCGTTGAAGACGGGTGTATGCTCGAAAGGCTTGTTCTCGTCTGCCCACTTGAGCAGGGTGTAAATCAGAGCCATACGCACAAACTTGCCGTTCTCCACCTGGCGGAAGTATGCCGCACGGGGGTCGTTGTCCACCGAGCGCGTAATCTCGTTGATACGCGGCAGGGGGTGGAGGATAATCATATCCTTCTTGGCGGTGAGCAACTTCTCGGGGTCGAGGACAAAGCTGTCCTTCACACGGTCGAACTCCTCGTCGTCGAGGAAACGCTCCTTCTGTACACGGGTCATGTAGAGTACGTCCAACTCGGGCATCACCTCCTCCATGGTGCGCACCTCGCGGAACTCCAGATTGGAGTTGTCCGCCATCTCGTGCAACATATAGTCGGGCAGGCGCAGCTCCTCGGGCGAGATGAGAATCACCTTGATACCCGTGTAGCGCGAGAGTGCCTTGATGAGCGAATGAACGGTACGGCCGAACTTCAAATCGCCGCAGAAGCCCACGGTCAGATTGTCGAAGTGACCCTTTTCGCGTTTGATGGTCAGCAGGTCGGTCAGCGTCTGTGTGGGGTGCGCATGGCTGCCGTCGCCGGCGTTGATGACGGGAATACCCGCATACTGCGAAGCCACGAGGGGTGCTCCCTCCTTGTAGTGACGCATGGCGATGATGTCCGCGAAGCAACGAATCACTCTCACGGTGTCGGCCACGGTCTCACCCTTGAATGCCGATGATGAATTTGCATCGGAGAATCCGATAACCTGTCCCCCCAACTCCAGCATGGCCGAAGTGAAACTCAAACGAGTACGGGTCGAAGGCTCATAAAAAAGCGTTGCCAGCTTTTTGCCCTTCAATGCTTCGCTATATTTTGCACGGTTGGCAATAATATCCTCAGCCAATGCCAAAATCTCATCTATCTCCTTGACAGTGAGGTCTGTGGGGTCAATCAAATGACGCATATGTCTTATTCTACTCTAATATTGTGAATTATTTGTTCATCCAGCTCTCGTCGGAAGGATTGTTGCGGAACTGCAACAGGCGTGCCTTGTCCTCGGCCTTGATGTAACCCTCCTCGGCAGCCACCTCAACCAGAGCGTCGAGGTTCGAGAGGCTGTAGTTGGTGACATGAGCGGCAGCCAGACGGTCGAGACCCTTCTGCATGCCGTAGGTGAAGATTGAAGCCACACCCAACACATCGGCACCTGCCTCGCGCAATGCCTCGACAACATCGATGCACGAACCGCCGGTCGAAATCAAGTCCTCGATAACTACGACCTTCTGGCCCTTCTCCAGCTTACCCTCGATACGGTTCTGACGGCCGTGGTCCTTCGAACCCGAACGTACGTAACCCATCGGCAGGTCGAGAATGGTAGCGGTGATGGCCGCATGAGCGATACCTGCTGTCGAAGTACCCATCAGCACCTCTGCCTCGGGGAACTTCTGGCGTACGACCTCTGCCAGGCCTGCCTCAACATGCTTACGCACCTCTACGGCGGTGAGTGTCAGACGGTTGTCGCAATAGATAGGGCTTTTGATACCGCTTGCCCATGTGAACGGCTCTTCGGGACGCAAGAATACTGCTCCAATCGAAAGCAGGTCTTTAGCTATTTCTCTTTCCATGTTCTTCATCTTAATTTATATACCAAAATCTGTAATCTGATTCTTTCGGGGTACAGTCCTCTTTTCTAAAGGACATTCCCCACGGGAGGTTTTCGTTCGCCCCCCCGCTGTGATTTATTCGCCGAGGAACTCCTTCACGCAACGGCGGTATGCCGCAACGGGATCTTCGGCCTGAGTGACGGGACGACCCACGACAATGAAGTCCGAACCGATTTCACGCGCACGTGCCGGAGTGGTGACTCTCACCTGGTCGCCCACCGCACCATCGGCGAAGCGGACACCGGGAGTGATGGTCAGGAACTCCTTACCGCAAGCCTCGTGAACCATGCCTGCCTCCAGAGGAGAGCAAACAACGCCGTCGAGACCTGCCTCACGAGTGTTCTGTGCGTACTTGACGATGGTGTCGTTAATCGAAGCGTTGATAAGCAGCTCGTTGCGCATACGCTCCTCGCTGGTCGAGGTGAGCTGTGTCACGGCAATGAGCAGGGGGCGTGTGCCGTCCTCACGGGTCAGACCCTCCAGTGCAGCACGCATCATGTCGATGGTACCGGCAGCGTGGACATTACACATATCGACATCCAAACGCGAGAGGACCATCATCGCCTTCTTCACCGTGTTGGGAATATCGTGCAACTTCAGGTCGAGGAAAATCTTGTGGCCGCGGCGCTTGATTTCTCTTACAATCGAGGGGCCCTCGGCGTAGAACAACTCCATACCGATTTTCAGAAAGGGCTTGCGCTCCTCGTCCTTGAACAGGTCGAGGAACTTGAATGTATCCTCTGCCGACTTGAAGTCGCAGGCTATAATCACATCGTGTTTCATCACTTTACTATTTACTATACTATGAATTGTTTTGTCATATTTCAGAGCGACCACAAATATTTCACCACAGTGGCCACCACGATGACCACCAATCCTCCAAAGAGCACTTTCGCCCAACTCTCGTTCTCCTCCTTCTTCGCACGGCGGAACCACGCCACCACAAAGGGGAGGTAGCCAGCCAGATACAGGAAGTCCCAAACATACATATGACGTTTGCTCCAGATTTCGAACGCGATGACCATCACGCCGGTCAGAGCCAGGAGGAACATCAGCCACCCTCTGAGAAATCTTTCGTACATCGTTCTGTGTTTTTTTAAGTATTCGTAACCTCGGGCGGAGTACGCTACTCCACCACTCCGATAATATCGCTCAACTTGTCGATACCGAGCTTCTCCATCTCTATGGGCAGCGTCTCGACAATCTCTTTCGAGGCGTAGGGGTTCACCAGATTGGCGGCACCCACCTCGACAGCCGTAGCACCGGCCATCATCATCTCGATGACGTCCTTGGCCGTATGCACGCCACCGCAACCGATGACGGGGATATTGCAAGCCTTGGCCACCTGATAGACCATTCTCACCGCCACGGGGAAGATGGCAGCACCCGAGAAACCGCCCATGGTGTTGGCGATGACCGGACGGCGGCGTTTCAAATCGACCCTCATGCCCAGCATGGTGTTAATCAGGCACAGACCGTCGGCACCTGCCTCCTCGCACGCCTTGGCAATCGACACGATGTCGGTCACGTTGGGCGAGAGTTTGATGTAGACAGGTTTGGTGGTCACGGCCTTCACGGCGCGGGTCACCTCGGCAGCCGCCTCGGGACATGTACCGAACGACATACCGCCGTGACGCACGTTGGGACACGAGACATTCACCTCGATGAGCCCCACCTGCTCCTCCTTGTCGATTTTCTCGCAGCAGTAAGCATACTCCTCCACCGAGAAGCCCGAAATGTTGGCAATCACCGGCTTGTGGAAAAAGGTCTTCAGACGGGGCAGCTCCTCCGCGATGACGGCATCGATACCCGGATTTTGCAGACCCACGGCGTTAATCATACCCGAAGTGCACTCCGCGATACGGGGTGTGGGGTTGCCGAAACGGGCATCGCGTGTAGTTCCCTTGAAGGAGAACGAGCCCAGAATGTTGATGTCGTAGAAGTCCTTGAATTCGTTACCGTAGCCGAACGTACCGCTGGCGGGGATAACGGGGTTGTCGAGCTTCAAACCGCTCAATACGACCGAAGTATCTACCATATCACCTCTCCTTTCTCCAATACGGGACCATCTTTGCAGATGCGTTTGTTGCCGTATTTGGTTTTACACGAACATCCCATACATGCGCCGAAGCCGCAGCCCATACGCTCCTCGAACGAAAGTTGGCCGTCCTGCTCCACAGCATCGGACAGGGCCTTGAGCATGGGCAGAGGACCACACGAGTAGAAGTAGTCGAAGTCGATGGCCTTCTCCTTGATGGCGGTGGTCACAAAACCCTTCACTCCGTAAGAGCCGTCGACGGTCGATACCTCGACACGACAACCCAGACGGCGGAACTCCTCCTCGTAGAACAGCTCCTCACGGGTGTTGAAACCCAGCACCACCGACACCTCGCTGCCTGCCGCCAGCAGGGTCTTGGCCAGGTTGTAGAGGGGAGGTACTCCCACTCCGCCACCCACCAACAGTGCCTTGTGGCATTTGTCCGTCAGCCAGAAGCCGTTACCCAGACCGGTGAGCAAATCGAGGGTCTCTCCCTCGTGCATACGGCTCATCTGCAAGGTACCCTCGCCCACCACCTTATAGATTAAGGTAATGCTCTTCTCGTCGTAATCCGACACGGAGATGGGACGGCGAAGGTACTTGCCCTCGAGCGCGATGTTGACAAACTGTCCCGGACGCACAATCCATTGGGTGTCACCCTCCAGAATCATGCGCCACACGGAATCAGTAAGTGGTTCGTTCTTTACTATTTTATAAATATCGTTCTTGTACATTATTTCGCATCAATGGTCGATACACGGAGGGTAATCTCCTCCAAAACATCGAGCAACACCTTCACAGTCTCCAGCGCGGTGAACACCGTCACGTTGTTCTCGACTGCCGTGCGGCGAATCTCGTAACCGTCCAGACGGGTGTTGTGCTGGTTGATGTCGATGGTGTTAATCACATAGCTGACGTGACCCTGACGCAGAGCGTCGAGGATGTCGGTGCTGCCCTCGCTCAACTTCTTGCGGGTGCGGGTGCGGATACCCTTCTCGCGCAGGAAGTTTGCCGTACCGGTGGTTGCCTCGATGTTGAAGCCCAACTCGTAGAAGCGGCGTACCAGCGGCAGCGCCTCCTCCTTGTCCTTGTCGGCGATGGTCACCAGAATGGTACCGTAGTTCGATACGTTCATGCCGGTAGCCTGCAATGCCTTGTAGAGGGCACGTGTGAGCTTGTCATCGTAACCGATGGCCTCACCCGTAGACTTCATCTCGGGCGAGAGGTAGGAATCCATGCCGTGAATCTTCGAGAACGAGAAGGCAGGAGCCTTGACATACCAGCGCTCCTTCTCCTTGCCGTAGACCTCGGTGATGCCCAGCTCGCGGAGCTTCTTGCCCAGGATAACCTGTGTGGCAATGTGTGCCATGGGTACGTTGGTCGACTTCGAGAGGAAGGGAACCGTACGCGACGAACGGGGGTTCACCTCGATGACATAGACCTCATCGTTCTTGTCGAGAATGAACTGGATATTGTAGAGACCGCGGATGCCGATACGCATACCCAGTCTTACGGTGTAGTCGATAATCTTGTCCTTGGCAGCCTGCGATACGCTGAAGGTGGGATATACGCTGATAGAGTCACCCGAGTGGATACCCGTGCGCTCGACGTGCTCCATGATACCGGGGATAAATACGTTCTCACCGTCACAGATGGCATCTACCTCCAACTCCTTACCCATGATGTAGCGGTCTACCAACACGGGCTGGTCGGCGTTCAGCTCAACGGCGGTCTGCAAGTAGTGGCGCAGACGCTCCTCGTTGGAGACAATCTGCATGGCGCGACCACCCAACACATAGCTGGGACGCACCAGCACGGGATAACCGATGCGGGCAGCGGCACGAACACCGGCCTCGATGTCGGTCACGGCCTCAGCCTCGGGCTGGGGAATACCCAGCTCCTCCATAATCTTCTCGAAGCAACCGCGGTCCTCGGCGTTGCGAATCGCCTCGCAGTCGGTACCGATGATGGGCACACCCAGCTCGGTCAGAGGATCTGCAAGGTTGATGGCGGTCTGACCACCGAGCGATACCACCACAGCCTTGGGCTTCTCCATGCGGATGACGTTCATCACGTCCTCGACCATCAGCGGCTCGAAGTAGAGCTTGTCACTGGTGGTGTAGTCGGTCGATACGGTCTCAGGGTTGTTGTTGATGATGATGGCCTCATAGCCTGCCTCGCGGATAGACCAGATGGCGTGTACGGTCGAGTAGTCGAACTCCACACCCTGTCCGATACGGATAGGACCCGAACCCAGCACCACAATCTTCTCCTTGTCGCTGATAATCGACTCGTTCTCGTCCTCGTAGGTCGAGTAGAAGTAGGGAACATAGGTGGAGAACTCTCCGGCGCAGGTATCAATCATCTTGTAGACGGGGAAGATACCGTTCTTGTCTCTCAGGCGGTACATATCCAACTCCGCAACGCCCCACAACTGACCGATGAACTTGTCGCTGAAGCCCATCTTCTTGGCCTCGCGCAGAATGTCGAGGTTCATGGGGTTCTCCTTGACCACGGTCTCAAACTCGACGATGTTCTTGAACTTCTCGAGGAAGAACATGTCGATTTTGGTGTTGTTGTAAATCAGCATCAAATCCACATGGTTGCGGATGAGCTGTGCGATGGCGTAGATACGGTCATCGGTACCGTCCTTGATATAGGTCAGCAGGTCGTCGTTCGACCAGTTGTCGAATTTCTTGTTGTAGATGTGGCAGGTGCCGGTCTCCAGCGAGCGTACGGCCTTGAGCAGCGACTCCTCGAAGGTGCGGCCGATAGACATCACCTCACCGGTAGCCTGCATCTGAGTGCCGAGCTTGTTGCTGGCATCGGAGAACTTGTCGAAGGGGAAACGTGCCACTTTGGTGACGATGTAGTCCAACGAAGGCTCGAAGCTGGCGGGAACACTTGCCAGACGAATCTCGTCAAGGGTCAGACCCACGGCAATCTTTGCCGTCACACGTGCGATGGGATAACCCGAAGCCTTCGAAGCCAGAGCCGACGAACGCGACACACGGGGGTTCACCTCGATGAGGTAGTATTTGAACGAGAGGGGGTCGAGTGCAAACTGGACGTTGCAACCACCCTCGATTTTCAGCTCGCGGATAAGACGCAGTGCCGAGTCGCGCAGCATCTGATACTCACGGTTGGTGAGTGTCTGGCTGGGCGCAACCACGATGGAGTCACCGGTGTGGATACCCACGGGGTCGACATTCTCCATGCTACAAATGGCGATGGCGGTGTCGTTCTTGTCACGCATGACCTCGAACTCAATCTCCTTGTAGCCCTTGATGCTCTTCTCGATGAGCACCTGATGTACGGGCGAGAGCGACAGCGCGTTACGCATCATGTCGCGCAACTCTGCCTCGTCGTCGGCAAAACCACCACCCGTACCACCGAGGGTGAACGCCGGACGCAAGACTACGGGGTAACCAATCTTCTCGGCAATCTTCACCGACTCCTCAATCGAGGAAGCCACCTCGGAGGGCAGCACCGGTTCGCCGAGCGAGATGCACAGCTCCTTGAAGAGCTCGCGGTCCTCGGCTCTCTCGATAGACTCGAACGAAGTACCGAGAATCTCTACGGAGCACTCCTTCAAGATACCCTTCTTGGCCAACTGCACGGCCAGATTCAGACCCGTCTGACCACCCAGTCCGGGAACAATGGCGTCGGGACGCTCGTGGCGGATAATCTTTGCCACATACTCCAGCGTCAGAGGCTCCATATAGACTTTGTCGGCGATGTGCGTATCGGTCATGATGGTTGCGGGGTTGGAATTGACCAACACCACTTCGTAACCCTCCTCACGCAGTGCCATACATGCCTGTGTACCGGCATAATCGAATTCGGCAGCCTGACCAATGACAATCGGGCCAGAGCCGATAACCATAACTTTGTGAATATCTTGTCTCTTAGGCATTTTTATGCTCCTCCATTTTTTTGGTAAACTTCTTAAACAATTCGTTGCTCTTGGGCAGGCCCATAGCATTTTCGGGGTGGAACTGCATGGTGAAGACCATGTCGCGCTTGCACTCCACACCCTCGACCGTACCGTCGATGACATTGACGTGGGTCAGTTCGAGGTCGGTACCCTCCAGCGATGAGAGGTCGATGACATAACCGTGGTTCTGATTGGTAATCTCGATTCTGCCGGTCTCGAGGTTTCTCACGGGCTGGTTGCTGCCACGGTGGCCGAACTTCATCTTGCGGCTCTTGGCACCGTAGGCCAGGGCGATAATCTGATGTCCCATGCCCACACCGAAGATGGGCAACTTGCCGCGCAACTCCTTCACCAGCTCGATAACAGGCTGCACGTCCTCGGGGTTGCCCGGGCCGTTGGAGATGAGCACACCGTCGGGACGGAACGCCATAATCTCCTCCACGGTAGAGTTGAAGGGAACAACCGTCACATTGCAACCCTCACGGTTGAGCTGGCGGACGATGTTGGTCTTGATACCGCAATCGACGGCCACCACATCGTAGGTGTGGTTCGGCACGCGAGACATCCATCTCTTCTTGCAGCTGCCTATCTCCACCAGATTCTTGGGCAACTCATACTGACGCAGACGCTCCAACGCCTCGGCGGTGGGGGTTGCGGCATCGGTAAGGATTACCTTCTGGGTACCCTCTTCGCGAATGATGCGGGTGATGGCACGGGTATCGACACCCCAGATTCCGGGAATGTTGTGCTCCTCGAATACCTCACCAAGGGTCTTTGTATATCGGAAATTGGAGGGTGTGTCGTTGTACTCACGGACAATCATACCGCCGATGGAAGGGGTCTTGGTCTCGTAGTCCTCGTCAGCCATACCGTAGTTGCCGATGAGGGGATAGGTCATCACCACCATCTGGCCCGTATAGGTGCGGTCCGACATAATCTCCTGATAGCCCACCATCGAGGTATTGAATACCAACTCGCTGATGGTCTCCTTGGAGGCACCGAAGCCGTAACCGTAGAACTCGCGGCCATCCTCCAGAACAATTTTCTTTGTGTAGGGTTTCATCCTTATTTTATGATTTGCATGTGTTCGTCTTTATACGCAATAACTCCGCCGACCACGGTCAGCATGGTTTTCGAAGCGACCTTCCAGCCGGCAAACGGTGTCGAGCGTCCCTTCGAGAGGAAGGTGTCCGGGTCGATGACCGACTCCGCATTGAGGTCCATGACGGTGAAATCGGCAGGTGCTCCCACCCTCAGACCCTCGCCCAGCGAGAAGAGACGTGAGGGATTCACCGACATCAGCTCGACGAGTTTCTCCAGCGAGATGACGCCGCGTTTCACCATATAAGTGTAGAGCAGGGGGAAGGCACACTCGAGTCCCACGATACCCATGGCACTGCCCTGCAAACCGCGCGATTTTTGCTCGGCGGTGTGGGGTGCATGGTCGGTGGCGACGACCTCGATGGTTCCGTCCACAACTCCGTTGATGAGTGCCAGATTGTCTTCGACACTTCTCAAGGGGGGATTCATCTTGAAACGTCCGTCCTCCTGAAGGTCGTTCTCCGTGAGCAGCAGGTAGTGGGGAGCCGTCTCACAGCTCACCTTCACACCGCGTGCCTTGGCCTGACGCACCAGCTCGACACTCTCCTTGGTCGATACGTGGCACACGTGGTACTGACAACCGGTCTTTTCGGCCAGACGGATGTCGCGCTCGACCTGCTGCCATTCGCTCTCCGAGCAGATGCCCTTGTGGCCGTGCTCGTGGCAGTAGATGCCGTCGTGGATATATCCGCCGTGCAGGAGGTCGTTCACCTCGCAGTGAGCCACCACGGGTTTACCCGTCTTGACCACTTCGCTCATGGCTTTCTCCATGAGGCTCTCCTCCTGTACGCCGCGTCCGTCGTCGGAGAAACCGACCACCTTATCGGCAATGGAGGGGTAATCGACCAATTCGCCGCAGCCCTTCTGACCGCGGGTGATGCAGCCGTAGGGAATGACTCTCACCACAGCATCACGGCGTATGGGTTCCAACTGACGCTCCAGATTCTCCACCGAGTCGGGAGCAGGATTGAGATTGGGCATGGTGCACACGGTGGTGTAGCCGCCATGTGCCGCCGCACGGCTGCCGAAGAGAATGGTCTCCTTCTCCGTAAATCCGGGTTCACGGAAGTGGACATGCACATCGACCAGACCGGGCATGAGTGTCAGTCCTTCGAGGTCAATCACACGGTCGCCCTCGCAGGGTTCGCCCCCCTCGACAATACGTCCGTCCTCAACGGCCAGCACCCCTTTTTCGAAGCGGTTGCCGCGGAAAATTTCAGCATTGATGTAAAAGGTTTTCATAGATTACTACCTAAAAAAAATAGGGCAACTATAACAGCTACCCTAATAAAACGAAAACACCAATTGCATCGGAGAAACGAAACCCGACCAATAATTCTGCCAAAAGCAAGAAGCAGAGGATATATTTTGAGGCTTACAATTCATAAGATGCGGTGTCAATATATCGTACATATTTATGCCGCAAAGTTAGTCTATTTTCATTCTCCGTGCAAAAACTTTGATAAAATTTTTCAACAAATCATCATCATTTTCCCATTTACGCCCCCAACGCCCTATTTTGCAACACTTTCAGTTCAATATTTCGCAGGATGTCAATATGCCTAAAACACACTATTGCACGAACAAAAATAAACCCATACCTTTGGCCTCGTTCACGAAAAATCCGCAGTACGGATTTCCGCAATGCATAATTTAGTAACACACACCCGAAAACACCAATGGAACAAAATATTCAATGGGCATTACTGCTCACTCTGGGTGCAGGTCTTGCCACGGGCATCGGCAGTGCCATTGCCTTCTTCGCCAAGCGCACCAACAAACGACTCTTGTCGTTCTCGCTCGGTCTGTCGGGCGGCGTGATGATATACGTATCGTTCGTGGAGCTGTTCCACGAAGCCGAAGTGGCACTCTCCTCGGCATGGGGCGACAAGACCGGCACGGTACTCACGGTGGTGAGCTTCTTCGCCGGCATACTCATCATCGGACTCATCGACGCCCTCGTCCCCTCGTTTGAGAACCCCCACGAGGCGCACCGTGTCGAGGAGATGAACGCTCCCCACCCCGCCCTCATGCGTATGGGCGTACTCACGGCACTGGCCATCGCCATTCACAACTTCCCCGAGGGTATCGCCACCTTCGCCTCGGCGGTCGATAACACCGCCCTCGGTGTGGCCATCGCCGTGGCCATCGCCATACACAACATTCCCGAGGGTATCGCCGTCTCGATACCGATATATTATGCCACGGGTAACCGCAAGAAGGCATTTTTCTACTCCCTCCTGTCGGGTTTGGCAGAGCCTGTGGGTGCTCTCTTGGCGTACTTCATGCTCATGCCCTTCATGACCGAAACGCTCATGGGTTGCATTCTTTCGGGAGTGGCAGGTATCATGGTCTTCATCTCGATAGACGAACTTCTGCCTGCCGCACGCGAATACGGCGAGGCGCACCTCTCGATTTTCGGTGTGGTGACCGGTATGGCGGTCATGGCACTGAGTCTGATTCTTTTAGCCTAAACACATCAAACAAACAATATGGACATTTTACTTTTGATTGTCGGTCTGGCGATGATTCTCATCGGCGCCAACTTCCTGACCGACGGTTCGGCAGCCGTTGCCGAGCGTTTCCGCGTACCCGAATTTATCATCGGACTGACCATCGTGGCGGTAGGCACCTCGACCCCCGAATTGGTGGTCTCCGTCCTCTCATCGATAGAGGGCAACAGCAGCATTGCCATCGGTAATGTGATCGGCTCCAATGCCTTCAACGTATTCGTCATTCTGGGCATCTGCGCCCTTATTCGCCCCCTGCGACTCACCGCTTCGAACATCCGCCGCGACATTCCCATTCTGATGCTCGTGTCGCTGCTGCTCCTGCTCTTCGTGTCGGACGAATTTCTCCACCTTGCGGACGTGAACCACATCTCGCGTTGGGAGGGTATCTTCATGCTTCTGCTGTACGGCGGTGTAATGTGGTACACCATCAAAGCCACCGGACACTCGCAGGCCATCGATGCCACCACGGAGGAGGAGACACCGAAGAAGAAGCCCGTAGCCGTATGGTTGGCGGCAGTGATGATTATCGGCGGTCTTTTCGGATTGATTTACGGCGGTGACCTCTTCCTCGACCACGCCACAGCACTGGCCAAAACCTTGGGCGTGAGCGACTCGGTGATTGCCATCACTTTGGTGGCAGGCGGTACTTCGCTCCCCGAATTGGCTTCGTCGGTGGTCTCGCTGATGAAGGGCAAGTCGGACATGGCGTTGGGTAATGTCATCGGTTCGAACATCGCCAACATTCTGATGATTTTGGGTATCAGCTCCACCATTCGTCCGCTGACCATGGGCGGTATCACGCCGGTCGATATCATGACCGTGGTGTTGGGGTCGCTGCTGCTCTTCGTCTCGGCATTCACCTTCCGCAAACGCGAGTTAGACAGAATCGAGGGTGCGATTATGTTGCTCGTCTATGTAGCATATATTTGGTATCTGATTCAGTAGTTCGGTGGGCGCGTCCCACAACCCGATAAAAAAGGCTGACCCGGTCGAGGGTCAGCCTTTTCTATTTTTCAGGTATCAGATTATTTCGTTGCCGTAGAGTCCGCCTTCGGGGCGTTTTTCTCGACCTGTGCGGCGGCCTTATCGACCATCTTCTGCGCCTGACGCTCGGCCTCGGCAACCAGCTTGTCACCGGCCTTGCGTGCGGCTAACTCAGCCAGCTTACCCTTCTTCGAGGCCTCCTCCACCAGCTTGTCGCGCTGCTGTTTGGCCTTCTCGATGAGCTGTGCACCGCCACGGCGTGCCTCCTCCATGAGTTTCTCGGAGTGCTGCGAGAGGGGTTTGTCACCAATCATCGAACCGATTTGGTCTTCGATGATGTTTCTGACGGCCTCCTGTGCGGCTTCCTTCACACCCACCGAAATCTTGGGCGAGGAGAATGTACCGCCAATCAGCACATTGACATTCTGCAATACGCCCTTGGCACTTGCGTTGGGCAGTTTGACCTTTGCCACATAGTCGATGCTTTGGTCAAGACCTGTCGAACCCGACAGATTGAGGTCCACGCCTGCCAGCTTGAGGTCGAACGGCTCGGTGTAGACTCTGCCGTTGCGAATGGCGAAGTCGATGGCCACATCACGCGCTTCGATATTGCGCAGGTTCTGATTGTTGAGCATCGTAGCCAGCTTGTCGAAGACCTCCAGCTGCTGCAACTTGATGTTCTTCGAGCGAATACCGCCTGCGGCATTGACAGACATGACATCGGGTGCCATCTCGTGATTGAGGTTCGCCGACATCTCCATACCCAGCGAGTAGTTGCCGCCCGTCTTGGCGAAGATGGGCACCATCTTCTGAATCATCTCCAGCTGGTCGAAGGTCTTGGCAAACGAAGCATCGGTGAAGCGCAACGAGAGTTTCAGTGCCGGACGCATGGGGTCTTCAGCGGTCGAGTAACTGCCCGAAGCCACGGCAGAGCCGTCAAAGAGCTTCATCGAGAGATTGTCGAGCGACAACACGCCGTTGTTCATGCTCACATTACCTTTGATTTGGTCCATCTCCATCTTTGCCAAACGCACTTTAGCGATGTCGGTATTGAGCGAGAGGTTGATATTTTCGGGAACACGCAGCGGTGCCACCTCGCCGGTTGCAGGTGCGGCCTCCTCCTCTTCGGGGGCTTCCTCAACCGAGACCTCCGAATCGGGCAGGGTGTTCATAATCTCGTTGAAGTCCAAAAGATTCGACTTCACGTACAGACGACCCGAGAGTTTGTCGTCACGCAACAGGTAGCCCAGATAGCCCACCACCTGACCATTGGCAACGATGTCGCTGTGTCCGACCTTCACGTCCAGCTCACCGAGGGTCATCGCCTGCGGTGTCACGCTGGCAGCCGCGCGGCGAATCTTGACATCGGGCAGTGTGGGAACGGTGAGTCCCAGCTCCTCGATGGTCAATCGACCACCGCCGTCAATCTTCTGATAAGCCCCCTTCTCGACAGCCGAGAGGTTACCTGCCAAAGCAATGTCGGCGGTAATGGCACCGCCCAGTTTGGTATCTTTCTCCAACGGATAGACCTCGTGGACCATACCCAAATCGAGGCGTCCCTTGGTCGAGAACTTCACGTAGGGGTCACTCGCCAGATTGGTGGCGTAGCAGCCCAGTGCGAGGGCGTTGTCACCCATGCGCAACGAGAAGCGGCTCAAATCGACCACCGTCTTATCCATCACCCCACCGGGGTTGGTCACCTTGAATGTCATCTGAATGTCCGACACGGCACGGGGCAGTGACGCATAGCGGAAACTACCGTCCTTGATGCCTGCCGACAATTCGAACTTCGGCAACTGACGACCGTACATCTCGCCCTTAGCCATCACGCCCAACGACAACTCGCCCGAAGCCGACAGCTCCTTGAAGTCACGGGTGTAGAATGCCGGCAGGAGAGAGAGCAAATCCTTGAACATCACGCGGTCGCAACCTGCCTTGATGTCCATGTTCCAACCTCGGTCGGTCATGGCAGCCCAGCCGTCCAGACTCAATGCCACGGCATTGAGCATCAGCGAATTTTCATTGAAGGTGAAGCGGCGCGCAACGAAATCGGCAGCCACATCGGCTTTCAAATCGATGTTCACATCGCTCATCAGCGGCACACCGCCCGACTCCAGACCCGTCTTGTCGGCGGTCAGTCTCAAATCGAGGTTGGTCTTGTCTGCCGACATATCGCCCCTCAATCGCAGAGCGAGGGGTGATGTGCGGAATGCCACGTGTGACGAGTCGTCACGGAACATGATGGTGGCGTTCGAGATGCGAAACTCCTCCACCTGAAGTTTGAACGATGAGGGCGACTTCTCGCTCTCCTCCTCGACTTCCTCCACTGCGGGTTCGTCCGAGGGGCGCATCACGTCCCAGTTCACGGCACCGTCCGCCAGCTTGCGGGCATTGACACTCGGTGTCGAGAGCAACACCTTGTTCACCTCGAAGCCCTCATCGGAGAACAGCGACAGGAGATTGACCACCACCGACACACGTTCTGCCGATACGATGGTATCTCCCTCGAAAGGCTCACTGCCCACCAGCGTAAGGTCGGTAATCTCCACCGAAGCGTGGGGGAAATGTCTCAGCAGGCTGATATCGAGCTTTCCGAAATCCAAACGGGCTTTCAGCATCGTGTTGGCTTCGCGTTTGACGATGTCGGCCACCGTGCCGCTCATCAGCGAGGGAACGATCAGGGCAACAGCCAAAATTGAAACCACAACAATGGCTGTAATTTTAACTATCTTTCTCATGATTATTGAATTTTACGGGCAAACACCGTGGTGTCTGCCACTTCGAAATTTTCCGAACGATAAAGGGCATGTGCCGCCACACGGTGCGCCGATGAGGTGAGCATGAGTTTCGCCACGCCGTTCTCCGCCACCAGCTGTTCGGCACGCTGCACCAGCAGACGACCGATACCGCGACCGCGCACCGAAGAATCGGTCACCACATCTTCCACCCAGGCCTTGCGACCCGACGGCACATCGTACCACACCAGACTCAGCATACCGACCACTCTGCCCTCCTCCTCCGCAACGACAAGTCGTGCCGAGGGGCTCTCGACCATACGCCGCAACAGCTCGCCGTCCGCCTGCGTCAGACGGGGCGACAGCTGGGGCAGAAGTCGTCCGACACCCTCCAACAGGGGCTCGTCCACTTCTCTTGCTTCTCTTATGACAACAGCCATACCACTTTATAACTTTATTGGCAAATATACTCATTTTTTCACGCATTTTCACATTGCCGCACGGGAAAAAGCAGGTAAATTTACCGATGAAATCTCCGTAATATCTTCAAATGATGACCGATATCAGAAGCCAACTCACCGCCCAAGCCGACCCGCGTCTGAAGGAATTTCACTCGCGTATGATACCCCATTCGGGCGAGGTACTCGGTGTGCCGCTGCCCGTTCTGCGCAAGCTGGCACGGCAGATAGCCTGCGGTGACTGGCGCACCTACTGGCACTCGACCCGAGACCGCTACCACGAGGAGTATCTCCTGCGAGCCATGGTGCTCTCCTGCGTCAAATGCCCCATCGGGGAGCGCATACGACTCACCCGCGAGTTTGTCCCCCTCATTCGAAATTGGGCGGTGTGCGATGCCTTCACATGGGTGGCACGCACCCCCGACGAGCGGAGGGAGTGGTGGCAGTTTCTGTTGCCGATGTTCGATTCCAAGGAGGAGTTCACCCTGCGGTTTGCCGCGCGCTCGGCTCTCTCCAACTTCATCGACGAGGAGCATCTTCCCCTCCTTTTCGAGCGGTTTGACCATCTCACCGCCTCGACCTACTACTCCTCGATGGGTGTGGCGTGGGCCGTGTCGGTGTGCTATGTGAAATTCCCCGCCACCACCGAAGAATGGCTCAAGCGTTGTGCGCTCGACACCCCCACCTTCAACCGCTCGATACAGAAAATCTGCGAATCGTTGCGCGTGGAAGCTCCCGACAAATTGCGACTCCGCGCCATGAAACGCCCACGAAAAGGAATTTAGCCCCGCAGAAAGGCGCGAATTGAGAAATAAATATTATCTTTGTTAATCAACAAAACGAATCTGATATGCGTAATTTAGTCATTATACCGACCTACAACGAGAAGGAGAATGTCTCGAAAATGATTGACAAGGTCTTCTCTCTGCCCGAAAAATTCGAACTGCTGATTATCGACGACGGTTCGCCCGACGGTACGGCTGCCATCGTCAAGGAGCGTCAGAAGGAGTTCCCCGAAACCCTCCACCTGCTGGAGCGAAGCGGCAAGCTGGGACTCGGTACGGCATATCTCACAGGATTCAAATGGGGCTTGGAGCAGGGCTTCGACTATATGTGCGAAATGGACTGCGACTTCTCACACAATCCCGACGATTTGTTGCGTCTCTTTGCCGCAGCACGCGAGGGTAACGATGTGGTCGTGGGTTCGCGCTATGTCAAGGGCGTCAATGTGGTCAATTGGCCCATGTCGCGACTGCTGATGTCGTACTTCGCCTCGAAGTATGTGAAGTTCGTCACCCGTATGCCCATTCACGACGCCACAGCCGGATTTGTCTGCTACTCGCGCAAGGCGTTGGAGACCATCGACCTCGACCATGTGCAGATGAAGGGTTACGGTTTCCAGGTGGAGATGAAGTACACCGCATGGCGACTCAAACTCAAGTTGCACGAGGTGTCGATTGTCTTCGTTGACCGTCAGGAGGGTGTGTCGAAGATGAGCGGCGGAATCTTCCGCGAGGCTTTCTTCGGCGTGATGAAACTCCCGTTCCGCACCATCAAAGGCAGAAAATAGAAAGGAGAAAAAAGAATAGAAAAAGGCGACTCTACCACAGCGGTAGGGTCGCCTTTTTCAGGCTTTGTACCCGACTATTTAAAGTTGAAAAAGTAATTCATGAAGAAGTTCCAAAAGGTCACCACACCGATGGCGAACAATTTGGCGAGATAGAAGTTCAGATGCCACTTCTCGTGAAGGAGATAGATGGTAGCATTGTTAATCGCCAGACCGATGACCGAGATACCCAGAAAAGTCATGTACTGGGTGGTGATGTCGGGGTTGGTATTTTCGAACGTCCACACACGGTTCAGTACATAATTGGTCGAGGCTGCACAGAGGAAGCCCAGCGAGTTGGAGACATATTTGTTAAATCGGACAATCTCCTTAAAGAGGTAGGTCACGCCGAAATCCACAAAGACTCCGGAGCCGCCCACGACACAGAATTTCAAAAACTGCTCAATCATATATTACAACACCTCCACACGGTGTGCCTTTCCGTTAAACCAATTGACATAACCTTTGCGTGTGAGCGAAATCCCCACATCGAACCCCTTGCCCGTCTCCAAATCCTCGGGTACAGAGACCTCCACCTCGGCGGAGCACTCTCCGTGGGCGGGCACTGAGAGCATCAGCTCCACGGGCGACTCCTCGACATAGAAGCGTCCGTGCTTCCAGGTCACCACCGCCCGCGCATCGCGTCCGATTTCCACGGCGTGGTCATAGGGATTTTTCACCGTCAGTTGCAGGGTGAACTTATCACCGCGCTTCACCACATCGGGCAGACCCTCGAAACAAATATCCACCTCTCTCACGGGCACGAAGCAGGGATCTTTCATCCACACAAACTCGCGTCCGTTGGCCAACACCTCGCGGTGGGCATGGAGGGTCGAATCCTTCAGACTTTCGGGTGAGGTCTCGATGATGACCTCCTGACCGGCGTAGTGGCGGTCGTCCTCACGGAACTGCCACTGGTGGGTGCGGTAGCGCACATTGGGCTGGCAGTAGGTCTCGCCACCCGTATAGAAGCGGTATTTGGCAGCCTGCGCGTAGTGGGTACGGAAGATGACGGGACGACCCTCGGCGATTTCGGCAATACGGCCGTAGCTCTCGGGGTTGTCGAACACCTCGAAACGAAGACCCAGCGGATTGAAAATCATCTCAAGACGCACAACGGCCATCAGCACGATGACCACCCCGCCGGCACGCATCACATAGCGGCGTGTGCGCGGATGACGACGTGCGTAGTCAAACAGCACATAGGTCAGTCCGAAGACCGCCACGATGACCCACTGCGGCTGTACATATCCGCGGAATGCCGACAGCAGGAAGAAGCCGATGAATGCCACGGGCAGGAACTTCAAGGCGCGGTGCAGACCGCTCTGCGGACGGGTCTTGCGCCATGCCTGCACATAGAGGGGCACATAGAGGGGGTTGAACACCACCAGCATATTGGCGATGAAGTCGGTGACATATCCGGGTTTGAACTGCGAATTACGCGCCGCGAGATGATAGACGAACGAAGCCCAGTCGTGGTCGTACTGCCACATGAGATGGGGAACGAGGAGGACACCCGCCACCAGACCTGCCAGATAGAGTTGGGGACGGAGAAAGGCTTTGGGATTGACCGCCAGGCAGAACAGCACCACCAGCGCACCGTGATATTTGGCGTACGCCATCAGTGCCATTGCCACACCCAGCCAGAGCCACGACCAAGCCCTGCGCTCCAAGAACCATTTGAAAGTGAGCAGGAAGAGGGCGGCGGTCATCATCAGCGGGCCGTCGGGCACGGCGATGAAGCCGTAGAGTTGCAACATGAGGGTGGCGGCGGAGATGACACAAAACAGCGCAGCATCACCGCATGTCGCCTTTTGGGGGCGTATGAGCGTCCAAAAGATGTAGAGGTAGAGGGGTTGCAGAAGAGTGAAGAAGAGTCTCACGCCCAGTTCGCCACCCGAAAAAAGGCCGCCCAACCACACGAGCAGTGCCGTGAAGGGGGGATGGTCGAAGTACCCCCAATCGAGGTGTTCGGCAAACATCCAATAGTAAGCCTCATCGTTGGCCAGCTCCGAGCCGGCTGCCTGCACAAGGTTGCACACCCACCACACACCGAGCCACAGCATCACGGCAGCATCGGCACTCATACGGCGGTATATATTCATGATTTTTTCGCCCATAGTCATTGGTTCAATACGACAAAGGTAAGAATAAATTGCAGATTAATAAGGCTATCACCCCGAAATTCGCCCATTTAGGCCACAGGACGCACCCTCAAGGGGCATCGCGCTCCCGACTTTTCGGGAACGGGGAAACTTCCGCACCCCGCACCACTACTCCAGGTGATGAGCGGTCGGTAGAGTTGCAACGGGGCGGAGCGACTCTTCGGGCGCACATATTCGTTGCGCCCACTTTCTCTCCTTGCGCCGCCTTCACTCTCGATTTCCACACACACTCCCGACGCCCACGCACACTTCCGACCCACACGGACACAAAAAAAAAGCCTTTCGAAAAATACCGAAAGGCTTATGGTGTGGGAGCAAAGGGATTCGAACCCCTGACCCTCTGCTTGTAAGGCAGATGCTCTGAACCAGCTGAGCTATGCTCCCAGAGTGCAATTCTTATCGTTTTGCGGTTGCAAAGGTAATACAAAATTTTTTATCTCCAAAAAAATTGAAAACTTTTTTCATTTTTTTCAAATTATCCCCTCCGCCACCCCTGTCCCGAATCCGACAGGAAGATGAACAATTAAACACCCAAAATGAACAAACTTAAAGATTTCTTCAGATTTGTATCCTATATTTGTAATAATTAACCATTGCATACATGAATACCAAGATTATTTTATCGGCAATATTTTGCCTGCTGACCGCTTCTCTCTCGGCACAGGAACTCAGCCCCGAAACCCTCAGCAAGAGAGCCAAACGCAAGAACCTCATCGTCCGCGAGTGGAACACCAACGCCAATGCCAAGACGCGCTGGCTCGACCACTACACCAAATACGACTCACAGGGTCGCAAAGTCGAGGAAATCGAGTACACGACCTACGGTCAAAAGTCGCGCGAGGTCATCGAATACAACGACAAGGGATTTGTCGAGAAGGACATCATCTACGACGACCGCGACAAGGTGGTGCGCGTGAGAAAGTATGAGTACAACCCCGACGGCACACGCAAGAAGCAGTACAACTACCTGCCCAACGGACGACTCTACTCCATCAAGATTTTCGAATACACCGAGGAGGGCGAGAAATAGCCCCCGCACCGCTACGAGTATGGTCACCGACGATATACGCCAAGCCGCGATATGGGATGCGATGCCTCATGTGAGTCTGGAGGAGATAAAATCCGTCAGACTGATGAGTCGTATCGACACCAAATTTGTGGCGCACCGCCGACAACTGCCCCTGCTGTTGGAGGAAGCGCAACGCCACGGCTACATGGTGCAGTACACCTCCTCGGCGGTGAATGCCTACGACACCACCTACTTCGACACCGATGATTTGGAGATGTACACCCTCCACCACAATCGCAAACTGTGTCGTCAGAAGGTCAGATGCCGCACCTATGTCGAGTCGGGCATCTCGTTTCTCGAAATCAAGAACAAGAGCAACAAGGGACGCACCCGCAAAATCAGAATCGCGGTGAACGACCCCTCACCCCAACATCTTGTGGAGAGTACCTCCGCCCTCGATTTTGTCGGGGAGAACACCCCCTACTCGCTCCCCGAGTTGCAACCCTCGCTGCGCACGCGCTTCGACCGCATCACGCTCGTCAATCCCGAAAAGACCGAGCGGCTGACCATCGACCTCAACCTGCGTTTCGACAACCCTGTGAGCCGGCAGAGCGACTCGTTGCCGCGCATCATCATCATCGAGTTGAAGCAGGACGGACACTACACCTCAACACTGAGGCGCATACTCCTCGATTTGAGAATCAAGCCCTTCAAAATCAGCAAGTACTGCATCGGCACGGCACTCACCCGCCCCACGGCAAAAATCAACCGTTTCAAACGCAAAATTCACCTTATCAACAAATTAAGCGACACTGAATCATGATACAGGATTTCCCCGATTTCGACCCCACGATAGCCGCCGAATTCGGATACGCCGAAACCTCGACACTGAGTTTTCTGGGTATTCCCGTCTGCGACACCTCGGCACTGCTCCACCTGTTGCTACGCTTCGCGTTCCACATGGTGGTCAGCTTCATCATCGTGCACTTCTGTTACTACCACCACAACAAGAACAAGGAGTATTACAAGACCTTCATCTTCTTTGCCACGGCCATGTTCCTCCTGCTCTTCCTTCTGGAGAGCGTCAAGCTGCAAATCGGACTCACGCTGGGTCTGTTTGCCATCTTCGGCGTCATCCGCTACCGCACGGAGATGGTGCCCATCAAGGAGATGACCTATCTGTTTATGATTATCGCCGTGTCGGTCATCAACGGTCTGTCGCTCAACATCTCCTACCTCGAGCTGGTCTTTGCCAACCTGCTCATCATCGCCATCATGGTCTTCTTCGAGTATCAGAAAATCTTCTCGTCGGACGCCACCAAGCTCATTCTCTACGAGAAGATTGAACTCATACGCCCCGACCGCCGCGCAGAACTCCTCGCCGACCTTGCACAACGCACGGGGTTGGAGATTCACCGCGTGGAGGTCGGCCACGTGGACTTCCTGCGCGATGTGGCATTTCTGAAAATCTATTACAAGCCTATCCCCGGAGAGAGCTCCACCATAGGCACACTTACCAAAATCAAACCCTAACCATGAAGAAACATCTCATTACTCTGCTCGTGGGAGCCGCCCTGCTGCTCCCCGCGCTCGCCACGGCACAGGACTATCCGCGTGAGTACCGTTCGAAGAGCGACAACGACTTCCAATTCCGCACAGGCTTCACCCTCGAAAAAGATATTACGCGCCATCTGTCGTTCGACTGGCAGGAGGAACTGCGACTGAAGAACTGCTTTAAGGACATCGACGCCATACATTCGGGCATCGGACTGTCGTTCAAGGCACTCGACTGGCTGAAATTGTCGGCAGGCTACACCTACATCGCCGACCGCAACCGCATCAGCCACCGCAACAGCGAGGGTGTGAAGTTCTACGACCACGAGTGGGAGTCGAAGCACCGCGTGAACATGAAGGTGGCCTTCTCGGTACATGCCGGCATGAAGTGGAAGTTCACCCTCCGCGAGAATTTCCAGGGTACGTTCTCCTCCAAGAGCACCGACCCGCGCGAGAAGCTCGATAACCGCTGGTTGCTCAAGAGCCGACTCACCGCCTCCTACAAGCCGTTCCACTCGCGTCTGCGCCCCTACGCCTATCTGGAGTTGGCCAACACGCTCAACACCCCCGAATTGGTCGATGGCAACTATCTGAGTAAGGTACGTCTGGCTGTGGGTACCACCTTCAGAGTAACCCGCCGCAGCAGCTTCGACTTCTTCTACCGCTTCGACTACAACTATGACGAAAAGGTGGATATCAAGAACAAGAAGCAGATTATCCGCTTCACCGATGACCGCGAGTACAACCACATTCTCAATGTCTCCTACAAGTTGCACTTCTAATCCTCAACAAGGAAACGCAATAAAAAAGACGGCCGACAGTCTGTGTCGGTCGTCTTTTTTGTGGCGTATTCTCGTGTGCCGCTATTTCTCGAAACGCTCCTCCACTCGTTTCCAGTCGAGGATTTCCCAGAATGCCGCAACGGCATCGGGACGGCGGTTCTGATAGTCGAGATAATAGGCGTGCTCCCACACATCGACACAGAACAGCGGGCGAAGACCCTCACGCATGGGGTTGCCGGCATTGGGTGACGAGACCACCGAGAGTTTGCCCTCCTTGTCCTCGGCGAGCCAAATCCAGCCCGAGCCGAAGAGCGCACCTGCGGCTGTCACCACACGGCGTTTCATCTCATCGTAAGAGCCGAACGAGCGGCTGATGGCATCGAGCAATGCACCCTCGGGCGCGTGCTTCGGGGTAGCGGAGAACTGTTCGAAATAGAATTCGTGGTTCCATGCCTGTGCCGCGTTGTTGTAGATACCGCCGTCGGCTTCGAGAATCATCTCCTCGAAACTCTTTTCGGCAAAGGGTGTACCTACCACCAGTTCGTTGAGTTTGTTCACATACCCCACATAATGTTTGTCGTGGTGGAAATGGAGCGTCTGCTCCGAGATGCAGGGCGAGAGTGCCTGATAATCATACGCTAAATCTTTCGGTGCAAAATGCGCCTCCTGGAATGCTTGTGTTGCCATAATCTTGAAGTTTTAACGGGTTAAACATCTGTTGTTCCTGCTCTTTTTGTCGTTGATATACTTGAACATCGTCTTGTCTTGACGGCAGGTGGGACATCTCCACTCTTCGGGAAGGTCATCAAAATCTGTACCGGGCAGGATTCCGTTCTTGGAGTCGCCCTTTTCGGGGTCATATACGTAACCGCAGATAATACAACGATACTTTCCCATAGTCTTTAATTCATTTATAAAAGGTTGTATGCGCAAGCGGTGCAAAGAGCATACCTAATGCCCAAGATACGAAAAATTCGGCAGACGATGAAATTTCGCTCCTCATTTTTCCGCCGCCGCGTCATTCCACAAAAAAAGAGTCCCCCTCCGATAGCATCGGAGGAGGACTTATGCGTTGCAAGGACTCAGCCCACTGCGGGACGGATACCTATATATATTATCGAATCAGCGACTCGAGAATCTGCACGGCATTGAGGGCAGCACCCTTGCGGATTTGGTCACCCACACACCAAAAAGTCAGACCGTTGGGCGAGGTCAAATCCTTGCGGACACGACCCACATACACCTCGTCGTGGTCAGCCACGAACAAAGGCATGGGATAGACCTTGTTCTGGGGGTCGTCCATCAGCACGATACCCTCGGCATTGCGGAATGCCTCCTTCGCCTCGGCAGGCGACACGGGACGCTCGGTCTCCAACCACACGCTCTCGGAGTGTGCTCTCATGACGGGGACACGCACGCAGGTCGCCGACACCTCGATGTCGGAGTGCATAATCTTGCGGGTCTCGTTGTACATCTTCAACTCCTCCTTGGTGTAGTCGTCATCGGCGAATACATCGATGTGGGGAATGACGTTGTAGGCCAGCTGGAAGGCAAATTTGTTCACCGTGGGCTCCTTGCCCTCGGTCAGCTCCTTATACTGCTGCTCCAACTCTGCCATGGCGGCAGCACCTGCACCGCTCGCCGACTGGTAGGTCGATACGTGTACACGCTTGATGTGCGAGAGGTTCTCGATGGTCTTCAGTGCAACGACCATCTGAATGGTGGTGCAGTTGGGGTTGGCGATGATGCGACGGGGTGCGTTCTTCGCATCCTCGGCATTCACCTCGGGAACTACCAGAGGTACGTCGTTCTCCATACGGAAAGCACTGGAGTTGTCAATCATGATGGTACCGTGCTTGGTGATGGTCTCGGCAAACTCCTTCGAAGTTCCACCTCCGGCCGACACCAGCGCGTAGTCGATACCCTTGAAATCGTCGTTGTGCTGCAACAATTTGACGGTGATGTCCTCACCTCGGAATTTATACTGACGGCCGGCACTGCGCTCCGAACCGAACAACACCAACTCGTCAATCTCGATGGGACGAGTCTCCAAAATCTTCAAAAATTCCTGGCCAACGGCACCGCTGACACCTACAATAGCAATCTTCATATTCGTGTTATATAATCTTGTCCTAAAATCCGTAAATTAATTTTCGGGGCTCACGCCCCACGCCCGATGGGTTAGTCGAAGAAGATGTCGTCCTCCGAGATGCCGTTCTCCGAAGCACGCTCATTCTGCATCAGCGACTCGTCCATGTCATAGACCTTGACCACAGCCGGACGGGTGAACTTGTCGTTGCGTGTCACACCCAGCTTGCCGTTGTCGTAGACCTGCTTGAGGAACTCGCCCACGATAGGCAGTGCCACGACACTACCCTCACCTCGCGAGACGAGGTGCACCGACTGGTCCTCGCCGCCGACCCACGCACCGGTTACCAGACGCGGAGTCACACCCATGAACCACGCATCGCGGTTCTTGTTCGATGTTCCGGTCTTACCGCCGATTTCCACATCGTTGAATCCGTACATCCACTTCAGACGACCAGCCGTACCGCCCGACACCACGTGTTTCAACATACCGAGCATCGTCCAGGCGGTCTCCTCGCTGATGGCGTCCTGCGAGTGGGGAATGAAGGTGGAGATGACATTGCCCTGACGGTCCTCGATGCGGGTGACAAATATCGGGTCGGTATGCACACCCTGATTGGCGAAGGTCGTGAAGGCACTCGTCAGCTCGAAGACACTCGACTCCGAAGTACCCAGACAGAGAGCCGGGACGGGGTCGATGTAGCTGCGGATACCCATATTGTGAATGAAGTCGGCCACGGCCTGCGGCTCTTTGGCCTGCTTCATAATCCATGCCGAGTAGTTGTTGCGGCTGTGTGCCAGACCCCACTCCAGCGGGTGAAGCTCACCCAGCTGCTTGACCTTGCCGGCCTCCTTGGGCGACCATGCCGTACCGTTGGCGGTCTCGATGGTGACGGGAAGGTTCGGCACGGGGGTGTAGGGCGACAGTCCGAGGTGGCCGATGGCAAAGGTATAGACGAAGGGTTTGATGGTCGAACCAATCTGACGCTTGCTCTGCTTGGCCATGTCGTACTTGAAGTAGCGGAAGTTCGGGCCACCGACATAGGCCTTGACAAATCCCGTGTTCGGCTCGATGGCCACCAACGCCGCACGCATGATACGTTTGTGGTGGTAGATGGAGTCCTTGGGGGTCATGACCGTGTCGCGCTCGCCCTTGTAGGTGAAGACCTTCATCTGACAGGGTTTGTCGAACGAAGCCAAAATCTCCTTCTTAGAGAATCCTGCCTCCGCCATCTCGCGGTAGCGGTCGGAATAACGAATGGCACGGCCGATGATGCGGTCGCGCTCCTCGCGTGAGGTTTCGAGGAAGGTCACCTTGCTGTAACGATACTGGGCGTCCATCTGCGGCTGTATGTTGTTGCGCATCTGCTTCTGCACGGCACGCTCGGCATACTGCTGCATCTTGGAGTCGATGGTGGTATAGATTTTCAGACCGTCACGGTAGATGTTGTAGGGTGTACCGTCGGCCTTGTGGTTCTTGTGGCACCAACCGTAGATGGGATTCTGCTCGTACTCCTCAACGGCACGGTCGTAGTCCCACTCGGTGTAGAACTGATTGCGCTTGGGCGGATGAGCCGTCATCACCAGACGCAACATCTCGCGGAAGTAGGTCGCCGAACCTGCATTGTGGGAGATGGGCTGGTAGCTCAGCACGATGGGCAGCTGCGAGATGGAGTCCGCCTCGTGGCGCGACAGCACGCCCGACTTCGCCATACGAGAAATCACCAGATTGCGGCGGGCGATGGAGTTGTCGTAGTTGCGTACCGGAGAGTAACGCGTGGGGGCATTGACCACACCCACCAGCACGGCAGCCTCCTGCACGTTGAGTTCGTTGGGCTCTTTGTTGAAAAAGGTGTGGGCAGCCGACTTGATACCGTAAGCATTTGAGCCGTACTCCACGGTATTGAGGTACATGGCGGCAATCTCCTCCTTGGTGTAGTTATATTCGAGTTTGAGGGCGGTAATCCACTCCTTGAATTTCGAAGCCACGAGTTTCGAGGTGCGGTACAGCTTGCCGCGATTGCGCACCGTGTCTCGCGGGAAGAGGTTCTTGGCCAGCTGCTGGGTGATGGTCGAACCTCCACCCTGCGAGGTGTTCTGCATCAGGAGGGTCTTGACGGCCACACGTGCCAGCGAGGGAATGTCGATACCCGAGTGGCTGTCGAAACGCGCATCCTCGGTAGCAATGAGTGCCGCCACGATGGGAGGTACCTCACGGCCATTGATTCTCAGCGGACGCGCCAACGAATCGTCGGGGAAGAGGTCGTCATACTGCACATAAGAGCGGTTCTGCACGAAGAACGAACCGATGGACACGCCGTCCTGCGAGTAAATCTCGGTCGAGAGGTTGCTCTTCGGGTTCTCCAGCTCCTCGAACGAGGGAATACGGCCAAACACACCAAAAGTAGTGAGTATCAGCAATATACCCACCAGCGCAAAGGGCGAAAAGACTATCACCCATATCCATTTTATCATTTCGGGATTCAAGCCGTTCTTTTTCACTTCTTTCATGAGTCTAAATTTTGGGGTAAAGATACGAAAAATATCAGAATGGTAGCCCTACTGCGGCCGTAAACCACACTCCTCCGTTGGAGGGGCGGTAGAGCGAGAACTTCACGGTGGAGGTTGCCGAGGCAGGCTGACGGAAGACATTGACATCGAAAATGATATCGCCGCCCACCGCCCAGATGCGCCGCCAATCCCAGCCGTGGCGACCCACATCGCGGAATTGGGCGTACTGTCCGCCCACGTTCATGCGTATGCGTTTGATGAAGAGCACCGAGTGGATACCCCCTTCGGGATAACACAACGGGAACTGATAATCGGCAGAGCATGCCGTGTAGTGGTTCGAGAGAATATCCGCCGAACTGTATCCGTGGGGAATGAGTCGTGTGGAGCGGTAGGTCAGCGGGGCGTATCCCGACGGGAACTTATAGCCGCCCACCGAGGTCTGATAGGTGAAGGCGAGTTTCAGCGAGTTGTGGCGGGCGAAGCCGGGCAGGAAGCCCTGCGCATAGACCGACACCAAGTCGCTGAAATTGTCGTTCGAGGGGTTGAACGCATAGTTGAGATTGAAACCGTAACCCCAGCGCGGCAGGAAGTCGCGGTGCGCCATACGCACATTATCCGAGTAGCTCACACCGAGCGACACCTTGTGGAGTCCCTCCGAGAAGCCGATGTGTTCGAGGTTCGAAATCTTGTGGTCCGCCCACTCGATGTTGTTCAGACGCGCCACCATGCCGTTGGAGTAGTTCCACCCCACAGCCACACCCAACTGACGGTTGTGGTAGCCCCTCTGATAAAACAGAGGCAGCGAGGCGGTGAGTCCCACGTGGTAATATTTGTCGGGCGAGGGGCGTTTCTGGTACTCGTATTTGCCCGTCTCCTCATTGTACTGTCCCAACGAGTAGAAAACCTGATTACCGCCATACGAAGCGTCCAAATCGAAATGCACACCCAAGCCGAAGTAGCGCACGCCCAGATTGAAGAGCGAGCCCTCGCCCTTGTTCCAGCCATAGGAAGCGAACGCTTCGGTGTTGGAGAGCAGGTTCTGAGAGATGAACGTGAAACCGAGGTTCACATCCACGATATGTTCGTCCACCGCCGCGAAGGGGTCGAAGCCCAGTGGCATCCAGCTGTGGATATTGAGCAGGTTGGGGGCTTTGCGGTAATGCTTCGAGTGGTGTTTGATTTCCTGCGACATGGAGTCGGGCATGGAGAAGTGCACCGAATCGAGGTTCGGGAGGTTCCAGCTGCGGCGGTGAGGGTTCACCAGATTGACAGGCACGCGGTCGGGGGTAATCTCCTCCACCGCTTCGTCACTCATCGACTGGCGAGCCAGTGCATAACCGCGCGAGGAGTAGCTCGTCAGCACCACCTCATCTCCCGACGGGGAGGGCGAGGGGGAGAACGAACCGTATTGCGAGCGCGAGATACGGTACTCGCGGCGCGAGAGCAAGTCATAGCAGTGCGCCTCGTCCTTACCCGAAGCAATCGAACCATAGTAGAGTCGTCCGCCGGCTGCCGAGAGGTCGGAGAGGGTGATGTAGCGTCCCGGCGTGAGGGCATGGAGTCCCTCCTCATCGATGCGTGCCGGCCACATACCGCTGTCATCGGTCACCAGCACATACCACGCCGAGGTGGTCTTGTCCCACGCCAGACCGTGGATTTCGGTGTAGAGCGGCAGGGAGAAAACCGTGCGCACGCCCTCATCGTCACGGAATTTGAGCGAGTAGACACCACGGGGGTCGTAATCTATCCAGCCCAGTCCCCTGTCGTTGGGAGTAGCATAGAGCACTCTGCGCTGGCGGTTCTCCTGACGCGGACGCCCCTCGTTGAGGTCCATGTAACAGAGTTGGGAATTGACCCTCTGCTCAAAGAGTTTCGAGCGGCGGAACTCCGTCCACCACAATCGTCCGTCATGCAGCGAGGGACGCGAGGAGAGCATACCCGTGTAGGCAATGCGCTGTTCGAGACCCGTGCGCATATCGACCTTCACCCAACGTGACGGGGTGTCGAAGTCGCTCTTCAGTGCCAGCACCGTGGAGTCGTTGAGCATCAGCGGCCACTGATAGGTGGTGTAGTTCTTCTTGTCGAGGGGAGTTATCGGGGTGGTGCTCTCCTTCACCTCAGGGAGCGAATCCCAATAGCGGTTCAAATCATCGAAGGTCTCGCGAAAGAGTTTCGACACGTTGGTCTTGTAGAATTTACCCAGCGCGACACGGGTGGTCGCCAGCAGATAGGGGTTGCGCGAACCGTACCACGCCACCTTGTCCCACACGTTCTCGCCATACTTCTCATAGGCGTAGGAGCAAATCTGATAGCCCAGCTCGTAGTGGTCGGGGACATAGTCGCGATACGAACCGCAGAACCATTTATCGGTGTTCTTGCGGAGGTGGGCGATGTTGCCCATGGCGCGGTAGCCCATCGTGAAGGAGGGTTGCAGACCGCGTCCGAACGACGACATCTGCGTCTCAGTCATCACGGCATCGCCCTCCATCGCCCACATGGGCATACAGAGCAGACCCACCGTGGAGCCTTGCTGTCCGAAGACATAGCTCAACACGCGAATGACGCCGCGATTGAGGTTGTTATACTGCACGGCGTGGCGGTACTCGTGTGCCACCAGCTGTTTGAGCCACGGCATCGAGTAGTTGTCCACCGAAGGGATGGTCAGAAACTCCACACGCTTGGGCAGGTACATCACTAGTCCGTTGGCCTGGAAATTTTCGGGATGGAGAATGAAGGGAATACGCATGGGACCGTGACGGAATCCATGCGAAATGTGAGGTTGCACGGCACGAATGTAGTAGAAGGTGCGAAGCGCACCGCCGCGCACGGTGTCGGGATAGATGATACGCACATCGGGCATCTTGAGGGTCGACCACTTCAGCCCTGCGGGGTCGGAACCCCACGTGTAGTATTGCGCATGAGCACTCCCCACGCCCAGCACCGCAACAAGGAAACAGAGTATACGCAGTAAGAACTTCAAAATCAACTGCCTGCTTTTTTGCAACGGTAGCCGCTGCGAGTGAGAATATCTACTACACGGTCGCGATGGTCGCCCTGGATGATGATTTCACCCTCCTTGGCAGCACCACCCACGCCACACTTGGTTTTGAGCAGGCGTGCCAGCTCCTTCAGGTCGTCGTCCGTGCCCACAAAGCCCTTGACAAGGGTCACCACCTTGCCGGCGCGCTGTTTGCGGTCGAGCCACACTCTGAGGTTCTGTTGTGCAGGAGGCAGCGTTGCAGCTTCCTCCTCGGTTTGGGTTTCGTATTTAAAGTCGGGATTGGTCGAATAGACCATGCCCAAACGTGCTTTCCAATCGTTGTCCGCCATAATATGTTTTGTGTCTTATAAAGTGTACAAAATTAGGAATAAAATTCCTAACAAAAGCCCTCCGCGGGGTGAAATTCGTCTCCACGGGGCTGATTTCCGTCCACTTTGCCGCTCCCCTGCCATCGCGTGCCTCACCTCCGGTCACCCCGTCCCGAAAAAAAAAGGAACGAGGGAACAGAAATTCAGCCCTTCATCAGAACCCCGACATCAAAAAAATGAGTATCTTTGGAGTACTCGGAACTTAATCTTTGCAAACCATGGGAAACAGATTCAAAGAGACACTCCAGATATTCAATCCGTTTGCCCGCAAGCAAAAGGAGCAACTGCCCCAACCGCTGCCGGCCGACCCCAACCAACGGCTCGTCAAGGTCTTTGTCGAGGGATATGACGATGTGGCATTTTGGCGCGGCATCTTCGACCACTTCCAGAACCCCTACCTCAGATTCGAAATATCGGTACCCACACGCGCCGACCTGCCCAAGGGCAAGAAGGTGTTGTTGAGCATGGACGAGGACTCCTCGTCGGAGTTGCTCCTGTGCATGGACTCCGACTTCGACTACCTCTTTGCCGACCACACAGAGCAATCACGGCAGGTCAATCACTCGAAGTATATCTTCCACACCTACGCCTACGCCACGGAGAACTATCTCTGCTACTCGCCCTCGCTGCACAATGTGTGTGTGAAGGCCACCAAGAACGACACGCGTATCTTCGACTTCGAGAAGTTCATGGAAGAGTATTCCAAGATTATCTATCCCCTGTTTTTGTGGTACGCCTTCTCGGCGCAGTCGGCATCGGAGCGCGTCTTCCCGCTGGCGGACTTCAAGGCTTCGGTACGTCTGGGTTACCTTGAAATCACCGACAACGGACGCAACACCCTCGACTGGCTGCAACGCAATGTCACCAAGCGCGAACAGATGTTGCGCCAGCGCAATCCGCGTATGATAGAGCCGATGAAGGAATTTGAGAAACAGCTCAAAAAGCGAGGCCTCACCCCCGAGACGACCTATCTCTTCATGCACGGCCACACGCTGATGGACAACGTGGTGATGATACTCCTCAACTCGGTGTGCGAGAAACTCCGACAGATGTCCATCGCCAAAATCACCCAATCGACCAAACAGGGGGTCGCCCTCAAAAACGAGATGGCCAACTACACCAACTCTTTGCGGTCGATACGCGATGTTCTCCTCGATAACGAGAACTACACGCGCTGTCCGCTCTACAAGCGTCTGCAACGCGACATTCAGCGTTACCTGGCACGCACCATCGTGGAGATGAAGCGTTCGGGCGAAATTCAGGACGACTCGTTCTGGACCATACTCCACAAATTCAAGAAGTAGCTCCCCCCCAAAAAAAGGCGGAAGAATAATAAAAGGACACCCCCGAAACTGTTGAGGTTTCGGGGGTGTTTCCTATAAAATTCTGTCGTGTGCCTAACGCTTCTTTCTGACCACACGAACGGTGGTCTGGGTCGATTGCAGCACAAAGACATTCTTGCCCACGGCGTACTTGTCCCACAGCTCCTGATTGTAGCCGCGGATGGTCAGCAGCTCCATGTCACTGATACGCATCACGTCGAAGCCCTCGTTGTGCAGTTCTGCCACCGCCTCGTCGATATGCCAAGAGCTGTCGACACACAGGCTGAGGTTCACCGCCGAGTTATGCACGAGGTTCACCTTGATACGGAAACGCTCCAGCAGCGAGAAAATCGTTGCGAACTTCTCCTCCAGCACGAACGACAAATCTCGCGAACGAATGGTCAGCAACACCTGATTCTTCTTCATGATGAGGATAGGTACATCGATGGGTGCCGACAGACCGCGAATCACCGTGCCGGGCTTACGCTTGTCGCCGAAGGGACGCACGTAGAGCGGAATATTCTTGTTCTGAAGGGGTTTGATGGTCTTGGGGTGGATAATCTGCGCACCGCTGTATGCCAACTCGATGGTATCGAGGTAGTTCAGCTCGGCAATCTGCACCGCATCGGGGAAAATCTTGGGGTCGGCATTCAGAATACCGTCCACATCCTTCCACACGGCCATCGACTCGGCATCGAGAATGTTAGCCACGATAGCCGCCGAGTAGTCGGAACCCTCACGCCCCAATGTGGTGGTCGTGCCGTCGGGTGCTCCGCCGATGAAGCCCTGGCCGATGAACACCTTCTCGCGACAATCCTTCAGTGCATCGCGCAACAGCGTGGTCGAGGTCTCCAAATCGACACCTGCGTCCTTGTGACGCTGCTCCGTGCGGATACACTTGCGCATATCGACCCAGTGGTTGAGCAGACCCACATAGTTGAGATACTCCGAAATGATGGTCGTCGATATCAACTCGCCGAACGCCACAATCGTATCGTACCACAACTCGGCATCCTCCGAACGGTAGACCGTATTCTCCGCCACATCCTCCAGCTGGGCAAAGAGCTGTTCCACACGCTCGATTTTCTTATCGCTGTCGTGCCACAAGTCGCCGATAATCTCGTCATGGTAGGTTCTCAGCGTGGCGATATGCTCTCTCGAAAGCTCCTTGTCGCCCTTCTGCAAACCCTCGAAGACCTTCTCCAAAGCATTGGTGGTCTTACCCATCGCCGAGACGATGATGAACAGATTTTGTTCGTCACCCACAATCTTGTGCAGGTTTCTCACACCGTCGGCATTGCGCACCGACGCACCTCCAAATTTATATACCTTCATTTTCTGTTTTGATATTCTGTCTCTTTCTAAAAATTAGTCAATTTTCTTGTACGGCACACCGATGTTCTGGAAGATGAACGAATAGACATCGGCAGCCTCCTCGATACGCTTCGAGGTGGGTTTTCCTGCTCCGTGACCTGCGTTGGACTCGATACGAATGAGAATGGGAGCATCGCCGGCCTGGCAGTGCTGCATCGTGGCTCCGAACTTGAACGAGTGTGCCGGAACGACACGGTCGTCGTGGTCGGCGGTGATGACCATCGTGGCAGGATATTTCACGCCCTCGCGAATGTTGTGGAGGGGCGAGTATTTATAGATGTAGTGGAACTGCTCCTCGTTGTCGCTGGTACCGTACTCCACACCCCAGCCCCAGCCGATGGTGAACTTGTGGTAGCGCAACATATCCATCACACCCACAGCCGGCAGACACACGGCGTAGAGATCGGGACGCTGCACCTCGCACGCACCCACCAGCAGACCGCCGTTCGAACCGCCGGCGATGGCGAGCTTGTCCTTCGAGGTGTAACCCTCGGCAATGAGGTACTCGGCTGCCGAGATGAAATCGTCAAAGACATTCTGTTTGTTGAACATCATGCCGCCCTTGTGCCACTCCTCGCCATACTCCGAGCCGCCACGCAGGTTGGCCACGCAGAAGATACCGCCCTGCTCCACGAAGACGATGTCCGAGGGGCTGAATCCGGGGGTGAGGTTAATCTGGAAACCGCCGTAGGCGTAGAGGTAGCAGGGATTCGAGCCGTCGAGCTTCATATCCTTGCGGTGGGTGATGAACATCGGCACGCGAGTACCGTCCTTCGAGGTGAAGAAGACCTGCTCGGTGGTGAAGCGTTCGGGGTCGAATGCCACTTCGGGACGCTTGTAGAGGGTCGATTCACCCGTTGCGATGTCGTATTTGTAGCTCGATGCCGGAGTGGTGTAGTTGGTGAACGTGTAGTAGAGTTCGGTATCCTCCTCACGACCGTTGAAGCCGGCCACCGTACCGATGGCGGGGAACTTCACCTCGCGCACCAGCTGACCCGAATAGTCGTACTGGCAAACCTTGCTCTGTGCATTCTCCAGATAGTGGGCAAAGAGGTAGCCGCCTGCGGTGGTGACACCCTGCAAGAGGTTCTTCTCGTCCTCGGGAATCACCTTTTTGGGGGAGTTGCGGTGTGCCAAATCGAACGACACAAGGCAATAATTCGAAGCCGAGCGGTTGGTACGCACATAGACCACATCATTCTTGCAGTCCACCACCTCGAAATCGTAGTCGAAGCCCGGAAGCAGTACCTTGAACGATTTGTCGCCCATACGCTTGTAGAGGATTTCCGAACCCGAAGTACCCTCGGTAGCATAGACGAACAACCAGCGTCCGTCCTCGGAAGGCTGCGCACCGAAGTAACGCATCGGGTGCTCGGCATCGGCATAGACGAGTTGGTCATCGCTCTGTGCATCGCCCAGCTTATGGTAAAATACTTTCTGATTGCTGTTCATCGAAGAGTAGACACCCTCCTTGGGTTCGTCATAGGCACTGTAATAGAAGCCCTTGGAGTCGGGCGACCATGTGGCACCGGAGAACTTCACCCAGCGAATGACATCATCGGTGAGGCTCTTGTCCTCGGTCTTCATCACACGAATCTCCACCCAGTCGGAACCCGAAGCGGCAGCGGCATAGGAGAGGTAGCGACCGTCCTTTGAGAACTCCATACTGATGAGTGCCACCGTGCCGTCCTCCGACAGGGTGTTGGGGTCGAGGAACACCTCGCCCTGCTCGCCCAGAGTACGGGTACGATAAACCACGGCCTGGTTCTGCAAACCGTCATTATAGGTGTAATACCACCAGTCGCCATGTTTCGAGGGAGCGGACTCCTTGGTGTAGTTCCACACCTCGGTCAGTCGCTCGCGAATGTCGTCGCGGAAGGGAATCTGCGAAAGATAATCGCGCGTGACATGATTCTGCGCCTCCACCCATTGGGCGGTCGCCTCCGAGCGGTCGTCCTCCAACCAGCGGTAGGGGTCTGCAACCTCCACACCGAAATAGTTGTCCCTGACCTCCTCACGAGCCGTTTCGGGGTAAGGCAAATGTTTGATAGTCTTCATGTTTCCACAACTTACAGCGGCGGCTGCGCCACACAGCAACGCAAGCGCCAAAACTCTATTTTTCATCATGATTAGTGAGTTTGGGTCTATACGGCAACAAAGTTAGAAAAAAATTATGTAACTTTAACTCCCAAAAGATTTACATATATAATATTATGAACAACATAGAACTGAAAGAGATTATAGAGCAGGCCTGGACAGACCGCTCACTGCTCGAAAACGAGCAGACCAAAGATGCCATACGTCAGGTTGTCGAACTCGTGGACAAGGGTCAGCTGCGCTGCGCCGAGCCCATCGACCTCGAGAAGCACGAATGGCAGGTCAACGAATGGGTGAAGAAAGCCATCATCCTCTACTTCCCCATACAGCCCATGCGCAAGATGGGTGCAGGCGATTTGGAGTGGTTCGACAAGATGGAACTCAAGCACGGCTATGAGGAGCTGGGTGTGAGAGTCGTACCCCACGCCGTGGCTCGCTACGGTGCATACATCGCTCCGGGTGCCATCATGATGCCCTCGTATGTCAATATCGGTGCCTATGTCGATACGGGTACGATGGTCGATACATGGGCTACGGTAGGTTCGTGCGCCCAAATCGGCAAGCACGTCCACCTGTCGGGCGGTGTGGGCATCGGCGGTGTGTTGGAACCCGTGCAGGCTGCCCCCGTCATCATCGAGGACAACTGCTTCATCGGCTCGCGCTGTATCGTGGTCGAGGGTGCACACGTCTGCAAGGAGGCCGTTCTCGGCTCGAACACCGTCATCACCGGTTCGACCCACATCATCGATGTGACAGGTCCCGAGCCCGTGACCTACAAGGGCTATGTACCTCCCCGTTCGGTGGTTATTCCCGGCAGCTACAAGCGTCAGTACCCCGCAGGCGAGTACAACGTCACCTGCGCACTGATTATCGGTCGCCGCAAGGAATCGACCGACAAGAAGACTTCGCTCAACGATGCGTTGAGAGATTTCGGCGTATCCATCTAACCCAACACGTCCGACAAGCGCACACCGCAAGAAAGAAAATATGCACCGGTGGGCCGTTCGCTCTGCGGCCGGCACATCGGTGCTGTCTTTTGGAGAAAGACGTTTTTTTCACGAGCAAGCCCTTTTTAGGGAACAGGAAACTCATTTTTTGCAGTGCGCCACAGGAAACAAACGCCACAACCATGATTGAACACATCGAAGAAACCACATCGACCAACGACGATGCCCTCGCTCCCCGATACCGCCACGGCGACATCATCTGGGCGGAGCGTCAGACCCGCGGTCGCGGACAACGGGGGCACACGTGGAGCAGCACCGAAGGCAAGAACCTTACCTTCTCACTGGTGCTCGAACCCCATTTTCTGCCCGTGGGCGAGCAGTTCCTCCTCTCGGAGGTCATCGCCCTCTCGCTCATCGACACCTTCTCAGAGTTCGGCATCGACACCCGCATCAAGTGGACCAACGACATCTATGCCGGTGACCGCAAGTTGGTGGGCATACTCATCGAGCACCACTACTCGGCATCACGACTGAGTCGCACGATTGTCGGCATCGGCATCAACGTCAATCAGGAGGAGTTCTCCGCGGAGCTGCCCAACCCCGTATCGATGATACAACTCGTGGGGCACGCCACACCGCGCGAAGAGGTGCTCGCGGCCTTCCAATCGGCGTTCGAAAAGCGATACGCCCAACTCGAAAACGGAGACAAAGCCCTCTTGCAGGAGGAGTACCGCCAAAAGATGTACCGACTGGGCGAAATCCACGCCTTCGAGCTGCCCGACGGAAGTCGCCTCCGCGCCGAGATTTTGGGGGTGAAACCCTCGGGAGAATTGATTTTACGGCACGCCGACAACACGCTGCACGAGTATTTGTTCCGAGAAATCAATTTTGTGTTAAAAGAATAACACAATTATATTGTCGTTAAAAAAATAACAGCTATATTTGCAATTAGAAAAATTTAGTTTTTCATTAAAACAAGATCAGCCATGAATATTCCGGTCAATCTGAAGTATTCCAACGACCACGAATGGTGTCGTTTGGAGGGTGACATTGCCACTATCGGCATCACCGATTTTGCACAGAGCCAATTGGGCGACATCGTCTTCATCGACGTTCCCACGCTCGACGAAACAGTAGCCGCAGGCGAGGTTTTCGGTTCGATTGAGGCCGTAAAGACCGTCAGCGATGCATTTTTGCCCATGAGCGGCGAAGTCGTTGAGTTCAACGAAGCCGTAGATCAGGACCCCGCTTTGGTCAACAAAGACCCCTATGGCGAGGGCTGGATTGTGAAAATCAAGGTCTCGAATCCCGCTGAGTATGACGCACTGCTCTCGGCTGAGGATTATGAGAAATTAATCGGATAAGAGAAGAAGTTACAAAAAATAACAACTTAATCATTTAATCAAATTATGTCTAAAGTTACCGTTGTAGGTGCAGGTGCCGTAGGTGCAACTTGTGCTAACGTATTGGCTTGCCGCGAAGTAGCAAGCGAGGTTGTATTGATCGATATCAAGGAAGGTCTCTCGGAGGGTAAGATGCTGGATATGTACCAGACTTCGACTCTCATGGATTTCGATACCAAACTGACCGGTTCGACCAACGACTATACAAAGACAGCTAACTCTGACGTTGTTGTTATCACTTCGGGTATTCCCCGTAAGCCCGGTATGACCCGCGAGGACCTTATCGGTACAAACGCCAAGATTATGAAGGGCGTTATCAACAGCGTTATCGAGCACTCGCCCAACGCTATCATCATCGTTGTGGCTAACCCCATGGATACTCTGACTTACCTGGCTCTCAAGGCTACAGGTCTCCCCAAGAACCGCATCATCGGTATGGGCGGTGCACTCGACTCTTCGCGTTTCAAGTGCTACCTGGCCAAGGCTACCGGCGCAAACATCAACAATGTTGACGGTATGGTTATCGGCGGTCACGGTGATACCACCATGCTCCCCTTGTTGTCGAAGGCTACCGTAAACGGTGTTCCCGTTTCGCAGTTCGCTTCGAAGGAGGTTCTGGAGGACGCTGTACAGAAGACCATGGTAGGTGGCGCTACCCTCACCAAGCTCATCGGTACTTCGGCATGGTACGCTCCCGGTGCTGCTGCTGCTTCGATGGTTGAGGCTATCCTCAACGACCAGAAGAAGATGATCCCCTGCTCTTGCTTCCTCGAGGGTGAGTACGGTCAGAGCGATCTCTGCATCGGTGTTCCCGCCATCATTGGCAAGGACGGTATCGAGAAGGTCGTAGAGGTAGAGCTCACAGCTGAGGAGGCTGAGAAGTTCGCTGCTTCGGCTGCTGCCGTTCACAAGACCAACAGCATTCTCCACGAGATTGGCGCATTGTAGTCGTCGGCTCTCTTAAAGAGATACACATTCGGGCAACCGCTCCCATTGGGGGCGGTTGCTTTTTTTGTGGCTGTGGGAAAGAGAAGATGAATGTGGTGGCGCGGTCGGGAAATCAGCACCACCCTACCCCGGCAAAAACACAGTTCCCCGGCAAGAGTCTCCTTCCAGCTACTCCAAAACAAAAAAGGCTGACCCGATAAGGTCAGCCTTTTCTATTTACTGAAGACTTCTCTTTGGAGAAATTCTCTTTAGAAAAACTCCGAAGTGAAGTGGAATTTAATATCCTTGAAATTCTCCTGCGCCAGAGCCAGCGAGTAGCTGGTATCCGCAAGGAAGACATCACGGCCGTGTTTGTCCACTGCCATGTTGGTGTGCTTGCGGCGTTTGAAGTCATCGAGCTGCGCCTTGTTGTCGCTCTCAATCCAGCACGCCTTGTAGATGGAGATGGGCTCCCAGCGGCACGAAGCGTTGTACTCGTGCTCCAGACGATACTGAATGACCTCGAACTGGAGGGCACCCACCGTACCGATAATCTTACGACCGTTGAGTGACGAGGTGAAGAGCTGTGCCACACCCTCGTCCATGAGCTGGTCGATACCCTTTGCCAACTGCTTGAACTTCATGGGGTCGGCATTCTCGATGTAGCGGAACTGCTCGGGGGCAAATGAGGGGATACCCGTGAAACGCAACTTCTCGCCCTCGGTGAAGGTATCACCGATTTTGAAGTTACCCGTGTCGTGCAGACCCACGATGTCACCCGGATATGCGAAGTCGATGACCGACTTCTTCTCTGCCATGAAGGCGGTGGGCGACGAGAACTTCATCTGCTTGCCGCTTCTGACGTGGAGGTAGTTTTTGTTACGCTCGAAAATACCCGAACATATCTTCATGAAGGCGATACGGTCGCGGTGGTTGGGGTCCATGTTGGCGTGAATCTTGAAGACGAAACCGGTCATCTTCGCCTCGTTGGCAGCCACGGTACGCGTCTCGGTGGGCGCAGGCTGGGGCGAGGGGGCGATACGCACGAAGCAGTCGAGCAACTCGCGCACACCAAAGTTATTCACCGCCGAACCGAAGAAGACGGGTGCCAGCTCGCCACGCAGGTAAGCCTCGTGGTCGAACTCGTCATAGACACCCTCGACCAGCTCCACATCGTCACGCAGCTGCTTGGCGAACTGTGCACCGATGTGCTCGTCGAGCGACGATGACGAGAGGTCGTCAATCTCCACGGTCGAGGCACTCGCGGTGAGCTTCTCGTCCGAGGTGAAGAGCGACAGACGCTTCTCGTAGAGGTTATATACACCCTTGAAGGTAGGTCCGTTGGAGATGGGGAATGCCAGAGGGCGAACTCTGATTTGCAGTTCCTTCTCCACTTCGTCCAGCAGGTCGAAAGGCTCCTTCGAGGGACGGTCCAACTTATTGATGAAGACAATTACAGGGGTCGAGCGCATACGGCAGACCTCCATCAGCTTGCGGGTCTGTTTCTCGACACCCTTCGCACCGTCGATGACGATGATGACCGAATCCACCGCCGTGAGTGTACGGTAGGTATCCTCGGCAAAATCCTCGTGACCGGGGGTATCGAGGATGTTGATTTTGCAGCCCTTATACTCGAAACCCATGACCGATGTAGCCACAGAGATACCTCTCTGTCGCTCAATCTCCATGAAGTCGGAGGTGGCTCCCTTCTTGATTTTGTTGCTCTTCACGGCACCTGCCACGTGGATGGCACCACCAAAGAGGAGCAATTTCTCGGTTAATGTTGTCTTACCCGCATCGGGGTGTGCAATGACCGCAAACGTGCGGCGGCGTGTAATCTCTTCCTGTAATGTCATTGAATTCTACTCTTCCTTCTTTTCTACGGGCGGATAGTCCACATTGTAGTGGCCACCGACCGACTCCTTAATCTCACGACCCTGCTTGATGACCAGATAGGCCACGGCAATCATATTTCTCAACTCGCAAATCTCGCGGTTGGGCTTAATCTTACTATACAGCTCCTCGGTCTCCTCATAGATAATCGACAGACGGCGCATGGCACGCTTCAGCGAGAGGTTCGAACGAACGATGCCCACATAGTTGGACATGATGGCCTGCATCTCGCGCTTCGACTGGATAATCATCAACATCTCCTCGGCGTGCTGCGTGCCCTCGAAGTCCCAATCGGGAATACCCTCCTGGAAATCGACCTTGTCGAGGCACGAAACCACATGCTTGGCAGCCTGATCGCCATAGACAACAGCCTCAATCAGCGAGTTCGAAGCCAGACGGTTCGCACCGTGAAGACCTGTGCATGAGGTCTCGCCCAGTGCATAGAGACGCTTTACCGATGTCTCGCCGTTGGTATCCACCTTCACACCGCCGCAGCAGTAGTGTGCCGCAGGAGTGACGGGAATCCAATCCTTGGTGATGTCGATGCCGATAGACTTGCACTTCTCGTAGATGTTGGGGAAGTGGCTCTTCACGGCCTCGGGGTCTTTGTGGGTAACGTCGAGGTAGACGTAATCCTCACCGCGCTTAATCATCTCGTGGTAGATGGCACGTGCCACAACATCACGGGGCGCCAGCGACTTCATGGGGTGGTACTTGTCCATGAACTCCTCACCCGACTGCAGGCGCAGGATAGCACCGAAACCGCGCATGGCCTCCGTGATGAGGAAGTTGGGTTTCTCGCCGGGGTTGTAGAGTGTGGTGGGGTGGAACTGGATAAACTCCATATTTTCGGTGATGGCCTTGGCACGGTGGCACATGGCGATACCGTCACCTGTCGCTACGACAGGGTTGGAAGTCGATGAATAGATATTACCGCAACCGCCTGTGGCCACGATGGTGAACTTGGCCAGCATAGTCTCGATTTCGTTGGTCTCCTCATTGAGGACATAGGCTCCGAAACAAGCCAGACCGCGGGTGTGACGGGTGACGAACTCGCCCAAGTGGTGCTGCGTGAGCAGGTCGATGGCGAAGTGGTTCTCCAACACGGTGATGTTGGGGTTCTTCTTCACCGATTCGATGAGGGCACGCTCAATCTCGGCACCTGTCAAATCCTCGTGGTGGAGGATACGGTGCTCGGAGTGACCGCCCTCGCGGTTCAACTCGAAACGACCGTCGGGTGTCTTGTCGAATCGTGTACCCCACGCAATCAAATCCTGAATCAGCTCCGGAGCGCGACGAACAATCAACTCGACAGCCACGGGGTCACACTTGCCCGCACCGCAGACCAGCGTGTCGTGGATGTGTTTTTCGAATGTGTCGGGGGCATAGGTAACCGAACAGATACCGCCTTGTGCGTAATTGGTATTACACTCGTTCATCTTGCCCTTGGTGACGATGGTCACATGTCCGTGGGCTGCGGCCTTCAGCGCAAACGACATTCCCGCTGCGCCCGAACCGATAACTAAAAAGTCGGTTTTCATAATCTTAATGTTTGCAGAGAGCACCTGACTACGACTTTAGAGCCGCACTGTGTTATCGATAATCGACCGCCTCTGCACATTGTTTGATGGGTGAAACCACCCACGCCGACATCGATAATCCCTGTTAAATATCCTTTTTCGAAAGGGATGCTTCGTTTTTCTTTGGCATTTAAGCGCGTCAAAGTTACAAAAATTTGTAATTTTGCCCAACAATATGCAGAAAATGGAACGACATATATCAATAAACGACTTCAATTACGAGCTTCCCGAGGAGCGAATCGCCAAATATCCCCTCGAAAACCGCAGCTCGTCAAAACTTTTGATTTGGCGCGGCGGCGAAATTTCCGAGCGTCATTTTTGCGACATTGGCGATGTGCTGCCCCAGGGTCAGCTGCTGGTGTTCAACAACACCAAGGTCATTCGCGCCCGCATCATCATGCACAAGGCTTCGGGTGCACGCATCGAGGTCTTCTGTCTCGAACCCCACCAACCCGCTGACTATGAGCGCGCCTTTGCAGTGAAGGGTTCGTGCGAGTGGTCGTGCATCGTGGGCAATGTCCGCAAGTGGAAAGAGGGTTATGTGGAAATCAACTTCGAGCACGAGGGTCGCGCCGAGTATCTCCGCGCATGGATTACGGGCGAGAACGGACGCGAGCGTCTGGTGCGTTTCGAGTGGTCGGCAGACATGACCTTCGGACAGCTGTTGGAGCATCTGGGTAAAATTCCCATCCCCCCCTACCTCAACCGTGAGAGTCAGGAGATTGACAACACCCGTTATCAGACCGTCTACTCCCGATTTGAGGGTTCGGTGGCTGCCCCCACCGCAGGTCTTCACTTCACCGAGGAGCTGATGGAGAAGATGAAGCAACGCGGCTTCGAGTTCGAGGGCGTGACCCTTCATGTGGGTGCAGGTACTTTCCTGCCCGTGAAGAACGACGACGCCACCAAGCACCCCATGCACACCGAGCATTTCGAGGTAAACCTCTCCACGCTGGAACATATGCGCAGCAAGTGGGGCGCCATCACCGCCGTGGGCACAACATCGGTGCGCACGCTCGAATCTCTGCCAGCTCTGGCATGGCGTATTCACGAGGGCGGCAATCCCGACTTGGAGCGCGTCATCGGTCAGTGGGAGCTATACGACATTCCCCACTCGTTCACGGGAGCGGAAGCCCTCGACACCCTCATCGCCTACATGAAGGCGCAGGGCATCGACCGCATGAAGTCCGCCACACAGATTATGATTACGCCTCTCGATTACGAGTTCCGCATCGTAAGGAACATCATCACCAACTTCCACCAGCCCTGCTCCACCCTGCTGCTGCTCGTCTCGGCGTATGTGGGTGACGACTGGCGCAAAATCTATAAGTATGCCATGGAGCACGACTTCCGCTTCTTGAGCTACGGCGATTCTTCGGTGCTGATTCGATAATACCTATTTATAGTATTATAGAGGAAAATACCTTTTATAGTAAACACAAAAAAAATCCCCCGACACTCATGTCGGGGGATTTCATTTTATATTCGCTTCCGATTAGAAGTTGTAACCTACCTGGATGGCGAAGTTGCCGTTGTGTACCTTGGCACCTGTCGTCTTGTCGATGTCCACCAGACCGAGGTCATACTGGAAACCTACATACCAGTGCTTGATGAAGGTTGCACCCACACCGAACGAGAAACCCATATCGAAGCGCGAGTTGTCACCTACATAATCGTCAATCTCAAAATCGCCGGTCTTGGGGTTGCTGCCGAAGAAGTCGTGCTTCACGGTAGGCTCGCCTGCGTGCTTGAACTTGTAACGGCCACCCAGACCTACACCGAGGTAGGGACCTACATTGAACTGGAGGTTGCACCAGTCGCAAACATCACCGCGGAACGAAGCCAAAACGGGAACAGCCAGATAGATGGGCGATGCCACGATCTCGTGGTTCTCACCGCTGTTGAGGGTTGCACCACGCGAAGTGACGAACAGACCCGGCTGGATATAGAAACCGTTGAACAACGGAATATCGACAATACCACCCAGCTGGAAACCGGTACGAGCCTCATGGTCGTAAACGATGTCGTTGTACTTAAAGGTCAAATCCGAGAAGTTTACACCGGCACGCACACCGAAAGTAACGTCACCCTTCTTGTTCTTGCCGAACATTTCGCCGAAACGCTGTGCCGATACGGTAGACACGCCCATCAGAAGGAGGGCTGCCAGAACCATGAATTTTTTCATATTCAATTAAAGTTAGTGTGTACATCGCGACTCACCGATGCCATAGTATACCTGTCGTGCGCAGAGCCGTCCGCCCTTTTCCGAGGTGGCACGCACCATTTTTTTTCGTTTTGTGGTAGCAAATATAGAAAAAAATTCTCTTGTTGTTCTATTCGGGCAAATTTTTTGCGATTTCGAACAAAATGTATGATTATTGGTGACACTATTATAAGAAAAGTCGGAGCAATCGATGTCGCCCCGACTTATATATAATAGAAGGATTCGTACCCCTTATCTTTTCTCCGCACTGAGTGCCAAATGTTTGACCATCAACACGAAACCACCCGTGAGTATGAGATTGAAAACCAAAGTCAGCACCGAGATGATGAGGGCAGGACCTCCGAGGTTGTAACCCAGGGCGATGAACACCACGCCGGCACCCACCTCGCCACGGGTAAACATACCGATGGAGAGTGCCAGACGCTCTTTCAGCGAACGGTCGCGGTAGAAGAATACGGGCATCAGCTTACCAATGTTGGAGAGTGCCGACACCGCCAGCACGTGCAACAGAATCATGCCCCACGACATGGCAGGCTGCGCAGCCGTCACCGCCAATCCCTCCTCGGGATGGGTCTCGCTACCGATGAGCGGCATACTCAGACCCACCAGCAGCATGAAGAGGAACGAGATACCCGAAGCCACACGGTGCTCGGTAGGGGTGTCGATGTGTTTGTGCGACATGAGCATACCGATGACGAAGGCGGGCAACAGCACCTCGATATGGATACTGCCGTCGTGACCCCACAGGTAGTCGGTCACCCAATAGATGCCCTGTGTCACGGCTGCCACCAGGACAGCATACGAGAGAATGCGGTGCCAACGCTGGTCGGCCTGCCACTGTCCCTGCCACTTCCAGCCGATGGCCAGCAGCACGGTCACCACCACGAGGATAACGCCCATCTGCCACTTGAGACCAATCATGAAAATCTGGAGGGGAATCATCAGCAATATGGTATCGAGGTCATCGAAGATGGCCAGAACCTGGATTTTGCGGTATATCCAGCTGTCTTTCAAGTTGATGGCGGCCAGCATCGTGAAGAGGATACCTGCCGATGTGGGAGCGGCGAAACGGCTCAGCAGCAGATTCTCTTTCCAGGCAGCGAGGTTGCCCCACAGCGAGGGCGGCAGCAACACAAATATATAATACAGGGCGATGAGCAGCCACGGGAGTGCCGCGGTGACCATGGCGATGAAATAGTCGGCCGTATAACTGCGCCAGCGGCTTTTGTCGATTTCGAACTCACGACCCACGTTAATCATGATGAACGACAGCGCAACGTAGAGCAATATGTCGGTGAATGATTTGAAAGAGGCATACCCTTCGCTGCCCATATAGCCGGGCAGGAGTTGAGACAGCAGAAGTCCCAACATCAAAAAGAGTGAAAAAGAGATAACTTTTCGCATGATTTTGATGATATTTTGCAGTGTCTTAATAAATTCGCGGGCAAAGATAAGACATCGGCCATTAATATAACGAATTATTCGTGAATTAATGCGAAAAAAAAACACGAATTTTCCGAAATTCACAATTATTTTGTAACTTTGTGCAATGAAATCTGAATAAAGATTCAAAAAACCATAATTTCAAAACATTACAACTATGCAGATTGTAGAGATTCATGCAAGAGAAATCCTCGATTCAAGAGGAAATCCGACCATTGAGGTTGAGGTTCGCACTGTATCGGGTGCATTCGGTCGTGCAGCTGTTCCCAGCGGTGCGTCAACAGGTGAGAACGAGGCTTTGGAGCTTCGTGACGGTGACAAGAGCCGTTACCTCGGTAAGGGCGTTCTGAACGCTGTGAAGAATGTAAACGAGAAGATCGCTCCCGCCATCATTGGTATGAACGTAGACGATCAGGTTGGTATCGATAAGGCTATGATCGCTCTGGACGGCACCAAGACCAAGTCTAACTTGGGTGCAAACGCTATCCTCGGTGTATCGTTGGCAGTTGCTCGTGCTGCTGCTAACGCTTACGGCATGCCCCTCTATCGCTATATCGGCGGTACTAACGCCAAGACTCTGCCCGTTCCCATGATGAACATCATCAACGGTGGTTCGCACTCTGATGCTCCTATCGCATTCCAGGAGTTCATGATTCGTCCCGTTGGCGCTCCTTCGCTCCGTGAGGGTCTGCGCATGGGTGCCGAGGTATTCCACAACTTGAAGAAGGTGCTCCACAAGCGCGGTCTGTCGACTGCAGTAGGTGACGAGGGTGGTTTCGCTCCCGCACTGAACGGTACTGAGGACGCTATCGAGTCGATCATCGAGGCTATCAAGGCAGCAGGTTACGTTCCCGGTAAGGACGTTATGATTGGTATGGACTGCGCTGCTTCGGAGTTCTACAAGGACGGTATCTATGACTATACCATCTTCGAGGGCGAGAACGGTGCAAAGCGTAACTCGAAGGAGCAGGTTGAGTACCTGAAGGGTCTTGTTGCAAAGTATCCTATCGACTCTATCGAGGACGGTATGTCGGAGAACGACTGGGAGGGTTGGCAGCTGCTGACCGCCGAGCTGGGCAGCAAGTGCCAGCTGGTCGGTGACGACTTGTTCGTAACCAACGTTGACTTCCTGAAGAAGGGTATCGAGATGGGTTGCACCAACTCTATCCTTATCAAGGTTAACCAGATTGGTACCCTGACCGAGACTCTCGACGCTATCGAGATGGCTCACCGTGCAGGCTTCACTTCGGTTACTTCACACCGTTCGGGTGAGACTGAGGATTCGACTATCGCCGACATCGCAGTTGCAACCAACTCGGGTCAGATCAAGACCGGTTCAATGTCTCGTTCGGACCGTATGGCTAAGTACAACCAGTTGCTCCGTATCGAGGAGGAGTTGGGTGACGAGGCTATCTATGGCTACAAGAAGGTTTATCGCAAGTAATATTGAGATATATTTCTTAACACCGAGCGGCATCGCAAATTGCGATGCCGCTTTTTTTGTGCCTGTATGTGAGGAAGGAGGGGGGGGGCGAGGTGTATGTGTGTGGGCGTGTGATGCGGAGCGTGCGATGCGAGGACGAGGGACGTGAAGAAGGGAATGTTCGCGGAAGGAATGTGTCGGAGCGAAAAGCTGTGCACAGAAAGAAAGGACGTGTAAGAGAAACAGCAGAGAGAGAGAGTGTGTGTGTGAACCCATCAACGCAGACGCGCGACAAACACCGCAGCAACAGACAAAAAACAAGGGGAAGGCTCACCGCCCTCCCCTATTCTTTGGCGCACGGGCGCACACAATTTCCTACAACTGAATATCGGCAAAGCAATAGGCGTAGCGCGTCACCTTGCCGTCATCGGTTTTGATATCGTAACTTCGGGTGTAAGGCACACCGAGACGATACTCCACGGGGTGGCGGAACAGGGGTCCGTCATAGCACAGCGTGTGGTATTCGCCATTCTCGCCGTTGGGGTCTACCTCCGCAGGAAACGAAGCGATAAATTCGCGGTCGATGAGCCGACCGATGGCATCGAGTCCCAGACCGTCCGCCATGGTGGTGACCACGCGACACTGTATGCCCGAGCGCAGGAAATCCTCCATCACCTCCGCGGAGGTTTTGCCATAAAGGGGTTCGACCACCTCCAGCCCCACTTTGGCGCACTGCTCGCGGCGGTAGGCGATGATGTCCGACAGGAAAATATCACCAAAAATAAAATGGCTCACCCCCATCTCCCGAAAATGGCGTGCCGCGCGCTCCATCTCTCGCGAGTAGTCCTCCATACTGCCACCCGACGCCAGCCCCACGGTGTAAAGGGGTATGCCGAGTGCTTCCGCCTGTCGGGCGAGCATCTCGCGCGGTATGGCGTGCATGGTCGAGCGTTCGGAGTCGCGATTGATGGTCGTCAGCAGTGCCACCACCTCATACTCCCCCGATTGGAGAATCCGCCACAGGGCGTGGGCGGAGTCCTTGCCACCGCTCCAGTTCATCACGGCTTTTTTACGCGTTGCGTTCATCACTTGTTGCATTTTTCCCATACGACCCCCTCCGCATTGTGGAGAAAGCCACAGACCAAAATCAGATATTCGGGCATCCACCCGTCACGCCCCCACTTCAGCGGCATGCCGAACAGTTCCTCCGTGGTGCGTCCGATGTCGAAACCGCACGCCTCCAGCGAGGGGCGCACCTTGTCGGGGTGACGACACGGCAGTCCCTGCAAACGGGTACAGCGACCCTCGGGGCAATAGAGACAGGTACCCACATAGGAGAAGGCGCGCCCACCATAGCGGCGTTCCATCTCCAACAGTTGGTGTTCGAGTCGTCGGCGTTCGGGCAGCAGAATCTCCCCCGAGCGCGAGAAAGGCACGCGCTCCTCCAAGGGGGTAATCCGTGTGGCGACAATCAGCGCGTGGCGATATTGGCGCAGATGTCGCTCCACATCGAAATCAAAGGGAGGACAGCCCCAACTGCGACCATAGTTGGAGCAGGCACGGCAGTAGCCGCCCACACGCTCCACATCGCGGAACCGCGTGATATACTCCTCCACGCCTATTTCGGCGGTGAAATCCTCCACCCGATACATGAGTTGATTTTCCATACCCACAAAAATAACCTTTTCTGCGGAGAATTCGATTTGTTCAAAAATAATTCTCCATTTTTGAACAAATCTCGGAATAAAAATGTATATTTGTTTTCAGATATGGTTTCCGCATGAGTCCTCCGTTGGAGGACGGAATTAAAAGGGAAACGGGTGGAAATCCCGTACAGTCCCGCTGCTGTGCAGCTCCCCAAGAGGTTTCGGATATCTAACGCCACTGACAATTCGACGTCGGGAAGGCTCCGAAACAGGAGTAAGTCAGAAGACCTGCCATTCGATTCGAAATCACTGCGTCGACTCCGAGGATTGGGTCGTGTGATATCGTCAAGTTTTTACATATTCTTTTTTATCGTCAAGGCCTTCATCCCCCTCCCTCTACGGAACGGACGATGGTACAATACGATGGGGTGATGTCAAGTTACACTATGACACCTAAAGGGCTGTCCGATAGGTTAAATATTGTATGGTGGCAAAAAAAAGGCAGTTCTGAGTGCGTATGTGGAGTAGGCACTCGGCGGTGTCAGCATAACTTGACACAACCCGTCATTTTTTCGAGACTTAAAAAAGGCGCGGCGTTTAGAGACTCGTTACTGCCATAACTTGTCTGGAGATTAGTGTGTTACCGCGCCTTTTTTTTGTATCTTTACCTCTCGATGGAAAACAAAGGTTACATACAGCTCTACACCGGCAACGGAAAGGGCAAGACCACGGCAGCTTTCGGGTTGGCCGTGAGGGCATTATGCGCCGGAAAGAGGGTCTACGTCGCTCAATTTGTGAAGTCGATGAAGTACCACGAAACCCAAATCGAGGGGTTGTTCCCCTGTCTGAAGATTGAGCAGCTGGGGCGAGGTTGTTTCATCGACCGCTCACCTGCCGCCGAGGACATCGCCATGGCACACGAAGGTTGGGCACGCTGTAAGGAGTATCTCCAATCGGGCGACTGGGACGTGATTATCCTCGACGAGTTGAACATCGCCCTCCACTTCCGACTCTTGGAGGTGGAAGAAGTCATCGAGGGCTTGCGCCGTCGTGCGCCCCACACCGAGGTCATCATCACGGGACGCTACGCCCTGCAGGCACTCATCGACGAGGCGGATTTGGTGACCGATATGCAGGAAGTGAAGCACTACTACACCCGTGGCGTGGTGGCACGTGACGGCATCGAACGATAAACGCCACAGACAAAACATAAAAAAAGGGAGACACACACGGTGTGTCTCCCTTTTCTGTTGTCCGCCCACGGAAGGAACGGAAAGTACTATTTCAGTCGGCAGTAGTAGTACATCTCCTCCTCGCCGATGTCCTGCACCTCGGGATGGAAAATCTCGACCAAATCCGACAGCACCACATCGGGATGCATGACACCCGACTCCCAATAGTCGTTGCTGCCCGATGCCGAGATGCGTTTGCTGCTGTTGTAGATTCTGTCCTCGCGGCAACAACGCAAGACCGTGAATTTGGGGAATTGCATGTCGAACTCCTTTTGCGTGGTGAGCGTGCCCACATTCACCCACACATCCGCCTCCGAAGCCAACAGATAGGCCTCCTCGATGTCGATGGGCACCGAACGGTTGGAGGTGTTCTTCTGATAGACGAAATCACCGCCAGCATCGGCAATGAGTCGCGCGACATAGCTCTCGGTGGAGGGCATGAACCACTGACCGCCGAAGGGGGTATTGACCATCACGCGCGGACGGGGCGATGCGCACGCCTTCACCTTCGCTTTCAGAGAGTTGTAGCGTTCGGGAATGGCGCGGAAGCAGGTGATGCCCTCCTCGCGCTTGTCCAGCATTTCGGCTACTGCCACCACCCACTCGCTCTTGCCTATGGGCGACTCCTCGAGGTACTCGCCCACATAGAGGTAGGGAATCCCCAGCTCGGCCAACTTCGACTCCATGGGGCTGGCACCGCTGATACCGAACAACAGCACCACATCGGCGCGCTGTGCCACAATCTTCTCGTAGTCGATATTGCGGTCGTAGCCGATGTCGGCTATGCGCTCGGCATTCTTGCGTACATATTCGTTGGAGATGTAGTCGATACCCGACACGCCACGGACACGCCCGACCTCACCCAGGGCATCGAGCATCGCCACATGAGTCGAAGACAAGCAGATGATATTCTCCGCACCAGCCTCAACGGTCTGCCCCTCGAAACCGCGGGGAGCTTTCTCGCCGTCACGCGACACAAAGAGCAGGGTTTGGGTGTTCTCCGCTCCCTGCCACGGGTTGAAGACGCGGATAATGGTACTCTTCCACCCCTCCGCACCGAGGATGTCGAATCCCGAAGCGTATTCGGGGGTATAGATTTTGAGGTTGAAATCCTCGATTGCAGCCCTCTGACTGCACGACACCAGCAGCAACAACAGCCACCAGCACCAGATGAGTTTCTTCATTTTCATATTCTCAAAAAAAAATCGCAGAAACCGTCACTTCACCCTCGGCAAACCGACCTGTTTCTGCGATAAATTCACACACGATTTTACTTGCGTCTGAAACGCGATGTCATATCCTCCATTCTGCCGTCGGCCATGATTTTGTAGAGCCGTTGGTTGGTGGTCGGTGACGACAGGGGACCCAGCTCCTCCACCCACGGTCCCAACTTGATGTAGTCGAACGACGAAGGGTTGATGCCCAGCGGCAGTTTCGGTCGTCCGGAGTACCACCCCACCTTCAGTTGGGGGCAGATGCTTTTCACCACGCCTGCCAGCCGCTCGATTTCGTGGGGTGCGGCATCACCGCCCATGAAGCAAAAGCAGGTCACCGAACGCCCGTAGCGTTCCAACAGCCGACCGATTTCCGCATCGTCGAGCACATCGCCGATGTCCTCCAGCAGGTGCTGGCTGTGGCAACCCTTGCAACGGTTGGGACAGTTGGTGATATTCACCGCCAGAGTCGTCTCCCCCGGAATCTCCGCAAAGACAATATCGAAGTTGTAGTATCTGACCATACTATTTGTTTCCGTTGACATAGTAACGGCGTGCCGCCTCCTTCTGACGCGCAGCCGAGAAGTTCGACACACGCTTCATGTAACCGATGACGCGGGTCAGGTAATCCACATCGTGGCTGTGGCACTCGGGGCACTCCTTCAGGTAGCGTTTGTCGATGTGACCACAGTGGTTGCAGATGGTGTTGGGAATATTGAACGTGAAGTAGTTACAACCCTCGTCGGCAGCCACTCGCAAGAGGTGGCGGTACTGTTCCTTCGAGAGGTGGTCTTCGAGGTTCATGTGCAACGCCGAACCACCCGTGAGGTGCTCGATGTACTTGCGGCCGTGGAGACGGAACTTGTCGATGACATTCAGCGAGTCGTCCTCCACCACATAGAAGTAGGAGTTGTAGCAGTCGCGCGGAACAACATAGCCGTCCTCTCGGTCCCACTTGGCGTGCTTGACACCCACATTCTCGGCAGGAATCATCTCGCAGTTGAACATCAGCTCCTTGGTGCGGTATTTCTTGTTGTAACGCTCGATGAGCCCCAGGATATCCTGCACGAAGCGGACATACTGCTCATTGTCGTTGATGGTGATACCCATATACTCGGCAGCCTCGACCAAACCGTTGACACCCACGGTCAGATACTGACGCGAGAGGTTGATATATCCGGCATCGAAGAGGGGCAACATACCCTTCTGCTGCAACATCTTCAGATTCTCGTTGTAGGCCGTCTGCACCTTGTGCACCAAATCCACCACCTCCTCGAGGTAGGACATATAGTTCAGACCATTCTTCTGCGCGTACTGGATACAGCGGTTGAGATTGATGGTCAGCACACTCTTCGAACCGGTCGAGACACCGCCGGCACCCAGCGTATAGCTGAATCCGTTGTCCTGAATTTCGTTTCTCAGACGGCAGCAGCTCGACAGCGAATCGGCGTTGTCACTGATGTAGGTGAAGAACGAGTGCCCCTCAGCATACATCTCGGCAGTGAAATCGCCCCACTCCTTGTCTCTCACGTCACCGTTCTCGGTAAGCAGTGCCATAGTCTCGACAGGGAAGGTGAGCAACACCTTGGTGCGCTCCTTGTTGAACCACTTCATGAAGCGTTTCTGCAACCACGACAGCGACTCCCAGTGGGGACGCGAACCGTCGGGGAAGACAAACTCGCCGAAGAGCGACTCGAAATAAAACTTGTCGTAGTAGGCGATGTTCCAGAACACGGCCTGGAAGTTACGCGCTCCCGTGGGCTGGTTGATGGAGTAGACAATCTGCTCGAAGCAGTCGGTGATGACCTTGTCGATGCTGCGGTGCTTGTTCGAGAGGTCGACCACATCATCGGCATGGAGGTAGTAATCCTGACCATACTCCAGACCCACAAAATAGTTCATATACATGAGGAACTCCGGTGTGGCACACGCACCCGACAACATCGACGAGACGATGAAGACCATGTTCACAAAACCGCCACAGAACGATTTGAGGTTGGTCGGACGCTTCGAGTTGCCGCCGATGGAAATCGTACCGCCCAGCAACCAGGGGTACATGGTAATCGAGGCGCAGTAGTTGGCCATCGAAGTCTCGTCGTTCTTATAGATGAAGTGGTTGAGCAACAGGTGCATATACTTGTCGGACAGCTCCTTGCCATACATCTCCTTGATGCGATCGGTGAGAATACGGCGGTTCAGTCGTATGAAGTTCTGCTTGGGCAGCTCACCGATGAGTGTGGCGATATTCTTGTTCTCGACATTGGCGTTGGCATCGTACTTCGAACCCGTGGCGGGGTTGACCGCCTCGCAGTAGTCCAGCAGGAAGTTGAGTTTGTCGCGGTCCTCGCGGTCCTCGGTGTGGTGCTGGCGGTAGAGCATGTAGCTCTTCGCAACGGCAAAATAACGCTCCGACATGAGCGCAATCTCCACCTGATTCTGAATCTCCTCGACACTCATTCCGTCGGTGACTCGCAGACGGCTGAGAATCGACATGTAATCGTCCTCTGTGGCAAAACCGCCGACCGAAAGGAACGCTTTACCAATTGCACGCTTGATTTTCTCCAACGAGAAAGCCTCACGTTTACCATCGCGTTTAACGATGCTAAGTTCTGAAATACCCATTATAATAATAAAGTAAAAATATGCTGTTCCGGATGTGGCTCTATTCCCGGAGTCACTTCCTCTATAATCGGAAAGGCAGGTCTTCTGACTCGCTTCGGTTTCCACGCCTTCCCATCCCCCGGGATAGTGGCAAAAGAATGTGCAAACCGTTGATGAAGCATACAGCTACGGGTATAGTCCCTGTTTCTACAGGAGTTCCCTTTTCATCCCAAACCGACAAGCCGTCGGAGGGTCACCTTTCACTTACACAAAGATATAAATTGTTTATCAAAGGGACAAAATGCCCTGCTTAAAAGTATTCAACAAAGTTATAAACAAAAATTATACATATTTGATTTCCAATTTATTATAAATTTTTCAGAACAATATTCAGTCCCTTTAGAACATATTTTCCCATAAAAAATTTTCCGTCTCCGCCCCCCGATTTTTCCTCCCGAAAAGCCCCAAAATGAACACTTTTTTTTCATCACAAAATGGCAAAACATCACCGCACATTCCTCCCCGAAAATTTAATATGCCAAAAGGGACAAAAAGATTTTCCGACTCCCGATTTTTGCTCCCCGACAAAGGACAAAACCGACAGCCCGATTTTTGGAGATTTGCTCTTTCGGCAGTCGAAAAAAAGTCGGGAGAGAAGGAGTTTTTTTTATTGGGAAAGGGAAGAGTTTAGTTTTTTATATGGGGGAGGTCGCGATTATCGTGGTGGGTGGTGGGTGGCGGGTGGCGGAGAGGTCGGGCAATCCATGTGATACGACATCGGTCAGGGCTACACCTATATATAGAAACTTCCACAAAAAAAAGGGTGACCTCAACGGTCACCCTATCAACAAAATATCGAATGCTATTAGAAGTGGAACTTCATACCCACCAGCCAGCTGCGGGGCATCGAAGGACCATAGACATAACCCGAGTCACGCTCCATGCCCTTGTCGAAGTCCTTCTGGAAGGAGTTAAACATATTCTGCACACCACCGTACACCTCCATGCCAATCTCCTTGTAGAGACTGAACTTGTAGCTCAGACGCGCATTGACATCGCAGAAACGAGGGGTCTTGACCGCCACGTCGATATCCGAACCCGAGCTCTCCATATGCTGTACCAGCATCTCACCCGTGCAGGTACCCGTAATGTCGATGTCGAAGCCCTTGACGGGTTTGAACGAGAACTGGAAGTAACCGTAGAAGTCGGGGGTGCGGAACATGCGCTTCTCGGGAGCTACCGCCTCGTTGTCGCTCCATGCCAAAGCCTTGTTGTAGCGGCTCTGCTGCATGGTCATGCCGGCCTGCAACTCAAACCAGCGGTTGAAGATGGCGCGACCCTCGAAATTCAGACCGCGAACCATCGCGCCCGAACCGTTGTAACGCTCCTGCACGACAGTACCCGTACCGTCCTCGCCAATCTTACGCAGGGCGAAGACATCGTCCAAAATGGTATAGAAGCCCTCGATGATGAGGTTGGTCTTCACATGACCGAAATTCTTATACAAGTCGGCCGACACCGAGAAGCTGTGCGAACTCTCCTCCTTGAGGTTGTCGGCGATGACGATACGCAGGGGCTCGCCACCCACCAGCGCGATGTGGAGGTCCTCATCGAAAATCTGGGGCGCACGGAAACCACCCGCATAGCTGGCACGGAAGTTAACATGCTCACTGGGGTTAAATCGCAGGTTGAGACGGGGGCTGAAAATCGCACCATTCACCATGTTGTGCTTATCGAGACGCGCACCCAGCAGGAACGACCATTTCTTGGTCTTCCACTCGTTCTGGAGGTACATGCCGAAGATGTGCACCGACTGCTCGGTGACCTCTTTCGTGCGCTGGGTGAAGTCATTGAGGTGGTCGTAGTTATACTCCGCACCGAAGGTCAGTTCCGAGGGCATGAACAGGAACTTGTCGAACGAATGGACATACTGCGCACCGACAGCCGCCGTGATGCCGCGGGTCTTGCCATATGCATTGGGGTCTTTATCCACACCGTAGTAGCTCTTGCGTGCAGTGTTTTGGAACGATGCGTAGGTGCTGAAGATATTTTTGCGGTCGGGCGATGAGATGTCGAACGAAAGGCTACCGCCATCAATGGCGTGGTCAATCTGCTCGGCAATCAACGCCTCGTGGGCAGGCAGGTTGAACTGGTCACCACCGCGGCGGAACTCGCCGATGTGGTGGTACTGCGCCGTGATGCGCGAATAGGCACCCGTACGGTAATAGGTACGCATACCGAGCGACTGGCTGCGCAGGTAGGGCAACTCCGTAAAACCATCTCCGTCATGGTCGTAACCCGAACGGTGGCGGCTCTGACCAAAGACTGCCAGACCGGCACGTCCGCTCTCCGACACCAGCGAACCGTTCAGCATCGAGACATTGTCGTAAGCACCGTTACCACCGATACCCGTGAGCGTGTGCGAGAACTGTGCCTCACTGCGCAGGGGCTCTTTGGTGATGATGTTCACCGTACCGCCGATGGCCGACGAACCGAAGAGTGCCGAACCGCCGCCACGCAGCACCTCGACTCTTTCAATCATGTTCGAGGGAATCTGCTCCAGACCGTAGACACCCGTCAGGGCTGAGAATACGGGATGCGAATCGACCAGAATCTGCGAATAGTGACCGTCAAGACCGTTGATTCTCACCTGTGTGAAACCGCAGTTCTGACAGTTGTCCTCCACACGCACACCCGGCTGGAACGACAGACCCTGTGCCAGACATCCGGCGTTGGTCTTCTCGAAGATGTCGGCATCGAGGACGCTCACCAGTGCGGGAGCTTCACGCTTCATACGTGCCGTACGGCTGGCCGACACCACCACTTCGTCCATGGCAATACCACTCTCCTCCACAACGAAGTTCAACTCGATGGACTTCTTGCTGACCATCTTCACCTTGCGCGACTGCTCGCCATAACCCAGGGCACGCACCACGATGGTGAGTTCTCCCTCAGGGAGGTTGTTGAGGAAATAGTGACCCGACGCATCAGTCGTAGTTCCGAAAACTGTGCCCTTCACCGCGATGGTGGCGTAGGGAACATGCTCTTTGGTGCGACTGTCGACCACGTGACCGAAAAGATTGGCATCGGTGTTGGACACCGAGTTCTCATCTTCGGCCGAGGCTGTCACCGTAGCAACAGAGGCAGATTGGGGTTTCAAAGGCTCAACACCGGCGGCCTGCACCACTGAACAGGAGAGGCACGATGCAAAGAGAGTCAAAAGAATAGAGTTTTTCATGTATGTAAAAATTATTAACCTACCAACTTTTAAAAAAAATTTTTCGATGACAAATATAGACATAAAAAAGGGGGTATCAAAACCCCCTTTTCAAAATACCTTGATATTGGTATTATATCAAATTCTCCCGAATATTATTCAGATTATCCGATATTTATATCCTTGATTTCGAACTGCAACAGACCGGCAGGCACGTTCACCTCCACAACGTCGCCCTTCTTGTGACCCAACAGAGCCTTGGCAATGGGAGTGCCGATGGCCAGCTTGCCCTCACGAAGATTGGCCTCGTGTTCAGCCACGATGGTGTAGGTCACCTCGCGCTTGTTTTTGAGGTTGAGCAGTGTCACCTTGCTCAAAATCTGCACCTTGCTCTTGTCGATTTTCGACTCGTCGATGACGCGTGCATTGGCTATGGTGTCCTCCAGCTTGGCGATACGCATTTCCAGAAGACCCTGTGCCTCACGGGCAGCATCATACTCTGCGTTCTCCGAAAGGTCACCTTTGTCTCGCGCCTCCGCAATAGCAGCCGAAATAGCTGGACGCTCTACCGAACGCATATGGTCGAGTTCCTCTTTCAACTTCTTATATCCTTCCGCCGTAAGATAAATAATCTCTTTTGCCATAATTCTAATAACTATAAAAAAAATAAGAATTCCGACCCGTCCGAGGTCAGAACCCTAACATTATCTCTACAAAGATAGAGACTATAATTCTAATTTCCAAATATTTTCCCACCATCTGCACAAAATCCCGCAAAGGGTCACTTGGCGGTAGCCTATTTATATATACGCCCCAGAGAGCCACGCCCCACACCACCCCGTTTCGTCCTTCGCGAAGGGCTCATTTAAGCCGCCAACCTCCCCCTTTCGGGGCATCGGGAGCCCGGTTTTTGCGCCACGAAGCCGGGGATATGAAGATAGTGGGTGCGCGATGTGATATTTTTTTTGCTTTTCGCTTTTTTATGTGTAAATTTGCACGATAAAATACGCGCATAACAGCCGTTAAAATTGCATAGATGAAAAAATTAGTAACATATACCCTTGTCGCACTGGTACTCGCCGCGGCTTTCAGCGCTTGTAGCGGCATCGGCAACCTCCTCAAAAGCGGCCAGCCCGACAAGATTTACGCCAAAGCCATGGAGTTCTACAACAACGGCAAGTGGCAAAAGGCATCGACCCTCTTCGAGGGCTGCCAGCACTACTACGGCGGCTCGACTCGCGAGGACTCCATCTCGTTCTTCAACGCACGTTGCAAGTTCAAGAGCCGCGACTACGACACCGCGTCGGCACTCCTTGACGAATTCCGCCGCAAGTTCGGTCGCAGTACCTTCATCGAGGACGCCGAAGGTATGTATGCGCTCTGCTTCTACTACATGTCACCCGGTCCCACCCGCGACCAGACCATGACCAGCCGCGCCATCATCTCCATCAACGAATTCATGTCGCGCTACCCCAAGAGCACACGCATCGAGCAGTTCGAGCAAATCAACAAGGAGCTTACCGAGCGTCTCCACGAGAAGGCTTACCTCAATGCCTATACCTATTATAAGATAGGCCGCTACAAATCGGCTATCGTGGCACTGAAGAACGCACTCAAGGATTACCCCGACAGCAAACACCGCGAGGAAATCATGTATCTGATTGTCGATTCGAGCTACCGCTACGCCAGCAACTCCATATCGACCAAGCAGACCGACCGCTATCTGGCCATGTTGGACTCCTACCTCTCGTTCAAGGAGGAGTTCCCCCAGTCGGAACACATCAAGTCGGTCGAAAAGATGGCCAAACACGCACACGATTACCTGGATAAAAATAACAAAGACAATATATAAGCAGTATGGAAATCAAGAAGAACATTCCCAACAACACCGTAACACGTAAACTGTCGGAATTGGAAGAGGGTTCGGGCAACATCTACAAAACTGTAAACATCATCGCCCGTCGTGCCAACCAAATCTCTGCCGAGCTGAAGGTTGAGCTGAACAAGAAACTTGCAGATTTCTCTTCGCCTACTGATAACATGGAGGAGACCTTCGAGAACCGCGAGCAGATTGAGATTTCGCGCTACTACGAGCGTCTGCCCAAACCCGTCATCATCGCCACAGAGGAGTTCCTCGACAACGAGTTGTACTTCAGAAACGGCAAAGACAAGGATAACACCGAAGCTTAATATCGCCCGACGATGCAATCTCAGTGCAGTACATCGTGTCCTTCACTGGAGGGACGACACATATTGTTAGGTATCACAGGAAGCATAGCAGCCTATAAGTCTGCTGTGCTTTGCCGTCTTTTGAAGAAGGCAGGTGCCGAGGTGAAGGTGGTGATGACCCCCCTCGCCAAGCAGTTCATCACCCCGCTGACGATGGCCACGCTGTCGAAGAATCCCATTCTGGTGGAGTTCTTCAACCCCGAGAACGGAGAGTGGAATTCCCACGTCTCGCTCGGCGAGTGGGCCGACTGTATGCTCATAGCACCTGCCACGGCCAACACCCTGGGCAAGATGTGTGCCGGCGTGGCCGACAATCTGTTGCTGACCAGCTATCTCTCGGCACGTTGTCCCGTGGTGGTCGCTCCTGCGATGGATTTGGACATGTACCGCCACTACACCACCCAGCGCAACCTCAACGATTTGAAGCAACACGGCGTTCATGTTGTGGAGCCCGAGGACGGCGAGTTGGCCAGCGGTCTGGTCGGCAAGGGACGCATGGCCGAACCCGAGGAGATAGCCGCCTATGTGGGTAACCTCCTCGCAGAAAAAAAAAAGACTCTCTCCGGTAAGCACTTCATGGTCACAGCCGGAGCCACCATCGAAGCGATAGACCCCGTAAGATTTATCTCCAACCACTCATCGGGCAAGATGGGTTACGCCATAGCCGGCGCATTGGCTCGCCGTGGCGCACGCGTGACGCTCATCAGCGGACGCACCGCCCTGCCCTGCCCCGAAAAGGTGGAACGCATCGACATTCTCTCGGCAGAGGAGATGTACAAGGCTGCCCTCTCGACTTTCCGCGAGGCGGACGGTGCGGTGATGTGTGCCGCCGTGGCGGACTACACCCCCGTGACGGTTGCCGACCACAAACTCAAGAAGAGCGATGACGACATGACCATCTCACTGAAGCGCACCCACGACATTGCCGCCGCTTTGGGTAGCGAAAAGGGCGGTCGCATCATGGTGGGCTTTGCTCTGGAGACCGACAACGAGAAGGTCAATGCCACGGAGAAACTCCACAAAAAGAATTTCGATTTCGTGGTGCTCAACTCTTTGCGCGATGCAGGTGCCGGCTTCCGTGGCGACACCAACAAGGTGACCTTCATCGACAACGGAGGTCGCGAGGATTTGCCGCTGATGTCGAAGGCAGAGGTGGCAGAAAGAATTGTCGATAAAATCGAAACTATAATCAAATAGGAATATGCTGTGCAGTTTGTCGGTTGAAAACTATGCGCTCATCGACTCGCTTCACATCGGGTTGGCGCAGAATCTGAACATCATTACCGGTGAAACAGGTGCCGGTAAATCAATTCTGCTGGGCGCACTCGGACTCCTGCTGGGAGCCCGCAGTGACTCTTCGGCCATCAAGGACACCACCCGCAACTGCGTGGTGGAGGGCGAATTTGACCTCGAGGGTCTTCACCTGGAGTCCTTCTTCGAGGAGAACGACCTCGACTACGACCTGCACACCACCCTCCGCCGTGTACTGACACCGGCAGGCAAGAGCCGCGCTTTTGTCAATGACATGCCGGTGACTCTCACCCAGCTGCGTGACCTCGGTGCGCGACTGCTGGACATTCACTCCCAACATCAGAATCTCATTCTCTCCTCGGAGGAGTATCGCACCTCGGCCATCGACACGGTGGCGGAGAACAGCTCCCTGCGCGAGAAGTACCTCACCTGCTATCAGCAGATGATGCAACAACGCCGCCACATCGCCCAAATGAAGGCCACTGCCGAGGAGGCACGCCGCAATGAGGAGTGGTTGCGTTTTCTGGTCGATGAACTCTCCGCCGCACAGCTCAAGGCGGGCGAACAGGCCTCCATCGAGGAGGAGTTGGCCGTTCTGGAGAATGCCGACCGCATCAGCGAGGCGTTCTCGCTCACGCGCAACACCTTCGATGCCGATGAGACCGGTGTTCTGGCACAGCTGAAAGCTGCCGAGAGTGCCCTCTCGCACATCCGCGAGCACTACCCCGCCGCCGGAGAATACGCCGACCGCCTGCGTTCGGTCAGCGAGGAGCTGAAGGACATCAACGCATCGGTGACCAACGACAGCGAGCGTCTGGACGCCGACCCCGAACGTCTGTCGCGCCTTTCCGCGCGCTACGACACCCTGCTCTCTCTGGAGCAGAAACATCATGTGGAGGACGAAGCGGCACTCATCGCCCTTCTGGAGACCAGCTCGGAGCAGCTCTCCCACATTCTTCACGGTGACGAGGAGCTTCAGGCCGCCGAAGCGGCACTTGAGAAAGTCACCGGGGAATGCAACACCCTCGCCGAAAAAATACGCAAGACCCGCGAAAAGGCCGCGCCCACATTCTCGAAGCGCATCACCTCCACCCTTGCCCGTCTGGGTATGCCCGACACGCAGTTTGAGGTGCAAATCACCCCTACGGAATTGGGTCGTGCGGGAGCCGATGTCATCGACTTCCTCTTCTCGGCCAACAAGAACATGACACCCCGTCCCGTCGATAAAATCGCTTCGGGCGGTGAGTTGTCACGTGTGATGCTCTCGCTCAAGGCACTTTTGGCAGAGCGTATGGCACTGCCCACCATCGTCTTCGATGAGATTGACACCGGTGTGTCGGGTCGCATCGCCGATGCCATGGGCGAAATCATCGAGCAGCTCTCCTCGACCATGCAGGTCATCGACATCACCCACCTGCCGCAGGTGGCATCGAAGGGCAACGCCCATTTCGTGGTCTACAAGCAGGACGGACGCACCGACATCAAGCGTCTCAGTGAGGAGGAGCGTGTGAATGAAATTGCCAAGATGTTGTCGGGCAGTACCATCACCGATGCAGCCATTGCCCAGGCACACATACTGTTGCAGAAATAACCCCACCCATCAAAAAAACCAACCCCCATGAAAAAACTAATCGTCATCTTTATGATGATTTGCAGCGTCGTATCGTTATATGCCGCTCCGGAGCGCAAAAAGCTCGATCTGGAAGTCACCAATGACTTCCGCCGCACACAATTCTATTTCAACGCCTCAGACACCCAAAAGTTCGAATTCGACGGGCAACCCTTCACCGGCAAGATGGACATCGACTTGCGCGAGAAGAAGAACGGCACCTATGGCACCTTCTCCTTTCATGACGACACACGCGATATCACCTACACCTACGCCATCACAGAGAGGTTCCATCACGGATTTCCCCTGTCGAAGGGTATCACGCTGAAGGGAATCAACGGCACGAAAGGCACACTGAACTGCAACATCGACTTCGACCGCGACAATACGCAGGGCTACTCGTTGCTTTTCTTCGAAGTCCCCTCCTTCATGGGTGACCGACAGACTTTGTCGCTGAATTTTACCGAACCCGATTTGAGAGTTCCCGAGCGCGTGAAGACCGCCGAGGAATTGAAACGCGAGGAGGAACTCCGAGCCCAAAGAGAGGAAAAACGCAGAATCGAACGCGAGAAGAAAGATCTCGAGGAGAACATCTCCAGTGCCATCGGCTTCCTCACGATAATCTACGCCCTGTTCATGGCTCGCCGCGCCATGCGACGCCAAAAGCTGCTGCCCCTGTTGCTGCTCACCTTCATGGGACTGGCTTCCAGCAACGCACCCTTCCTGTTCCTGCCCTCCCTACCCGTCTATTTCTGGTGGTATTACCAGCTGTACAAAGACAACTACTCCAATGATGAGCTGGAATCGAAATTCTGGACTTTCCTGTTTATCAGCTGGGTGGTGTTATCGTTCCTGTTCTATTCAATATTTGGCTGGAAAGCCATCGTGTACTCCATCATCTGGTTCTTCGCCAATTTGGCGGCGATGGAATTCATCTATCTGGAGGTGATGTTCCGAGGACGTTGCAGCCACTGCCACTACTATGGCCCCAACCAAATTGTGGACAAGCAGTTCTTCAGAGAGCAAATCCAGCGTATCATCACCAAATCGCATACGCTCGACGACCGCGTGGAGACCGAAGACACCATCACCGAATGGTACAGCACGCACTACAACGTGAAGGTAAAGGCTCACCAAACCTACAAGTATTTCCGCTACTGTCCCCACTGCGGTAAAATATTTTACACTTACCACTACCGCACAAAGACCCTTTCCGACAGGGATTATTAGTCGGTGCGGACAGCCGCTCAGGGCGGTTGCCCGTCTGTAAAAATCACAAAAACTCCGACCTTTCGGGTCGGAGTTTTTTTATTCACTACACAGGGATTTTTCCGTATAGAACAGTCAAAAAAAAGGAGCGGTCATTCGCTCCTTTTTTCTATGCCTTAACCTGAGTCAGCCCGTCCCACTGCAACAGCTTCGCGATGTGGGGATAGCTCTCCGCCGACAGACGCCGCATCTGGGTGACATTGCCCACCACGATGAGTTTCGACTGCGCACGCGAGAAGGCCACATTGAGTTTGTTGGGGTTATAGAGAAATTCGCCCATCTCGTTGATGTACTTCCAATCGCCGGCCGCCAGCGACACGATAATCACCTCGCGCTCCTGTCCCTGCATCTTATCCACCGTATCGACCGCCAGCGCGTGGTACATCTCCTCGGTGAGGCGTCCCGACTTTTTCAGCGCACGGCGCACCGTGGCGGCCTGCGCACGGAAGGGCGACAGCACGGCGATTTCGGAGGTCTCCACCCCCATGTCGAGGTAGCCCTCCACGATTTCGACAATCTTCGCGGCCTCCTTCTCCGAACATTGCAAGCCCTTGTCATCGACATCGACCATCACCACCGGTGCATCGAACGACCACAGCAGATTGTCGCAGCGCAGGCGTTCGCTGTTTTCGGGGTGCATGGCACGGAGTTTTCCGTCATAGAAGAGTTCCGAGACCAGACGGCAAATCTCGCCCCTCATGCGGAAGCTGACATCGAGCATCGTGTGGTTGTCACCGCGCAAAAGTCGCTCGAAGACCGAGGAGTGCAACTCTGCGGGGATGTTGTCCGAAGCGATAATCGGCGGCAGTTGCTTGTGGTCGCCTGCCAAAATCACCTTGCGCGCCTTCGTCATCGCCATCAGGGCGTTGGGCAGGGTCATCTGTCCTGCCTCGTCGATGATGAGGGTGTCGAATTCCAATCCGCGCGCACGACTCGTATAGAGCGAGAACGAGGTGAAGCCGAAGAGCATCGGTTGGTACATCTCGTTGCACTTTTTGGTGTTCAAGCGCGGGGCTTTCAGCAGTTCGTAATCCTGACCCTTCACCTCCACTTTGAGGTTGCGCGCCTGAAAGAGCTGCCCCACTTTCACGATACTCTGCTCCAAATCGGGCGATAGTTTCAGCACCTGCTTCAAGGCGTTGTTGATGGCCAGATGGTTCGGCCCCACGACCGCCACCTTGTGGTGGAAGTAGAGCATCTCCTCCAAGATGATGACCGCCAGCACAAAGGACTTTCCCGTTCCCGGAGGGCCTTGAATCAGATAGTAATCCTGCGCCGCCATGCTGTTCACCACCGCCTCGCGCTGACGCCCCGTGAACGAGAGCCCGTAATCCGTCATCAGCGACCCCAACTCGCTCACGCACTCCCCCACAGCCACACGGCGTGGCGTGGGGATGCGATTGACCAGCTCCTCGCGCCATGCCTCCTCGTCATCGGGCAGATCCATGTAGAAACGGGCGTTGATGCTCGAACGGAGGTCCACGACAACGGTATCCAGCACCAAATCCTCGCCGTAGAGTTCCTCGACCCTGCGGCGGTCGAAGTTGAACGAGCTGACCGAGATAATGATGTTGTCCTCCTCGGTGAAGGCGTAGAGCACACAGCGCAGTCCCTCGCGCTCCCCCTCGCGGTGCAAGATGAGGTAGTCGCCCTCCTTGAAGTCGGAGAGGTTGCGCCCCACCATCAGCTGAAAGAGCTTCTCCTGCTCGGGCGAAGTCTCGCTCCAATCCTCCACCAGACGCACCCCCTCGATGGCCTTACGCTTGCGGACGCGATCACCGATGGGCTGACGCATCAGTTCTTCGTACTTTTTGCGGTCTGCTTCGGCTTCCGCGTCATAGAAGTTGATGATTTGTGCTTTTGTTATCATGGAGGTAAAAATTCGTGGGGCTTGTGTCGTTTTGCATTTGCATTTCACGGACGACAAATTTACGAATATTCGGCGACACTTCACAGCTCGGCGGGGTGGTTTTGAGGGAGAGGGGTAAGGAGGTCGGGCGGGACGGTCTCACGGACAGGCGCGATAGATAGGAAAGACAGCAGAGGGCGCGCGGTTGGATTTTGGATGGAAGGGAGAGTGGATTTTGCGAGGGGTGACGGATGCAGGGCGGTGGGCAGTTGAGATTTGTTGTGAGGGGGAGAGTGGAGAGCAGACGGACGAACAATTTCCGCCATTCGGGGGCGCACAGACACTCCGCTGTTCGGGGCGGATACACCTCCGCTTGACATATATTCGTTCGGGACGGACGGTTTCTTACTTTCGGACAACAATTTTTCTGTGGGGAGGCTGTCGATTTTAGGATTTCGGACTGTTGTTTTTATGCCATACAGTTGTTGTTTTCGCGGTCGTGGGAGGTCGTTTTCCGACAAAGAAATGAAAGTTATTAACAATCCACCAGCCTGTTTACAACGCAATTATCACCATTTTGAAACAAATTACTAACATGGTTTTAACAACTTTTCAACATTTATATCAACAAACTATGAACATTTTTTGTGAATAACATTTCCACAAAAGTCCGTAATTCACTGTAAATCTCACAATTAACAACACATCATTCCGCAACGACCCAAATTTTTCCTCCGCAACTTGTGCACCACCCGCACTAATGAACCTTTTTCGAAGCCTAACCCACTTATGAACAGTCGGTTCACTTCTCAACAATTGTTCCGCCCGATGCCCAGTGCGACAAACAAATAAACACTCCGCCGACTCCACCTCCGCGAGACCACACACAAAAAGTTCACCGCACCCATCACTAACCGCCCCACCACTCACCGCGCGACCGACACACGCAAAGACTCCCCGCGGACAGCACCGAGACACCACCCTCAAATGCTTCTCCGAGGATAACACCACCTTGCCCCGACAAGCGAATCCTCCGCAAACAGCGCAGCCGACAGGGGAGGAGGAGTCTAAGTGGATGTGGAGAGTGGAGAATGCGAAGTAGAGAGTACGGAGTGGAGAGGGCGAAGTGGAGAGGGCAAAGTGGAGAGGGCAAAGTGGAGAGGGCGAAGTGGAGAGGGC
>JAHHQO010000007.1 GCA_020026335.1 Alistipes sp. | reverse complement strand
GTTGCAAAGATAATACTTTTATTTCCATTTAGCAAAATTATTTAGCAACTATTTTGTAAGAAAAATCTAATGATTCCGATACCCTCCTATCACACAATCATTTACAGCGAAAATTATTTTCGGAGTATTTTCTACTATTAATATATATAGGTATATCAGAAGGATATTTTCTGCACAATGCAGTTGAAGAAATGTTGTCGTGCGCACATTTTTTTCGGCAAATCTTTACCGTAAGTTGAGCATCACGGCGACAAAACACCAAACAGAGGGGGTAAAAAACTTCGAAAAGATGTCCGACTCCCCCACTTTCACACGCAAAAGTTGCAAAATTCGGTCGCAAAAATCGCTATTTCAGCTTCACGCGAATAACATCTTTGAGATTGGTGGTGTATTGGCGGGTGATATGTTCGCACTTGAAGTGCCATTTTTTGCGCTGTCCCTGCACCGCCAGCCTTACCGCCTCATGTCCGTTGCGGAGGTTGATGGATTCGACAGCTGCGGAGAGTCGCGCCTGACGCTCGCGGTCCACAGGGTCGAACAGGCAGGTCTGCACCGCGTTGTCCGAGGAGATGTTCCACACCAACACTCCCGCTTTCTTATAGTGGTAATTGCCTTTCACCCAGGCTCTTTTGAGCAGTCCGACCGCCGAAGAGACCAGCTCCTGCATATCGTTGGTCGGCATGGGAAACTGACGGGTAATGTTGATGGCCTGCTGTGGCAAATCCTCACGAAAGCGACTCGTATAGGCGAAAACCGTGAGCGAGGAGCAAAAACTTTTCTGCCGGCGCAACTTACGCGAGCAGGCAGCCGCAAAGTTCGCCACCGCTTCCTCGACATCCTCCAAGGCGGAGAGTCCCTGTTCGGCAAAGCTGCGGCTGGTGCAGATGCTTCGCTTCTCGGGCAGCTCGTCCACATCGATACAGCTCTCGCCACGCAGTTCGAGCCATGTGCGTACACCCGTAATACCCAGCGTTTTACGCACCCACCCCTCACTGCGCTGGACAAAATCCCATGCCGTGGCAATGCCCGAATACTCCAATTTGGCGACACTGCGGCGACCGATTCCCCACACATCGGAGATAGAGAGTCCCTGCAAGGACTTGACGCGCTTCTCCTCGGTGTCAATCATGCACACACCGCCGTAGCCTTTATATTTTTTGCCGTAGCGGCACGCCACCTTCGCCAGCGTCTTGGTCGGGGCAATACCCATTGTGACGGGAATACCTGTTCCGCGTTTGACGGCGGTGACGATTTTCTTACCATAGGTGCGCAACTCCTCACCCTCGCAGAAACCCGACAAATCGAGAAACGCCTCATCGACAGAGTATTGCGTGAAGTCGGGCGTAAACTCGGAGAGCAGGGTCATCACACGGCGACTCATGTCGCCATAGAGGGTGAAGTTGCAACTGAAGACCGCCACGCGGTGCCGTTCGAGAAAGTCACTCACCTGATAGAGGGGTACACCCATCTGGATACCCAGTGCCTTGGCTTCCGTACTGCGCGCGACGATGCACCCATCGTTGCTACTCAGCACCACAACGGGACGATTTTGCAGAGCGGGGTTGAAGACACGCTCGCACGAACAGTAGAAATTGTTACAATCGACAAGGCCAAACATTGTCTCTATCGTTTCAATTGGCGTTTGATGTTATAGGTCAGCACTCCCCAGACGATAAAATCGTTCTCCTCGGTGACTTTTATCGGGGGATAATCCTCATTTTCGGGCATGAGCCACACACAACGGCCGCTCTTGTCGGGCACAAATCGCTTAAGGGTGAACTCCCCATCGACATACGCCACCACAATATCACCGTCACAAGGCTCCATCGCTTTGTCGATGATGAGCAAATCGCCGTCATCAATTCCGCAATTGACCATCGAGCACCCCTCGGCACGCGCATAAAAGGTGGAGGAGGGGTGGCGTATGAGTTCCCGATTGAGGTCAATAGACTCGGTGATGCCGTCCTGCGAGGGAGCGGGAAATCCCGCCTTGATACCACCATCGGCATACTGAAGTTCCAGTCGCGAGCCTGCATCGGTCGCGTATATCTCAAGTTTCATCTTCTGTTACAGCTCTTTTTGTTCGTCCGACACCCCGAAAACCGCGGGGCTTCGGCCGTCATATCCTCCGCAAAGATAATATTTTTCCATCAGTCCTCCTCCACCTCGCGTGCGGTTCGCCGGAAAACGACAAAAAAATATGCGGTACGAATTTCTTCGTACCGCACAACCCAAATTAAAAACTTATGTTACAAAACGACCGTGTTCCTACAACCATAATCCATTTTCAGGAACACTGGTGCGGGCGATGATAGCCACGTCTGACTTGACTATCTTATCTCCAATCTCTGTTTCGAAAGTAACGATACCGACACCCTTCTTCGAACACTGAATCTTGAATTGACCATTCTCAATCTTATGTGTTGTGATACCGAGTTTTTCAATGACTTCGGGCGCAATCTTTACAATGACATCGCGACCTGCTACGCTACCCGACATGAACTTGTCGATGCTGATGGTCGTCTCGGTGTTGAGTTTCACGCAGACACTGGGTGTACCGTTCACGCTGAGCAGGAGCTTGTAAGCATCGAGGCAACCTGCACCCATCTTACCACGGTACTCTGTCATGTCGAGTGTCAGACCGATGCTCCAAACATCCTTCGTACCCTCGAAGTAGTTGTCGATGTAGTTGCAGCTGTTCATCATCATCGACGAGAACTCGTCAACGGTGTACTGCTTGCCCAACTTGGCAGCATAAGAGAGTGCCAGAGCAGCCATACCCGAAACGTGGGGACATGCCATCGAAGTACCCTGCATGTAACCGTAACCGGTCTCGCGGTTGTCCTTGTAGTTAATCGAGGGGTCGTTGAGAATAAGGCTCAATACCTGATTGTCGTCACCGTAAGAAGCATCACCACCGGGAGCTGTGACATTCACCCACTTACCGTAATCGGTATAGTATGCGGGCAAGTAGTCGGGTCCCATGGCCGCTACCGAGATGACATTGGGATAAGCCGAAGGCCAAATCTTCTGATCCTTCACTGCGTAACCATCGTTACCGGCTGCGAAGACAACCAAACCACCCTTCAGAGGAGAGTTGGGGTTGTCACGACCTGCATTCTGAATGAAGTAGTCGATAGCATCACGTTCCAGACCCTTATCCATGCCAATCCAGCTGTCGTAAGCGCTGACTGCCGAGTTGTAACCCCAGCTGCACTGTGCGATGATGGCACCACGGTCGGCTGCGTAAACGAATGCGCGAACCGAAGCATCGTAGTGAGGATTAACATCGTTGTTACCCAAAATCTGGCAAGACATAATCTTCACACCGTTCGAAACACCGGCACTACCACCTGCGATACCACAGACACCTGTACCGTTGTTGTTCACCGCTGCGATGGTACCTGCCACGTGAGAACCGTGGTCAGAGTAGAACCATGTACGATACTGCTCATCGAATACGGGAGTCTTCCAATCCAACTCGTCGGTATCGTTCCAGAAGTTGAAACCGTGGATATCGTTCTTGTAGGCCTTACCGTCAACACCCACATAACCGGGCTGGGGGTTCACCCACATATTATCCTTGATATCTTCGTGAGTGGTCTGCACGGGCTCATCGATGACAGCCACGATGATTTCGGGCGAACCGGTTGTCATCGACCAAGCATCGAACAGGCTGATATCGGCACCTTCCTTGAAGTGCTCGCCGGCAGTACCGGGGTTGTTGTAATGCCACTGCTTCTCGAGCATGGGGTCATTCATGGGCAGGTTCTCGGTACGGGTAGCCACACCGGCCTTTGCCTTATAAGGAACGACAGGGCCCATACGGGTAGGCTTGATGGGGTGAGAGAATTCCACCACCTTCACGCCCTCGACCTGACCCAACAGACGGGCAGCCTGACGCAAATCCGCTTCACTGTCAAAAGTCACATTGTACCACAAGTGCAGACCGGCAGCACGGTGACGCTCCTCGAAACGAGGTTCATAAGGGAATACGCGAGAGAAATGTTCAACACCAATCTGGTCGAAAACTACGTCCATTTCCGAAATTCCCGAACGTGTAGCCATCTCGCCGGCACGGGTCTTCACCGTGAGGACCTCATTGAGTTTTTCGGCAACAGCTTCCGACAACTTCACCGACAGACGGCCGGCAACAGCACCCTCGGGGGTATTGACCACCACAGCCTGTACTTCATTTTTCTGTCCTGAGAGATTCTCGTCCAACGAGTCCTTGGAACAAGCGAAGAAGGCTAACAAAGTAAGCGCAAAAATCAGTTTTCTCATAGGTATAAATTTATTTCAGGTTCCGATAATAATATTTGTATCAAAATCGATTGCAATATAAACATTTTTCAACAATATATCCAACCAAAACGAAGAATATGATAATAAAAATGTGCCAAAAATTTATTTTCAACATCTCAAGTAAAAAATCTATCAAAAATTCGTTATCAAATTGCTCCGAAATTTTGTTTTTAATCTTCAATATTATATATTTGTCCAATCAACAAAACCAAACACGCCATGAATCGGATTTTAACAACTTTGGCAATTACATTTGCGACCCTGTCGCTCGTATCATGTAGCGACGACAACTCAAGTGGCGGCGAGAACGCCCAGACTCCCCACATTGCCCGTGCCGACCTCACGGGTGAATGGAAATTACAGGAGTGGGCTCCTGACACCAACATGAAAAAGAATGTCTATCTGCAACTCAACGAGGACAACACGTTCACGCTCTACGGCGAGAACTTCAACGAGCTGGGCAACAAGAAGGAAACCGGAAAGTTTGAGTATCAGGAGGCTGACAAGCTCATCAAGGGTACCTACTCCGATAACAAACCTTGGGGCGACCAGTACACCATTACATATATGTCGAAAGACAAGAGCATTATGAAATGGCAGGCTCAGAAAGACAAGGAAGACATCTCGGTGTATGTACGTACCGAAATCCCCGACGAGGTGAAGAACGCACCGACACGCGCCGCTGTCGATGACGAAGACATGAGAATTTTGTAAGCCAAACCTCATAAAACACCAAAAGGATACTTCGTTTTGAAGTATCCTTTTTTTATTAAGTCCTCCCGGCAGTATGCGAAAATTTCACTGACCGTCCTTCCGTCCTCTTCAAAAACAGGGCTAACCCCACCCCGGGTCATTAAAAAATTTAAGCGGAACAAAATCCGAAGATTTCATTCCGCTTAAAGGACATCGGTTTCACCTGTCTTACGACAGACGGTTACCGACAGTTTCGATTCTTTCATACGGGGTGGTCATCTTACGACACCCGACCCCACAATCCGGAAGCGACTATTACTTAACTGCGTTAACTATTGCCTCAAATGCCTTAGGCTCGTTCATTGCCAAGTCAGCCATAACCTTACGGTTCAACTGAATACCCTTAGCGTTGAGCTTACCGATAAATTGTGAATAAGTCATTCCCTGTGCGCGAACTGCAGCGTTGATACGTACAATCCACAAAGAGCGGAATGTTCTCTTTTTAAGCTGACGGTGTGCATAAGCATACTGCAAACCCTTCTCGACCGTGTTTTTCGCAACGGTCCATACGTTTCCCCTTGAACCAAAGTTACCCTTGGCAAGTTTCAAAACTTTCTTTCTTCTTGCGCGTGACGCAACAGCATTTACTGAACGTGGCATATTAAAGTTTTTTTATGGAAGCTATCAGCGACACGGTTCTCCCGTGTTCTTTGGGGCTGTTTCGCTCCGGTTAATAAAAATTGTGCTATTCTAAGTCAGAGGTCAATTACTTAACCAACAACTTCTTAATCTTCGGCTCATCAACCGCAGAAACGGTGCTCGAATAGCAAAGGTTACGCTTCTGTTTAGTCGTCTTTTTGGTCAGGATGTGACTGTGATAAGCGTGCTGACGCTTGATCTTTCCTGTGCCGGTGAAGGTAAAACGCTTCTTCGCAGCGGCATTAGTTTTCATTTTCGGCATTGCTGTAAATAGTTAATTAGTTAAACATAGCTCGCAAAAGTAGTAAAAATTTCACACACTACAACTTAAATCTCAAAAAAAAGCATCTTTCACCCCCAAAACATTTCAAAGAAGTGATTTTTCACCACCGAAACAGGTTTTTCCTTCGCCGTGCGGCATTGCCAATCTCGGAGAAATGAGTATCTTTATTGCCGGAGAATTTTTCTCCGCAAACACAACATTCAACAAAGATTTATACTATGTCGATTTTTTCATACTTCGGCCACGGCTCCGCCCCTGCGCCGACCTACCCGTCCGATTTGGTGACCCTCAACAACGGCGACTCGTTGCGCATCACCTTTTTCAAACACGCCTCCTTTGCGCTGGAGGTGGCGGAGAAGTACCACATCTACATCGACCCCGTGAAGGAGTATGCCGACTACGCGCGTCTGCCGAAGGCCGACCTGGTGCTGGTGACCCACTCCCACTACGACCATTTCGACCGTGCGGCGATTGATGCCGTGAGCACCCGCCACACCGACATCGTCTGCGACCACACCACTGCCGAGGGCTTCGACACCAACTGCCTTGTCCTCACCCCCGGCAAGACCGCCACTCCGCGCGACTATATCCGCATCGAGGCCGTGGCGGCCTACAACACCACGGAGGGACACACCGACTTCCACCCCAAGGCGCGCGAGGATTGTGGCTATGTGGTGACCGTGGGCGACACACGCATCTACATCGCCGGCGACACCGAGCCTACCGAGGAGATGTTCTCGCTCCGTGACATCGACATCGCCTTCCTGCCCGTCAATCAGCCCTACACCATGACCGTGGAGCAGGCCGTGACGGCGGTAAAGCAGTTGCGTCCGCGCATTTTCTACCCCTACCACTACGGCGAGGTGGAGCAGCCCACCGACATCGACCGTCTGGTCGAGGAGCTCAAGGAGGTGACCGACATTCGCATTCGTCCGATGGAATAGCCCTCCCCCTCAACGACAAAAAAAAGCACCGACACGAAAAGTCGGTGCTTTTTATATATAAGGTATTTCCTTACTTCTTTTCTGCCTCAACGCTCTTCTTGGGCTCGCCTTTCACTTCGGCGTTCACCTTCAGCGAAGCAAAACCCTTGATGATATGTGCGTTGTCGTTCTTTGTCGCATCGTAGACTACGGTCACCTCCTTCTTCTTGAGGTCTACCGACACATCCTTGATACCGCGACCCAGTGCAGGCACATTGTTCATAATCTTATTCACGCAGTGGCTACAAGTAATATCGGTCACGAATACGGTAGTCTGATTCTTCTTGGTCTCGTTTTTGGCAGCCGTTGCCACACCGAACGAGAGCAGTGCCACGAGGCACAATGCAAACATCTTTTTCATGGTTATCATTTTTTAGGATTGACTTGATTAGTATAAATTGAAACGGAGTCCGAAGTAGAACTTGCGTCCCATGAGAGGACCCCATACATTCATGGAGTTGAATTTCGACGAATAGGGATTCTCGGCATTGAGAATGGGCATCATCTGACGGTAGTCGGCGATGTTCTCACAACCGAGGTAGAGGTCGAACTTGCCCACCTTGCGGGTCACCTGCGCAAAGAACATCGGGTAACGGGGCGACTGGGTCGAGTGCGCCAAATCGCCGTCCTGAGTCGGGATACGTGCCGAGCCGTTGAGCTGTGCCGTCACATCGAAGGTCCAGCGGCGGAACTTGGTGGCATACTGCAAGTTCAAGAGGGTCTTATACTCGCTCACCAAGGGACGCTGCACGTGTGCCACCGTACCATCGGGACGGTGAACGGTCATCTGACTGTCGGTGTAGCGGAAGGTGGCGAAGATGTCGAAACGCTCGACGGGTGTCCAGGTGAAATCCACCTGATAGGTATCGGTGTGCGAATTGCCGTCGGTGTTGTAGAAGACCAACTCCTGCGCATTGTACTCCTGGTCGGCAACCACCGCATTGTAGAACTGCGTGCGGAAGTAGTCGAAGCTCAACGTGGCGTTCTTCTCACCGGCCAACGAGAAGGTCTGCGTCAGGCTGCCGCCCACGGTCAACGCCTTCTCCATACGGTTGAAGTCCCGGTAGTTGGGAATCACAATCTTGCGACCGGTAGCCAACATACCGATGTTGTCGGTGATGATGTTACTCGAACGGTAACCCAAACCTGCCGACACACGCAGGACGGTCGAGGAGGTCATGTTCCATTTGATGTGACCGCGGGGCGTGAAGTAGAACTCGTCATAGAAGGTGTTGTAGTCACCGCGCACGCCTGCCACCAGCGAGAATTTGTCCTTGATGGTGTAGGTATATTCGGCATAAGCACCTGCCTCGCCCTCACGGCGGTCGAGGTTGTAGTTCATCGCCACATTGTCAATCCACGGGGTAGGATTCATCAGCTTCTCGCGGTAGTACGCCAGACGACCCTGCACACCGACACTGAGCAGCGAGCGGTAGGTGAAGTAGTGGGCATACATCAAATTCAGCGAGAGGGTGTTCTCGTTACCGCGGTAGTCGTTCAGACCAAAGTAGGCCTTCTCGTTGAAGTGGTCGAAGTCCGCCACGAACGCCACATTCGAGCGGTTCTCCTCCTGCTCCTCGTCATCATAGACGGCAGCACCCACAGGCATACCCAGCTTGAAGTAACCGTTGGCATTGCGGTTGCGGATGTGAGAGCCGTAGAGGGGCATATCAATACCCTTCTGCTCCCAGTCCCAATTCTCGTGCATGGCATCGCGCATCGAGGTGTTGTCCTTGAAGTCGAACATACCGCCCAGACGGTTCTCCTGCACAAACTTCCAACCCCAGCGTACCTGCATACCATTGTCGGCCGTGTAGAGCCACTTGTTGGCCATGTTGAGCATATTCGATTTGGGAAGGTCGCGGAAGCCGTCCTCGTTGTGGTCCATCTTGCGGACATCGGTATCTCCCGAACCGTGCAGAAGAATGACGGTCGAGAGTTTCTTGTCGCGCGACACGGGGAAAGCCGACGAGATATTGGCCTCGGGGCGCAACTCGTCATCGAGATAGAGGTTCACAAAGAGACGCTCGCTGTCGGTGGGCTTGCGGTGTTCGAGGTTAATCTGACCCGTCACGGCCTCGTGTCCCGAGGTCACGGACGAGACGCCCTTCGACACCTGAATGGAGTTGAGCCACATACCGGGTGTGTAGCTCAAACCGTAGGGCGAGCTCAGACCGCGCATGACGGGGCGGTTCTCGTCGAGGATTTGGGTGTAGGTACCGGCCAAACCCAGCATCTTAATCTGTCGCGCACCCGAAATGGCATCGCTGTAACCCACGGTCACCGAAGCCGAGTTCTCAAAGCTCTCCGCCAGGTTGCAGCACGCCATCTTGCAGAGACCGGCGAAGGAAATCATCTCGCCTTTGAGAATGCCCTCCGCCTTGACGAAGTTTCCGCTCAGGCTACCCTCCACCACGACGTCCTGCAACGCCACACCTTCGGCAGAGAGCAGGAACTGAAGACGGTCACCCGCATCTGTCACGTGCAACGTGTCGTTGACATAGCCCAGGAATGAAGCGACCAAGAGGTTGTGATTTTTGACTTTGTGAAGCGTAAAATTACCATCGGCATCTGTACTTGCGCCGATGTTGGTGCCTGCCCAGTAGACCGAGGCACCCACCAGAGGTTCGTTGTCGGCACCGCGTACCACGCCATTGACCTCGGAGGCCTGCGCAACGGCAGCCACAAGGAGGGCCGACAGAGATAAAATAATATTTCTGTAAATTGTCATTTGGAATATCCGTAAATGTATGTAAAAAGTTTCTGACCGACATTTCAACATCGGTCTTCAGAGGCTTTTGACACTACATCTGCGGCGGGCCGCGCAGTCCCGACCCCACGACACACCCCGTCTGAAGCAGGGTATTGACCCGGGCGAGGCACCACTCCACACAGGGGAGCGGCGAGTTGAGTTCCGTGGGGAAGTCGGCGGGCGCAGCCGCGTCCATTGCCCAGCAACGGCACACATCTTTCCAGTCGAGCGAGGGGATGTATAATTCCGACTGACTGTCGTGCTTGTCGTCACAACAGGGAATCGAATAATGCGATTGGACAGCCTCATCGGCAGTGATGCCGTGGGCCTGACACGAGTGGGCATGCTCCTCGGCCATTCTCACACAATGACACGCCAACGATGCATAGACCGGCATACCCACAAAGAGCAGGTAGATGGTCATCATCAACATCGATATGTATCTTTTCAGTGTCATTCTACAATGGTCGTCGGCAAAACCTATACCCTTCTAAAAAATTATCAACGTGACAAAGATACTTATTTTTCAATTACTCACTACACCTTCCCCTCAAAATACCTATTTTTAAGGAAGCCCCTTCCCCATTGTGGGGGATGCCATCTTTTCACGGAGAAATGGCGTTCTTCCCCTCAAAAATCTGTATCTTTGTTCCGTGAAGACCAACGAAGACAAAATACACGAAGTGCTGCGCCGCTACTGGGGCTACACCTCCTTCCGTTCGATACAGGAGACCATCATCCGCGACATCATGGAGGGACGCGACACCCTGGCACTCATGCCCACGGGCGGCGGAAAGTCACTCACCTATCAGGTGCCGACACTGGCATCCGAGGGGTTGTGTGTGGTCATCACACCGCTCATCGCACTGATGAAGGACCAGGTGGACCGTCTTCGCAAGTTGGGTATTCCGGCAGTGGCCATTCATTCGGGACTCTCGCCCCGACAGATTGACATCGGGCTGGACAATGCCGCCTATGGCGATGTGAAATTTCTCTACGTATCGCCCGAACGACTCTTTACCGAAGCCTTCCGCCTGCGCGTGCAACGTATGCCCGTCTCGCTGATTGCCGTCGATGAGGCACACTGCATCTCGCAGTGGGGCTACGACTTCCGCCCCTCCTACCTTCAGATTGCGCGTCTGCGCGAACTCTTGCCCGATGTTCCCGTGCTGGCACTCACCGCCTCGGCAACCGACAAGGTGGCAGACGACATCATGACGCGACTCAAATTCCGCGAGAAGCATCTCCTGAGAAGTAGTTTCTCGCGTCCCAACCTCTCCTATGCCGTGCGTCACACCGACGACAAGAACGAACAGCTCCTGCGTCTGGTGAACAATGTTCCCGGAGCAGGCATTGTCTATATGCGCACGCGCGAGGGCACAGAGCAGATTGCCGAACTCTTGAAGGAGAAGGGCATACCCGCCACCTGCTACCACGGCGGCATGGCACACACCGAGCGCACCCTCCGTCAGGAGGAGTGGATTTCGGGCAAGGTGCGCGTGATGGTGGCCACCAACGCCTTCGGTATGGGTATCGACAAGCAGGACGTGCGCTTCGTGGTGCACTACACCCCCTGCGACTCGCTCGAAAGCTACTATCAGGAGGCAGGACGCGCCGGCCGTGACGGCAAGCGTGCCTATGCCCTGCTGCTCATCTCGTCGGACGACCCCGAGCGCATCGTCAAACGCTTCGACAAGGAGTTTCCGCCCCTGAATCAGGTCAAGGACATCTACGACAGCATCTGCAACTACCTGCAACTGCCCGTGGGTGACGGAGAGATGACCTCCTATATGTTCAACATCCACGACTTCTGTTCGCGCGAACATCTCTATTCGGGTACGGTCATCAGTGCGCTCAAGCTCCTCCAGCAGAACGACTACCTCACCTACACCGATGCCGAGGAGCACCCCGCACGCATCATGTTCACCGTGAGCCGTGACGAGCTGTACCGTCTGCGTGTCGAGAAAGAGGACCTCGACACCATCATACGTATCTTGCTGCGTCTCTACAACGGCATCTTCACCGAATTTCGCCCCATCAACGAGGGCGAGATTGCCACATGGAGCGGCTACACGGTGGAGAAGGTCAAGGAGCGACTCAAAAGGTTGTGGATGCTGCGCGTCATTCGCTATATCCCCTCCAACCGCTCTCCGATGATATTCTTCAACCGCGAGCGCATGGACCGCAACAACCTCTACATCTCGCCCGAAACCTACCGCCTGCGCCGCGAGCTGATGGAGGAGCGATTCGAGAACATGCTCCGCTACGCCCAAAACGAGGAGCGTTGTCGCAGTCAGATTATCGAGGAGTACTTCGGTGACCACTCGGCACAGCCCTGCGGCGTGTGCGACATCTGTCTGGCACACCGCCGTGAACAGAAACGCCGTCAGGCTGCCGCCCCCTCCGCCGATGAGGAACTGCTCACCCGCATCATGGAGTACCTCCGACAAGAACCTTCCGACCCGCGCTCGCTGGCCGCCGCCTTTCGCTGTCCGCCCGAACGTGTTGCACGACTGCTCAAAAACGCACTGCGCGAGGGCAAAATCACCACACTCGAAGACGGGAAATTAAAAATAATTGAGTAATTTTGTGGGAATATATTTCACAGATGAGTACAGAGAATAAATTTATCAACAAAATAAGCAACGAAGCGGTGGCCGAACTTCCGGCCGTGGAGTTCCACGGCGACATCACGGTCATCGACGACGAAGCGCAGATTGAAGCGGCCTGCCGTGAGTTGGCCGAGAGCAAGATTGTGGGATTCGACACCGAGACACGCCCCTCGTTCCGCGCAGGGGTCACCTACAAGGTGTCACTGCTCCAGCTCTCCACTCCCAAGCACTGCTTCCTGTTCCGACTCAACAAGATTCCCCTGGCAAAACCCATTCTCCAGCTGTTGGAAGACAAGCATGTACTCAAAATCGGAACCGATGTGAGCGGCGATTTGCGCTCGCTGCGTCAGTTGCGCCACTTCCGTGACGGAGGTTTCGTAGACCTGCAATCCATAGCCCCCGACTGGGGCATCGAGGACAAGAGTCTGCGCAAGATTTCCTCCATCGTGCTGGGCAAGCGCGTGTCGAAGGCACAGCGACTGAGCAACTGGGAGGCCACAGCCTTCACCGACAAGCAGAAAATCTATGCCGCCACCGATGCGTGGGTCTGCATACAAATCTACAACAGATTACAACATACACAGAAAATCAATAAAAAGAGATAATGACACCGCAGGTATATCTTCGCAGAGGCAAGGAGGAGTCCATCCAACGCCGTCACCCGTGGATTTTTTCGGGCGCAATCGACTACATCAAAGCTGAGGACGAATCCCAAATCAAGGAGGGTTCCATCGTCGAGGTCTACACCCATTCGGGCGACTTTCTGGCTTTGGGACACTATCAGATTGGCTCCATCGCCGTACGTATTCTCACCTTCGAGCGTGAGGAGATCAATCAGGCATGGTGGAATCACCGCATAGAGGTGGCACACGATGTGCGCCGCACCCTCCATCTCACTGAAAACGAACTGACCGACTGCTACCGTCTGGTACACGGTGAGGGCGACTCGCTTCCCGGTCTGGTTGTGGACATCTACGCCACCACCGCCGTGGTACAGTGCCACTCGGTGGGTATGTATCTCTCGCGCCAGCACATCGCCGAGGCCATTCGCTCGGTCTATGGCGACAAGATTACCGCCATCTACGACAAATCGTCACAGACCCTCCCCTTCAAGGCAAATCTGGGTGCTGTGGACGGCTACCTGTGGGGCTCGACACCGCACAAGTCGCAGGTCGTACACGAGAACGGCGAGAAGTTCCTCGTCAATTGGGAGGAGGGTCAGAAGACCGGCTTCTTCCTCGACCAGCGAGAGAACCGCGAGTTGGTAAAGCGTTACTCGAAGGGGCGCACCGTGCTCAACACCTTCTGTTACACGGGCGGTTTCTCGGTCTACGCCATGTCGGGCGGTGCAAAGGAGGTTTGCTCGGTCGATTCATCGGAGCGCGCCGTATCGCTGGCTTCGGAGAACATGGTGCTCAACTTCGGTGAGGATTGTCCCCACACGGAGATTGCCGCCGATGCCGTGGAGTACCTCAAGAACATCGGCAACAAGTATGACCTCATCATTCTCGACCCTCCCGCTTTCGCCAAGCACCACAAGGTGTTGGGCAACGCCATGCAGGGCTACCGCCGACTCAATGCACGCGCCCTGTCGCAAATCAAGCCGGGCGGTATTCTCTTCACCTTCTCCTGCTCGCAGGCCGTATCGAAGGAGCTGTTCCGCACCACCGTATTCTCGGCTGCCGCCATCGCAGGACGCAAGGTGAGAATCCTCCACCAGCTCACCCAGCCTGCCGACCACCCCATCAACATCTACCACCCCGAGGGCGAATACCTCAAGGGTTTGGTACTCTATGTGGAGTAGGACGACCGCAAATAGAAAGTGTTTCCCCTCAACAGGGGCTGATTTATAAAAAGAGCCTTCCAAACATTTGGAAGGCTCTTTCTTTGTCTGCATACCCTACCCTCAACCTACAAGCACAAAAAAAAGAGAGCCGAAATCTGAATTTCGGCTCTCCGCATATTTGAAGATAAGTGTTTATTTCTTCTTGTTACGATTGGCTGCTTCAGCCTCACGCATCAGCTCCTCGTAACGCAGCTGGAAACGCGACTTCTTGCCGTTCATCTTCTTGGCGGCATTGGCCTGCATGGCAGCGTGCAGTTTGTTATCATCGACAAAGCGGCGAATGAACTGGGTCTGTCCGATGGTAAAGAGGTTCGAGAGCAGGTAGTAATAGCACAAACCGCTCGAATAACTGTTGAACCAGAACAGCAGCATGAGAGGCATGAGGTAGACCATCATAAACTTCATACCTGCCATCTGAGGCTGCGACGAGGCAGTCTGCTGATAGTTGTAGTAGGAGTATGCGAAGGTCGAGAGTGCCATCAGGAGGGCAAACAACGACACATGATCGCCGTAGAAGGGAATCGAGAACGGCAGGTTCACGATGCTGTCGAACGACGAGAGGTCATCTGCCCACAGGAAAGGCTGGTCACGCAACTCGATGGAGGCAGGGAAGAAACGGAACATGGCAATCAGAATGGGGAACTGAATCAACATGGGGATACATCCGCCCATGGGGTTGATGCCCATCTTCTTGTAGAGTTCCATGGTTGCCTGCTGACGCTTCATGGCGTCCTCCTGCTTGGGATACTTTTTGTTCAGCTCATCGACCTGAGGTTTGATGATACGCATCTTGGCCATCGAGACGTAGCTCTTGTAGGTCATGGGCGAAATCACCAGACGAATCAGCACCGCCAAAATCAGGATGATGATACCGAAGCTGCCGATATAGTTTCTCAGAAAATCGAATACCGGAATTACACACCAACGGTTAATCCAACCGATGATACCCCAGCCCAGAGGAATGAGGCGCTCGATGTGGATTTCCTCGCCTTCGTCACCCACGGTCACATCCTTGAGAATCGAGTAACGGTTGGGGCCGAAGTAGAAGGCGAAGTCGTAAGAGGTCTTGTCCTTCATGAGGGGGACAATCATCTTCGACGAGAAGTCCTTGATGTAGCCCGAACCCTCTTTCTCGGTCGAGAACGACAAATTGGCCGAAGCCACATTGTCGGGAGCGATGAATACCGACGAGAAGAACTGCTGCTTGAAAGCCACCCAGTTGATAGGGGTCGTGATTTCCTCGCTCTTGGCCTCCTCGCTCATGCCCAAATCCTCGATAGAGGCCTCACCGGGCAGGCGGTAAGCCAGTGTGGTGTACATATTCTCGTTCTTGAATCCCTTTTCGTTCTGGTAGGAGGTGTTCGACCAGCCCAACTCGAAGTTAGACTGTCCGGCCAGCTCGGCTGCCATGTTCACCATGCGGACATCGAAGTCCACGAGGTAATCCGATGAGGGAGTCTGTGTGTTGTGCACCAGGTACTCATACTCCAAATAGGAAGTTTCGCTGACGGGCAGACGGAAGACCACCGATTGGGTATTGTCCTCGAGTGTGCGGACGGGTTCTGCCGTGAAGTTGTAGTTCATGGTGTTCACGGGAATGAACTTGTTGTCGCGCTTGAGGTGGAACAGCATCGAGAAGTTTGCGCTTTCGGGGTCAAAGAGCTTGACCTGTTCGTTGCGCTCGCCACGGGGTGCGTACTTGGTGTACTCCTTCAGTGTGACATCCTTTACACGACCGCCACGTGTCGAAAAGTCGATTTTCAACACGTCGTTCTCCACGGTTACGATTTGCTCCTCACCTTCCGAAGCTGCGGCAAGGGTCTCGCCCACCACGGCCACCTTACGCTGGAGTACCTCCTCGGGAGAATCTGCTTCAGGTGCGGTGTATTCAAGGCTGTCGGCAGGCACTTCGGGAGCGTTGGCTCTGGCCAACGAGTCCTGATAGTTCTGCCATGCGGTCAGTTGTTCCTGATATTTCAGTTGTTGTTTGGAGTTGTAAATCGAGTAGCCGACAAAGAGCAGCGACACGATGACAAATCCGAGAATCGATTTTTTGTCCATTTACAAAGTTAAATTATTATTTATTCTCGCTGTATTTCAAAGCAGCACCGACAAATGCCACAAAGAGCGGCGAGGGAGACAATACTGTACTCTTGTATTCGGGGTGATACTGCACACCGACAAACCAGGGGTGATTCTCCACCTCAACCACCTCCACGAGGTTGGTATCGGGATTGACACCCACAGCCTTCATGCCGGCAGCCTCAAACTGTGCCAGGTAGTCGCTGTTGAACTCATAACGGTGACGGTGACGCTCCGAGATGTTCAACTTACCATAGGCCTGTGCGCAGTGCGAACCCTTCTTGAGGGTGCAGGGGTATGCGCCCAGACGCATGGTACCGCCCTTGGCAGTGATGTCCTTCTGCTCCTCCATGAGGTCGATGACGGGGTTGGGAGTCTGCTCCATCTCGCTGGAGTTGGCATCGTGGAGACCGAGTACGTTACGGGCGAACTCGATGACGGCGCACTGCATACCGAGGCAGATACCCAGGAAAGGAATGTTGTTCTCGCGGGCAAAGCGTACGGCGGTAATCTTACCCTCGATACCGCGGTTACCGAAACCGGGAGCCACGAGGATACCGGCCATCTTACCCAGCAAATCCTTCACGTTCTCGTCATTGACCTTCTCGGAATTGACGTAACGCAACTTCACCTTGCAGTCGTTCATGGCACCTGCGTGAATGAACGATTCGCAAATCGACTTGTAGGCATCGGGCAGCTCGGTGTACTTACCCACCAGAGCGATTTCAATCTTCTTCGAGGGATGCTTTACCTTGTCCACGAAGTCTCTCCATGCGCTCAACTCGGGCTCCTGCTCCGAAGGCAGGTTCAACTTGTCGAGAATCACCTCATCGAGGTGCTGCTCGTGCATGCGCAGGGGTACTTCATAGATGGTGGGAACGTCGATAGACTCCATCACGGCGTTGGCATCGACATTGCAGAACAGAGCCACCTTACGCTTCAGAGCGGGGGTCAGCGGATGCTCGGTACGGAGTACCAGCACCTCGGGCTGGAGACCGTTCTCCAAGAGGGCCTTCACGGAGTGCTGTGTGGGCTTGGTCTTCAACTCGCCCGAAGCCGCCATGTAGGGGATGAGGGTGAGGTGAACCAGAGCAGTGTTGCGGCTGCCGAGCTGGTAGCGCAACTGACGTACCGACTCGATGAAGGGCAACGACTCGATGTCGCCTACCGTACCACCAATCTCGGTGATGATGATATCATACTTCTTGGTCTGACCTAGACGCTGGATACGGCGCTTGATTTCGTCGGTGATGTGAGGAATGACCTGCACGGTCTTACCCAAATATTCACCCTTGCGCTCCTTCTCGATAACACTCTTGTAGATTTTACCGGTGGTGACGTTGTTGGCCTTCGAAGTGGGCTGATTGGTGAATCGCTCGTAGTGACCGAGGTCGAGGTCGGTTTCTGCACCATCCTCCGTAACATAACACTCGCCATGCTCGTAGGGATTGAGGGTTCCGGGGTCGACATTGATATAGGGGTCGAGCTTCTGGATGGTCACCGAGTAACCGCGAGCCTGGAGCAGACGGGCAATCGATGCCGAAATGATACCTTTACCGAGTGACGATGCAACTCCGCCTGTGACGAAGATGTACTTGGGTTTGGAGAGTTTCATAAGTGCTGTATATATTTAAATTCGTTGTCTATTTGTTGTTCTCTTCCATCTGTGAATCGATGAGCTTCACCTTCTCGATGGCGGAGGCAATCTCCTCGTGGATGTGCTGGATTTTGGTTCTGATTTCGGCAATCAGCGAATCGGAGTTCTTCGACTTGGAGAAGAAACCGATGTTGTTCTCCAGAAGTGCCACCTCCTGCTCCAGCTGGCGTACTTTATTATAGAGATGCTCGCGCTCCTGACGCAGACGGTTCTCGCCCGATGACTTCATCGACGACACCTTTTCCTTGAAGCGGTTAATCGAGCGGTCGCGCTCCGAACCGCGCAGGGCGGTAAAGAGTTTGTCCACCACAGCCTTGTAGCGTTTCTGTATCTCGTCCTTCTGCTTGATGGGCACGAAGCCGATTTCACCCCAGCGACGCTGGAAGTTGCGAATCACCTCGTAACCGCCCGCCTTGATGTCGGCAGCGGCCATCTCCTCCAACAGAGCCAACTTCTTTTTCAGGTTCTCCTCATGCTCGTCATCTACCGATGCGAAGTGCGCACTCTTGCGCTCGAAGAACTTGTCACACGCCGCACGGAAACGCTTCCACACGGCATCGGAGTGACGGCGCGATACGGTGCCGACCTCTTTCCAACGTGTCTGGAGGGCAATCAAATCGTCGGTGGCCTTCTTCCAGTCGTCACTGTTCATCAGCGACTCGGCAGCCTCGCACAACTCGTTCTTGAGTTGCAGGTTGTGGTCCATCTCGGTCTTCACATCGGAGTAGAATACTCGCTTTGCCTCGAAGAACTTGTCGCACGCCGCACGGAAGCGGTCGTAGATGCGGGTGTTCTCCTTCTTGGGCGCGAAGCCGATGGTCTTCCATGTCTTCTGAATGTCGAGCAGCTTCTCACTGGCCTTGTTCCACTCCTTGCGGGTGGTCATGGGCTGGGCGGTCAGCTCCTCGGCAGCCTCACAGAGTTCGGTCTTGAGGGCAAGGTTCTTCACCTGATCGGCCTTCAACGACTCGAAGTGAGCCTGATGCTGTTTGTTGATGCGGCTCGATGCGGCCTTGAAACGCTCCCAGAGCACCTCTTTGTACTCCTTGGCCACAGGACCTGTCTCGCGCCACTCGTCATGCAGTTTCTGCAACTTGTGGAACGCCTCCACAATCGAAGGCTCCATCAACAGGGCTTCGGCCTGCTCACAGAGGGCGATTTTCTGCTCGTAGTTCTTCTTCAAATCGAGGTCGCGCAGCTCCTTGTTGATTTTGATGAAATTATAGAAGTTCTCCACATGGAGATTGTAGGTCTCCCACAAATCCTTGACATTGGCCAGAGGAACGATACCCGTATCCTTCCAACGCTGCTGCAACTCGCGGAACTTGTTGAAGGTGTGGTTCAGTGTCTCGTCGGAATTGACCAGTTCCTTCAGCTCCTCGATAATCTGCAACTTGATTTTGAGATTCTCCTCCTTCTCGGCTTCGAGGTTCGAGAGGAAGATGTCGCGCAGACGGCGGTATTCCTTGAACTGCTCCTTGAGTTCGTTCTCGGCATTATCCACGGGAGGGGTGAACTCCTCCTCGGCGCCGCCCTCCTCGATGAAGGCTTTGCGTGCGGCTTCGACCTCGGCACGGCGGATGCGATAGAAAGCTACCTTTATCGCCTCCACATCGCGGCGAATGGCCTGCACGGGCTGCTCGGCGATGAGTTGCGAGAGTATGGCAACGAGTTCCTCTTTGGTTTTTCCGGCGAACTTATCCTCCGAGGAGGCCTCCTCGGCAACAGTATCATCGAACGAAGTCTCATCGTCAACCTCGATATCCTTATCAATAGTGGTGTCTGCTGCCGCAGCAACAGTATTCTCGACCTCGGGGGTCATCGGTGATGCACTCTCGCTGGAAGTAGCACCGAGAGTTGCATGATTATCTGATTGTGTCATGTCGACAGTGGTCTCGACACGCTCGTCAGTTACCGGCAAAGTAGGTTTTTCATCAGCCATCTCAATACGGATTTTTGGATTTCTCTCTATATATAGAGAATATTAATTTGGCAAATATAACCATTTTTTCGACGCAAATCACACAAATTCAAGGTAAATTTATTACCTTCGCAAAAAGATAACCCAAATAGGACATCATTACCTACCCGGGCATCACCACTTAACAAATTGAAATATGAATCATCGCATTCTGCTTGTCGATGACGAAATCGACATTCTCGAATTCATCAAATACAACCTTGAGAAAGAGGGCTACGAGGTGGAAACAGCAGAAAACGGAGCCGAAGCATTGAGCATGGCCGAGACCTTTCTACCCCACCTGATTCTGCTGGACAGAATGATGCCTGTGATGGACGGTGTGGAGACCTGCCGTGCCATACGCAAGAACCCCCGACTGAAAGACACACTGGTGGTATTTCTCACCGCCCTGAGTGATGATTCCGAGGAACTTAAAGGCTTCGATGCGGGTGCCGACGACTACATCTCGAAACCCATCAAGATGCCGCTGTTGAAGAGCCGTCTGCAAGCCATTCTCAAACGTCTGCCACAGGAGGAAGAACCCCATCAGACAGGCGAAATCACCATCAACCGCGACCGCTATTCGGTCACCATTTCGGGCGAGGAAATCATACTTCCGAGAAAGGAGTTTGCCCTTCTGGATTTGCTCTACTCGTCAGCCGGAAAACTCATCACACGTAAGGAGATTTACACCAAAATATGGGGCGACAATGTGGTGGTCGGAGACCGCACCATCGATGTCCACATTCGCAAACTGCGTCAGAAAATCGGGTCGGACCACATCACCACCATCAAGGGTGTGGGCTACAAATTCGAGCCTTGAACCCCATGACCACCACCCCTTCACCACAGCATCTCCGCCCCACAGGACGCGAGGTGCTTTTTTTATATTTTTTCAAAAGCGGCGTTCATTGCGCCATATTGAACAGCCGGAGCTCTAATTTTGCCATCGGAAAGTGTCTCTTGTCCCATTTTTTGTGTAAATTTGCATATTTATAAAAATAAATGTACATTTAACTTATGATTCGTGGACTTATTGCCGCTGCGTGTGGCGGAGCATTGGGCTCCATGGCGAGATACCTCCTTTCGTATGTCGCTCTGGCTGGCATCACCTGGGCGGGATTTCCCGTCGGCACTTTCACAGTGAATGCCATCGGCTCACTGCTCATCGGATTTTTCATGAAAACGGTATCATCGTCACTGGTGATGACCCTGCTTACAGTAGGTTTCTGTGGAGGATTCACCACGTTCTCGACATTCTCGTCCGAGGCGGTCAAGCTGCTCCGCGCCGGAGACTACCCCATGATGGCTGTCTACATTGCCTCGAGTGTGGTGGTGTGCATGATATGTGTGAGCATAGGTATGTGGATAGGAACATTATTAAAAAATTAACAAGATATAAGTTATGGTAATTTTGGTATTGAACTGCGGTTCATCGTCGATTAAGTATCAGGTCATCGACATGAATGACGCATCGAGCAAGTTGCTCGCCAAGGGTCTCGTAGAACGTATCGGACTCCCCGAAGGCGACTTGAAACACAAACCCGTCGGCAAGGAGCCCTTCGCGCTCCACCAGCCCATTCCCGACCACACAACGGGTATCCGTCTGGTGCTCGACGCGCTGGTTAATCCCGAGCACGGCGTCATCTCGTCTCTCGATGAGCTGAAGGCCGTAGGTCATCGTGTGGCTCATGGTGGCGAGTTCTTCCCCCAGAGTGCTCTCGTCAACGAGGACACCAAGGACAAGATTCGTTCGCTCTTCGAGATTGCCCCCCTGCACAACCCTCCCGCAATTGAGGGTATCGTATCCATCGAGAAGGTACTTCCCGGTGTTCCCCAGGTAACGGCATTCGACACCTCGTTCCACCAGACCATTCCGGCACACAACTACCTCTACGCCCTGCCCTACGAGTACTACGAGAAGTATCGCGTGCGTAAGTACGGCTTCCACGGAACCAGCCACAAGTTCGTGGCTCGCGAGGGTGCCAAGATGGCCGGCATCGACATCAACAACTCGAAAATCATCACCTGCCACATCGGTAACGGTGCTTCGATTACCGCCGTGCTCAACGGCAAGTCGTTCGACACCTCGATGGGCTTCTCACCCCTCGACGGTCTGGTGATGGGTACACGTTGCGGTCAGGTAGACGCCAGCGCCATCACCTACATCGGTGACAAGGAGCACATGTCGTTCGCCGACCTGAACAACATGATGAACAAGAAGTCGGGTATGCAGGGTCTCACCGGCATCTCGAGCGATATGCGTGACATCGATGCCGCTTACAACGCAGGCAACGAGAAAGCCATCGTGGCAAGAGATATGTACTATGCACGTGTGAAGAAGTACGTGGGTCAGTACGCTGCCGAGATGGGTGGTCTCGATTTGATTATCTTCACCGGCGGTGTGGGCGAGAACTCGAAGGAGTTGCGCGAGTCGATTTGTACCAACATGGAGTTCATGGGCATGAAGTTTGACCGTGAGGCCAACATGAGTGTCAATGGTGACGACAAGATTTTGTCGACTCCCGACTCAAAGGTCAAGATTGCAGTGATTGCCACCAACGAGGAGCTGGTGATTGCAACAGACACATATAATTTGGTTAAAAATCTTTAATATTTCAAGACAATGATTCAGCATTTGACAGAAATCGTCGAAGAGGCGAGAAAGAGAGGCAAAAAGAGATTGGCCGTAGCTTATGGTCAGGATTCACATACCATCGCAGCAGTTTACGAGGCATACAAGGAGGGTTTGGTAGAGCCTACCCTCTACGGTGACCGTGCCACCATCGAGCAGGTTTGCAAGGAGGAGGGTATCGATGTCGCTGCTTTCCACATCGTAGACGAGGCCAACGATATGAAGTGCGTTACCCTCGCAGTTCAGGCTGTTGTAGCCGGTGAGGCTGACGTACTGATGAAGGGTCTGGTTTCGACCGACAAGTACATGCGCGGTATTCTGAACAAGGACGCAGGTCTGTTCCCTCCCAAGGGTGTGTTGAGCCACGTATCTATCTCGGAGATGCCCTGCTACCACAAGCTGCTCATCATGTCCGACGTAGCCGTTATTCCTCTGCCCGACTTCAAGCAGAAGACCGTACAGATCAAGTACCTGGCACAGACTGCCAACCTGCTGGGCATCAAGACCCCCAAGATTGCCTGCATCGCTCCTTCGGAGCAGGTTCTGCCCAAGATTATCTCTTCGGCCGAGGGTGCTCTGCTCGCCAAGATGGCAGACCGCGGTCAGCTGGGCAATGTCATCGTTGACGGTCCCCTGTCGTTGGACGTAGCCCTCTTCAAGGAGGTTGCCGAGCACAAGAAGGTGAAGGGTTCGGCTGTAGCCGGTGACCCCGACTGTCTGTTGTTCCCCAACCTGGAGTCGGCCAACGTATTCTTCAAGTCGACCACCCACCTCTGCGGCGGTGAGCTGGCAGCCATGGTTATGGGTACCAAGGTTCCCTGCGTGCTGACTTCGCGTGGCGACAGCAGCAAGACCAAGCTCTACTCTATCGCACTGGCCTGTCTGGCAGCCAAATAAATCCGGACAAACAAAAGACTCCAAACATTTTGAACCGAGACACTTATGAGCTACAAAATATTGGCAATAAATCCCGGCTCTACCTCCACAAAGATTGCCATCTACGAAGATGAGCGACCTCTGTGGGTACCGACTCTCCACCACTCGCACGACGACATCTCGCACTTTGCCAAAGCGCTGGATCAACTCGAGTGGCGCAGGGAGTTGATATTGAAAGCCATCGAAGAAAACGGTTTCAATATCCACGACCTTGCGGCTGTTATCGGTCGTGGAGGTCTGATAAAACCCGTTCCGGGCGGTGTTTACGAGGTCAATTCCCGCATGCAGGAGGATTTGATTCATGCCGAGAAGAAGCATGTCTGCAATTTGGGTGGTCTGCTGGCTGCCGAGATTGCCGAAACAGCCGGTGTGAAGGCTTACATAGCCGACCCTCCCGTGGTGGACGAGATGTGTGACGAAGCACGCATATCGGGTCTGCCCTCGTGTCCGCGCAAGTCGATATTCCATGCCTTGAACCACAAGGCCACCGCACGCCTGCACTGCAAGCGCAACGGTCTGGTCTACGAGGAGGTCAATCTCATCGTGGTACACATGGGCGGCGGTATATCGGTGGCAGCGCACCGCAAGGGTCTGGTCATGGATGTGAACAATGCCCTCGACGGTGACGGAAGTTTCGCTCCCGACCGTGCCGGCACGCTGCCCTCGTGCTCTCTAATCAGAGAGTGCTTCTCGGGCAAGTTCTCATCGGCAGACGAGATGATACGATTCATCTCCTCGAAGGGCGGACTGGTGGCCTACCTGGGTACCAACTCCGTCATCGACATCCGTGCCCGCATCGAGCAGGGTGACACCGAGGCCAAAAAACTTTTGGACGCGATGTGTTACAATGTATCGAAGCAGATTGGTGCAGCGGCTGCCGCCCTGTGTGGCAAGGTCGACGGTATCCTCCTCACGGGAGGTATCGCCCACTGCGAACCCGTCAACGACTACATCCGCGAGCACTGTTCGTTCATCGCCCCCATATCGGTTTACCCCGGAGAAAACGAACTGGAGTCCCTGGCATTGAATGCCTTGGCCGTACTTCGCAAGGAGAGAGAGGCTTCGGTCTACCTCTAAACGAACGAGGCTATAAATAAGAACCACCGCCGGTCGCAAGACTGACGGTGGTTTTTCTTTTCTTATTTTCGGGGCGGCAGGAAATGAAAGTCCCCGAGAAGCCACACTCTTTTTCTCAAAGGGCAAGAAGCCATCACCCTTCAATGCCCCGAAAAAAGGACATACCAAATCTCCTCCCGAAAAGGCACAAAAAAAAGGCAGCACCCCGAAAGGTACTGCCTTTTATCTATTCTATATGTGTCTATCTTTTCAGCTGGTTGCCGATAATGGTCACCACCTCGCGGAACGCCTCCAAACGGAATGCTACCGACAGCAGGAGGTAACTGACCACGCCCACTGCCAACTCGACAATCAGACGCACGGCACTGTCCGAAGCAACCCAACTGCCCACACCCTGCACTATGAGGTACATCGTCAGCGACACAGCCGCAATGGGCAACAGCGTGCGGACAAAACGCCACAGCGACAATTGCGTCACACGGAGGGCGGCAGCCACATTCACCACCATCTCACACACCGCGAAGGCCACAAGACCCCACATCACGGCGGTGATACTCTGCGGTATGACCACCACAAGGATAGCGGTGAGCATCACCTTCTTCAGCACCTCCAGCTGTACAATCCGCTTGCCACTGCATTTGACCTTCATTATGTTGTAGGCCACCATGGCAATGGGATAGAACAGACCCGACAAGCAGATGATTTCGAAGTAGGGCACCGTGGGCATCCATTTCTCCTTCAAGAAGACATCGAACACCTCATACCCCACTGCCGAGAGTCCCAGCATGACGGGGAACATCACGTAGCTCACCACCATGACAATCTGGCGGAAACTCTCCGCAAACTTCTGCTCCTGGTCCGCGATTTTCGACAGGGCAGGGAAGATGACTCCCTGCACGGCGGTCATCGTGGAGGTGACGGGCAGGTCCTTGAGTTTCTGTGCCTGGTCGTAGTAACCCAGCGTGTCGGCAGAATAAATCTTACCGATGAAGAGCTGCGGTACTTTGTTATATACGGCCGTAATGAGGTCGGTGGTCATCAGACTCAGGCTGTAAGGTGCCATGCTTCGCAGACGCTGCGAGGAGCAAACGGCACGCGGACGCCACTCGCCCAGCCACCACAGCATGACGGCACGGGTGAGCACCTGAGCGAGACGCTGCGCCACAAGACTCCACACGCCATATCCGGCTACCGCCATGAGTATGGCAGCGGCACCGCTCACCACCGAAGCCGCGAAGGTAACCTTCGAGAGCAGGGCGAAGCGGAACTGACGGATGAGCAATGTGTTCTGTATGACACAGAGTGCATTGACCGGCAGGAAAAGAAAGAACACGGGTGCGATTTTCCGAATCTCGGGCATGGCGTAATAGTCCGCCACCCAGGGCGACAGGGCCACCAACGCTCCGTAGAGCAGTAGCGACACCGTGATGTTGAAGACAAAGACCGAGGAGTAATCCTCCGCCGAGGGCTCGTTCTTGCTGCGGATGAGTGTCTGCGAGAAACCGCTGTCGACAAACACCTGCGCAAAGGTCACGAGCGAGGTCAGAATGGCCATCACACCGAAATCATCGGGCAACAGCAACATCAGCACCACAAACGAGACTCCCGCCTGCAAAAGCATGGTACCGATTTTCTCTCCTATGCTCCACGCCACACCCTGTGTGACCCTATTTTTCAAATCGCTCTTCAACCTCCTACGCCCTTTCGCTTCGGAAAAGTCACATCACAAGATTTATTTCTCGATTTCGTAGTTGTAGCAAGCCTCCGAACCCATGTCGTTACGACGACGGATGTTCTGAACGTCGGCAATCTCCACATACGAAGCACCCTCGTTGGGGCCGAAGCTGCCGCCTACAACAGCCAGTATGTCGGTCTCCTCCAACTTGTCATACTTCTCGATGTACTGCAAAGCATCGCTCAAGAAGTGGTAACGGTCGCAGAGCTCCTGCTTGCGGAGGATAGGCACGATACCGTAGGAGAGTGCCAGGATACGCTGTGCGTGACGCTTGTAGCAAACTGCCATAACGGTCTTCTGACCACGGAATGCCGAGAGGTAACGACCAGTACGGCCGGTCTTGGTGTCGAGTACCACATACTTGATGGGCAGGTTGGTCGAAGCCTTCACTGCCGAACGAGCCAGCTGTGCGGTAATCTCGTGGTTTACAGAAACCATATCCATGTCAATCATGGGCTTGAAATGGTCCTCATCGCGCTCAATCTCGCGAGCCACACGTGCCATGGCGGTAACAGCCTCCACGGGGTAATCACCCATGGCGGTCTCATCGCTCAACATCACGGCATCGACACGCTCATAGATGGCACTTGCCACGTCACTCACCTCTGCACGGGTAGGACGGGGATTGTTGACCATCGAGTAGAGCATCTGGGTAGCGATAATCACGGGACGCTTTGCGCAGATACACTTCTCCACGATGCGGCGCTGCGCATTGGGAATTACCTCGGCGGGCAACTCCACACCCAGGTCACCACGGGCAACCATGATACCGTAAGAAGCCTCGATAATCTCATCGATGTTGTCCAGACCCTCCTGATTCTCAATCTTCGAGATAATCTTGATGGGGCTGTTGTGAGCATCGAGAATATCCTGCACGGCCTTCACATCGGCTGCACTGCGTACGAACGAGTGAGCGATGAAATCGACATCGTGAGTAATCGCCCACTCGATGAAACGGCGGTCCTTGGCCGTTACCGAAGGAAGATCCACTCTCACACCCGGTACATTGACGCTCTTGCGCGAACGCATTACACCGCCTACGGAGAATACGCAGGTCAGCTCCTCGTCGGTCTTGCTCTCAACGACCATCGACATCTCACCATCGGAAATCAGCATGGTGGCACCCACGGGGATGTCACGTACAATCGAGGGTACGTTCATATAGACCACCTGACGAGTGGTGAAGTCCGAACCGTCGGAACCACGAACCACTACGCGGTCGCCCTTGGCGAATTTGATGAAGTTACCGAACTCCTCGGCAATCGTGGTGACACGAATCTCGGGACCCTTGGTATCAATCATCACGGGGATGGCAGGATTTACCTTGTGAACGGTCTCCACGATGTGGGTTGCACCGTCCTCGGTTACGTGAGCCGAGTTCACTCGGATAACATCCATACCTGCATCATACAAAGACTTAACGAAGTCCTCGGTGCATCGGAAATCGGACATGGTAGCCACGATTTTCGTCTTTTTCATTCTATCCATATAAGGTGTAATTAACTAAATATTCCTAACCGTATTGTGCAAAAGAAGTGCCTCGACACCCAATCGGTATGAGTCGAGACCAAAACCCATAATCGAGCCTGTCACCACGCCGGCCAGCAGCGAGCGGTGACGGAACTCCTCTCGCGCCAGAATCGACGAAATGTGTACCTCGACCACGGGAACACTCACGGCCGACACCGCATCGCGCAGTGCCACCGAGGTGTGGGTATAGCCTCCTGCATTGAGCACCACGCCGTCCACCTCATGGTCGGCTTTCTGGAGGCAATCGATGAGCAGTCCTTCGACATTGGACTGATAATAGGTAAATTCGACATGGAGAAAAGCCGCTTTCAGCTCTTCGAGATACTCCTCAAAAGTCTGGGTGCCGTAGACGTCAGTATCACGTCGGCCTTGCAGATTGAGGTTCGGACCGTTGAGTATCAGAATCTTCATCACCTATAAAATTTTACGCCGGTTTTCACTCTCCGCAAAAACCACTTTTTCAAGGTACAAAGATAGGAAAAGCCCTCTGCTCCGCCAAATTTATTTCGGACGATGAATCATAAAATTGAGGTAAAGATTTATATTTTTGTGCTCCGACGAGGCGACATCGTCCGCCAAGGCTTCAAAAATGGATTTATCTCTACCTACCTCCCTTTTTTTTGACTACCTTTGCAGCAGTAATTTCAATCATCATATCATGACCGAATTCGGATTTATCAACTCTATAAAAACCCTCTTTACCGACCTCCACAAAAACGGCTTCGAAGGCATAGGCGACGACTGCGCCGTCTTCGAGTTCTCGGAGCGCGAATCGCTGGTCTTCACCGCCGACCTGCTGTGCGAGGGTGTTCATTTTCTGCGTCACGCCACCTCACCGCGCGAGTTGGGTGGCAAGGCTCTGGCGGTCAACCTCAGCGACATCGCCGCCATGGGAGCACGTCCCGTGGCCACCATTCTCTCGGTGTCGCTGCCCAAGGAGGTCACCGGAGAGTGGGCAACGGCCTTCATGGAGGGGTATCACGACCTCTCGAAGCGTTACGGCGTGGCACTCATCGGAGGTGACACCACCCGTTCCGACCACGACATTGTCATCAACGTGACCGCCATCGGTCGCGTGGCGAACGAGCACATCAAACGCCGCTGCGATGCCGAGACCCGCGATGTAATCTTCACCACCGCGGAGCTGGGAGCTTCGGATGTGGGTTTGCAGGACATCATCGCCGGACGATTGGACACCCCGGCGGCTGCCATTCACCGCAATCCCCTCCCCGAAATCGAGAAAGGTCTGTGGCTCGGTGCCCGCCCCGAGGTACACGCCATGATGGACATCTCGGACGGCATCGCCTCCGACATCCGCCACATCATGGAGGAGTCGCACATGGGCGCGCTCATCGACCTCGACCGTGTCCCCGTAGCCGAGGGGGCGACCCTGCGTCAGGCACTCTGCGGCGGCGAGGAGTACAAGTTGCTCTTCACGGCATCGTTCGACGGTGCGGAGCAGCTGATGCACGACTTCGAGCGTCATTTCCACACGCCCCTCTACCCCATCGGCCGCATCACCGAGGGCACACAGCTCAAGTGGCGCGAGAAAGGCACGGAGGTGGAGCACGACTGGTCGGGATTTACACACTATTAATCCCAGCCCAGGGCAACACCCTGCATCACAGACGTCACAGACGTCACAGGCATCACAGACGTCCCCGACAAGACACAAAAAAGCGACCCTTCCCACGGGAAAGGCCGCTTTTTATTTTCACCCCGCCGAAGGAATCAATCCTCCTTGATGATGTAGATATGTTCGTTGCGCCGTTGCATATAGAAATGTTCGCGCGCATACTCCTCCAGATAGTCGTCGTACTTGAGCTGCTCGAGCAGAATACTGTCCGACTCAATCTTGCGCTGATATATCTCCTTGGTGCGTTCGAGGTCGCTGATTTGGCTCATGATGCTGACAGCATGGAGCAAATGACGGCCGACCACCACCACCGATACCAACACGAAGATTCCGGTTGTCGTCATCCACGACTTTTTTCCGAACTGAAATTGCATTAGGGTATCTGCATATATTTATGGGTCTGAATCGACACCTCCCACTGGGGATGTGCCTTGACATAATCGACAATTCGGGGCATCATCTGCTCCGTGACACTCCACTCGGGTTGCAGGTAGAGACGGCAGTGTGCGTCCACCTTGCGGGCATTCTCCTCCGCCCACTCGAAGTCGTCCTCCTTCTCGATGACCACCTTCAACTCGTCGGCATGGGCATAGGCCTCCTCCAACGGGTGTTTCTTGCGCTTGGGCGACAGGCACACCCAATCCAACTCACCGCTGAAGGGGTGCGAACCCGAGGTCTCGATATAAATCTCGTAACCCTCTCTGTGGAGAGCTGCGGTCAGCGGGCCGAGGGGATAAATCAGCGGCTCGCCACCCGTGATGACCACGGCGCGTGTAGGCGTAGCCTTCACTCTTGCGACCACGTCCTCGATGGGGGTTGCCGCAAAACGCTGCGGATTCCACGAATATTTGGCATCGCACCAACTGCAACCCACATCACATCCGCCCAGACGGATAAAGTAAGTGGCACGACCCGTGTGGTAGCCCTCACCCTGAATGGTGTAGAAGTCCTCGACGATGGGCAGCAACTCGCCCCCCCGAAGTGATGATATGTCAGTCAGAAGCCCCATTATTCGGTTACCACATAAATATCCTTCAGATTACGACCCATCTGGTCATAATCCAAACCGTAACCCACGATGAACTCGTTGCCGATGTTCATCGCCACATACTCGATAGGACGCTCCATACGGTAGGCCTCGGGCTTGAAAAAGAGGGTGCAGACCGCCAGTGATGCAGGGTTGTGCTTCGAGAGCTGCTCGATGGAGTGCTTGATGGACACGCCCGTATCGACAATATCCTCCACGATAATCACGTGGCGACCCTCCAGCGAGCCGTTCAGACCGATGAGCTCCTTCACCTGTCCGGTGGTAGATGTTCCGCTGTACGATGACATCTTCACGAACGAAAGTTCGCAGTTGAATTCGATTTTCTTCAACAGGTCGCTCATGAACATGAACGAGCCGTTGAGAATACCGATGAAAATGGGATTCTCCTTGTCGGCATAGTCGCGGTTAATCTGCTCGGCGACTTTCGACACGGCCTCGTCGATTTTCTCGGCGGGAATCATAATCTTGAACTTCTTATCGCGAAGTTGTATCAGTTCTTTCATAATCAGGCACAGCGTTTATTTGAAATTAATATGCAAAATTAGCGATTTTGTCGACATAATACAAAACTAATTCACAAATAAATACTTTCGTTTTCCCCGCCGCCTCTTCTCTACGTCACATCTTCCCACTCCCGCAAAAAATTCTTTCCACCCCACAAAAAAAGAACGGACGACCCTTTCGGGCTGTCCGTTCTCCATCCAAAATTCTATATTCCGAGGGTTACACCAGACCGGTGAAGCCCATGAATGCCATAGCCAGGATACCGGCAGTGACCAGCGCGATGGGTACACCGCGGAAAGCCACGGGTACCTCCTCAAACTCCAGACGCTCGCGAAGACCGGCAAAGAGTACCAGTGCCAGTGCGAAACCCAACGCCGAAGCCACCGAGAAAGCCACGCTCTGCAACAGGGTCAGCTCCTTCTGAATCATCAGAATGGCAACACCCAGCACAGCACAGTTGGTGGTAATCAGGGGCAGGAAGATACCCAGTGCCTGATACAGCGAGGGAGACACCTTCTTGAGGATAATCTCGACCATCTGCACCAGAGCGGCGATGACCAGAATGAAGACGATGGTCTGCATATACTCGATGTGGAAGGGAACGAGGATGCAGGTCTGCAACAGCCAGGTGACCACCGACGACAATGCCATGACGAAAGTTACGGCAGCACCCATACCGAGCGAAGTCTCCACCTTCGATGATACACCCAGGAAGGGGCATATACCGAGGAACTGCGACAATACGACGTTATTCACGAAGATTGCGCCAATGATAATTGCGAAATATGAAAGCTCCATAATTATTTCTTGACAAATTTGTTAAACAATACCATGAGGTAGCCCAGCACGAAGAATGCACCCGGTGCGAGGACGAAAATCAAAGGCATGTAGTTGCCGATGCCCAGGTCGATACCGAAGATGGCACCGCTACCCAGAATCTCACGGATAGAACCGATGACGGTGAGCGAGAGGGTGAAACCCAGACCGATACCCAGACCGTCCAACATCGAATCGAAGGGAGTGTTCTTCGAAGCGAAGGCCTCGGCACGACCCAGAATGATACAATTCACCACAATCAGGGGGATAAACACACCCAGCGCACCGTAGAGTGCGGGAGCGAAGGCCTGCATGAGCATCTGAATCACGGTCACGAACGAAGCGATAACCACGATGAATGCCGGAATACGCACCTTGTCGGGAATGATGTTCTTGATGAGCGAAATCGCCAGGTTAGACATAATCAACACCGACATGGTGGCTACACCCATACCCATACCGTTGATGGCCGAACTTGTGGTACCCAGCGTGGGACACATACCCAGCACCAACACGAAGGTAGGGTTATTCTTGATAATGCCGTCAAATATAAGTTTCAACTTATTCATTTTTCTCTCCTTCCTGAGCCACGGGCTCCTCTGTTTGTGCCTCCTCTACTTCGGGCTGCTCACCGCCCTGCTGCACGCTCTTGAAAGCGGCCCATGCGCGGTTCACGGCATCGAGATAGGCTCTCGACGAAATGGTTGCGGCAGTCAGTGCATCGACATCACCGCCGTCCTTGGTCACTGCCAACTTGCCGTCGACGAGTTTCTTCGACTCGGGCTTCTGGTTCTTGACACTCTTGAGCAGGGGGTTCTTCGACTCTTCGTTGGCCATGTTGGTACCCAGACCCGGAGTCTCGGCCTGCTTCAAGACGCTGATGTTGTTGATGGTGCCGTCGGGCAGGAAGCCCACCATGAGCTTCACCTCACCACCGAAACCCGACTTGGTCATGGTCTCGACAGCGCAACCCACACTCTCACCGCCCTTGGTGGCATTGTACACCACGATGGGCATGTTGTCCAGCTCCAAAGTCTGGTTGGTGGTCGATTCAAATTCGGGGAGTACCTGCTCCAAAGCCGCCTTCTTGGCATTCTCCTCGGCCATGCGGATAGGCTCGGCGGTTACCATGTTCACCAGGCCCACACTTGCCGAAGCGATAAAGGTGATGCCCAAAAGGACAGCCACCATATTAAAAAGTGTACTTTTCATCTCTTACTCTCCTTATTTTACACCAAAACGCTTGGGTTTGATATACTTGTTAATCAAAGGCACTGTCGAGTTCATAATCAGAATGGCGAACGACATACCTTCGGGATAAGCACCCCACATACGAATCAGCATGGTGATGATACCAATACCAATGGCGAAAATCACGCAGCCTTTGGTACACATGGGCGATGTCGAATAGTCGGTAGCCATGAAGATGGCACCCAGCATTGCACCACCGGCCAGTACGTGGAACAAAGGCAACTGCCACATGAGGGTGGGGTTACCGTTGAACAGTGCCACGATGATTGCGAACACGGCCATCGTACCCAGCACGATAACGGGAATGTGCCATGTGATGACACGGCGCCACAAGAGGTAAGCGAAGCCCAGCAACAGCGCCAGAGCAGCCACCTCACCCAGCGAACCGGGCATGTTACCGATAAACAAATCCTTGACACCCAGTGACGAGATGATGGCATCGGCCTGGTCACCGCCCATCTTGGCAGCCTCCTTCACGGCAGCCAGAGGAGTGGCACCCGACAGACCGTCGATACCGCCCGTTACGGGAGCGGGGAACGAGGTCATCTGCACGGGATAGGCAATCAAAAGGAATACACGACCTACCAGAGCGGGGTTGAAGGGGTTCTTACCCAGACCGCCGAAGGTCATCTTGGCAATGGCGATAGCCACAAAAGCACCGATGATGACAATCCACCAGGGAATAGAAGCAGGCAGGTTGAATGCCAGCAGCATACCTGTAACCACTGCCGACAGATTATTGACGGTCGGCTTGCCACCAACCATAAAGCGCTGAATGAGATACTCAAACAACACACACGCACCCACCGAGAGTGCCGTGATGCCGAGTGCGCTCCAACCGAACACCACCACAGAAACCACCAACGCCGGAATGAGGGCGATGATGACATCACGCATGATGACCTGTGTGGATTGCAGGGTCTGCACATGAGGTGCGGGAGCAACAATCAATTTATTAGCCATATTTTAACTGTTTTTTCTATTACTTTTTAGCCGCAGCCATACGCGCACGGATAATACCCATAGTTTTCTGCTTGCCCAGGCGCACCCAGTCGAGCAAAGGCAGGTAGGCAGGACACGACGACTGGCAGCAACCACACTCGATACACGAGGTAATCATCAGTGCCTCCAACTCGTCATACTTCTTCTTCTGCGCCATCTTCGAGAGATAGTAGGGCTCCAGACCCATGGGGCAGGCAGCCACACACTTGGCACACTTGATACACTGCGAAGCCTCTTTGCGGACAGCGTCCTCACCCGACATGATGGTGATACCCGAACAACCCTTTGTGACGGGCGATGCGAGGTTCACCATCGCACGACCCATCATGGGACCGCCGTTGATGACCTTGCCTGCGTCCTCGGGAAGACCGCCGGCAGCTTCAATCAGGGTCTCGATGGGTGTACCCATACGAGCCAGGAGGTTCTTGGGCTCCTTGACCTTCTTACCGGTGATGGTCACCACGCGCTCGATGAGCGGCATGTTCTTCTGTACGGCACGATATACGGCATAGGTGGTCGATGCATTGCAAACCACGGCACCCACATCGATGGGCAATGCCGGAGGAGGAGGTACCTGACGGCCGGTGATGGCTGCGATGAGCTGCTTCTCACCACCCTGGGGGTACTTCACCATCAGCGGAACGACATGCACGCCCTCGTAATTGACGGCAATCTTCTGCAAATGGGCAATGGCATCGGGCTTGTTGTTCTCGATACCGATGTAGGCGTTCTTCACACCGATGGCCTTCATGATGATGGTCACACCGACAATCATCTCCTCGCCATGCTCTAGCATCATACGGTGGTCGGAGGTCAGATAGGGCTCACACTCCACACCGTTGATAATCAACGCCTCGGCTTTCTTACCTGCGGGAATCGAGAGCTTCACATGAGTGGGGAATGTTGCACCACCCATACCTACGATACCTGCATTCTTGATTTTTTCGATAATCTCCTTATCCGAAAGATTACACTCCTTGACCAGGTCGTTCGAGCGGTCGATATCCTCCATCCACTCGTCGCCCTCGCGCTTGATGGTAATCATCATCTGCTTCAAACCCTGGGCGTTGGGGACCATACCCACGGCAGTAACCTGTCCCGAAACAGGCGAGCAGATATTGGCAGACATGAAGCTGGCTGCCTCGGCAATCAACTGACCGGTCAGCACCTTGTCGCCTTTGGCAACCTTGGCTACGGCAGGAGCACCGATATGCTGTGCAAGCGGAATGTTCACCACATCGGGCAAAGGAAGCACCTCGATGGGAGTGGCCTTGCTCAGCTTGTTATCCGACGGATGAACACCGCCTATTGGAAATGTCTTCATATTTGGTCTTTCTGTTTTTTCGATTCACTTATTCCGCCTTCTTTTCTTCGGCAGGCGCAGTTGTAGCCGGCTTGACGGCAGCCACCTTGGGAGCAGCGGCAGGAGCAGCTGTTGCAGCGGGGTTGGCAGCTGTTTCGGCAGCGGGTTTTGCGGCAGCGGCGGCAGCAGGAGCGGCAGCCACTACTTTGGGAGTTGCAGGCGCAACCTTGGGAGCCTTGGGCAGGGGATCCATACCCACGAGCTTGATGGCACCTGTAGGACACTCCGAAACACACTTGCGACACAACTTACACTTCTCGGAGTCGATATAAGCCACATTGTCGACCAACGTAATAGCACCGAAAGGACAGGTTTTCACACACTTGCCACAACCGATACATCCGGCCTTGCAGGCCTTCATCACGGCAGCACCCTTCTCCTTCGACACGCACGATACGTAAACCGCACGGTTCTTGGGGAATTTCTTTCTGAGTTCGATAATGCCCTTGGGACAAGCCTTGACACACGCACCGCAGGCGGTACACTTGTCGGGGTCCACTTCGGGCAGACCGGTTTGGGGATTGAGGTGAAGGGCATCGAATGCACAGACATCGACGCAGTCGCCCAGACCTACACAGCCAAATGCACAGCCTGTCTCACCTACATAGAGCGATGCGGCCACGGCACAGGAACGGGCACCGTTGTACTCGTTGGTGTGGGGGCGTTTCTCGCAAGTTCCGCCGCAACGTACAGTTGCTACCTGAGGTCCTTTCTCGGCTGCTGTTTTACCGAGATACGATGCAGCGCACTTCATAGTGGCAGCACCACCGACGGGACAGAAAAGCGACGAAATATCGTCGTTCTTGACCAATGCTTCAGCCATGGCACGGCATCCAGCGAAACCGCAACCACCACAATTGGCACCGGGCAGCATCTTCTCTACCTCATCGATACGCGGGTCTTCCTCTACCTTGAACTTTTGCGCCACAAAGTAGAGAATCACAGCGGAAAGAACTCCCAACGCACAGAGCGTCAGGATTGTGAAAAGCAATACTTCCATTAGATTTTGTTTATTGAAAATGTGATTGTATGTTCAATTCTTTTGCGGAACAGGGCCAGCAGCAGATAATAGCCAGCCACGGCTCCCAACGACACGAGTGCGCCCGTCCCCTCGCTCATCGAGAGAACGCCCACACTCACCACCAATGCGGCAATCAGCACCACCAGTGCGCCCACATAGGCCAGCAGCACGGCAATGCTGCCGGCCGAGCGGCGCACACCCACTGATACCGACTCCCCCAAACGGAAGTCGGCAGCACGCGAGGTATGCACTGCCACTTTTTTTACCTGTGCTTCGGCAAGACCGCACGCCTGACGTGCCTTGCACGAACCGCAGGCACTGCGCGAAACTATCCTGACGAAGACCAAATCACCTTCGATGTGGTCCACCACACCGCTGTGTTTTATCTCCTGTGTCACGTCAATCACCGTATTTGTTGGTCAGCGGCATCAGTCTTTCATGACCGAACGAACACATCGAAAGGCGCAACACGGGAGGGAACTGATAGCGTTTCTTCTCGTTGCGCATAATCATGCTGTGGATTTTCTCCACCACGGCGGCATCGAATCCGGCATTGATAATCTCCTCGCGGTGCTGTCCCTCCTCAATCATACGGAAGAGAATGGCATCGACCACCTCGTAGGGAGGCAACACATCGGTATCCTTCTGTCCGGGGTGCAACTCCGAAGAAGGCTCCTTGTCGAGAATCTTGTCGGAGATAATCTGTCCGTAACGACGGTTGATATAACGTGCCAAGTCGTAGATTTCGCCCTTGTAGAGGTCACCCGTGGGGCTGAAGGCACCGGCAGTGTCGCCGTAGAGGGTACAGAGTCCCAGTGCGTTCTCACTCTTGTTGGACGAGTTCAGCAGAATGTAATCGGTTTTGTTTTGGAGAGCCATCAGCAGAATGGTACGGATACGGGTCTGGATATTTTCCTCCGTGGAGTCGAAATCCGTCACACCGATGGCAGGTTTCATAGCGTTGACTACGCTGGTATAAATCTCGGTAATGGGGATGACATTGTATTCGATACCGAGTGTTTCGGCCAATTCCTTGGCATCATCGACCGACTGGTCGGTAGAGAACTGTGAGGGCATGAGCAGGGCTCTTACGTTTTCCTTGCCCAGCGCACCGACGGCCAGACAGGCGACAACCGCCGAGTCGATACCGCCCGAGAGACCCACACAGGCTTTTTTATAGTTATTTTTCTCGAAGAAGTCTTTCAGGCCCAGACGTGCAGCTTCGTAGACCATGCGTGTGCGATCGCTGTACGAGGTGGGGACAACGATGGGCTCGGCATTGGCTTCGGTGTCGAAAATCTGGAAATCCTCCTCGAAGTTTTTCATCATGAGCACCAGTTCACCGCGGTGGTTCAGTGCGCCCGACGTTCCGTCATAGACGATTTCCGTTGAGCCGCCCACCTGATTGACGATAACGAGGTTTTTACCCTCGACAAAAGCGAGGTTGTGCATCATCTCATAGCGGTAGGACATTGCGCCCTTGCCGTATTTGCGGGCATTGATGGAGATGATAAGGTCGACATCGCTGTCGAAGTTGTGCTCGCGGCTCAAATCGTTGCCGACGATGACAGCGCATTTTTGTCCCTTGAGGGTCACATATTCGAATCCCTTGGAGGGAACCAGGAAGCCCATTTCACGACGTGCGGTGATGTATTTCTTACCGACATAACGCAAAACCTTGCGATTTTGAATCACGGCAGCGGCACTGATGGGACCCTCCTCGGTAAGGATGGGCAGACCCACAATGGCGGAGATACCGTCACAACAAGAGGCTATTTCGACAAGAGCGTCCTCACAGAGTTCGAGGAACGTGGTTTTTCTCAACAGGTCGAAAGCAGGTGTTCCGCTTACCGCCTGTTCCGCGAAGATAACCAAATCGGCATTTTGGGCTTTTGCACGATTAATCGCATCGATGATTTTCGATGTATTGCCCTCCACATCGCCGACAGTGTAGTTCAACTGAGCTATAGCTATTTTCATTATAGTAACTTTAGTTGGTGTATTGCAACTTCGCAAAGTTAAGTATTATTTATATAAGTAGGAAGATTTTTCAGTGTTAAAAAAATAACGCAAATCGACCAAAAGGTTCACACCCGTTGCACAATCGGACAAAAAAAGAGAGACTCTCGGAAAAGTCTCTCTTTAAAACGGTTCTCCTGCGACTCGGGGACTACTCCTCGGTCTGCTCGGGGTCTGATACCAGAATACGACCGCAGTACTCGCAGATGATGATTTTCTTACCCGAACGGATATCCATCTGACGCTGGGGCGGGATACGGTTGAAGCAACCACCACACGCATCACGCTTTACGGTCACAACAGCCAAACCGTTGCGCACGCTGTGGCGGATACGGTCGTAAGCCGCAATCAGACGCTCATCGATTTTAGCCTTCACGCTGTCCGACTGGGCCTGGAACTCGGCGATACGGGGAGCGGTCTCCTCCTCGATGCCATCGAGCTCGTTCTTCTTGACACTCAAATCCGAAGAACGGTCCTTCATGATAGAGGCAGCCTCTTCCAACTGGACTTTCTTGGCTTTGATGCCGGCAGAATACTCCTTGAGACGCTTCTCGGCCAATTCGATTTCCAACTCCTGATACTCAATCTCCTTGGAGATGGAGTCATACTCACGGTTGTTACGAACGTTGTTCTGCTGCTCCTTGTAGTTGGCGATTTTAATCTTGGCCTGATCAATTTCTCGCTTACGCTGTTTGGTCAGCGCATTAAATTCCTCGATCTCTCCATTGATGTTATCAATGCGAGTCTGCATACCAGCTACCTCGTCTTCGAGGTCCTGCACTTCGAGAGGCAGGTCGCCCTTCACCTTGTTGATTTCATCAATCTTGCTGTCAATTTTCTGGAGCTCGTAAAGCGCCATAATCTTCTCCTGCATCGAATAATCAACCTCGGCAGTCTTCTTGTGTGTTGCCATATATGTCTTGTATAGTTTAGACTTAAACCAAATAATTCACCGGATTGCGAGAATCCACACTCTTGCGAACGGCAAAGGTAATCAATTTTTTTGACAAAATATCAAATAAAATCTGAATTGCGCAATATTCACTCTCAAAATGTCCTATATCGGCTACCGTGAGGGCTTTATCGGGGAGTGTGAACTCGTGATATTTCATGTCGGCGGTGATGTAAATGTCGGCTCCGGCACGGCACGCATCGCCGATGAGCGAGGCTCCCGAACCGGTGCAAACGGCCACTCTTCTGACCTGTTGAGTGGCAATATCGCTGTAACGCACCGCACCGACATGGAACATCTCCTTCACGCGGCGCATAAATTCCAGCGTGTCAACCGCCTGCGGCAGGTTGCCCACCACACCGAAACCCGAATTTCGGGCGGCATCGGTCACCTGCAACACCTCCAGTTCCGCGACGCCCATCATTTCGGCCAGTCGCCAGCTCATGCCTCCGGGTGTGCTGTCCAGATTGGTGTGGCACGCATAGAGGGCTATGCCCCTGCGAATGGCGCGCTCGACACAACGCTGGGTCATGTCCGAGGAGTTGAAGCGTTTGAGGGCGCGGAACACAATCGGATGGTGGGTGATGATGATGTCACACCCCTCTCTTTCCGCCTCGTCCATCACCTCGTCATTGACATCGACCGCCAACAGTGCCTTGTGCACCTCATCGTCCCATCGTCCCACGATGAGTCCGGAGTTGTCGTACGACTCCTGCAAATCGAGCGGAGCGAACTCCTCGATGGCATCGGTTATATCCTTTATCTTCATAGTTTTAAAAGAGTGATTGTTCGTAGAAGGCAAACAATTCGCGGTCGTTGGCATCGCGATATTCGCGCTGCTCGCTACGCCGTGCCTGCTCGGTGAGGGGTTGCTCATCGGGCAGGGTCTTCTCTGCGACGGGTTCATCGTCGGGAAATTTCAACACGGGGCAATCGGGGTTGCGGCGCGGTCTTACGGGGGAATTGTTCACCACCGCCTTTTTCGGCAAGTCATCGCCACCGCCCTCTTTCAGTTCCTCGCGCACCTCCACCAGCAGGGAGCGTATCTTTTGCAGATGCTCCATGAGCTGGGCATCGCGCGAGAACAAATCGTCGCCCCCCTTCTGCTGTTTGAGCACTCGTTTGGCACCCGACAGCGTCATGCCGCACTCACGCACCAGATGATAGACCACCTTCAGCATCTCGACATCCTTGGGCGAGAACAGGCGGTTGCCCTTCTTGTTGCGCTGGGGACGGATATTATCGAACTGGCTCTCCCAATGACGAATGAGCGAAGGTTTCACATCGAACATCTCCGACACCTCGCCCATGGTATAAAAAAGTTTCTCTGCCATATATCAATTCATCATTTTCACTCACTGCTTGAGAATGCGCAGCGAGTTGGGATACATATTATTCACACGTCTGCCGATACGCTTGGCAAATCCCAAAGCATACCCCCGGCAGGTGATGAGGTTGAGCCCCTCCTCCAGATGGTCGGCCGCGATTTCCTGACGGCGCAGGAACGAGAGCGCCTCCTCCTCGGAGATGTCCGCCACGGGCAACGCCTCGCGCGACAGCCCCACATAGAAGGCCAGCGCAGGGTCGGGTTTGAGCTTACCCTTGAACATCTGCCCCACGGCCACACCCGAATAGATGACGGGCAACGACTCCGAAAGGGCTTTCACCTCCTCGAAGTGCGACTTCGGCCAGCCGTAAATCGTACCCATCACATCGGCGAACTGCATCTTCGGTGCATCGACAATCCATCGCGACAGCTCTTTGAATGTCGCCTTATCGACCTGCTCGAAGACCGAACGGCGTCCCTTGGGTTTGCGCTGACGGCCTGCCGCGGAGTCGCTCTTGCGAGCCACGGCAGCAAACAGCCCCTCGCCGCAACATCTGTGGGGGAAGAAGCGGAAGGTTTGAAAAGCACCGCTGCGCCCGCAGACAATGCCCCACTCCCCGGGGATATTCACCTCCCCGGCCTCCACAATTTCGTCACCTGCCCATGCCGACATTCGTTCCAGAGAACCCTCGTCCTCCTCGCGGTTGAAGGTGCAGGTGCTGTATATGAGTTTTCCACCGGGTTTCAAGGCTCGCCATGCCGCCACCAGAATGTCGTCCTGACGCTGGGCGCAGAGCTTCACATTGCCCTCCGACCACTCCTCGCGTGCGCCGTCGTCCTTGCGGAACATACCTTCACCCGAACAGGGGGCATCGACAGCCACCACATCGAAGCACGCCTCGAAGTCACCCAGAGCCTTGGCATCGCACGCCGTGACCACGACATTGCCCAGACCCCATTTTCTCACATTGTCGGCCAACACCTGCGCCCTGCGGCGGTCGAGTTCGTTGGCCACGACCAATCCCCCGTCACCGACCAGTGACGAGTAGAGGGTCGATTTGCCGCCCGGAGCGGCACACATATCCAAGACGCGAAGTCCCTCGACATCGCCGGCCAGCAGACCGACAAACTGTGACGAAGCCTCCTGCACATAGTAGGCTCCGGCATGGAACATCGCATCGAAAGTAAACTGCGGACGCGAGTTGAGATAACGCCCCTCCTCACACCACGGCACCTGCTCCCCCATGTCGAGATGCGGGCAGTCGCCCTTTTTCGAGGGGTGGAGTCGGATACTCACCGGCGGTTCGGTGTCGAGTGCGGCACAGAGTGCGTGCCCCTCCTCTTCGCCCAGCTGACGAAGTATTCTCTCTACAAATTTTTCAGGCAGCGTCATGCGTTCCTATTTCTTGAGCTGTTTCTGCTGCTGTATGGCGTCCAGACGCGCGCATATCTTCTCGAACACGGTCTTGTCCTCCACAAAGTCATCGACATCCTTGTCCACCACAAACACTTCGCCCTCGTAGATGTTTTCAATCCAGTCGTTGTATTTGTTGTTCAGACGGTTGAGATACTCCTCGTCGATGTTCATCTCATAGGCACGACCACGCTTCTGAATCTGCGAAATGAGGGTCGGCACGCTGGCCTTGAGGTAAATCAGCAGGTCGGGTTTGGGAATGAGTGCCGTCACCAGCTTAAAAATCTTCATGTAGGTTTCGATGTCACGTGACGACATGAGACCCATCTCGCGGAGGTTGCCTGCGAAGATGTGGGCATCTTCGTAGATGGTGCGGTCCTGGAAGATATCGCCCTCCTTGCCCTCCTCCAACATATCCATCGTCTGCTGGATACGATTGGCCAGGAAGCATACCTGAAGATTGAACGACCAACGGTTCATGTCGTTGTAGAAATCGCCGATATAGGGGTTGTCACAACAATCCTCCAAATAGGCTTTGGCATGATAACGCTCGGTGAGCATGGTGGTCAGCGTGGTTTTTCCGCTACCGATATTGCCTGCAATGGCTATATACATGATATTAGGGTTTAAATGTCGGACGCGAAGCCGCACTGGGCTGCTCCCGACCGATTATCTTTTGTATGGTTAATTCCTTATATATTATAATAGTATGCCCCGACAGTCCGAAGACCGACCGGACACATTGTTTTCTCTTGTTTTGTCTCTCGCTCCTCAACGGGCGCCTCCCCTACTTCTCTTCGTGAGCCGAAGCACAGAACGCGAGGAAATCGTCGGCAAAGTGGCGGTCATTGACCAGACGCGGCACCTTGTTCTTGTGGCGCAGACGCAACCACTCGAGGAAGCGTCCCTGCTCCACCACACGGATATGCTGACGCATGAGGGTGGTCTTGCGCTTGGCATCGTAATCGGAATTCACGTGGCGCAACTCCTCGTCCAGCACCTCGGCGAAGTGCTCCTCGGAGTCGGGCCAGCGCTCGAACTCTATCATCCACTCGTGTGCGCCCTGCTCGCGCAACGACATATAGCACGGAGCCACGGAGTATTCGCTCACCACAGCTCCCGTCCGACGGCAGGCTGCTACCAATGCCGTGTCGGCATTATCGACAATCAGTTCCTCGCCGAAGACATTGATGAACTGACGGGTGCGTCCCGCAAAGCGGATACGGTAAGGATTCACCGAGGTGAACTCCACCGTGTCACCGATTTCGTAACGCCACAGGCCGTTGTTCGATGAGATAATCATGGCGTAGACCTTGCCGCACTCGACACCCTCCAGCGGTACGATGACATCACCCGAACGGAACTCGAAGAACGTGCCGTAGTCGAGCATCAGCAACATATCGTCTCGCGAGGGGTCGTCCGCCAAAGCAAAGAAGCCCTCCGAAGCGTTGTAGGTCTCCATATAGTTCATCTCCGACGAGGGGATAATCTCCTCGAAGGAGTGGCGGTAGGGTTTGAACTCCACACCACCGTGTGCGAACATCTCCAAATCGGGCCACACCTCCTTGAGGTTCTTCTTGCCCGTGTAGTCCAACACCTTGCGCATCAGCTCCAAGTTCCACGAGGGTACGCCTGCAAACGAGGTGATGTGCTCATTGACGCACTCCTTGCAGATGGCGGCGCACTTCTCGTCGAAGTCGGGAATGATGGCGGTGGCGATTTTCGGAGCACGGAACCAGCCGCTGCAAAACGAGGTTTCGTGAATCAGCACCGCCGAGAGGTCGCCCACCAGATTGCCGTTCTCGCGCTGGCACGAGCCGCCCAGCGTAAGGGTCTTACCCTCGAAGACGCGGCTTCGGGGATGGTTGGCCGAATAGACGGTTGCCACATCGCGCATACCGAGGGTGTGGTTCCACCACAACGACTCGCGGGTGACGGGTATATATTTGCTACGGTCGGAGGTCGTACCCGACGATTTGGCGTAGAGGGTCACCGCGCCCCGACAGGTGACATTCTTTTCTCCTGCCACCATGCGCGAAATCCACGGTTTGAAGGAGTTGTAATCGAAGGTGTCCACCCTGTTTTGGAACTCCTCCACCGTGTGGACATTCTCCAGCGAATAGTGACGGCCGAAAGCCGTATGACGGTTTTTACGCAACAGATTGCGGAGCATCTTCTGCTGCACCTCGTGAGGGTGACGGCGGAAATACTCGATGGCCGGCTCGCGGTGAGCAAACCAGGCCTTCAATATTGTACTTCTCAGCGACATGATTAATTAAAAAATGTACCCACACTGGCCACCGAACCCGGCATGGCAAAGACTACCACACGGTCATAGGGGTTGATTTCCATATTATCGACGGCAATGAAGACCTTGTCACCACGCACGATACCGCCAATCATGGTATCCTCGGGCAGCCCCAAATCCTTGATGCGCGCCTTGATGGCCGGCGAATTGGGTTTGACGATGAACTCCATCACCTCGGCATCGCTACCCGTCAGACACTTGATGGCCTGCACATCGGTAGACATCGTGAAACGGAAGATGTTGGAGGCGGTCACCAGCTTCTTGTTGATGATGGTGTCGATACCGATGGACTCGGCAAGGTTGATGTAATTGAGGTTCTCGACCTCGGCAATCACCTTCTTCACACCCATACGCTTGGCAAGCATCGCCGCCAGAATGTTGGTTTCGCTTCGTCCTGTCACCGCCACAAAGGCGTCCATGTTGGCCAATCCTTCCTCCAGCATGATGTCGGTATTTCGTCCGTCCTCGTTGATGATGAGCGTTTTGTCGAGGGTCTCCGCCAGACGGTACGCCTTCTCGGCATTGTAATCCACCATCTTGATATTGACCTCGTCCTGCAACTCGGTGGCGATACGTATACCGATGCGCGAGCCGCCCAGAATCATCATGTTCTTAATCTCGATGTTCTTGTGTCCCGATGACTCCATCACCTCCTTCACGGCGTCCTGACGCGCGATGATGTAAATCACATCGTCCTCCATGTAGATTTCGCCCTGACGCGGAATGATGGTCTGCTCGCCGCGTGTGATGGCCACCGTGCGGTAGCTCAGTGCGGTCTGATTTTCATCGAAACCCTCCACCTCGCGGCCGACCAGCGATGATGCCGGCTCCAGACGGAAGACCACCAGCGAGAGCTTGCCGCTCGAGAAATCGACATACTCGGTGGTGGAGGTGTGACCCAACAGGTTAATCACCTCGCGGGCTGCCACCTTTTCGGGATAGAAGAGGTAGTCGATACCCATGTCGATGAACATCTCCTTGTTGTTGGGTTCGAGGTATTCGTTGTTGTCGATACGGGCGATGGATTTCTTGGCACCCAGTTTCTTGGCCAGTATGGCAGAGATGACGTTCTCGTTCTCCTCGTGATTGACGGCGATAAACAAATCGCAACGGCGCACCGAGGCACGGCGCAGCACCGTGAAATTCGTGGAATCACCCTCCACCGTGATGACATCGGCAAGGTTGCCCACCTCCGACAACAGTTTGGGGTCTTTGTCGATGATGGTAATATCGTGACCGTTACCACTCAACATTCTCGCCAGATGGCTGCCCATCTCACCGGCTCCCGCGATAACAATTTTCATAGCTTGTAACTTTGTTTTAGCATTGTCCTCAATATAAAATCCTCCGCAGAGGTCGGCGAATAACACCGTTTTCAGTGAGCGGTTTACTCCCCACAAAGATGCTCCGCGAATAAGGATGCAGAGGCTGGTCGGACAACATTTTTGCAAAATATCATACAAATGTATAAATTTGCCACGGAAAGCACAAAATAAATCGAAAAAAATCAGTCTATTATGTCATCAACATTTGCAGTTATCCTCTGTTCCATTTTGGCCGTCGGATTTTTCGTCCTCGGACTTTCGCTGACGCTCATCATCAAGGGACACCACATAGATTCCGAAATTTCGACCAACAAGGATATGCAACGCATGGGTATCAAGTGCGCCGTGCAGGAGACTCGCGAGGACGACGGTACGGCCAGCTGTTCGACCACTCACACCCTGTCGGGTTGTGCGGGTAACTGTGCCGCCTGCGATGTGGAGCAGACCGAGCGCGACCGCGAGAAGCAGGCGATGAACATTCGCAAGAACGCCGCCGCCCACCACGACGAGGAGGACGAAGAATAATTCACGGACAGGGGGGAGGACGCTTCCCCGCCAAAGACATTTGAAAAATCGGAACACACATTAAATCATACAGATAAGACGGTCATCAGGCAAAGAAGCAGACGCCATCTTTTCAACAAAAAAGCGACACTTCGATGATGAAGTGTCGCTTTTTTCATGCTTGTTTTCCTTCCTAAATCTTCGAGTATTTCGAACGGCATTCGAACCACGGATTGTGCAAATCCTCCTGATTGTACTTCAGCGGTTCTTTGTCGGGGAGCGAGCGTGTCTGACCGCCGGCCTCCGCAAGAATCAGCTCACCGGCTGCCGTATCCCACTCGTAGGTGCGGGTGGTGCGCACGTAGTAATCGACCGTGCCCTCCGCCAGCAGACAGAACTTGTAGGAGCTGCCCTGCACGAGGATTTTCAAATCGGGGAAATTCGTTCTCAGACCTGCGATGTATTCGTCCGTCTCACGGGTTTGGTGCGAGCGCGAAACCGCCACCACCTGCCGGGGGTGCGAGGCTTCCGACGCAAGGGGCAGACGCACGGCATCGGCAACAATCTGTTCGTAGGTAAATTCGGCTTCCGATGAGGGAGCGATGTGGGTTTTGAGGTAGGAACCGCGTCCGTATTCGGCGATGTAGATTTTTTCGAAATAGGGAACGTAAATCACCGAAGCCATACATATTTTGTTCTCCATCAGGGCGATATTGACCGTAAATTCGTTGTTGCCCTTGATGAATTCCACCGTGCCGTCGAGTGGATCGACCAGCCAGTAAAGTTCCCAGTTGCGGCGTTCGTCGAAGCGCATCTTGCGCCCCTCCTCACTTAACACGGGAATACGCGTGGGACCCAGGTAGTCCTTGATGGTTTTGTGCGCCAGACCATCGGCGATGGTCTTGGGGGTGTGGTCGCTTCGCAGACTCACATCGTAATCGTCACGTTGTTTATAAATTTGCATGATGGAGGCACCGGCTCGGACTGCGGCATTGAAGATGGCCGGCAGCAACAACCTCCTCACTGTATCATCTATCATTGTATCGGGTAGGTTTTGGTAGTTGACTTTATGGTTTGTCATGGTAAAGATAGTGATTATTTACAACATCCTAAAATTTTTCAAGGCTCAATCCTTACAAATTCATCAAAGAGCCTGCCAGGCCTGCGTCGGGCATCTAAATAACGACCCGAGAGGGTCGATTCGCATAAAAGATGCAAAAAATAACAAAAATGACACAACAAGTATTGTTTATAAGATAAATATGCCTATCTTTGCATCCTGAATTATGTTCAATTACATAACCAACTAATAATGTACGTTATAGTAGAGATTGCAGGTCAGCAGTTCAAGGCTGAGAAAGGTCGTAAACTTTATGTTCACCGTCTCCAGGGCGAAGAGAATTCGTCCGTAAGTTTCGACAAGGTCCTGCTCACAGACAACGACGGTCAGGTTAAAGTAGGTGCACCTGTAGTAGAAGGCGCCTCAGTTAAGTGCAAAATCTTGAAGCACCTGAAGGACGACAAAGTCATCGTCTTCAAGAAGAAACGCCGTACGGGCTATCAGAAGAGCAACGGTCACCGTCAGGCTCTTACTCAGATTCTCGTAGAGGACATTGTTGCATAAACCTTTAAAAACGAAAAGACATGGCACACAAGAAAGGTGTAGGTAGTTCGAAGAACGGTCGTGAGTCAGAGAGCAAGCGACTCGGCATCAAATTGTTCGGCGGTCAGTTCGCAAAGGCAGGCAACATCATCGTTCGCCAGCGCGGTACTGTACACAATGCCGGTGAGAATGTAGGTATGGGTAAAGACCACACCCTGTTCGCCCTCGTGGACGGAACAGTAGCATTCTGCAAGAAGAGCGAAGGCAAATCTTATGTCAGCGTTACTCCCCTCTCGGAGTAAGCTCCATAGCTTTCACAACAAAAAAAAGAGTTTTCCAAAATGGAAAACTCTTTTTTTATACCCCTATACGAAGGGGCGGAAGAGGGGCAGCTCATATTCTACACGTACCCACGCTCTACACGCGTCAGTTCTCCCCTCCTACTTGCCGACTCTCCATATCCGCGACTCCACGTATCTACTCTTCCCCCATATTAGGACTCCTCATCCTGCCACGGAATAAGAGCCACCCCATTGGCTGATAGCTGCGCTTCTTATCCACACACGTACTGCCCACGGGCGACACTCCCCCACAGCCGGGCATATCGGGAAAATTCTCCCCCTGCTTGCCGTCCACACGCACAGGCACAAAAAGAAGTCGCTCCCCTTTCGGGGAACGACTCCACTATATTGAATCTAATTTATCGAATCAATTACTTCTTCTCCAAGGGGAAGGTAATCTTGAACGACTCGCTGGCGTTGATAACGCTCTCTATCAGCTCGGGAACGTTAATCTGCATACCCATTGCGCTCACGGGAGGAACAACACCCTTCAACACCTGGAGAATGGGCAGGTAAGGCAGAGCCATATCACGGTCAATGTAGATGTCCAACTGGTTACCATTTACGGTGTACTTCAAGGGAATACCGAAGTAGTCACCGGTAGTCTTGATGGGCAGCTTGTTGTCGGCAATCATCTTTGCCAGCTGCTTCGAGAAGTTGGGGCCCATATCTGCGGCAGCCTTCTCATCAATGAACTTCTTGCTCAAACGGAAGTACATCATCGAAGCGTTAGCCTCGTAAGCTACTGCATTGGCAGGAATAACGGCATCAGTCTCTGCGCTGGGGAAATCCTTTACCTCGGGCAGGAACTCGGGCTGCATGAGCGAACCGAGGATAGAACCGGTGTCGGTACCCTTCATCTTGATATCCTTATACTTTGCTTTGATTGCACCGTTGGGAGCAAGAGTGAACTCCTGGAGACCACCTGCAACCAGCTGCGATACCATAGCGTTCATCAACGAGATAACAGAGCTTGCGGGCATGAAACCACCTACTGTGGGCATATTAACACCCTCTTTCCACTTGAAGTCCATCACGAAGTTCATGTTCTGAACCTCACCACCGTTGATATCGGGATTCGAAACCTCACGAGTCGAGGTTACGTAAGTACCGGCGATGGGATAGCCGCTACCTACACCGTCATTGTCATCCGAGCAGGCAACAAATGCAGTGGCCATGGCACAAAAAGCAAAAATCTTGAGTAAATTCTTTTTCATAATATAAAAGTGTATTGTTATTTCATTTTTTTAGTAATGCAAAAATATTGCCACTGCACATCAAAAGCAAAACAATTCAATGAAACGGCCGATTTTTACCACCAAAAACCCATTTACACCACAAACCACCAATAAATTCCCATAAAAAGTTCAACCCAATCGCCCATCGAGCCCCCTAAAAAAGAAGCCGTGGAACACTCCATCGTGTTCCACGGCACTTTGCCCGAAGGCATATTTCGTTGTCAGAATCAGATTACTTGTTCGAAGGGCAACCCTCGCAAGCCTTCTTCTCACCGCAAGCTGCCTTGCTCTCGCAAGCCTTCTCTGCGTCACAAGCCTTCTTCTCGCCGCAAGTTGCCTCGCCCTCGCAAGACTTCTCTGCGCCGCAAGCCTTCATCTCACCGTCACATGCCTTCTCGCAGTCACCGCAAGACTCCTTCTCGCCTTCGCACTTCGAGGTGCAACCCTCGCAAGCACCCTCGCACTCCTTGGCTGCTGCCTTCTCGCGGCACTCGGGAACGACCTGAAATACTGCCAAAGTCTTCTTGTCAGCGTCGGTCAGGGTCAGCTCGTTGCCCTTAATCGAGTAGCCGTTTACCTTTGCCAGCATCTGGAGGAAAGCCGACTCCGACTCCATGTCGGGGCATGCCATACGGGTAGTACCGGCCTCACCCAATGTGAGCTTGTCACCCTTTACCTCGTAAGTACCGAAGAAACGGTTGCAGTTGGTGCGACCGCTGTACTCACCTGCCTCGCTGGCCAACGACAGAACGAAAGCGTCCTCCTCAGCGTTGATTGCCTCAGCCGAGATACCCTCCATCTGCGAAAGTTTCCAGTTGGTATTCTCCAAATTGGCGTTGTCTGCGTTACCGCAGCATGCAACCATTGCTACGAGAGCTACGGCTGCCATCAAAATCTTTTTCATAGTTTTTTATTGTTTTAAGAATTAATATTCATATATCTTCTTGCGAAGATGCTATTCGTCCGCGAATATAGGCACAAAAAAGGCGGTAACAAAATTGTTGCCGCCTTTTTTTCTAAAAATAATTATATGTTAGTATTCAATCTTTGAACGACGAACATATCCGTTGTAACGCCACTTGGCATTCTCCTCGGCAGCGTGGAACAACTCGTCAGCCTCAACAGGGAATGCTTTCTTGAGCGAAGTGTAACGAACCTCCTTCGAGAGGAACTCCTGGAACTTCGACCAATCGGGCTCCTTCGAATCGAGAACGAAGGGGTTCTTACCCTCGGCCTCCAACTCGGGGTTGAAGTGCCACAAGTGCCAGTAACCGCAGGCAACAGCCTCCTTACCGACAGTCTGTGTGCGCGACATACCGCCCTTGATACCGTGGTTGATACAGGGAGCGTAAGCGATAATCAACGAAGGACCGTTGTAAGCCTCAGCCTCCTTCAGTACCTTGAACAGCTGCTGCTGCGAAGCACCGATAGATACCTGAGCCACATAAACGTAACCGTAGGTCATAGCCATGGCACCGAGGTCCTTCTTGCGGATTCTCTTACCGCTCGAAGCGAACTTGGCAACGGCACCCACGGGAGTAGCCTTCGACGACTGGCCACCGGTGTTCGAGTAAACCTCGGTATCGACAACGAGGATGTTGACATCCATACCCGAAGCCAATACATGGTCAACACCACCGTAACCGATATCGTAGCCCCAACCGTCACCACCGTAGATCCACTGTGACTTCTTGATGAGCCAATCCTTGTACTCGAGAATCTTCTTGCAGTTCTCGCACTCACAAGCCTCCAACATGGGCAACAGACGCTCTGTCACCTCAGCCGAAGTAATCGACGAGTTACGTCCTGCAATCCACTCCTTCATGGTCTCCTTCAACTCGTCGGAGCACTCGTTGCACTCGAGAGCGGCCTTCATAGCCTCCTCGATGCGGTCGCGGAGCTTCTCGACACCGACGTGCATACCCAAACCGAACTCGGCGTTATCCTCGAACAGCGAGTTAGCCCATGCGGGCCCCTTGCCACTCTGCTGGTTGGCACAGTAGGGAGTCGAGGGAGCCGAACCCGAGTAAATCGAGGTACAACCTGTTGCGTTGGCTACCATCATGTTCTCACCGAACAGCTGCGAAATAGCCTTCAGGTAGGGAGTCTCACCACAACCTGCGCACGCACCCGAGAACTCGAACAGAGGCTGGGTGAACTGGAGGTTCTTCACCGACTTGGTCTTGTCTACATACTTCTTGTAGCCAATCTTCTTGGTGATGTACTCCCAATTCTCGGCCTGCTGGAGCTGCGACTCGAGAGGTTTCAATACCAGAGCCTTCTCCTTTGCGGGGCAGACATCCACACAGTTGTTACAGCCTGTACAGTCGAGGGGAGAAACCTGAATACGGAACTTCAGGGTCTTGGTCTCACCCATACCCTGCTTCCAGGGCAGACCCGAAGCAGCGGCCTCCTCCTCAGTTGCCAGGAAGGGACGGATAGCTGCGTGAGGACAAACGTAAGCACACTGGTTACACTGGATACAGTTGTCAATCTGCCACTCGGGAACCTTCACTGCGATACCGCGCTTCTCATAAGCGGCTGTACCGTTGTCCCAAGTACCGTCCTCGCGGCCGTTGAATGCCGATACGGGGAGCTGGTCGCCCTTCAGAGCGTTGATGGGGTCGCAAATCTTGCGGAGGAACTCGGGACGCGACATATCCTCGGTGTGTGCTGCGCACTTCACCTCGATGTTAGCCCACTCGGCGGGAACCTCTACCTTCTCCACGAGCTTACCGCCGGCGTCTACTGCCGCGTAGTTCATGTTGACGATATCCTCACCCTTCTTTCCGTAAGACTTCAAGATGGCTTTCTTCATCTCCTCAACAGCCTTGTCAAAGGGAATGACATTGGCAATCTTGAAGAATGCCGACTGCATGATGGTGTTGGTACGAGAGCCCAGACCCAGCTCGGCAGCAATCTTGGTGGCGTTGATGATATAGAAGTTGATGTTGTTCTTTGCCAGATAAACCTTCATGTGGTCGGGCAGCGTAGCGCAGGTAGTCTCTGCGTCGTGTACCGAGTTCAGAAGGAACGAACCACCCTTCTTCAGACCCTTCAATACGTCGTACTTGTCAACATACGAAGGAACGTGGCAAGCCACGAAGTCGGGAGTGGTCACCAGATAGGGAGAAGTGATGGGGAGGTCACCGAAACGCAAGTGCGAAGAGGTGTAACCGCCCGACTTCTTCGAGTCATAAGCGAAATAAGCCTGACAGTATTTGTTGGTCGAACCACCGATAATCTTAATCGAGTTCTTGTTGGCACCTACGGTACCATCGGCACCCAGACCGAAGAACAGAGCCTCGAAAGTACCGGACTTAGCCAGAGAAATCTCCTCACCGACGGGCAACGAAAGGTTCGTTACATCATCGTTGATACCCACTGTGAAGTGGTTCTTGGGAGTCTCGGCAGCGAGGTTCTCGATAACGGCCAGCATCTGTGCGGGAGTGGTATCCTTTGACGAGAGACCGTAGCGGCCACCGATAATCATGGGCTGCAGCTCCTTGCCGTAGAACATCGAACGAACGTCGGTGTACAGAGGCTCGCCATCAGCACCGGGCTCCTTGGTACGGTCGAGCACGCAAACGCGCTTAACAGTAGCGGGAACTACATCGAAGAAATACTTCTCCGAGAAGGGACGGTAGAGGTGTACGGTAATCAAACCTACCTTCTGACCCTGCTTAGCCAGGTAGTCGATGGTCTCCTTGATGGTCTCGGTTACCGAACCCATGGCTACGATAACGTTCTCGGCGTCCTCGGCACCATAGTAGGTGAAGGGCTTGTACTGACGACCGGTAATCTTCGAAATCTCCTTCATGGTATCGGCTACCATGTCGGGTACTGCATCATAGAACTTGTTCGAAGCCTCACGAGTCTGGAAATAGATATCGGGGTTCTGTGCTGTACCGCGAGTAACGGGGTGCTCGGGGTTCAGGGCACGCTGACGGAATGCCTTGAGCGCGTCACGGTCGAACAACGAAGTCAGAGCGGCCTCGTCGATGACCTCAATCTTCTGAATCTCATGCGAAGTACGGAAACCGTCGAAGAAGTGCAAGAAAGGAACTCTCGACTTCAGTGCAACGATGTGAGCGACACCGGCCAAATCCATCACTTCCTGAACCGAAGAGGTAGCCAGCATGGCGAAACCTGTCTGACGGGTAGCCATAACGTCCTGGTGGTCACCGAAGATAGAGAGCGACTGTGCTGCCAGAGCACGAGCCGAAACATGGAATACGGCGGGGAGCAACTCACCCGAGATCTTGTACATGTTGGGAATCATCAGCAGCAGTCCCTGTGATGCGGTGAAAGTAGTTGACAGTGCGCCGCTCTGCAACGAGCCGTGGAGCGCACCGGCAGCACCGGCCTCAGACTGCATCTCGATAACCTTTACAGTCTCTCCGAAAATATTTTTACGACCTTGAGCTGCCCACTCGTCAACCAATTCAGCCATGGTCGAGGAGGGTGTAATGGGATAGATAGCCGCTACTTCAGAGAACATGTATGCAACATGTGCAGCAGCGTAGTTACCATCACACGTAATAAATTTCTTTTCTGCCATTTTTAGAAAAAATTTTAGATGATATATTGTTATGTTTATGTCTTTGTGATTGGCTTATAAAAATCCGCGCTGCAAAGATAGCAATTTTTGACGGAATAACCTTGAAGTTTGGGCATAAAATATTCCTGATTATCGACCTTTAAACTGTTATAAAAATAACAATCTAATGTTATTAAAATAACACTCAACCCATTGACCCTCAACCACGAACCGATTTTCCGTCCCACAGTCGTTTGTACCGTTGATTTCTTCCGAAGGGCTGTTTTCGCACGCACGCGCGCGTCGCATACGCGGGATTATATAATGGTAGGAAATTGACGACAAAAAATCCTCCTTTACCATCAATTTTTCCTCCCCTCGATAACAAAAAATTATCTCGCGGCAACCATCGCGACTGTTAAAAATTTCTTTTCCTCCTCACGCAATACACTATTTTTCGTAACTTTGCCCATTATGATAGCATACACAAAAAAAATTCTCGACAACGGACTCACCGTGGCGGTCAACCGCGACCGCAACTCGAAATTGGCCGCTGTCAATATACTTTATAAAGTCGGTTCGCGCAACGAGCGTTCGACACGCACGGGCTTTGCCCATCTGTTCGAGCACCTCATGTTCCGCGGTACATGCCGCGTGCCGAACTTCGACCAGCCCGTACAGATGGCTTCGGGCGAGAACAACGCCTTCACGTGCAACGACTACACCGACTTCTACATCACCCTCCCCTCGGCCAACATCGAGACCGCCCTGTGGCTCGAAAGTGACCGCATGGAGGGGCTCCACATCACGGAGGAGAAGCTCGCCACCGAAAAAAAGGTGGTCATCGAGGAGTTCCGCCAGCGTTACCTCAACCAGCCCTACGGCGACCAGAATCTGCTGTTGCGCGACCTCTGCTACAAGCAGCACCCCTATCGCTGGGCGGCCATAGGTCTGACACCCGACCACATCGCCGAGGCGACACTCGATGATGTGCAGGAGTTCTACCACACCCACTACCACCCCTCCAACGCCATTCTCTCCATCTCTGCCGACCTCGACGAGGAGGAGATGTTCCGTCTGGCGGAGAAGTGGTTCGGCGGTATTGAGCACCGCAACATCACCCCTGCGCCCGTTCCCGCAGAGCCTGCGCAGACCGAAGCACGCCGACTCACTGTCGAGCGCGATGTGCCTGCCACCTCGGTGACGGTTGCCTACCACATGAGTGACCGTCTGTCGAAGGATTTCTACACCGCCGACCTGATTTCCGACCTGCTGTCGGGTGGTGACTCGTCACGACTCTATATGCATCTGATCAAGGAGCAGAAGCTCCTCTCCTCGGTCAATGCCTACATCACGGGCGACATGGACCCCGGACTCTTCATCTTCACGGGTCAGCTCCTGCCGGGCATCACTCCCGAACAGGTGGAGGAGGCGTTCCGCCGTGAGATAGAGATACTTCAGACCACCCCGTCCGATGCCTACGAAATCGACAAGGTGAAAAACAAATTCGAGGCCAACACCCTCTTTGGAGAGATGAACGTGATGAACAAGGCCATGAACATCGGTTTCTACGAGATGCTGGGCGACATCACCCTCCTCAACCGCGAGGTGGAGCTTTACCGTGCGGTGAGCAACAACGACATTATGGATTTCAGCCGACGTATCTTCCGCAAGGAGAACTCATCGACACTCATCTATCAGGCAAAATGACACAACCGCAATTAACCCCCATAAATTCGGTGGACATCACCGCCATGCAACGACACACCACCGCCAACGGAGTGGATATCTACACCCTTCCGACCGATGATTTCGAGGTCTTGAGGGTGACCTTTGTCTTCCGTGCCGGTTCTTCGGTGCAGCAACACCCCTTCTCGGCATCTGCCACCGCCAATCTTCTGGCCGAGGGCAGCAGCCGTTTCTCGGCACAACAGATTACCGAGCAGCTGGACTACCACGGCTCGTGGTTCAATGTCAATATCGACCGCGACTACTCCTACATCAGTTTCGCCATGTTGTCGAAGTTCTACCGCGAGACCCTCGACATCGCATCGGAAATCCTGCTCCACCCCACCTTCCCCGAGGAGGAGCTGCGCACCTACTGCACCAAGCGCAAGCAGCGACTGACCATCGACCGCAAGAAGGTGGACATCGAGGCGCGCGAGGCCTTTGCCAAGGCGATGTTCGGCAGCGAGCACCCCTATGGTGTCTCCTACACCGAGGAGGAGTATGACCACCTCACCCGTGAAGCGGTCGTGGAGTTCTACCACCGCTTCTACACCGCCGAGAATTGTTTTGTGGTGTGCAGCGGCCGCATCTCGGAGCAGGAGACTGCCGTCATTGATGCCATTTCCGAAGCTCTGCCCCACGCTCCCGAAACAGAGGTTGCACCCCTCGAAAAGGCAGAATCGGGCGACGATTGTCTGATTGACCACCCCGATGCCGTGCAGTCATCGATACGTATCGGCCGTCTGCTCTTCCCGCGCCAGCACCCCGACTTTGTAGGTATGCAGGTCGTGGCGACCATTTTGGGCGGCTACTTCGGTTCGCGTCTGATGCACAACCTCAGAGAGGAGCACGGCTACACCTACGGCGTACTTGCCGCCATGGTCAACTTCGAGAAGGAGGGTTACATGGCTGTGGGAGCGCAGGTCGGCACGGAGGTGACACACGCCGCCATACAGGAAATCTACCACGAAATCGCCCGCATGAGAGACGAGCTCGTCCCCGAGGAGGAGTTGCAGTTGGTCAAGAACATCATGGCCGGCGAGATGATGCGTATCCTCGACGGCCCGTTCGGCATCGCCGATGTCGCCATAGAGAATATCCTCTGCGGCTTCGACAACTCATCGCTCAACGACAACCTCCGCGAAATACAGGCCATGACGCCCCAACGCGTGCAGGAGTTGGCTCAACGCTATCTCCAACAGGAGGATTTGGTGACCGTGGTCGCAGGCGACAGCCGCCATTTTTCGGACAACGCCTAACCGCAAGGGAACACAACCCGATACACAAAAAGCGGAGAGAGAACCCCTGAAAATTCTCTCTCCGCTTTATTTTTTTGCAAAAAAGGAAGACCCTCCACCGAAGAATCTTCCTTTTAGTTTTTTTCGTATGACGATGAGTATCGGGAGCTGACACCCCCTCGCGCTCCTGCGCCCTCATTCGCCCACTTTTTGTCCCTTGTTTCGCGCCCCGGCGATGCTACTGACGGTGTTCTGCCACCCAGTTGGTGAGGTTCACGAAATCGGCTACCGACAACTGCTCGGCACGCTGGGTGAAGAACTCATGCTCCGCACCGCCGAAATCACCGAAGACCGACTTCAGCGAGTTGCGAATCATCTTGCGGCGCTGACCGAAGGAGGCTTTCACCACCTTGACGAACAACTGCTCGTCACAGTCCAATTTCTGCACGCCGTTGCGCTTCAGACGAATGACGGCACTCTTGACCTTCGGGGGCGGATTGAAGACCTTTTCGCCCACCGTGAAGAGGTACTCGATGTCGTACCACGCCTGCAACAGCACCGACAGAATGCCGTACTCCTTCGAGCCGGGAGGTTCTGCCAGACGCACCGCCACCTCTTTCTGAATCATGCCCACGCACTCGGGAATGAGGTCGCGGTTCTCCAGCACCTTGAAGAAAATCTGTGACGAGATGTTGTAGGGAAAGTTACCGATGACCTTGAAACCCTCGGGGAAAAGGCTTCTCAAATCCATTTTCAGAAAGTCGCCCTCCATGAGTCGGGGGGTGAATTGCGGATAGTGGGCGTGGAGATACTCCACACTCTCGGTGTCGATTTCGGCACCCCATGTCACCACATCGTTTCGCTGCAAGAGGAACTGGGTCAATACACCCATACCGCAACCCACCTCCAACACATCGATGGGGCGCGACTTGCCGGTGGCAGTATCGACTACCTCTCCGCCCGACAGCGAATCACATATTTTTCGTGCAATGTTGAGATCTACCAGAAAGTGTTGTCCCAACGCTTTTTTAGCTCTTACTTCGCTCATTAGTTACATTTTGGAGCGCGAATATACGAAAATTCGGTATAAAAACGGTACGCCGACCGCATTCGATGCTCCGATTTTATTTTTTCGACATACGACGACGCATTCTCTTGTCGTGCTGTTCGATGTTTTTGCGTTCGCGTCTTACACGGCGTTGAGTGAGTCTGAACGAATAGAGCAAGCCCACAAATCCCACACCGAGGAAGGTTACCCAGAACCAGACGGCAATACCTCCGCGCATAAATTCCAAAGCATAGATAATTCCGGCAACGGCCAATACCATGACGACAAGACGTATCGCCTGCATAACAGAAGTTTTATTCATAACGCATCTATTTAGCCGGACGGACAGCCTCACTGCACCGTCCGATGATTACCCAATTCTACGCTCCATGCCCTTCGCCCTCCGGCGAAGTTGCACCGACTGCACACCGCTTCGTTCGGAGGATTTCGTTCGGGAAGCCGGCTCGATGACTCGCGTACGCACGCTCCATCCCGCATCTTGTTGCTTTTCGCCACTCCTCCTCCGTCTCTCGTGCGCCCCTCGCGCCCACGTTCTCGCCCCCGATTAGGGAATCTGATTGTGGTTCACGTCCTTGAGCAGACGGCGCGGACGGGTATGCACCTCGTACCACAAACCTGCAATGGTCGCCGCCAAAATCAGCAACGCCAGCACGGTGTGGAAGGCCTGTCGTCCCGTCCAATGGGGCCACATCTCCACCAACTCGTACACATTTTCGCCCAGCCACATCGCCGCAATAATCAGATAGAAGACTTTGGTAAAGAATGTCCTCTTGTTGATAAGGGGAGTATTTTTCTTTTCGGGAGTCATATTTTCTCGTATTATCGGTTAGTCACTCGGCTTGTCTGCGGGTCAGGACGGTTAGTTACCCTGCTCGCAGATGAACTTGATTCTCACCAGACGAATCTCGTCCTCGGTATAGTCGGCACCCAGCTCCTCAATGGCTTCGTCCAGCGAGTCGGTCTGCGCGTCCTCCTTGAAGTAGAGGTAGATGTCCTCCACCTTGTCCTCGTCCATAAATTCGTTCACGTAGTACGAAATATCGAGTTTGGTACCCGAATTGACGATACCCTCGATTTCGGTGAGCAGTTCATCGAATTCCATGTCGCGGTCACGCGCTATGTCTTCGAAATCCATCTTTCGGTCGATGGACTGAATGATAAATATCTTGTTGCCCGACTTGTTGCCGACCGATTTGACCACCATGTCCTGCGGACGGATGATTTCCTTCTCCTCGACATAAGCCTTGATGAGCTTGATAAATTCGCTGCCGAACTTGCGGGCCTTGCCCACACCCACACCCGAGATGTTCTGCATCTCCTCCAGTGTGACGGGATACTGAATCGACATATCCTCCAGCGAGGGGTCCTGGAAGATGACAAAGGGAGGCAGGTTGTGCTTCTTGGCCACCTTCTTTCTCAGGTCCTTCAACATGGCAAAGAGCTCCTCATCGGCGGCACCACCGCGTCCCATGGGGGCGGCAGCCTCGATTTCGGTCTCCTCCTTGTCGTAGTCGTGGTCCATGGTCACCGTCACGGGGAAAGGCATCTTGATGTAGTCCTCGCCCTTCTTGTTGATGGAGATAAGACCGTAGTTCTCGATATTCTTGTCGATGAGTCCGAGGATGAGTCCCTGGCGCACCACAGCACCCCAGAAACCTGCATCATGGTCGGCACCCACACCAAACCATTTGAGTTTGTTGTGGCCGTAGCTCTTCGACAGGGCGGTATTCTTGCCCACTATAATAGATACAAGGTAATCGGCCTTGAACTTGTCGCCAATCTCTTTCAGCACCTCCAAAGCCAGCTTCAACTCGGCCTTGGCCTCAATCTTGGGTTTGGGGTTGCGGCAGTTGTCGCAGTTGCCGCAGTTGTCCTCGGGGTAATCCTCGCCGAAGTAGTGCAACAGGGTCTTGCGACGACACATCGAACTCTCGGCATAGGAAACGGTCTCCTGCAAGAGCAGCTTGCCGATTTCCTGCTCGGCCACGGGCTTGCCCTGCATGAATTTTTCGAGTTTCTGAATATCCTTGTAGCTGTAAAATGCCAGACAGTAGCCCTCGCCGCCGTCACGACCCGCACGCCCCGTCTCCTGGTAGTAACCCTCCAGCGATTTGGGAATGTCGTAGTGAATGACGTAGCGCACATCGGGTTTGTCGATACCCATACCGAAGGCAATGGTTGCCACGATGACATCGACCCTCTCCATCAGGAAATCGTCCTGATTCTCGGCGCGTGTGGCGGCGTCCATACCTGCGTGATAAGCCTTGGCCTTGATGCCGTTGGCGATGAGCAGTTCGGTGAGTTCCTCCACCTTCTTGCGGCTCAGACAGTAGATGATGCCGCTCTTGCCCTCGTTCTGCTTGATGAAGAGGATAATCTCGCGGTCCACGTCGCGCTTGGGGCGCAGTTCGTAGTAGAGGTTGGGGCGGTTGAATGACGATTTAAAGACTTGGGCATCGGACATACCCAGATTTTTCTGGATATCCATCTGTACCTTGGGCGTTGCAGTCGCTGTGAGGGCGATGAGCGGTGCATTGCCGATTTCGTTGATGATGGGGCGGATACGGCGATACTCGGGGCGGAAGTCGTGACCCCACTCCGAGATACAGTGTGCCTCATCGATGGCATAGAACGATATTTTTATCTTACGCAGGAAAGCCACGTTGTCCTCCTTGGTCAGCGACTCGGGTGCGAAGTAGAGCAATTTGGTCTTTCCGGCCAACACATCGGCTCGTACCTGCGCCACGGCGGTCTTGTTGAGCGACGAATTGAGGAAGTGGGCAATGCCCGAATCCTCGGAGAAGGTGCGCATGGCATCGACCTGGTTTTTCATCAAGGCTATCAGCGGAGATATGACAATGGCCACACCGTCCATCAACAACGCCGGCAACTGATAACAGAGTGACTTGCCTCCACCTGTCGGCATGAGTACAAAAGTATCGTTTCCGTTCAAAACATTGCTGATAACAGCCTCCTGGTTTCCCTTAAACGACGAAAAGCCGAAATACTCCTTCAGTTTTTCGTGCAACAAGGATGAATCGTATTGTTTCATTTCGCCCTTTATATGCTTTAAATCCTAAAATTCAATGTAAAGATAAAAAAAATCCAGAAAAAAACATAACTTTGTACAAAATTATTCACACTATTTCGAATGAGACTTTACACGAGCGAACTGGTAAAAAAATACAAATCGCGCACCGTGGTCAACCACGTGTCGATTGATGTCAAGCAGGGCGAAATCGTAGGTCTGCTGGGTCCCAACGGTGCCGGCAAGACCACCACCTTCTATATGATAGTAGGTCTGATCAAGCCCAACGAAGGCCGCATTTTTCTGGAGAACGACCAAGGCGAGGTGTCGGAATTGACAGACCTGCCCGTCTATCGCCGCGCACAGCTGGGTGTGGGTTATCTGGCGCAGGAGGCTTCGGTGTTCCGCCGTCTGACGGTCGAGGAGAACATCCGCGCGGTGCTCGAGATGACCAACTATTCGAAAGAGTATCAGAACGAGAGAGTGGAGTCGCTCATCGAGGAGTTCCGCCTTCAGAAGGTGAGAAACAGCTTCGGTATCCAGCTCTCGGGTGGTGAACGCCGCCGTACGGAGATTGCCCGTGCCGTGGCCATCAACCCGGCATTCATTCTGCTCGACGAGCCGTTTGCGGGTGTAGACCCCATCGCCGTGGAGGATATCCAGTCGATTGTGGCGACCCTCAAACATAAAAATATAGGTGTCATCATCACCGACCACAACGTCGACGAGACACTCGCCATCACCGACCGCACCTACCTGCTCTACGAGGGCAAGATTCTCAAAACGGGTAGTGCCGAGGATTTGGCGGCCGACCCCATGGTGCGTAAGGTCTACCTCGGCCAGCACTTCGAGTTGAAGAAGAGCCACCAAATCACGCAGGAGATGATTAAAACAGGCGTCAAAAGCGAATAAATCAACCGGCAGGAGCTCCTTCGAGAATCCTGCCGTTAAAACATACCAACCCACGGGCAGCCCACCACACGCTCGCCCGAACAACCAAAAAGAGAGAACCTGAAACTATGGATAAAATTGTACCTCCGGGGCGGATTAAAGGAGTACTGACACCCCCCTGTTCAAAGAGCTACGCGCAGCGTGCATTGGCCGCGGCACTGCTCTCGAAGGAGAAATCGGTACTCCGCAACATCGAGTATTGCGATGACACCTACTCGGCACTCAAGTGCATCATGAGCCTTGGTGCTTCGGTGACCCACATCGACGACAATACACTGCAAATCACCGGAGGTTTGAAACCCAAAGACAAATGTCTCTACACGGGCGAATCGGGACTGGCCACACGCCTGTTCACCCCCCTGGCATCGTTGTGTCACACGCCGCTGAAAATCGCCGGCGAGGGCACACTGCTCAAACGCCCCATGGAGATGATGATTGCACCCCTGCGCGAGCTGGGTGTGAGTGTCAAGGACAACCACGGCCGTCTGCCCTTCGAGGTGTGCGGTCCCATTCGTGGCGGAGAAATCGCCATCGACGGTTCGGTGTCGTCACAATTCATCACCGGACTGCTGCTCACCCTGCCTCTGGCACAGGGTGACACCACTCTTCATGTGTCGCACGCCGTATCGACCCCCTATCTCGATATGACCATCGACACCGCCGAGCATTTCGGCATCGAAATCTTCCACAAGGAATACTCCGAATTTTATATCCCCGGAGGTCAGCAATACAAGGGTTGCGACTTCCGCATCGAGGGCGACTGGAGTGCCGCCGCCATGTTGCTGGTGGCAGGTGCCACGGCAGGCGAAATCACCGTGCGCAACATCTCGATGCTCTCCAAGCAGGCCGATGTGCTGGTCTGCCGTGCATTGGTCAGAGCAGGTGCCGAGATGATTAACGACGATGATTCGGTACGCACCGCACAACGCCCGCTCAAGGCCTTTCAGTTCGATGCCACCAACTGCCCCGACCTCTTCCCCGCCTTGGCGGCTCTGGCTGCCGCAGCCGAGGGTGAGAGCATCATTCGCGGTACCTCGCGTCTGGAAAACAAGGAGAGCAACCGCGCCAAGACCCTCCAGGAGGAGTATGCCAAGTTGGGCATCGACATCGACATCTCGGAGGAGGACATCATGCGTATCCGTGGCGGAGAGATTCACCCTGCCGAGGTAGACAGCCACGGCGACCACCGTATCGCCATGTCGCTGGCAGTCGCCGCCCTTCGTTGCAGCGGCGAGGTGAAAATCAAGGACGCCGAGTGCGTAGCCAAGAGTTACCCCACCTTCTTTGACGATTTGGACAAAGTACGTATATAGGATAAGACCATGAACAGTTTCGGACATATCTTCCGCCTCTCGCTCTGGGGGGAGTCCCACGGCGAACAGGTGGGCGTGACCCTCGACGGCGTACCGGCAGGCATACCCCTCTCGGAGGAGGATTTCGAGGAGGATTTGTCGCGACGCAGAAGCGGCGCACGGGGAACGACCCCCCGCCGGGAGAGCGACCTGCCACACATCGTGTCGGGACTCTACCGCGGGCACACCACGGGCTCTCCGCTCACCATCACCTTCCTCAACGAGGACACCCGTTCGCAGGATTACACCCTTCTGACCCACCACTACCGTCCCTCGCACGCCGACCGCACGGCAGCCGTGAAGTACGGGGGATTCAACGACCCCCGCGGAGGTGGCCACTTCTCGGCACGTCTGACCGTGGCTCTGGTGGCGGCCGGTGTCGTCGCCAAGAAGCTCCTCCCGCAAGGGCTCACCTTCTCGACCCGATTAATCGAGATGGGCGGCTGTCGCGATGCGGAGCAGTTCGATGACATTCTGCGCCGCACGGCTGCGGCACAGGACTCGGTGGGCGGTGTCATCGAGTGTCGTGTGGGTAATGTTCCCGCAGGCTGGGGCGAGCCGTTCTTCGACTCGGTGGAGAGTGTCATGGCACATCTGCTCTTTTCGATTCCCGCCGTCAAGGGGGTGGAGTTCGGCAGCGGATTTCACGGGGTACAGCTCCGCGGTTCCGAGAACAACGACCCCATCATCGACAGCCGCGGAACCACATCGACTAACAACGCCGGCGGTATCAATGGCGGCATCACCAACGGCAACGAGCTTGTGGTGCGTGTGGCAGTGAAGCCCACGCCGAGCATCGGCCGCGAACAGATGACCTTCGACTCTGCCACGGGAAGCGTCTCCCCCTTGAACATCAAGGGTCGCCACGATGTATGTGTGGCACTCCGCGCACAGGTGGTAGTGGAGGCTGCCGCGGCAATAGCACTGGCAAATTTTAACAACAAATGACCCGTCGCGAGACTTTAGACCATATCACCGATTCGCTGTCGGCACTCTACGACCGACGCGAGGCACACAGCATCGCCCAATACCTCATCGAAGAACTCACGGGCGTCACCCCCTCGCAGCTGATGTGCGACCCCGATGCCGAGCTTCCCTTTGCGGAACTCGACTCCGCGGTACGCCAATTGCAGGAGGGCACTCCCGTGCAATACGTCACCCACACGGCATATTTCCTCGACTACAAATTCGAGGTGCGACCCGGTGTGCTCATACCTCGTCCCGAGACCGAGGAGCTGGCGGCATGGATTATCCGCGAGGAGCAGCGTGCCACACGTCTGCTCGACATCGGCACGGGCAGCGGTTGTCTGGCGGTGACCCTGGCCAAGGAGTTGCCCCACACGGCAGTCTATGCCGCCGACATCTCGCAGGAAGCTCTCGCCATTGCCACTCACAACGCCCGAAATCTGGGTGCGGAGGTCACCTTCCGCGAGGCGGACGCCCTGCACAATATCGGAGAGGTATTCCCCGAAAAATTCGATGTCATCGTCTCCAATCCGCCCTACGTTCCCGAGCACGACCGCGAGGAGATGCACACCAATGTACTCGACCACGAGCCCCATCTGGCACTCTTTGTGCCCGATGACGACATACTTCTTTTCTATCGTGAGATTGCCCGCCGCGGACAGGCGATGTTGCAGGAGGGCGGTCGCCTCTATTTCGAAATCTACCACCGCGCCGCCGAGCAGATGCTGGCGATGCTCTCCACGGAGGGTTACACCGACATCCGCCTGCGCGAGGACATGAGCGGAAAACCGAGAATGATATGCTGCCGAAAGAAGTAGAACACGAATATGTGCCTTTCGAGAGAAAGAAGCGCGAAAAGAAGGACAAGACCCCACAACAGGCAATCGCCTCGCTGATGCGTCTGTGTGCGCGTGCCGAGAAGGCGGAGAGCGATGCCCTGCGTCTCATGCGCGGCTGGGGCGTGAAGCCCGACGATGCCCGACAGGTACTCGAACAGCTCAAGCGCGAGCGGTTCATCGACAACCGCCGTTATGCCGAGACCTTCGTGCGCGAGAAATTGCGGTTGAGCGGCTGGGGCGAATACAAAATCCGCACCGCCCTCCAACGCAAACAGATTGACCGCGAGCTGATAGACGCGGTGCTCGCGGAGACCGACCGCAGCGGCATGGGCGAACGACTCAAATCGAAACTCGCGACACGCCTGCGCACCGTGAAGTACAAAACGCCCTACGACCTGAAGAGCAAGCTCCTGCGCTATGCCCTCTCGTTGGGGTACGACTATGAGACGGCACTCGACACCGTTGACCAAATCCTGAAAGAAAGCAATAAAGCAACAGAAATATGCGAAGAATTTTAATCCTGTCACTGGTATTCCTCTCGCTCCACGCCCTTTCTGCCGTGGCGCAAAAGATAGACCCCGAACAATACATCTACCCGTTGGTGGGTGTCGATGGTTCATGCACCGCCAATTTCGGCGAGATGCGCCCCGGACACTTCCATGCCGGAGTCGATATTCGCACCGAGGGTGTCGAAGGTAAGAAACTCGTGGCGGTGGCCGACGGCTACATCTCACGTGTCTATCTGGCAGCCGGAGGTTACGGACGCGCCATCTACATCACCCACAACAACGGCACGATGTCGGTCTACGGACACCTGCAACGCTTCCGCAACGACATCGAGAAGCACGTCATCGCCGAGCGTTACGCCCGCAAGAGCAACTACCTCGACCTCTACTTCACCCCCGACCGCTGGCCGGTCAAGCAGGGCGATTTCATCGGTTATTCGGGCAACAGCGGCGGTTCGATGGGTCCCCATCTCCATTTCGAGATTCGCAATGCCTCGACCCAGCAACTCTACAACCCCGTGAAAACGGGCATCATCACCCCTGCCGACACCCTCGCACCCCGTATCCTCAAACTCCACTACATGGAGGTGGATTCCGTGGAGAGTGCAGGTGTCTGCATGCAGAGCCCCATGCGCAGCTACTCGGCGGTCAGAGAGCGTGGCGGAAAATACCGTCTGACGCGCGAAACGCCCATCGAGGTGGGACGCAAGGGTTACTTCGTCTGCGAGGTCACCGACCGCCGCAACGGCACGCACAACCGTTTCGGTGTGTGGCGAGTGACCGCCTACATCGACGGCAAGGCCTATTTCGAGTATCAGATGAACGGCTTCACGTTCAACCACTCGCGCTACTGCGATGCCGTGAGCTACTATCCCCTCCAGCTGAAGGTACGCACCGAGGCCATTCGTCTGGCGCGACTGAACAACACACCCAACTACTTCTACCCCACCCTCATCGAGCGCGGTTTGGTTCGCACCGCTCCGGGTGAGAAGCGTCACATCCGTATCGAAGCCGAGGACGACAGCGGCAACATCTCGGAGCTGGAGTTCGACATTGTGGGCAGCGAGGAGAGCTTCAAGGCCGAGGTAGACCCCGGCGCGCGTCTGCTCTACGCCTACAACAACAATAATCTGGGCATCGGCACGGCAGCCCACGCCATGATACCCTCGGGAGCCCTCCACGAGAACATTTACACGCGTGTGTCGCAACGCCCCTACTCCGACCCCAAGAGCAAACTCACCATACTCTCCGACCTCTACCGCATACTGCCACCCTACACGCCACTCAAACACCCGATGACGGTGGCCATCAAGGCCGACATTCCCGAGTCGTTGAGACAACATGCCGTGATGGCGATTAAGACACCGCGCGGTCTTTCGTATGCAGGAGGCAAGTATTACAAGGGCGAGGTTATCGTCAAGTCCTCATCGTGGGGCGAGTACATCGTGGTGGCAGACACCGAAGCCCCCACCGTCAAGGCCAACTTCAAGCCCGGCGAGAACCTCCGCAACCGAAGTTCGGTGACCTTTCACATCAGGGACAACTTCTCGGGCAGCTCCAACTATCAGGTCTCGGTCGATGGCCAGTGGGTACCTGCCGACCGTTTCCCGATGAAGGGCACCGTGGTCTATAAGTTCGACAAGCCTGCCGACCGCCGCACCCACACCATCACGGTGAAGGTGACCGACGGAGCGGGTAACACCCGCACCTTCTCCTCGAAGTATGTGAGATAGGAATTTTTACAGGGAATGACAAAAGCGGACATCCTCCCCAAGAGTGGAAGATGTCCGCTTTTATTATATATATGTCCGTTCGGCAAATCGGGGAAAGGGGCATACACCCGACTTGCGCCCCCCACAACGGTTGCAGGCTCGCCCGCGCACGGCTTTCACACGGCAGGCATAGACACAAAAAAAAGATGACCGACACAAATCGGTCATCTTCAGCGTGATTCCGGAGCGGTTCGAACGCTCGACCCACAGCTTAGAAGGCTGTTGCTCTATCCAACTGAGCTACGGAACCATCGTCATTTCAAAAATGCAGGTGCAAAGATAGTAATTTATTTTCATTTTCCTATAATCTTGTGTGCCAAAGTGCATTTTATTTTCCTTTTTCACCGATTTTATTTTGACACACAGAAATTTTTGTCTAAATTTGCGCGATTTTAAGCCCGAAAGGGTGGACCTTTTTATAAACCATAATTAAAATTTTAAAGCAAATGGCTGTTAAAATTCGTTTGGCACGTCACGGTAAGAAGGGTTATGCTTTCTACCACATCGTTGCCGCAGATAGCAGAGCGCCACGTGATGGTAAATACCTCGAGAAGTTGGGTACCTACAACCCCAACACGAATCCTGCTACAATCGACCTGAACTTCGAGCAAGCGCTGGGTTGGTTACAGAAAGGCGCACAACCTACAGATACCTGTAGAGCAATCCTTTCGTACAAGGGCGTAATGTACAAGAAGCACCTGTTGGGCGGTGTTGCCAAAGGCGCATTCACCGAGGCTGAGGCTGAGGCTCGTTTCAACAAGTGGATGGAGGCTAAGACCGGTAAGATTGAGGCCAAGACCAGCAAGCTCGCTACCGCTGCTCAGTCGGCTAACAAGGCTCGCCTTGAGGCTGAGGCTAAGGTAAACGAGGAGCGTGCCAAGGCTATCGCCGAGAAGAAGGCTGCTGCCGAGGCTGCTGCTAAGGAGGCTGAAGAGGCTGCCGCTGCCGAGAACGCAGAGGAGGCTACCGAAACTCCCGCCGAGTAAGAAACAGATTTCTTACCGATACAACACCGGTAAATTTTCCACTTCGGGAGATTTACCGGTTTTTTGATTTTTATCAACCCCAAAGATTATCAAAACCATGACAATACCCTCCGGCAGAATCAACCGCCTGTTTGGCACCAACGGCGGAGTGATGATTTCACTCTATGCCGATTTTCCCGAGGATTTCGACCCCGAAACCTCACCCATGATTGTCTCCATCGACCAACTCGAAGTACCCCTGTGGTGCGCATCGTTCGAGAAACGAGGAGTGTCGGGTGCTGTGGTCACCTTCGAGGATTTCGACACCGACCGCCGCGCCGAGGAGCTGCTCGGCAAGGAGTTCTACGTTCCCGAAAGTGACGAATATGACGAGGAGGACGACGACGAATTCTACATGGAGGACCTCATCGGTTTTGCGGTGGAGGCCAACGGCATGGAGGGCGAAGTGACCGACTACTACGACAGCGAGATGAATCCGCTGTTCGAGATTACCGTCGGCGGCCGCGAGATACTCATTCCCGCAGCCGAGGAGTTCATCGCCCACATCGATTTCGAGGAGCAGAAAATCAAGATGGTGCTCCCCGAAGGACTTTTAAATCTGGAATAAATTATAGGATATGGCACGTGTGGTTATAGGACTTTCGGGCGGTGTGGACTCTTCGGTAGCCGCCTATCTCCTCAAACAACAGGGACATGAGGTCATCGGCCTCTTCATGGTCAACTGGCACGACACCACCGGAACATTGGAAGGTGATTGTCCGTGGCACGACGACCGTGTGTTTGCCGAACTCGTAGCCCGCAAACTCGACATAGCGTTTCATGTCACCGACCTCTCGGAGGAGTATCGCCACCGCGTGGTCGATTACATGTTCTCGGAATACGAGAAGGGACGAACCCCCAATCCCGATGTGTTGTGCAACCGCGAAATCAAGTTCGATGTCTTCATGCGCGAAGCCATGAAGCTGGGTGCGGATTATGTCGCCACGGGTCACTACTGCCGCAAGGCCGAGGAGACCGACAGCGAGGGACACACCGTCTACAAACTGCTGGCCGGCAGCGACCCCAACAAGGACCAGAGCTATTTCCTGTGTCAGCTTTCGCAGGAGCAGCTCGCCAAATCCCTCTTTCCGGTGGGCGACCTGCTCAAGCCCGAGGTAAGACGTATCGCCGCCGAACAGGGACTCGCCACCGCCAAGCGCAAGGACTCGCAGGGCATCTGCTTCGTGGGCAAGGTCGATTTGCCCGTCTTCCTGCAACAGAAGCTCAAATCCAAGCAGGGCAACATCCACGAGATACTGCCCACCTGGCCCAAATATGCACAGCGCGCCGTTCTGCCCACAGACACGGAGTGTCCCACAGACGAACAGCTCGCCGAAGCGGCACGCCCCTGGCACTACACGGTACGTGACGGCAAGAAAATCGGCACACATCAGGGTGCGCAGTTCTACACCATCGGACAGCGCAAGGGGCTGGGCATCGGCGGTCGTAAGGAATCGCTCTTTATCATCGCCACCGATGTCAATGAAAATGTCATCTATGTGGGCGAGGGCGACTCCCACCCCGGATTGTGGCGTCCCGCCCTGCACATCTCGCCCGAGGAGATTCACTGGGTGAACCCCTCGCTGGCCATGAAGGAGGGCGAAAGCCGCCGTTTCGAGGTGAGAATCCGTTATCGCCAGCCCTTGCAGGGTGCACGTCTGTTCATTCGCAAGGAGGGAGCTTATCTGCTCTTTGACGAGCCGCAGAGAGGTATCACCGCAGGTCAGTTTGCCGCGTGGTATTCGGGTGACGAATTGGTCGGTTCGGGTGTCATTTCGGAATAGAAGCCGTCAGCCCGCGATGACGAGCAACCGGCACACGGCGCACGAAAGGGCTTCCCATTTTTTTTAAATATTTAATAGTCTGTCTGCATATCGGACAGACTATTTTTTTCGTTTTATTCGTAGAAATTTTGTAACTTCGGGATATGAAGATGAGCAGACTGATTATCACTTTGATATTTGCCTTGTGTGCTTCCACCGCCACGGCACAGCGCACAGGCATGGCCTATTGGGACGTAGACCATCTTTATGACACCATTCCCTCGCCCTTCTACGACGACTCCGATTATCTGCCGCAGGGGGCACTCCAATGGAACACGGAACGCTACCAACGCAAGGTGGAGAACACCACACGCGTCATCGACTCGCTCTCGTTGCCCCTCGTAGCATTGTGGGGCGTGGAGAACGAGGAGGTCGTGCGCGACATCGCCACGCAGTGCAAGGGCGACTACACCTATCTCCACCGCACGCTCAACTCCCTCGACGGACTCGACTTCGCCCTGCTCTACTACGGCGATGTCTTCATGCCGACACTCGTGCGCCCCGGCAACCGCTTCCTCTATGTCGAGGGACTGCTCCGTCGCCGCATACCTGCCCCCAAGCTCAAACGCTCGCGCAGGGGCGTTGTGCGCACACGCACCGACACCCTCTCGCTGTTGCTCACCGCCGAGCACCACATGGTCAACACCGTTCTCGATGAAATCCGCAAGGAGAGACCCACATTCAAGATTATCGTGATGGGTAATTTCGATCCCAAGGTCGCCGAACGCTACGGTGTGAGATGCGCCGGGGGCACCGACAAGGAGACACCCCACTATGGCAACATCACCTCGCAATACGGATGGAAACCGGCCGACTACATCGCCGCCGACACCACATTCCGCATCCTCAGAAACGAGGTCTACATCAAGGACTTTCTCATTGATTCTCAGAGCGGTCAACCCCTCAGGACCTTCGACCGCAAGTTCTATATAGGTGGCTACGGAAAATCCCTTCCAATTTACCTGTATATTGAATAATATTATTTGGTATTTAAAATTTTTTTCGTTATATTCGCAAAACGAACGCGAAAAATAAGATATTTTAAATATAAAAAAAATAAAAAACCTAAAACACACATGACAGAAGTAAAAAGAGTATACACCTTCGGCAACAAAGAGGCTGAGGGTAATGGTAAAATGCGTGAGCTGCTCGGTGGCAAAGGTGCCAACCTTGCGGAGATGAACCGTATCGGTATCCCCGTTCCTCCGGGCTTCACCATCACCACTGACGTATGTACCGAGTACTACGCACACGGCAAGCAGGCCATCATCGCCCTGCTGCGCCCCGATGTGGAGAAAGCAATGACGAACATCGAGAAGCTCACCGGCATGAAGTTCGGTGACAAGGAGATGCCTCTGTTGGTATCGGTACGTTCGGGTGCACGCGCCTCGATGCCCGGTATGATGGATACCATCCTCAACCTGGGTATGAACGACCACGCCGTAGAGGCTGTGGCAAAGCGTACGGGCAACCCCCGTTTCGCATGGGACTCTTACCGCCGCTTCGTACAGATGTACGGTGACGTGGTACTGGGTATGAAGCCCGCATCGAAAGAGGACCACGACCCCTTCGAGGAGATTATCGATGCACAGAAGAAGAAGCGCAACGTAAAGAACGACACCGAACTGAGCACCGATGACCTGAAGGAGTTGGTAGCCAAGTTCAAGGCTGCTGTCAAGGAGCAGACCGGCGAGGACTTCCCCGTCAATCCCTGGGACCAGCTGTGGGGTGCCGTATGTGCAGTCTTCGGCTCGTGGATGAACGAGCGCGCCATCCTCTACCGTAAGCTCAACAACATTCCCGCAGAATGGGGTACAGCCGTTTCGGTACAGGCAATGGTATTTGGTAACATGGGTAACAACTCGGCAACGGGTGTGGCTTTCTCGCGTGATGCCGCAACCGGTGAGAATATCTTCAACGGCGAGTACCTCATCAACGCACAAGGCGAGGATGTGGTGGCCGGTGTACGTACTCCCCAGCAGATTACCATCGAGGGTTCGAAGCGTTGGGCCAAGGCACAGAAGATTTCCGAGGAGGAGCGTAAGACCAAGTATCCCTCTTTGGAGGAGGTTATGCCCGATGTTTACAAGGAGTTGAACGAGATTCAGCACCACTTGGAGCAGTACTTCACCGATATGCAGGATATCGAGTTCACCATCCAGGACGGTAAGTTGTGGATGTTGCAGTGCCGCAACGGTAAGCGTACGGGTGCTGCCATGGTGAAGATTGCGATGGATATGCTCCGCGAGGGTCTCATCGACGAGAAGACCGCCGTATTGCGTTGCGAGCCCCAGAAGCTCGACGAGCTGCTCCACCCCGTATTTGACAAGAAGGCCATTGCTTCGGCACAGGTCATCACCAAGGGTCTGCCCGCATCGCCCGGTGCAGCGACAGGTCCCGTTGTATTCTTCGCCGACGATGCCGAGAAGGTACTCGCAGCGACAGGCCAGAAGGCCATTCTGGTGCGTATCGAGACTTCGCCCGAGGATTTGAAAGGTATGCTCGACGCAGCAGGTATCCTCACCGCACGTGGCGGTATGACCTCTCACGCGGCCGTTGTTGCCCGTGGTATGGGTAAGTGCTGCGTATCGGGTGCCGGTGAGTTGGAAATCGACTACAAGGCTCGCACCATCAAGGTCAACGGTTTCACCGTGAAGGAGGGCGACTGGATTTCACTCAACGGTTCGACCGGTGAGGTTTATCTCGGTCAGGTGGCTACCAAGGCTGCCGACTTGAGCGGCGACTTCGGCCAGCTGATGGATTTGGCAGGCAAATATTCGGTACTGAAGGTTCGTGCCAATGCAGATACTCCGAAGGATGCCGCACAGGCATTTGAGTTCGGTGCCGAGGGTATCGGTCTCTGCCGTACGGAGCACATGTTCTTCGAGGGCGACCGTATCAAGGCTATCCGCGAGATGATTTTGGCTGACGATGAGGCAGGCCGTCGTGTGGCTCTGGCCAAGTTGCTGCCTATCCAGCGTGGTGACTTCGAGGGTCTGTTCAAGGCCATGAAGGGTTACTCGGTGACTGTCCGCCTGCTCGATCCCCCCTTGCACGAGTTCGTACCACACGATGAGAAGGGTCAGAAGGAGATGGCCGAGGAGATGCACCTGCCTATCTCGAAGATTAAGGCCAAGATTGAGGCTTTGGCAGAGTTCAACCCCATGTTGGGACACCGTGGTTGCCGTCTGGGTAACACCTATCCCGAAATCACCGAGATGCAGACTCGTGCCATCATCGAGGCTGCCATGAATGTCAAGGCTACCGGTCTTCCCGTTCATGTGGAGATTATGGTTCCTCTGGTAGGTAACCACAAGGAGTTGCGTTATCAGAAGAACATCATCGACGAGACTGCCAACCAGGTATTCATGGAGCGTAACGACAAGATTGACTACATGGTCGGTACCATGATTGAGGTTCCGCGTGCAGCCGTTACCGCCAACCAGATTGCAGAGGTTGCCGAGTTCTTCTCGTTCGGTACAAACGACCTTACCCAGATGACGCTCGGATTCTCGCGTGACGATATTGGCAAGTTCCTGCCTATCTACCTCGAGAAGGGTATCCTCCACAACGACCCGTTCCAGATTCTCGACCGCAACGGTGTCGGCCAGTTGATTCGTGAGGCTGTGTTCAAGGGTCGCAGCACCCGCGAGAACCTCAAATGCGGTATCTGCGGAGAGCACGGCGGTGAGCCCTCATCGGTAGAGTTCTGTCACTATGCAGGTCTGAACTACGTCAGCTGCTCGCCTTTCCGTGTGCCTATCGCACGACTGGCTGCTGCTCACGCTGCACTGAAGCAAAAATAATTGATTCAGAGATAGATTACCAACGGTGGAACCTCTCGGGTTCCACCGTTTTTTGTCCCCACGGAAATAAATCATTCTTCCTTTGGTTTAAAAAAAGGTCACTTTTGTTGATTTTTTTTGAGATATGAGCATTTTTATGTTATATTTGTTCTAAGTTTGATTTAAGAAACACTAAATTCATTCGACTATGAAAAAGTTTTTGTTATTGGCTGTTGCAGCCATCTTTGCATTCGGCGCAGCTTCTGCTCAGGACAAAGGTAATTGGGCAGTAGGTCCCAAACTCGGTATATACACCAACACAGGTGCCGATGGTGCCGTTCTCGGTATCGGTGCAAGCGGCCGTTACAGCTTCACCGACAACTGGCGTATCGAACCTACTTTGATGGCTATCTGCGAGGACAACTGCTCTATTGACTTCAATGTCAATGTTCACTACCTGTTCAACATCGCTGACTGCTGGGCTATCTATCCTCAGGCAGGTATCAGTGCCAATGACCTCGGTGACTGGTCTTGCGGTTTCAACTTCGGTGCAGGTACCGACTTCAAGTTGGCTCGCCACTGGGACCTCACAGCCGATGTAAAATGGATGGTTCAGACCCACAAGTATTGGAAGAACCCCATCGTCATCTCGCTGGGTGCTACCTACAAGTTCTAATCACTGAACAGCACAACAATTTATCCGGGCTTCACCACGAAGTCCGGATTTTTTATGCCCCTACCCCACCGCGGCACGGGACGCCAACAACGCCTTTCTGCCCCACGAAGGCAACAACCCCGTTCAATCCCCCACCCTTGCGGTATGGACACAAAAAAATCAGCCCGAAAGCAATTTCGGGCTGATTTTGCATATTGTCTAATCCTCTCGGACGGCCTTATCGGCGCGTCTTGTAGGAGCAACGATACTTGCCTTTCGAGATGTTGGCGAGCTTGTTGCGAATCATGTTTCTGCGAATGGGCGACACACGGTCGGTAAACACATGACCTTCGATGTGGTCGTATTCGTGCTGAATGACCCACGCCTTCAGACCGGTGAACTCCTCGTCATGCTCCTCGAAGTTCTCATCCATATATCTCATACGGATGGAGAGCGAACGACGAACATCGGCATTGATGCCCGGAATCGACAGACATCCCTCGGTGTAGGTCTTTGTCTCCTCCGACATCTCGTAGATTTCGGCATTGATAAACGCCTTTTTGTAGTCGGCACACGAAGGGTCTTCCTCGGCCCAGGGGGTGCAATCGACAATAAACAGACGGATATCCTTACCAATCTGAGGAGCTGCAAGGCCTACGCCCTCTGCCACTTCGAGTGTCGAGAACATATCCTCCACCAGTTTCTTCACATCCAGCGAGTCGGGTGTGATGTCGTGGCACTTCGTGCGAAGCACCTCATCACCATATACTACAATAGGATAAATCATTGGTTAAATTCCATATAACTTTGTAAAATAATCGTGGCGGAAATCTTATCGACCAACGCTTTGTTGCGTCGTGCCATTTTACCGATTCCGCTCTCCAGCATCGTGCGGTGAGCCATCACCGACGTGAAGCGTTCATCGTGGAGAACCACCTCCTTGTCGGGATAGGCCTTTTTGAGTCGTGCCACCAGCGGTTCGATAAATCGCCACGTCTCCGAGGGCGTGCCGTCCATCTGCGAGGGTTTACCCACCACGATGGTCGAGACATCTTCCTTCTGGAAGTAGTCAGCGAGCCATTTCTCCAATATCTTGGTGTCCACGGTATCCAAACCGCCTGCAATGATACGCAAGGGGTCGCTCACGGCGATTCCCGTGCGTTTCGTTCCGTAGTCTATTGCAAGGATGCGTCCCACGGTCAATTCATCACTTCGGCGGCTAAGCGGCCCACCAGATAACCAGCACCGAAAGCGATGGCAAGGAAAGCCGCTATGACCAGAACAATACGGGTCATGGATTTCTTCTTTTCCATAAGTCCGGAAGATTTTTACAGATTCAGTTTCTTATAGAGCTTGCGGTAAGAGCACTCCTCTTCGACCATAGCGTGCAGCTTGTCGATAGATACGCGCACCTGCTCCATGGTGTCGCGGTGACGTACGGTGACGGTGTTGTCCTCCAAAGTCTGACCATCGACAGTCACGCAGAAAGGAGTACCGATGGCGTCCTGACGGCGGTAACGCTTGCCTACCGAATCCTTCTCCTCGTAAGCCACGTTGAAGTCGTACTTCAGCAGGTTGACAATCTCCTGTGCCTTCTCGGGCATGCCGTCCTTCTTGACCAAAGGCAGAACAGCCACCTTCACGGGAGCCAAAGCTGCGGGGAACTTCAGAACGATACGCGAGTCGCCGCTCTCCAGCTTCTCCTCGGTATAGGCAGCCGACATCACCTGGAGGAACATACGGTCAACACCGATAGAGGTCTCGACAACGTAGGGAACATAGCTTTCGCCGGTCTCGGGGTCGAAGTAAGTCATCTTCTTGCCGGAGAACTTCTGGTGGTTCGACAAGTCGAAGTCGGTACGCGAGTGGATACCCTCCACCTCCTTGAAGCCGAAGGGGAACTTGTACTCGATATCGGTAGCTGCGTTGGCGTAGTGAGCCAGCTTGTCGTGGTCGTGGAACTGGTAGTTCTCGTCACCGAAGCCCAGTGCACGGTGCCAAGCCATACGGGTGTTCTTCCACTCGTTCCACCACTGCATCTCGGTGCCGGGGCGTACGAAGAACTGCATCTCCATCTGCTCGAACTCACGCATACGGAACACGAACTGACGAGCGACAATCTCGTTACGGAAAGCCTTACCAATCTGTGCGATACCGAAAGGAATCTTCATACGACCGGTCTTCTGCACATTGAGGAAGTTAACGAAGATACCCTGTGCAGTCTCGGGACGCAGGTAGATGGTGTTGGCACCGTCGGCGGTAGAACCCATCTGGGTCGAGAACATCAGGTTGAACTGACGCACCTCGGTCCAGTTGCGAGTACCCGAAATGGGGCAGGCAATCTCGCAGTCGAGGATAATCTGACGCAACTCCACGAAGTCGTTGTCGTTCATGGCCTTTGCAAAACGGGTGTGAACTGCCTCGCGCTTTGCCAGCTCCTCCTGCACACGGGGTGAGGTGGCGCGGAATTTCTCCTCGTCGAAGCTCTCGCCGAAACGCTTTCTGGCCTTGGCTACCTCCTTCTCGATTTTCTCGTCTATTTTGGCCATCCAGTCCTCAATCAGGACATCGGCGCGGTAACGCTTCTTCGAGTCCTTGTTGTCGATGAGGGGATCATTGAAGGCCGACACATGACCCGATGCTTCCCAAGTTTTGGGGTGCATGAAAATCGAAGCATCAAGACCCACGATATTCTCGTGCAGCTTGACCATCGAGTCCCACCAATAACGCTTGATGTTGTTTTTCAGTTCCACACCGTTCTGTCCGTAGTCGTAAACGGCTCCCAGACCATCATAAATCTCGCTCGAGGGGAATACAAAACCGTACTCCTTGCAGTGAGCGACCAACTTCTTGAAAAGTTCTTCTTGAGTCATTGTTCTATATCTTTAAATCGATTACTTTTATTGTCTTTTACAGAATTACAAAAGTACAAAATAAATAGGAATATAAGGATTTTAGAAGCAACTTTCTTTCTCTATCCGACAATATTCCCCGATGGAGGGGACTCCATGGTGCGGGGAGGTCGTGTGGAGCAGTTTTCGGAAACGGGTGCAGACGTGCGGAGAGAAGCGGAATAACGGGAAAAACGGGAGCGATGATAGTGTCGAAATAAGTGGGTGGTTCCTGTCAGACGGAGAGGTGCACACGGTTTCGAGCGAGCGGGAGCACGGCTGGGCGTGTGGTAGACGAAATGACATGAAACAGCGTGATGACGTGGCAGAAAAAAATGTTGCGGAGCGCATGAGTGGCCACAAAAAAAATGACGACACCTCGGTATCGTCATTTTTATAGATTGGGAACAAAATCTGCAATGTTTTCCGTCTTGCGATAGGAACAGAACTGCAATGCGGCAACTCCTTGTGACTTGGGGTCGGCTCACCAACAGTATCCTGCTCGTTCACAGACGCAACTCTCGGCTCACACCTTGGCAGCACTCTACTTGCTCACCCCTCTCTCTCGCCTCTCTCACCCCCTCTCGTCCCGGGAATTAGCCCATCAGACCGGCACGCGCAAAGGAGAAATCCCCCTCGCGCGAGATGATGATGTGGTCGAGAAGACGGATGTCGAAAAGCGCGGCTGCACGGGCAACACGCTCGGTGAGCACCTTGTCCTGTGCACTCGGCTCGGCAGCACCCGACGGGTGGTTGTGAATGAGAATCATCTGCGTGGCCAACAACTCCAACGCCCGTTTGACAATCAGACGATGGTCCACCACCGTGGCCTGCACACCGCCCTGGCTCACGCGCTGGCGTTCCAGAATGCGGTTCGATGAGGTGAGATAGACCGCCCAGCACTCCTCGTGGGTGAGGTTCTCCAGCTGGGGACGGAACAGACGCACCACATCGACACTCGATGAGATGGTGTCGGCCTCACGCGCACGGAGGGCAGCCACCCTGCGACCCAGCTCTGCCGCCGCGGCAACGGTCACGGCACGGCGCAAACCCATACCGCCCGTCATACGCAGACGCGAGAGGTCTTCATACGCAAGTGCGGAGAGCAAACCCTTCGCTTCCGACAATACCGCTTCAGCGAGGGACGCGTCCCCCAGCAGGGCAGTCAGCAATTCGGTGTCGGTGAGGGACTTCGCCCCACGCGACTGTATTTTGTCGGAGAGTTCGCTCATCGCTTTATCATTGGATTATTTTGTCCACTTTGTCCATCAGCACGGCACACTGCTCGTCGCTCATATACTCGGCAACGGAGAATGCGGCCTGCTGTTCGGCCTCCTTTTTCGACTCGCCCGAACCGTGGCCCACCTCGATGTTGTCAATCAACACCGTGGAGTAGAACATCGGACGACTCGGAACATAGCTTTTGTCATGCTCGGTGCGGAAGACAATCTGACGACGGTTCTTCTGACACCACTCGATGAGGCGGCTCTTGAAGTCGGTCTCCGACTCCGACAGCTCGTCAATCGAGAGATAGCGGGCATAAATATCATTAATCAACAACCTGTTGACAAAATCATATCCCTGGTCGAGATAGATGGCTCCCATCATTGCCTCGAAAGCATCGCCATAGATGTGCTTTTGGGGCAGTGTGGCACCGCCGTTGGAAATCAGATGGCGGTCCAAACCCAGCTTGATGGCCAGTGCATTGAGCGACTGACGCGAGACGATTTTGGCTCTCATCTTGGTGAGGAAGCCCTCGTCGTGGCCGGGGTAATCAATAAAGAGGAAATCGGAAGTGACGGTCTCGATAACGGCATCACCCAGAAATTCGAGGCGTTCGTTGTTCACCGACTGCCCGTCGGATAAAACCAAAGAAGCTGACTTGTGAATCAAAGCCAGCTTGTAAAGTTCGATGTTATGCGGAATAAATCCGAACATATCATCGACCATGGTATAATACGCCTTATCCTTTCCGAAGTTCCTTCTTATAGGTCTAAGTATAAGATCCAGCACTTTGGAATAAGAACGATATTAAAGTTTTCCGAAAATCACGGTCGAGTTGTGACCACCGAATCCGAAAGTATTGCTCAACGCATACTTCACCTCACGTTTCTGTGCGGTTCCGAGCGTCAGGTTCAACTTCGAGTCGATGTTCGGGTCGAGATTTTCACAATTGATTGTGGGAGGGATAACACCGTGAGTAATGGCAAAGACACAAGCCAAAGCCTCTACTGCACCGGCTGCACCCAGGAGATGACCTGTCATAGATTTGGTCGACGAGATGTTCAGGTCATAGACATGACTGCCAAACACTTCGGAAACGGCCTTCAATTCGGGGATATCACCTGCAGGGGTAGATGTTCCGTGAACATTGATATAATCTATATTTTCAGGCTGGATACCGGCATCCTTCAACGCGTCCTTCATGGCCTTGATGGCACCCTTTCCTTCGGGATGGGGAGCGGTGAAGTGGTAAGCATCTGCCGAAGCACCGCCACCTACTACCTCACAATAAATCTTCGCACCACGAGCCTTGGCGTGCTCATACTCTTCGAGGAAGAGCGCACCGGCACCCTCACCGATAACAAAACCGTCACGGTCCTTATCGAAGGGACGCGAAGCGTGCTCGGGGTCGTCGTTGCGGGTCGAAAGTGCCTGCATGGAGTTGAAACCACCCACAGCAGGGATATTGACCGCAGCCTCCGAACCTCCGGCAACCATCATGTCGGCCTTGCCATAGCGAATGGCATCGAGAGCCGAGATGAGTCCGTGGTTAGACGAAGCACATGCCGACACGGTGCAGTAGTTGGGTCCCATGAAGCCATACTTCATAGAGATGAAACCGGCTGCGATGTCGGAAATCATACGAGGAATAAAGAAAGGACTAAACCGCGGGATTCCAGATCCTGCGGCCCAGTCCAAGCACTCATCGAAGAAAGATTTGATTCCTCCGATACCCGAACTCCAAATGACACCCACCTGCTCCTTGTCGATATTGTCCATATCCAACGCAGCATCCTCGACTGCCTGAGAGGCAGCCACGAGGGCAAACTGGGTAAAGAGGTCATACTTACGCACCTCTTTTCTGTCAAAATACTGAGACGGGTCGTAATTCTTTACTTCACAAGCTATTTGAGTCTTAAAATTTTCTGCATCGAAACGAGTAATGTGTCCTGCACCACTGACACCCTTTTCAAGATTAGAAAAAAACTCTTCTATATTGTTTCCCAGCGGGTTGATCGTACCAATGCCCGTTACAACTACTCTTCTTTCTGTCATAAATTATTAAGGCTTATATGCCGTGAAAAAGGTTTGTGTTTTAAAAATTATTTCTTGTGCTCCTCGATATAGCTGATAGCATCACCTACAGTGGCAATCTTCTCAGCATCCTCGTCGGGAATCTGGATATCGAAAGCCTTCTCGAACTCCATAATCAACTCTACAGTGTCAAGTGAATCTGCACCGAGGTGGTTAGTGAAGCTTGCTTCGGGTACTACTTCCGACTCCTTCACACCCAACTTGTCTACGATAATCTCGACAACCTTTGACTGAACTTCTGACATAATTTTAAATTTTTAGTTAAACATTTATTTTGAAATAGTTTCTATTTTATTCAAATAGCAGTTATGTTTTCGGCAAAAATAACACTTTTTTTATTACTTTTGACAAAAGCAATGTTTTTTTTATTCACAATTTTTCAGACATTTAGCACACTTTAACAGATAACTAACTAAATATCAAAATATTATGAAACTACTTCTCATCTCCAATTCGACCAACGCCGGGGAGCAATATCTGCGTTATCCCATGCCCCAAATCGAAAAATTCCTGTCGGGTATCCGCGAAATTGCCTTTGTACCCTATGCGGCAGTGACTTTCTCCTACGAAGAATACGAGCGCAGAGTTCAGGAGCGTTTTTCGGAAATTGGCGTGACTGTCAAATCGGTACACCGTGAGGCAGACCCCGCAGCGTTCATCCGCCGTGCCGAGGCCGTATGTGTGGGCGGTGGCAACACCTTTGCACTGGCTCGCAAGATGCAGGAGCAGGGACTCATGCAGGCCATTCACGACAAAATCATGGAGGACACTCCCTACGTGGGCTGGTCGGCAGGCAGCAACGTATGTTGCCCCACCATCTGCACCACCAACGATATGCCCATCGTGCAGCCCGAGTCGTTCCGCGCCATCGGAGCCGTCAAGTTCCAGATTAACCCCCACTATCTCGACGCCAATCCCGAGGGACACGCCGGCGAGACCCGCGAGCAGCGTATTTTGGAGTACATCGAGGCCAACCCCGATATGCGTGTGGTAGGTCTTCGCGAGGGTTGTATGCTCCACTACGAGGGCGACAAGCTCGAACTCATCGGCAAGCGTCCGATGCGTATCTTCAAGAAGGGCGAAGAGACCTACGAGGTCAATCCCGGTGACGACCTCTCGTTCCTTCAGTAAGCCCCCATTGACCACAGCCGCCCCGTCCGACCCTCGGAGCATTGTCTCCGAAGGTCGGAGTGGGGGTGGTTTTTCTTCGCGGCAGTCCTCCCTCACAAGAGGCTGTCGAAGCCTATCTCAACAAAGAGCAGTAACATGACCACATCGGAAATCGGACGCGAGGGCGAAAGAGCCGCCACCGACTATCTGCGCGACCACGGCTACCAAATCCGCCACCTCAACTGGCGCGAGGGACGCTACGAGTTGGACATTGTCGCCGAAAAGGAGTTCATCATTCACTTTGTGGAGGTGAAGACCCGGCGCGCCGGAGGACTCACCACCCCCGAAGATGCCCTCACACCGCGCAAGGCCGCCGCACTGCGCCGTGCCGCACAGGCCTACCTCTCGTGTTACGCCATCACCGACGAATGTCAGTTCGATTTGGCGGCCGTAGATATCTTCCCCGACGGCTCGTTGCAGGTACGCTTCACGGAGAACGCTCTGGAACTCAACTGGTAATTTTGCATTATTAAACAAATTTACCTACCTTTGCAAGACTGCATGGATAAATCCATGTGTCCTTTGGGCGTATTTCCATCCGGCGGAGGAAACACCTCAACGGCAAAACAGAACATAAACACTATCACCAAATCATCACACGCTAATGTGGATTTATAATTTCGGTCTGATATTCTATGCGTGGGTCATCAGGCTCATCGCCCCGAAACATCGTAAAGCCAAACTTTGGTATGAGGGTCGCAAAGACCTGTTCCGACGAATGAAGGCCGCCATACGTCCCGAAGACAAGATTTTGTGGATACACGTGGCATCGCTCGGCGAATTTGAGCAGGGACGCCCCATCATCGAAAAGATCCGCAAAGAACATCCCGAATACAAAATTCTGTTGACCTTCTTCTCGCCCTCGGGCTACGAAATCCGCAAGAACTACCAGGGGGCCGACTATATTTTCTATCTTCCCATCGACCGTCCGAGTTATGTCCGCCAATTTCTCGATATAACTCATCCCGAAATAGCCATCTTCGTGAAATACGAATTCTGGCTCAACTTCCTCAAGGAGTTGCGCCACCGCAAGGTTCGCACCTTTGTGGTATCGGCCATCTTCCGCCGCAACTCCATCTTCTTCCGTCCCTATGGCGGTATGTGGCGTCAGGCACTCGAGACCTTCGAGACGCTTTTCGTGCAGAACGAGGAGTCGAAGACCCTGCTCGCCGAGTTGGGATTCGACAACGTACTCATCGCCGGCGACACCCGTTTCGACCGCGTGGCAGAGATTGCACAGGCAGCGAAGAAAATCGACCTCGTGGAGCGTTTCAAGGGCGACACCCGACTCTTTGTTGCCGGTTCGACATGGGGTCCCGATGAGGATTTGCTCATTCGTCTGATTAACGACAACCCCACCATCAAGTTTGTCATCGCACCTCACGAGATGAACGAGGGACGCATACAGCGTCTCATCGACGAGACACGCGGCGGTGCGGTGAGATACACCGCCTGCACAGCCGAGACTCCTCTCGCAGACAAGCAGGTAATGGTGCTCGACACCGTGGGTATTCTCTCCTCGGTGTACGGCTACGCCACATGGAGCTACATCGGCGGAGGTTTCGGAGTGGGTATCCACAACACTCTCGAGGCTGCGACCTTCGGTCTGCCGATAGCCTTTGGCCCCAACTACCACAAGTTCAAGGAGGCTTGTGACATGGTCACCCTCGGTGCCGCACGTTCGGTCACCACCTACGAGGAGTTGCGCGACTGGTTTGCGCCCCTGCTCAACGACCCCGAAGCCCTGCACAAGGCGAGTCAGACCGCCAAGGACTACACCACCCGCAATCAGGGTGCCACCACCATCATCACCAAGACCATTTTCCAATAATCGGGGGGGGGAGAGAGAGAGAGCCGGGGAGCGAGAAAACAAGCGAAAGGCGACAGTAAGAGCACGACCGACAGCAGGAAGCATCGAGCAAACAAGAGCCGACTGCAAGAGAGCCGTAAAGCAAGCGACCGCGCCGACCATCTTCTTTTTCCGCCCACACCTTCCACAGGAAAACGATACGAAACAAAAACGCCACCTTTTTCGGGTGGCGTTTTTTTATGCGGTTTAATACAAAGGGCGCGACACCCCATCGGGAGAGTCGCGCCCTCAATATTATTAAATAAGGTCTATTTCACCTCGGCGTGTCGTTCGAGCAGGAGACGCTCACCGCGCAACTCCACCTCCACGGGTTCGCCCTCGTTATCGACCGAGAGTCCCTCGTGCGACACCTTCACCGTCAGCACACGACCGCGGTAGTTCACCTTGAAGGAGAGCGAACGCCACTCCTCGGGCAGGGCAGGATTGAACGAGAGCACGCCCTCCTTCATTCTCATACCGCCAAAGCCCTCGACCACCGACATCCACGAGCCTGCCATGGAGGTCACATGACAACCCTCCTCCACCTCGCGGTTGTAGTCGTCCAAATCCAGACGCGAGGTTCTCAGATAGAGTTCGTAAGCCTTGTCCATGTCGCCGATACGGGTGGCAAGAATGGAGTGCACACAGGGCGAGAGCGATGACTCGTGCACCGTGCGTGCCTCATAGAAATGGAAGTTGCGGCGTATGGTCTCCACATCGAAATTCTCCTGAAAGAGGTAGATGCCCTGCAAAACATCCGCCTGCTTGATGAAGCACGAGCGTAGAATTCTGTCCCACGACCATTTCTGATTGATGGGTCGCTCCCTGGGGTCGAGGTCCTTGACCAGCACCTGTTCCTTATCCATGTAGTTGTCCTGCTGGAGGAAGATGCCCAACTCCTTGTCCTCGCCGAAGTACATATTGTCGTTGATGTACATCCAACGCTCGGTCTCCGCCTTCTCGTCGAAGTGGCGTTTCTCGCAGATGCGGCGATACTCCTCGGGGCAATGCTCTCTCACCCATGCCGCCGACTCGGTGGCATAGCGCAGACACCAGCAGGCGATGTAGGAGGTGTACCAGTTGTTATTGACATTGTTTTCATATTCGTTGGGGCCTGTGACACCCAGCATGACGAACTTCTTGCGTGCCTCCGACCAGGTGATGCGTTGCGCCCAGAAGCGTGCAATCGACAAGAGCACCTCCAGACCGCCCTCCGCCAGATAGTGACGGTCACCCGTGTAGCGGATATAGTTGAGAATGGCGTAGGCAATGGCACCGTTGCGGTGAATCTCCTCGAAGGTAATCTCCCACTCGTTATGGCACTCCTCGCCGTTGATGGTCACCATCGGATAGAGGGCGGCACCGTCCTTGAATCCCAACTTGGCGGCATTCTCGATAGCCTTGTCCAGCTGGTTGTAGCGATAGACCAACAATTCGCGCGCCACCTGCTCGCCGGCAGTCGCCATGTAGAACGACAGGCAGTACGCCTCGGTATCCCAATAGGTCACACCGCCATACTTCTCGCCCGTAAATCCCTTCGGGCCGATATTCAGACGGGTATCGACACCCGTATAGGTCTGCAACAGCATGAAGATGCAGAAGCGGATACCCTGCTGCGACTCGTCGTCGCCCTCAATCATGATGTCGCAACTGTGCCAGCGTTTGCGCCATGCCTCCTCCTGCTCACGAAGCAGGGCATCGAAGCCCACGGCGTGCCCCTCCTCTGCCACACGGCGAGCAGCGGCGATGAGATCACCTTTCTCGTGGTTGAGCGAGGAGCAGATACCCGTATATTTATAAAGTGTGGCGGAGTGTCCGGCTTCTACCTCCACCTCGGCACGGTGCATCACCTTTTCGGGGCGGGTCAGACATTCGAACGAAGCCCCCTCCAGCTCGACACGCTGTGCCCATGCCACCTCGAAACCGCTCTTCTTGGTGCGGCTCTGCACGGCATCGCCATCGGTGAGAACCTCCTCCCAGAATTTCTCGTCATAGTTGGCATCGGTATTTCGCACATCGGCATCGATGTAGGGCGAGAAGGTCACCACCGCCTTGCGGTTGAGCGGTTTGACCCCGTAGCGGATAACGCCCACCTCTCGCCGTTCCAACGAGAGGAAGCGCACGGCCTCCACCTCGACCTCCGCACCGTTCTGCATCTCGACCGTCATACGGCGCGTGAGCACCGAGCGGCGCATATCGACCTCACGGCGGAATGCCTTGACCTTCACACGTGCCAAATCCAGCTCCTCGCCGTCAATCTTTACATCCACGCCAATCCAGAATGCCGAGTTGAGCACCTTGGCGAAGTATTCGGGGTAGCCGTTCTTCCACCACCCCACTCTCGTTTTGTCGGGGTAATAGATGGCTCCGATGTAATTGCCCTGCAACGACTCGCCCGAGTAGTGCTCCTCGAAATTGGCTCTGCCGCCCATCACGCCGTTACCCAGCGCGAACAACGACTCGGAGGATTTCACCCGCGCGGGGTCGAACTTCTCCTCGATGAGTTTCCACGGGTCGGTCTTCAAAAATTCGTTCATATCAGTAGTTTTTTTTTCGGTTGGTAATCAGGTTTTCAAATGTTTATCGGTCTACCCCCTCTTTGAGAGCATCGAGGGTGAAACCCACGAACGAGGGCAGCTGCATCGTGGCCTTGCAGAGCAGGGGACTGCCACCCAAGCCCACCGAGCGCATACCGGCACGTGTGGCGGCTTCGATACCTGCGGCGGCATCTTCGAAGACCACACACTCTTTGGGGGCGATGTGCATCAGCTCCGCGCCCTTGGCGAAGACCTCGGGGTCGGGTTTGGCTCTCGACACGAGGTTGCCGTCGATGACACCGTCGAAGAGCGGACGCAAATCGCAATGATCCAAAATCATACCTGCATTCTTCGATGCCGAGCCCAGCACCACAACGATGCCCGCCTCGCGCAACTTCATCAGAAAATCTCTCACGCCGGGCAGCACCTCATCGGAGGTCATCTGCGCGATATATTGGCGGTAGCGGGTGTTCTTCTCCGAGGCGAGGGCCAGCTTCTCCTCATCGGAGAATTTGTCCTGCATACCTCCCGCACGCAACACGATGTCGAGCGATGCCATGCGGCTCACTCCCTTGATGGCTTCGCCCTGTTCGGGGGTGAACTCAAATCCGAGTTTGTGCGCCAGTTCCACCCACGCCAGATAGTGATATTTGGCCGTATTGACAATCACACCGTCGAGGTCGAATATACAACATGAAATCATATTGGTCTGTTTGTTTATTTACACAAAAAATCCCTCCTCAAATCAGAAGGGCGGACTTCAGCCCCGAAGGGTGTCGGTCGGTATATCAAATATCATAAAATTTTATAACAATTCCAAATTTTATATCCTCCACCGACACCCTCCCCCGCAAGGTTTTCCCGGAAAAACCGCCACGAGGGGCACCGCTCCCCCACGGAGAGAGATTTCCCGCACCTTCCGCGCGATTTTTTGCACCGCTCCCGCTCAACTTTCCGCTCCGTCCCCGCGCAACATTCCACACCGCCCCCACGTGACCTGCCGCGCGCTTCGCACTTTCGCCCTCCTCTACCCACGTCACATACAGGCACAAAAAAAGACAGACTCCGAAAAAGAGTCTGTCCTTATGATATTGGTCTTTCGAGGTATTACTTCGAGAGCTCTGCCAATGCAGCGGCAGCGTTCTCGGCAGCAGGACCTGCGGTCACCTTCTTGAATGCTGCGATAGCCTGGGGCTTCATCTCCTTGGCGTTGTAAGCAGCACCCAGCAGATAGTACATCAGCGACTTGTCAGCCTCATCGGTCTGTGCAGCGGCAGCAGCCTCGCCCAGCTCGATTACCTTTGCGTAATCCTTCTTGTTGAGGAAAGCCTGCAAACGTACATTGTGGAACAATGCGTTGTCGGGGTTCTTTGCCAACTGCTCGTCAGCCATGGTGATAATCTCATCGAAGTTACCTGCACCCTGCAACTCAGCCACCTTGTTGTTGGTGTAGAGTGCCATCATCTTCTTGGCCTGTGCAACGTCCTCGGCATACTTGGGGTGAGTCTTCGAAGCGATAGCCATGTAAATCTCCATACCCTTCTGGTACTCGCCCATCTCGCAGTAGCTCATGGCGAGGTTCAGTGCCATAGAAGTGTTGTCGGGGTCAGCCTTGTAACCCTTTGCGAAAATATCGGCAGCGGTCTTGTAGTCCTTCGAGTTGAAAGCCTCACCACCACGAATCTGGTAAATCTTTGCCACCCAGTTGTTGGCCTTTGCCATCTGCTGAGTCTCACCGTAAAGTTCGGCCTTCTCGGCTGACTTCTCGAAGTTAGCCAAAGCCTCGTCATAGTTCTTGGTACGGATTGCTCCGCCACCCATCATATAGTAGCACTTGGGGAGTGTAGTCTTGGCAGTAGCTACCAACGACTCGGCACCCTCCTGGTCGATACCCTCCTCGATAACCTGCTCGAACTTGGCAGCAGCCACCTTGAAGTTCTTGGCACCAAATGCAGCGGCAGCCTCGTTATAGACAGCCGACAGGTCCTGCGCCGAGAGGGTTGTTGCTCCCAGCAGAGCAATCATTGAAAATAACAACTTTTTCATCTTTTTATACGATTTGATTTAGATTATGGTTCGTTATCACCCCGTTTTTAGGGGTACATCAATGCAAATATAGGTATTTTTTAAGGAACTCAAAAAAATATCCGTGCTTTTTTAGCCACGCAACGACTTGAAAAACGTGTTCATTAGCTCCTCGCACTCCTCCCGAAGTACCCCGCCGACCACTGTGGTTTTGGGGTGGAAAACCTTGTCGGTGTAGGTGTGCCAACCTTTTTTGGGGTCGTCGGCTCCCCACACCACGCGACCCACCTGCGACCACGCAATGGCGCCGGCACACATGATACACGGCTCAACAGTGACATACAACGTACACTCCTGCAAGTATTTACCGCCCAGTGTGGAGGTTGCCGCCGTGATGGCCTGCATCTCGGCATGCGCCGTGGGGTCGGCGAGTGTCTCTACCAGATTGTGACCTCTGCCGATGACCCGTCCGCCCGACACCACCACCGCACCGATGGGTACTTCGTCATTGTCCAATGCCTTTTGGGCTTCGTTGAGTGCCAGACGCATGAATTTTTCGTCCGCTTCCCTCAATTTGATGTTATCTTCGTTCATATCTTTCACATTTTTAAAGCCATAACCCGCAATAAGGCGCACCGCAAAACCGCGCACGCCCCACTGCCGTCTTTGCAAAAATAGGCAAAAACTGATTTGCAGACCTATTTTAATACGAAAAAATGTTGAATCATCGTGACGAAGTGATGAAAATTGAGTAACTTTGTGGGTTAATTGAATTGAACGAACAATAAAAGATATTTCTTATGTACAGAACCCATACGTGCGGCTGTTTGAGAGCCGAGAACGTAAACCAAACCGTGACATTGGCCGGTTGGGTGCAGAAGGTGAGAAATCTGGGTGCGATGACCTTCATCGACCTCAGAGACCGTTATGGTATCACCCAGATTGTAATCAAGGAAGATTCCCCCGAGGAGGTGCGCACCGTAGCTGCCAAGGTGGGTCGCGAGTGGGTCATTCGCGTGACCGGTACCGTTATCGAGCGCGAGTCGAAGAACCCCAAGATGCCCACCGGCGACATCGAGGTATCGGTGTCGGAGTTCACCGTCCTCAACGAGGCACAGACTCCTCCCTTCACTATCGAGGAGGTTTCCGACGGTGGTGATGACCTGCGTATGAAGTACCGCTACCTCGACCTGCGTCGTCCGCCCCTTCAGCGCAACATGATTCTCCGCCACAAGATGGCACAGGAGATTCGCCGCTTCCTCGACAAGGAGGGCTTCCTCGAAATCGAGACTCCCTATCTGGTAGGTTCGACCCCCGAGGGTGCACGTGACTTCGTTGTCCCCAGCCGTATGAACCCCAACCAGTTCTACGCTCTGCCCCAGTCGCCCCAGACTTTGAAGCAGCTGCTCATGGTTGCCGGCTACGACAAATATTTCCAGATTGTACGTTGCTTCCGCGATGAGGACTTGCGCGCCGACCGTCAGCCCGAGTTCACCCAGATTGACTGCGAGATGTCGTTCGTCGAGCAGCAGGACATCATCGATGTATTCGAGCGTTGGGCAAAGCATATGTTCAAGGAGGTGATGCACATCGACTTCACCGAGCCTTTCCGCCAGATGCCCTGGATTGAGGCCATGGAGAAGTACGGTTCCGACAAACCCGACCTGCGTTTCGGCATGGAGTTCTCCGATTTGACCGCCCTGGCAAAAGGCCACGGTTTCTCGGTATTCGACGATGCGGAGTACATCACCGGATTTGCAGCCACAGGTTGCGCCGCCTACACCCGCAAGCAGATTGACGCCCTCACCGAGTTCGTAAAGCGTCCTCAGGTAGGTGCCAAGGGTCTGATTTGGATTCGTGTGGAGGCAGACAAGATTAAATCGTCCATCGACAAATTCTATACCCCCGAAGAGGTCAAGGCCATGGCCGACAAGTGCGGTGCCAAGGCCGGTGACATGGTATTTATCCTCTGCGGCAAGAAATTCAAGGCTCTGACCCAGTTGTGCGCCCTCCGTTTGGAGGTGGCCGAGCAGTTGGGACTCCGTGACCCCAAGAAGTTCGCTCCGCTGTGGGTGGTTGACTTCCCCATGTTCGAGTGGGACGAGGAGACCCAGCGTTTCTACGCCATGCACCACCCCTTCACCTCGCCCAAACCCGAGGATGTGGAGTTCCTGGAGAGCGACCCCGGTCGTGTACGTGCCAACGCCTACGACTTCGTCTGCAACGGTACGGAGGTCGGCGGCGGTTCTATCCGTATCCACGATGCCAAGTTGCAGGCCAAGATTTTCAAGTGCCTGGGCTTCACTCCCGAGAAGGCACAGGAGCAGTTCGGCTTCCTGATGAACGCCTTCAAGTTCGGTGCGCCCCCTCACGGTGGTCTGGCCTTCGGTTTCGACCGTCTGTGCTCGCTGTTCGGCGGCTCGGAGTCGATTCGCGACTACATCGCCTTCCCCAAGAACAACGCAGGTCGCGATGTGATGCTCGATGCCCCCGGCTACCTCGACCAGTCACAGCTCGACGAGTTGTATCTGGAGTTGCGCAAGCCCGAAGCGTAAAACCAAGTATTAAATATTTATATGAAAAGCGTGTTGTCCGATGCGGACAACACGCTTTTTTCGCTCAGGAGAGAGTATCGCGATTAGAAGTCGATACCCACCTTGAAGCTGATACCGCCGACATTGGCCGTACCCACCTTATAGCCGTCATAGACATCATAGAGGTTGTCTTTCTGCACCTCGTAGCCGATGGCGAAGCTGACGCCCACGCGCGAGTTGGTGGCAAAACGCACACCTATCGAGGGGTTGCAATAGATACCGCCGTCCGAACCGCCGTCCACGTAGCTCTCGGTGATGACCGTATAACCCAGACGCATACTCAGGAAGGGGGTGATTTTACCGGGTTTGAGGTTACCGATGACAGCGGCATACATAGGTATGCCCAGCACATCGGTATTGTCGAAGTAGCTGAAGCCCATACCGCCACCCACAAAGAAGTAGGGGTTGAACTGATAGCCGTGGGTGGTGGTCACCTGCAAACGGCCGTTGCCCTCGCCCCAATCACCGACACCGACCGTGTAGCCCATATCGACAAATCCGTGATAACCCGTGCGCAGATTGGCACTCTTCGAGGAGGAGCGGTAGCTCTGAGCGGAGACTCCGCCGACGAGCAATATAGCCGCCAATACCAAAAACAGTCTCTTCATAACTCAAAATTTCAGTCGGTCACGACGACACGAATGACCCGTAAAAAACAGTAGTGGCGGAGGAGGTGCCGTCCGTCCCGCGCGCGATATTCTCATCGCATTCGGGGCGACTCTCCGCAGGGTTGGTTATCGCAAATATAGAAATTAGTCGATAAAATTATTCACTTGGTCGGCAAAAAAAAAGATGTCCGACCGGCATTCATTCTGCGGTCGGACATCACGAAGAAAATATTTGGGTTGTATATCACTCCTTAGTTGAAGCTCCACTTCACGGCGATGGTGGGAATGGCGTAGAAGCCCTTGCGACCACCGAAGTTGTTGCTCAGCTCCACCTCGGTACCGATGCTCAACTTGAACTTCTCGTTCACACCCTTGATTTTGTGGAGATTGACCCAGAACTGCGGCTCGGCGAGGAAGATGCAGCTGGTGTTGTTGGCATAGTTCTTCTCGCGCCAGAAATCGACAAAGCCGTTGAACGAGCAGATGCCGCGCTGACCGAAGTTCACATACCACGTACCGGTGAACTGGTAGTTGTGGGGAGCCTGATGCCCCTCGATGTACTTATACGATGCGGTGAGGCTGAAACCCGACGAGAAATTCTTGTTATTATAGGTATAGGTCGCACCGAAGAGGTAGGCGTTATTGAGGGAGAAACGGTTGGTCGTACCGCCGTTGTACTCCACGTGAATCGACACGGGCGCTTTCCAGAAACGGAACTCACGCGCAATCTCCCAATAAGCCGAAGCCACGCCCTTGCTGGTGTAGTCCATATCGACAAAGAAGAAGGTGCTGCCCCAGCCGTCGGGGTGGAACATCTCCACGGTGGAGGTGAAGAGCGGACGCTCCGACAATTCGTCGTAGAAGTTACGGCCGAAGTCGTAGTGCATCTGTACATTCTGTGCCGAAACGGAAGCGAAGCCCATGACGGCAGCAAGCAGAAGGAGGAGTTTTTTCATCATATTAATTTGGAATTAGTGGGTAACTCTTTTTCTAAAGCACAAAAAAAGGAAACAGGACGACAGCTGCAGCCGTCCTGTTTCTATGTGGGGGTGTTCTGTTAGAGGAAATACTTGAGGATAAACAGTACACAGAGAATATACACCGAGAGGTGGAGTTTGTTGAACTTGCGGCTCAACACATTGATGAACACGTAGCTGATGATACCCAGCAGAATACCGTTGGAGATGCTGATGGTCAGCGGCATGAACACGATGCAGACAAAGGCGGGCACGGCCTCCGAGAAGTCGTTGAGGTCGATGTCCTTGATGGGGCTCATCATCATCAGACCCACGAGGAACAACACGGGAGCGGTAGCGGCCGCAGGCACTGCGAGGAAGACGGGGGCAAAGAAGATGGCGATGAGGAAGCACACGGCGGTGGTCATGGCGGTAAGACCCGAACGACCACCCTCAGCCACACCCGAAGCACTCTCCACGAAGGTGGTCACGGTGCTGGTACCCAGCATTGCACCTGCGGTGGTTGCCACGGCATCAGCCATGAAGGCACGCTTGGCATTGGGAATCTTGCCGTTCTGCATCATGCCGGCCTTGGTCGAGACACCCACCAAAGTACCGATGGTGTCGAACATATCGACAAACAACATTGTCATCACCACGATAGCCATGTTGGTCGAGAAGACATCGCTCCAGTCGAACTTCATGAAGATAGGCTCAATCGAGGGAGGTACGCTCATCACACCGCCATAGTGGGTAATACCCATGGGAATACCGATGATGGTGGTCGCCAAAATACCGAGCAGGAGCGCGCCCTTGACCTTGAGAATCAGCAACACGGTGGTGAGCAGGATACCGATGACGGCCAGCAGTGCCGAACCCGAGGTGATGTCGCCCAGCGATACCATGGTGGCAGGGTGAGAGACGATGATACCCGAATTCTGAAGACCGATGAAGGCGATGAACAGACCGATACCCACACTGATGGCGTTCTTCAGCGATGCGGGAATGGCATCGACAATCGCCTCGCGGAGGTTACTCAACGTGAGCAGAATGAAGATGATACCCTCGATGAAAACCGCTGTGAGCGCAAACTCCCAAGAGTTACCCATCTCCTTGCAGATGGTGAAGACGAAAAAGGCATTCAGACCCACGCCCGGAGCCTGTGCGAAAGGCAATTTTGCCCAGCAGGCCATGATGACCGTACCGAGAATCGAGGCAATAACCGTAGTGGTGAAGACCGCCTCCTTGTTCATGCCGGCCAGGCTCAACACATCGGGGTTGAGGGCCAGGATGTAGGCCATCGTAAGAAAAGTAGTGATACCGGCAAGAATCTCTGTCTTCACAGACATGACCCGGGCATCAAATCCAAATAACTTTTTTAACATAGTTTAATTTATTTTTATAGAATGATTCTCTATGTATAAGAGGTGTTTCGTCAGGGGAAATATGGCGTTCGGCTACGGCTCATCGTCCGCCGCTCGTTCCTGCGGTTCATCGCCGCCCCCCATGAGTCGCACCTCAGTTGGTTATGTCAAACAGGTTACCGGATTGCAAAAGTAAATAAACATTTTTACTAAATAGCTTTATTCACCAGAGAGTATGAACATTTTATTAACCAAATAAAGAATTTTGTTCCCGAATAAAGGAATCGACCGCACCATTCGGCAAAAGCAACCAATACTAACAAACAATTGAATCACAAATATTTGGACGCTATTTAAAATATTCATACATTTGATTATTCCAACCTTCCAAACCTCTCAAACCTATGAAAAGAATTCTTTACCTATTATGCTTATCCGTGACATTTCTATCGTTGAAATGCCATGCGGCAATTCCTGAAGATGACATTCGTTTCATCTTTGATGGACACCTTTACCTTCAGGTAACCTTGAATGACTCAATCCCCGTCTCCGTTATCTATGATACCGGAGCAGACTTACTCTACCTCGATGAAGATTATCTGAAAGTGAGCGGTCAGCAGGATGCTTTCGGTAAAAAAACAAAATCCCATATGAGGGGAGGGGCAGGTAACAAGGACATGATTCAGGTCGATATATTCATCGATCCGATTAAAATCCATTGCGGAAAGCTGGACTACACGAACAAGATAACTCCGGTGCTCCGGCTGCGTGATATTGTGGGCAGATACACCGACGGTCTGTTGGGTAACACCCATCTGCTGCAATCCCCCCTGATGATCAACTTCAGCGAAGAATTCATCAGGCCACTCGAACACCCCGTCCCGGCCCATCTGACCGAGGGCTATCGGAAACTCGATGCAAAATTTGAAGGCAACAGAATCTACATCAAGTCAAAGCTGACGATTGACGCCGAAAATGTCGTTGACGGCTGGTTCGTGATGGATATAGGCAGCGGAGGAAGCGTAAGCCTCACCAGAGAGGCCGTCTCGAATCTTCATCTGGAAAAAATTCCTCAAGCTCGTTACGCCGCTCTGGCCGGAGGTATCGGAGGTGGGGCGGAAGAAGTTTCCCTACGCGCCTCCAGCTTCACGATGGGCGACACGTTGGATAATATCGTCATAGAATACTCTCTCAACGAGAAAGGTGCCATGTCCGGAAAATTCTGTTCGGGACTCATCGGCACCACGATTTGGTCACTCTACGACATCATACTCGATCCGGAGAATGCCTCCGTATGGGTGAAGAGGAACAACCGCGAAGCAACCTATTCAAAATCATCAACCACCCACATGGCCGTCATCGACCGCACAGATATCTGCGACGGATGGGTTGTCAACATTCTGTATGAAGGGGGCATAGCCCAAAAGGCAGGGTTCGAACTCGGAGATGTGATTCTTTCGATAAACGGCCGCCCCGTAAAGGATATTTCCTGGGAAGAGCAGCGAAAAGGACTCGGACTCGAAGGGAATACCATATATAAAGTAAAGAAGAAGAACGGCGAAATAGTCACCTACACGTTGTACATCAAGAATCAGATTGTCTGACCGTCTCTGCACGACACTGTTTCCTTCGTGATTCAGGCATAAAAAAATATAGTTCAATGAATGTGTTTCATTGAACTATATTTTTATCCTTCCAACTGCACAACCAGTTGGTCATCAACTTATCCACAACTGTTTTTGCATCATTACCCAAATATCTGTTTAGAAGTCGAACGCCACTCTGAAATTCACTGCATTAAAGTTATACATCTCGTCACCCACGCCCAAATAGCGTTTGCCGTTGAAGGCATTGCCGTGGTAGGAGTAGCCCAGGCTGACATTCATACCGAAGTGGCGGGTAAATCCGAAACGCACACCCACCGAGGGATTGAGATAGACACCCTCGTTCTCTGCAACCGTATATCCTGCCTTGAGGTCAACAAACGGGGTGACCCACTTTTTCAACAGAGAGAATTTCGCTTCGCCAAAGAGGGGAATCTGTGCCACCTCCATGGTAGTGACGTACTGCACCGCCATACCGGCACCGAGGAAGAAATGGGGAGAGAACTGGTAACCGTGGGTGGTGGTCACCTCATAGGCAGCTCCGAAGATGTCGATGATGTTGGTGTCCTTGACATTGAACGCCACACCCACGCCCACATAACCTCTATACCCCTTGTTGAGCATACGGTCACGGCGTTCGTCGGGGGTAATTTCCTGCGCCATGACTCCGCCTATCATCAGAAGCGATGCCACCAATAAAAGCAATCGTTTCATAATTATTCGTTTTGAGTTGAGTTTCATATCACATTACGCCCCACCCACCACAGGAGGGTCACCGCCAGAAACACCAGCACCACCTTCGGGTGCTGCACACGGGGACGCCATCGCCGGGCGAGGGACGAGGGGTCGTAAGTGGTGAAGACCACCAGCAGAAAATAGGGCATGGCCACCCACACAAAGGGATTATACCGCCAAGCCCCCACCCAATCGCCATGCAGCAGGGCATACAACGCTCTTTGGTTACCGCACGCCGGACAGTCGTAGCTCGTGAGCCATTTGAACGGACAGCGCGGCATCAGCTCCCCACGGGGATTGACCCACGAATACACCCCCACCAGCACCACAACCACCAGTGCAATCACCCACAGGTATTTGCGCTGTCGGAGTCCTTCGAGGAGTTGCGACCGTCTCTGCGTCATGGAATTAGGGGATTAAGGCAATGCTTCGGGTGTGGGAGCCGCTCCGGAAAGCGCACCGGCCAAACCACCCAGCACACCCAGCGAGAGCACAATAAGAATGGCGATACCATAAATGATGAACGGCCAAAAGATGGCAATCCTCATCCATTTACCGGCCTTGTGCGACATTTTGTATGCTCCGTCATAATTTCCCGAATACCACAGGGTATCCACCTGCGAGGCATAGACAATCGCCACAATACCACAGGGCAGACAGCAACAGATGGTCGCAAGGACAGCTCCTACCAGATGATTCGAGGGTTTGCCACACGGAGGAGGGGTTTGCTCACTTCTCACGTTGTTTACCTCCACGGGGTTCTTTTGCTGCTCTTGCGGGTCAATAACTTCCATGATGACACTGATTTTTTCCGATTCATTTTTCGCTTTACTCATTTTCGATGAGAGGTCTTCGCTACTCGGCACTCATCATTGCCGCACCGATGCCTATCGAGACAATCACGGTGAAGTAGATGACCCAGCAGGCTATCGCCGTGATGACACCTGCCCACATCCATTTGCTCGCCTTGCGCGACATCTCGCGTGCCGCATCATATTTTTCGGCATACCACAGGCTGTCCACCTGACCGGCATAGATAATCGCCGCTATACCAAAGGGCAGGCAGCAGAAGATGGTCGAGAGGATAGCTCCGACCAGATAATTCGAGGGCTTGGGACCCGGATTGGTTTTTTCGGTATTGGGCTGGGCGTTGTTCACCTCCAAAGTTGCACTTTTCGATTCGGCAGGGTCGATGACTTCCATAGTTATAGTGTTTTAAGTTAATTTTCCGATGAGGGACTCTCGGCGTGGAAAAGATACGCTTTCGGTCATTACAAATATATAAATATTTCTTCAGAAATTCTTATCTTTGTTCTCGAAAAATCAGTCATAAATAAAGATATGCCAAACATCCCATTAGCCGAGCGACTGCGCCCCACCACCATGGACGATTACATCGGACAGGAACATCTGGTGGGCAAGAACGGCGTTTTCCGCAAGTTCTTCGAGACGGGAAACGTGCCCTCCTTCATTCTGTGGGGTCCTCCGGGCGTGGGCAAGACCACCCTCGCCAAGATTGTCGCCACACAGCTCGAAAGACCGTTCTTCACCCTCTCGGCCGTCACCTCGGGTGTCAAGGATGTGAGAGAGGTGTTGGAGAGTGCCAAACGCCAACGCTTCTTCGACTCCAAACCGCCGTTTCTGTTCATCGACGAGATTCACCGTTTCAACAAATCACAGCAGGATTCTCTGCTCGGTGCCGTGGAGCAGGGCGTGGTTACCCTCATCGGTGCCACCACCGAGAACCCCTCCTTCGAGGTCATCTCTCCACTGTTGAGCCGCTGTCAGGTCTACACCCTCAAACCCATGAACGAAGAGGAGTTGCAAACCCTCCTCGACCGGGCACTGACCACCGATGCGGAGTTGCGCGAACGCGACATCGAAGTGGTGGAGACGGGGGCTTTGTTCAAGTTTTCGGGAGGTGATGCCCGCAAGTTGCTCAACATCATCGACATCATCGTGGGAGCCACCGAGGGCAAGGTGACCATCACCGACCAGTATGTCACCGACTGTCTGCAACAGAACATCGCCCTCTACGACAAGAACGGCGAACAGCACTACGATGTCATCTCCGCCTTCATCAAGTCGGTGCGTGGCAGCGACCCCAATGCCGCCATCTACTACCTGGCGCGTATGCTGGCCGGAGGCGAGGAGCCGCGCTTCATCGCCCGACGACTCGTCATTCTCGCATCGGAGGACATCGGTCTTGCCAACCCCAATGCCCTGTTGCTGGCGAATGCCTGTTTCGACACCGTACATAAAATAGGTATGCCCGAGGCACGCATCACCCTTGCCGAGACTACCATCTATCTGGCAACGAGTGCCAAGAGCAACTCCGCCTACAACGCCATCAACCGCGCGCTGGCCTTCGTGCAGCACGACACCCAAAACCGTCCCGTGCCGCTCAACATCCGCAACGCCCCCACCCGACTCATGGAGCAGGAGGGCTACGGCAAGGGTTACAAATACTCGCACGACTTCCCCGGACATTTCGCCTATCAGGAATTCATGCCCGAATCGCTCTCCAACACCCGATTCTACGAGCCCGACCGCCAAAACAGCGCGGAAGCGAAGATGGCCGACCGCATCGAACAGCTGTGGGGCGACAAATACAAATAATATTCGCTGAAAAGTGATATCAGAAAAGGCGAACCTCGATTGGGGGTTCGCCTTTTTTCTTATGTATTTTAAAATTTATTAATATCACTCTCCCCTCATATACCTACTAAGTATTATGCATACTAAACATAATATTACTCTCAAATTGATAGATTTAGGGCATTTTTTCACGAAAATGGAGTAAATAATACCACGGTTTAGGTATTAACACTGTTTTCGTAGGTAGAGAATGCAATCACCAAATACCAACTCGGTGCGATTGTCGAAATCTTCCACATAATGTACTTTTGCAGCCGTATAATATAAGGAAATAAAAGAATATATCAAAATTTAAATAAATGAAAAAACTTTTCTATCACTTGCAGATTGCGCTCGTTGCCTGCGCAGCATTGTTCACCCTGTCATCATGTGACGACAGCAAAGACGAAACCCCCATCGACCTCACCACCGAGGAGAAAGAGTTCCTCAACGGCGATGTCGTACTCTATACTAAAGCCGAAATGGGCGGTGTAAACAAGACCCTCCTCCCCACCGGCTGCCCCGCCATCTTCAACTTCGACTGGCAGAACAAGGTAGACGCCAACAACACGGCTGCCAACATCGTTAAAATCAAGATGGTCAACTTTCAGGTAGGTTCGATGCCCATGACCGCCACTTTCGAGTGTGACGCTCAAATCATCAGAACCAACCAGTGGGACAAGGACGAGTACAAAGGTCAGGGCTGGGTGAAGTTCCAGGGCTTGAACAACGGCCACATCTCGATGGACGGCGGTAATACATGGTTGCCTTCGGAGACCAAGGGTAACATCACCGGTTACTACAACACCGAGAGCCACAAGATTAACTGCATCATCGACTTCAACTATCTTTCCATCAAGGCCAACATCCTTCTCCAGACCATCGACAAGTCGCTACTGGCAAAGTACGACGAGTTGAAGAAGCAGTACGAGATTGACCTCGAGAAATACAAGGAGGAGCACGGTATCGCAGATCCCGTACCCTCGCCCAAGAGCTTCCTCGACGGCACCATCGTTACCTACTGCAAGGTGAACATGAACGGTGAAGACAAGACCGTCCTCCCCACAGGCTGCCCCACAAAGTTCACTTTCGACTGGAACAAGAGAGTCAACGCCGAGGAGACTTCGGAGAATGTCGTAAGAATCAAAATGGAGAAGTTCAAGGTGGGTGCAATGCCCATGTTCGTAGCCTTCGACTGCGACGTCGAGAGCAAGGAACTGGCACTCAACGAGCGTCCCGAGGGACACGAGAGAGCAGGTTGGCACAAGTTCACCAGCAAGGACAACGGTGTCGTACACATGATTCCTGCTTCGGGCGGTAACGAGACCCCCATGCCCACAAAGGGTACCATCAACGGTTACTACAACTCGAAGACGCACGAAATCGAGCTGAACATCGACTTCAAGCTCAAAGATATGCTGGGTATGGACATCAAGGCAGAAATATTCCGTCAGGAGCTCGACAAGAGCAAGCTGGCACAGTATGACGAGCTGCTGAAGAAATACGAAGAAGACCTCGCAAAGTGGGAAGCAGAGCATAAATAACGATAACGCCCCATGAGAATTAAAATTATCCTTTTATTTTTATTCACATCGTTATTCTCATATACATTTGCCGCAGAAAAGGCTGTTCGGATTACGGTTCTCGAGACCGGCACCGAGCAGCCTTTGGTCGGTGCATATGTCGAGTACGCTGACAATGCAGAGCTGAAAGACCCCAAGTACATTGTCACCAACGGTGACGGTGTGGCCAACCTCCCTCTCCTTTCAGCCAAGACACACTACTACAAAATCTCGTTCCTGGGATTTATTCCTCTCACAGGCAGTTTTGCACCTGCGGCATCGAGCAAAACCGTCTTCATGAAAGCCGATGTCATGGGTATGAACGAAATCGTGGTCACAGGCTCACGTGCCGCTCACCCCATCAAATACTCCGCCGTCACCACTCAGATATTGGGCGGTAAGGAGTTGGTGGAGGCCGGTTACAGCAACCTCCAGCAGGCACTCCAGCAGGAGACCCCCGGTCTGAATATTCAGAAGGTAGGTTTCGGTAACGAAATCTCGATGCAGGGTCTCGACGCGCGTCACGTACTCTTCCTCATGGACGGCGAGCGCATGACGGGCGATATGGCAGGTAACCTCGACTACGAGCGATTCAACCTCCACGCCATCGACCGCATCGAGATTGTGAAGGGTGCCAGCAGTACCCTCTACGGTTCGCGAGCAGCAGGTGCGGTCATCAACCTCATCACCAAAAAAACTACACAACCCCTGACCATCGATGCAGGCGTGCGCTATGGCCAGATGAACGAACGCAACTACAAGAACCCCCGCAAGGACGACTTCCTCTACATGTATGAAAAGAACGCCGACCACCAGAACGTACAGAGCTGGGTATCGGCAGGTTTCAAAGCCGGGAAATTCACCTCGCAGACCGATGTGTGGTACAGCCAGACCGATGCATTCAACATGTATCAGCACGAGCACGACCGCAAGGTCTATCCCCAGGAGGCCAACCCCTTCCTGCCCCACGACATCATCATCACCGATGTGGCTCCCCGTCCGCCCATGGGTATCGAGGGTACACAGCACATCTCGGCAACACAGAAGTTGTTCTTCGACACCAAGAACTTCAAACTCCAAATCTACGGCGGTACGTTCTTCATGAACACCTTCGATTTGATTCAGGATATGACCTTCAGCCAGGCCGCCAACTGGTCGGCAGGTGTCAAGGCTTCGTACAATGTCAAGGACTGGTTCAGCATCAATGTGTCGATGCACTCCGACTTCTATGACCGCTACAAGCGTCACGAGCGTATCGACCACCGCCAGAAGGTCTACGACAGCCGTATCCTCCAGCCGCGACTCACCATCACCAGCGACTACCTCGACGGTCACAGTATGATTTTCGGTGTGGAGCACATCACCGATGATTTGACCTCCGACCGTTTTGTCAATCGTAAGATGACCACCCGTTCGCTGCACGAGACCGAGTACTTCCTCCAGGACGAGTGGACCATCAATCCCCAATGGATGATTTCGGCAGGTATCAGAACCAACTTCTCGCGTGCCTTCGGATTCATGGGTATGCCCAAGCTGGCGGTGAAATACTCGCCCACCGACAACTGGAGCATTCGTACCAACTACTCGATGGGTTATCGTTCGCCCTCCATCAAGGAGTTGTTCTTCAACTGGGACCACCTCGGTATGTTCCAGATTAAGGGCAACGAGTTCCTCCAGCCCGAAAAGAACCACTATTTCTCGGTAGGTGTGGAGTACAACAACGAGCGATTCTTCGTATCGACCACCGCCTACGGCAACTGGTTCAAGGATAAAATCGAGGGTGTATGGCGCATCTACGACATGCAGTACAACTTCGAGTACAAGAACCTCGCCAGCCAGCGTCTGGCAGGTGTCGAAGCCCTCTTACGCTGGCACCTGTGGGACTGCGTGACACTGAACGCCACATACAGCTATGTCGATGTGAGCAAGCAGGACGGTGTGCAGGTCAATACCACCTCGCCCCACGCCGCAACAGGTAGCCTCGACTACAAGCTCAACCGCAAGAACTACCGTCTGAACGCCGTGTTCAGCGCCTCATACATGGGTAGCAAGACCTTCGATGTGCAGGACCGTCTGACCCTCGATGGTGACAACCAGAGCCACGAGGCTTACTTCCGTTGCGACCTGCCCTCCTATGTGTTGTGCAACCTCTCGGTATCGCAGACCTTCTACAACAAGGTGAAACTCACCCTCGGTGTGGACAACATGTTCAACTATGTGCCCAAGACCCTCGGTTCGGGAATCACCATGTTCAACGTACCGGCAACTCCCGGTGCACGCTTCTGGGTGCAGATGGAGTTCAAAATCGACAATTTGGTGAAAGCATTAAAGCGTAAAAAATGAAAAAATTAATACCACATATTTTACTTTTTGCCCTGCTGCTGACGGGAGCATGTACCAAGTATGATGCTGCCCCCTTCACCGGCCAACACCTGCCTCGCAAATCGGGCTACTCCACGGGGGTGACCTTCGACTGGCTCTACATCAATTTGCGTACGGGCGAATACTTCAACCGCGAAAGACCCAACAAGGATATTCGTGAGGGCGAGCAGAAGGAGCGCACCGACTGGGACATCGCTTTCTGCGGTTATGTCATGCGTACCAACTCGGGCACCAGCGGTAACGGACTGGGTGGTGCGATAGACATGGGTTATGGCGGTTACCGAAGCCTGACCTCACTCTCGCAGCTGCCCAAGAATCCCGAATGGGTGGTCGATACCGACAAAGATGTGTCGGTGGTATGGTCGATGAGAGACTGGACACACTACGTTTCGGAGCAGATTCTCGCAGGCAACTTCGCGGGTAAGGTCGAAGACTACCCCTGGTTCGACCCCAACAAGGGACCGCAGAAGACGCTGACTTCGGCCAACCCCCTGCTCTCGCAATCCATGACCTTTGCAGGACCTCCCCCGGTATATACCCCTTCGTTCCACACCTACGTGGTACGTACCGCCGACGGCGAGCGCTTCTTCAAGATACAGATTATCAGCTGGTACGATGCCAACGTACAAATCGGTGACGAGGGCGGTAAAATCAGCTACTACTGTGACGAATTGAAATAAAACACTTTAACACATTTTTTTAACTGATTATGACAAAAAACACAATGACAATGACTACACCACCCAAGAAATTGCAATGGTGGCGCGCGACGGCATCGTTTCTGATGGTTCTCTTCACCATGCCGCTGGGTCATGCCATAATGATACTCATGGAGCACTTCCTCGATGAGACCACCCTCCACTACTCGGCATTTGCCATGGGTTTTGTGGGTCTTCTGATGGTTATCCGCGGTGTGTTTGCCACCACCGACACCCGTCAGACCCTGTGGGGTTTCTTCGGCGGTCTGCTCTTCTGGACAGGCTGGGTGGAGTTCCTCTTCATGTACTTCGCCACACGTTTCGGCACACAGCCCGAACTCGACCCCGTAACGGGTGAGGTCATCACACGACCCGAGTACCTCATCATGCCTGCATCGTTCGGTTTCTGGATGATGATTATGGTGATGTACATCTTCTCGACCCGCAACGGTTGCAACTTCATCAACTGGTGCCAGCGTATGCTTTTCCGCGGCAAGAAACAGGAGATTGCCGCTCGTCCGATGACCCGTCACACCTCGATTGTGACCTTCATCGAGCTGATTATGATTCTCTGGACCTCGTATCTGGTCTTGATGTTCTGCTACGATGACGTATTCCTCGGCGAGGACAGCATTGTCACCCTGTTGGTGGGTGTGGGCTGCTTCATCGGTTCGTTCTTCATCTTCGCCAAGCAGCTGCGTCTCTCGTCATGGGGTGCCAATATCCGTATGGCTATCCCCACAGTCATCGTGCTGTGGACGCCCGTCGAGATTCTCGGCCGCATGGATCTCTTCCAGGAGATTTGGATCGCACCGCTCGAGCACGTCACCGAAATGGTAGTCATTCTGATTGCCTTCGTGATTTTGGCCGTATATTTGTGGTATGCCGGCAATAAAAAGAAACAAAATGAACTCAAATAACACAGCGAAAAGCGTCAAGCGTCACTGGATGATGGCCGTCTGCTCGATAGCAGTCACCCTTATCGCCATGCCCGTGACTCACATTCTGGCGCGTTTTCTCAAAGACAACACCACCGGTGTGGAGCAGTTCTACGCAGGCCTTTTCATGGGCGGCATCGGACTGCTGCTCATCGTGGCAGGTGTTTTCGTTAAGGGCGACACCCGTCAGACCCTCATGGGTCTTTTCGGCGGTATGTTCTACTGGATGGGTAACATCGACTTCATGTTCATGTACTTCGCCAACCGTTTCGGCACCCAGCCCCAGTTGGACCCCGTGACCCACGAAATCGTAAGTCGCCCCGAGTACCTGCTCCTGCCCTCAACCTTCGGATTTTGGGCTATGACCATGGTGCTCTACCTCTTCTGCACCGCCAACGGATGCAACTTCCTCAACTGGTGGCAGCGTCTGATTTTCGGACACCACAAGAAGGAGATTGCCGCACGTCCGATGACGCGCCACACCTCGATTGTGGCAGGTATGGAAGTCATGACCATGTTGTGGACCTGCTACCTCACACTCATGTTCGTCTACGACGAGCGTTTCTTCGGTGACCACCACCCCGTGACACTGCTCTACGGTATGCTGGGACTCATCGGCTCGCTGTTCATGGTCGAGCGACTCACGCGCTACGGCTCGTGGGGCATGAGTCTGCGCTACGGCTTTGCCACGGTCATCATCTTCTGGATTGCAGTGGAGGTCTTCGACCGTATCCACGTGCTGGAAGGGATATGGGCCGACCCCTCGGCACATATCGACCAAATAGTGATTATCCTCGGTTCGTTTGTCGTCACGGGCGCATGGTTGCTCTACCGACGGCTCGGCCGCAAAACCGCTTAACACTTCGGTGAGTAAAACTACACAATTCTCATGGAGGAGACATCATAAATGGTTCGGACTGCTGTTCGGACTGTTTATGATGTTGTTTGCTATATCGGGTATCCTGCTCAACCACAGGAGCAGCATCTCCGACATCAACATCAGTCGCGGACTCCTGCCCCGCACCTACACCTTCGACAAGTGGAACAACGGACTGCTGCGCGGTACGCTCTCCACCCGTGGGGAAGACTCCCTGCGCAGGGTGTGGGTCTATGGCACGGGCGGCATCTTCGAGGGCGACTCCACAGGGCGACACTTCGTCCTGCGCAATGAGGGACTGCCCCACGGTGCCGACCACCACCAAATCCGCAGCATGGTGCAGACCGCCGACGGCACGCTGTGGGCTGCCGCGCAGTTCGGACTCTACCGCCGCGAGGGCGGGCAGTGGGTGGCACAGCCCCTGGACCTGGAGGAGGACGACCGACTGAGCGACATGACCCTCCACGGCGACTCGCTGGTGGTCATGTCACGTTCGATGCTCTATGTGGCGCGTCCCCCCTACCGCGATTTCCAACCCTTGCAGTTGCGTCCCCACGCTGACGATGACGGCCGTGTGTCGCTCTTCCGCACCGTGTGGATGATTCACAGCGGCGAGCTGTTCGGCACGGTCGGCAAGTTGGTGATGGACGCCGTGGCGGCTCTCTTTCTGGTGCTCTGCATCACGGGATTTCTCTTTTGGGGTGTTCAGAAGTACCTCAAACGCCGCAAGCCCAAAGGCAAGGCACAGCACCGCGCCTCCTCGCTGATGAAGTTCTCGCTCAAATGGCACGACCGTCCGGGTCGTTACACCTTCTACCTCCTGCTCTTTGTCGCCCTCACAGGCTGGGCACTGCGTCCGCCCGTGTTGCTGGCACTGGCTTCGGTGAAGGTCGCCCCCATACCCTGCACACGACTCGACAGCCCCAATCCGTGGGCGGACAAGCTGCGCATGATACGTTATGACGCGGTGAGTGGCGAGTGGTTGCTCTCCACATCGGAAGGTTTCTTTTCCTGCACATCGCTGGACGAGACACCCACGCCCGTTGTGAAAGCCCCTCCCGTGAGTGTCATGGGGCAGAATGTCTTTGAGCGCACCGACAACGGGAAATGGTTGTGCGGTTCGTTTGCAGGTCTCTATGTGTGGGACAGAACCGATGGCACCGCCACCGACTACTTCACGGGCGAGCCTGCACCGCTGAAGGTCGGCTCTCCGTTCGGAGCGCACGCCGTGGCAGGTTACAGCCGAGACTTTTGTTGCGGCGAATTCTTTGTCGAGTATTACGAGGGCAGTGACGCCCTGCCCATGCCCCGGGAGGCGGTCGATTTGCCCATCTCGCTGTGGAACGTGGCTCTCGAAATCCACACGGGACGCATCTACTCCTTCCTCGGCTTCGGACGCTTCCTCTACATCACCTTTGCTGGTCTTGTCGTGGTGTGGATTCTCCTCTCGGGCTACCGCCTGCGCGGAGGTAAAAAGGAGAAGCACAAGTCGGAGTCGCGCGCCCAAAAACCGAAAAAAGAGTAGGAGTTCCGAAAAAAGACGTATCTTTGATTCACGAAAATTGCACTGAATCATGAAACGCATAGGTCTGATATCGGATACACACGGCACTTTTGACGACAAGTTGAGAAACTTTCTCAAGGATGTCGATGAGATATGGCACGCCGGCGACATCGGCTCGATAGAGTTGTCGGACAACATCAACGCCTTCAAACCCCTGAAGGCGGTCTACGGAAATTGTGACGGCTACCCCACGCGCCTGCTCCACCACGAATACCTCTATTTCGTCTGTGAGGGCGTGTCGGTGGTCATGACCCACATCGGCGGCTACCCCCACCGTTACTCGCCCCTCGGTGCGCGACTCATCGAGAAGTATCACCCCCGCATCTTCATCTCGGGACATTCTCACATTCTCAAGGTGATGAACGACCCCGCCCACCAACTGCTCCACATCAATCCCGGAGCGGCAGGTTGTTTCGGTTTTCACACCGTGCGCACGGCAGTGAGATTCACCCTCGACAAAGGACAAATCAAAGACATGGAGGTGGGCGAATGGGCACGCGAAGAGGGCGACCACGAGGGACGAATGTAAGACTCCACCCAACAAATCATAGCAGCGGAAATCCGACACACATCGGGTTTCCGCTTTTTTTGTACACCGCCAAGAGTCACTCCACGGCACACGCCCTCATCGCCATTGTGCGCGACACCTCCACCCTCGCCTTCTACTTATTGGAGCTGTACGGCATCAATGCCCCCCTCCTTGCTTTGGATTTGCAACAGCTGATTTCGCGCGAGGAGACCACCCTCAACCCTTTACACACCGACACCGTCACCCTTTGTGCCACTGCGAGGAGTGCGGTTGTCGGTGTTTGTTTTCGGGGTGGGCGAGGTGTGGTGTGGGGTTGTCGTGAGAGTTTGCAAAACTCGCGAATTTTGCTTTATTTTGTGAGAACAGATCTTACCCCTTAAAACATTATTCTTATATGATGAAATCTCTACTCACTCTTTCGAGTCTGTACCTTCTGCTTCTGCCCCTCACCTCTTCGGCAGTCACTCCCGACACCGACTCCACCCGTGTATCACTGGTCGAACACCTCGCCAAGAAACAGATGCCTCGTTCGATAAACATCGACCTGCACACCATGGCGTCGTTCAACGCCAACTTCCCCTCCCCCACCACAGGCAGTGACGAGGCAGCGTTCCGCTTCGACCACCTCATGCTGGGTATCCACGGCAACATCACCGACAAACTCTCGTACAACTACCGCCAGCGTCTGCACAAGGGTACACAGGCTTTCGAGACAGAGAACCTCACCAACACCATCGACTACGCCTACCTGCAATATGATTTCTCGCCCCGCTACTCCATCACCGCCGGTCGTCAGGCTTTGGCAGTGGGCGGTTTCGAGTTTCTGAAATATCCCATCGATGTCTACGAATACAGCGGTCTGGGTGGCAATATGCAGGCCTACCTCACGGGTCTGACCTTCACCTACCGCCCCACCTCCTCGCAGGAGGTTATCCTCCAGGTGGTGAACAACCGCCACGGCTCGACCACCGAGTCGTTCGGACAGCTGGGCGTCAATGACCACAACCCCCGTATGCCGCTCTACTACTCCTTCGCATGGAACGGCAACTTCGCCGACCGTCTTATCGAGTTCCGCTACGGATTCACTGCCGGCGAGCTGCTCCGCGGCAAGTGGGAATACACCCTCAGCGGCGGTCAGCAACTCAACCTGGGTTGCGTGTCGAGCTATCTGGACTTCATCTACCGCCGCGCCGATGTCGATTATCCGGGTCTTATCCGCACCATGTCGCGCACCGAGGAGGGGCTGGTATGGGACGGCATGGCGCGCTCGGTGGAGTATCTGACCCTCATCTGGGAGACCAACATCCGTTTCCACAAGAAGTGGAATCTCCAGCTCAAGGGTGTCTACGACCGCGGTTCGGTCTATGAGGACAACGCCCAGTTCGTATCGGGCAACTACCTCTCGGCATGGGGCTATCAGGGCTCACTGGAGTTCTTCCCCATGGCGGACAACAACATGCACATCTACCTCCATGTGGGCGGCAAGAGCTTCCGCCAGTGTCGCATTCCCAACATGGTGACTCCCGAAGACCGACTCCGTCTTTCGATAGGATTCTCCTACCGTCTGCCCGTGTTGTAGGGACACGGGGAACCGGGAGAAGACTCTCTCGCAAAAAAAATAAGGGTGCAAAGGCCTGCAAATTGACATTATAGATGTAAAATTTGTACCTTTGCACCCTTAATTTACAGCTGCTGCCGACAGACAACGCCCCGATGGATTTCGCCCATCGCAACGGAGCGATACCCACTGCCCGGCACTATTTCCTCATTTATCGGGAAATACGACACAGAGTATAACGCATGAGGGCTGAAAATTAATTTTTTTTTGTTACCTTTACACAAATTTAACCCTCAAATGGACAACGAAAAACAATATAAAAACATTAAACCCGAAATCGGCAGAGGATGTTCGTTCTGCGAAACGGATACCGAGATTGAGGCAGTGCCCTGCGGGGGCTGCATGAAACTCCACGAGACCAACTGGCTCGACGAGTATCCCGACAACATGCCCACCGATATTTTCGAGGTGAGATTCAAGAATACCCGACGCTCGTTCTATCAGAATGTCAATAACCTTCCGCTCAAGGAGGGCGACATCGTGGCTGTGGAGGCTTCGCCCGGCCACGACATCGGCATCATCTCGCTGACGGGCGACATGGTGGCGCGTCAGATGCGCCGCACGGGATTCAACCCCTACAACGGAGAGTTCAAGAAAATCTACCGCAAGGCCAAACCCTACGACATCGAACGCTGGCAGGAGGCCATCGCCCTCGAACACGAGACGATGATTCTCTCGCGTCAGATTGCCGCCGACATGGGACTGAACATGAAAATCGGCGATGTGGAGTATCAGGGTGACAAAATCAAGGCCATCTTCTACTACATTGCCGACGAGAGAGTCGATTTCCGCGAGCTGATTAAGGTCTTCGCCGAGCAGTTCCACATCCGCATCGAGATGAAACAAATCGGTGCGCGTCAGGAGGCCGGCCGCATCGGCGGTATCGGAGCCTGCGGTCGCGAGCTGTGCTGTACCTCGTGGATGTCGAGCTTCTCGAGTGTCACCACAGGTGCCGCACGTGTGCAGGACATCTCGCTCAACCCCCAAAAGCTGGCGGGTCAGTGCTCGAAGCTGAAATGCTGTATGATGTATGAGTACGACACCTATGTCGATGCCCGCAAGGAGTTCCCCCGACTCAGAGAGCCGTTGCAGACCCTCGAGGGCGATTGGTATCTGGTGAAGAACGATATTTTGGCAGGCACGATGAGTTTCTCCTCATCGAAGGACGCCATGGTCAATGTCACCACCCTGCCCATCTCGCGCGTGAAGGAGATTATGGCGATGAACCGTGCCGGACGCAAGGCCGACCAGCTGGAATATGCAGGCGACAAACGCTCGCAGGTCGAGGAGCCGACCTATCGTTCGGGTTCCGATGAGGACAGCATCACCCGTTTCGACAAGACCAAGCGCAACAAGAAGCGCGGTAACCGCAAGGAGCGTGGCAATGCCCCCGAGCAGGAGGCAGCAGCTGCAACTCCGACCACCCAGAGCGAAGCACCTGCCACCGACACCCCCACCGAGGAGAAGCCCACGCAACGCCGTCAGCGCCGTGAGCGCGACAACAACCGCAACGAGCGTAACGAGCGCAACGACCGTCGTCGCGATTCGAACCGCGGTAATTCGCCCAAGGGCGGTAACAACGCCCCTGCGGAGAAGTCGGAGAAGGTAGAGAAGCCCGAAAAGGAGGAGCGAACAGAGAAGCCCCAGAACGTACAGGAGGGTGGCAACCGTCCCGCAGAGGCTGCACCTGCAACAGATGCACCCCAGTCGGGAGAGGAGCGTCGCAACGATCGCAATCCCCGCAACCGCCGCAACAACGACCGCCAGCGCAACAACAAGTTCCGTCAGGAGCGCCGTTCGCAGCGTGAGGGTGGCGAAGGCAATGCCCCCGCGGAGGGAGCTGCGGAGCGTGAGAACCGCCGTCGCGACAACACCCCCAGAGAGCAGAACGCCCGCAACAACGCCCCCAAGGGCAACCGTCAGGCAGGCGACAACGCTCCCAAAGGCGAGCAGAACCGCAAGGGCAGAGACAACACTTCCCGTCCCGAGCGCGAGAATGCTCCCGCCCCCGCACAGAAAAACGACAACAACCAATAACGAGGAATGAGGATGCGAATCACGCGAATCATCACTCCGGTGTTTGCCGTAATGATGATGTGGAGTTGCGGCACGGGTCGCCAATCCTACGCCACCGACACCGACCTCAAGCAGTGGGACGGTGGCGCGGAGATTCTGTTGCCCAACATCGACACCACCACACGCCGCGATATCAGTGTATTCATCTTCCACACCGATGTCTTCCGTGAGGACACGCTGTCGCTTCGCATCACCACCACCACACCCGACTCACTCTACCACAGCGAGCCGTTGCTCTTCGTGACCCACCACCGCAAAAATGCCGTGGGCATGAGTTGCGAGGATGTGGTAGCCTACCGCCGCAATGTGGTATTCGACAAACAAGGAGATTATAAAATGACGATAACACCCCTGCGCCCCGTCAAAGGTGTGGCGGCAGTGGGCATACAACTTTCAAAATCAGAGTAGACCGTAAAATATGGGTAAAGATAAACTGCGCAAATTCCGCGAAAACCTCACCTTCGAGTGCTTCGTACAACCCGAATTCGAGGAGGTATTCCGCACCGACAACCCCCTGAAGGGACATTGGCACCAAGATTTCTTCCACAACGACAACCCCATCGTGCTGGAGTTGGGTTGTGGCAAGGGCGAATACACCGTGGCACTGGCCGAGAGAGACCCCTCGCGCAACTACATAGGTGTGGACATCAAGGGCGCACGTATGTGGCGCGGTGCCAAAACCGCCACCGAAAAGGGATTGAAGAATGTCGGTTTCCTGCGCACACGCATCGAGTTCATCTTGGGACTCTTCGCCGAGGGTGAGGTCTCCGAGATATGGATTACCTTCCCCGACCCCCAGCTGAAGGGTCGCCGTGCCAAGAAGCGTCTCACCTCGCCCCTCTTTTTGGAGCGTTACGCCCACATCCTCAGCAAGGACGGTTTCATCAACCTCAAGACCGACTCGAAGCACCTCTACGGCTACACCAACGAGGTCATTCGCCACTATGGTCTTCCCTGCGAGGTGTCGAATCCCGACATCTACGGTTCGGGCTATGCCGATGAGGTATTGTCGGTGAAGACCGCCTACGAGAGCCGTTTCCTCAAGATGGGACTGCCCATCACCTACACCCGTTTTTCGCTGGGCGGACGCACCGAATTTCCGTGGTTCGACTGGGAGGAGGACGAGAAACTCAAGGAGGAGAAGGACAACGAGGAGAACCGCGAACGCGCCTTCTAATCCTCTCGTCCAGAGAGAATACAAACGACAAAATGTCTGTCACACTAACGGTGGCAGACATTTTTTACGTCCCGTGGCAAAGAAAATCCCCGAACGAGGTCATCATTCGGGGATTTGTTTTACAGAGGTCTTGTCTACTTCTTGGCGTGGCGCAACGAAGGGAACAATTTTCTCAATCGCATGAGGTAGGGGGTGATGTTTCCGCCCGCCACCACGAGGGTCACGGCAAGGATAATCAGCACGATACCGCAGACAATTCGCAGGGTGAGCGGCTCGTTGAAGAGCAGCACGCCGAAGAAAATCGCCGTCACAGGCTCCATGGCACCCAAGATGGCCGTGGGAGTAGAACCGATATACTGAATGGCCTGCGTGGTGCAGAGGAACGAGATGGCGGTGGGGAAAAGTCCCAGCGCGATGAGGTTCAGCCACAGATACCATTTATTGACAAAGTGCAGGCTCTGTCCGAAATCGACACGGAACAGGAAGAGGAAAAATCCGAACACGAGGACGTAGAATGTGACCTTCAGAGTCGGTATGTTCTTGAACATCGGGCGATTGACACCCACAATATAGACCGCATAGGAGAGTGCCGACACCATGACCAGCAACACGCCCAGCGTACTGAGGGTGTCGCCCTCAGAGTTCTTATACAGCAAGCCTATACCGCTCAACGCCAGCAGGATACACAGCAGGGTTTGGGGTGTGATTTTCTCCTTGAAGAAGAGGGCCATCAGCAGTGCCACCATGATGGGATAGACAAAAAGTATGGTCGAAGCGATGCCTGCCGCCATGTAGTGGTAGCTCAGGAACAGGGTCAGCGACGAAAGGGCGATGAGCACACCCAGCACTGCGAGAGGCAGAATCTCGCGCTTCTGAATCTTGAAATCACGACCGCGCGCCTTGAGCATCACGCCCAGAATGGGAATGGCAAAAAGGTAGCGGAAGAACAACACCGAGTCGGGATCGACCCCGTCGGCATAGAGCGGCAGACAGAACAGCGGATTCATGCCATAGGTAGCCGCGGCGATGAATCCGAGAAGATAACCTTTAACTTTTTCGTTCATAACACATTTATTAAACCGATAGAACAACGGCTGTGCAAATTTACAACAAAAAAGGTGGTTTTCAGTCTGCGCGCCCTTCAAATATCTGCTTCGCGCCCCACTTCCGAGTCGCAGAAGTGGCAAAACGGAATTTTTTAAGTAATTTTACATCGGTAAAACGGCACCTTGTCCATTCCTTCGGGGTGTCGCCACACCACAGGGGCAAAGATTTTGTCCGCCCCACGAATACCAAAACCGCAAAAAACGACACGCACCATGAATGTAAAGATAGCCGAGGACTGGAAAGAACTTTTAGCCCCCGAATTTGAGAAGCCCTATTTCAAGGCACTGACCGACTTTGTCAGAGAGGAATACTCCACACGGCAGATATTTCCGCGCGGCAGCAACATCTTCCGCGCCTTCGACAAATGTCCCGTAGAGCGTCTGAAGGTGGTCATCATCGGTCAGGACCCCTACCACGGTGAGGGGCAGGCCAACGGACTCTGCTTCTCGGTGGGCGAAGGTGTCCCCTTCCCGCCCTCGCTGAAAAACATATTTCAGGAAATACACTCCGACACGGGCGCACAGATTCCCCTCTCGGGCAACCTCGACCGCTGGGCGGAGCAGGGTGTTCTCCTCCTCAACTCGGTGCTCACCGTGCGCGCTCACGAGGCCGCCTCGCACGCCAACCACGGCTGGGAGCAGTTCACCGATGCGGTGGTACGTGCCATCGCCGAGCGCAAGGACGGCATCGTCTACATGCTCTGGGGCAGCTACGCACAGCGCAAAGGAGCCATCGCCGACCCGCAACGCAACTTTATCCTCAAAGCCGTACACCCCTCACCCCTCTCCGCCTACCGCGGATTCTTTGGTTGCAGGCATTTTTCAAAGGCGAACGAATACCTAATGAGTATTGGTAAGACGCCGATTGTCTGGTAGTACATTGCAGAATGTATTTTTGCCTTTGAAAAATCCCTGCGGCGAATTCTACATTCCCCTCTTTCTCTCCCCTTTGGGAAAGGGGAGATTCGCCTACGGCAATCACGACTCGCAAAGGCGAACGAATACCTAATGAGTATTGGTAAGACGCCGATTGTCTGGTAGTA
>JAHHQO010000006.1 GCA_020026335.1 Alistipes sp. | reverse complement strand
CTCTCCGACAACACCGCCCCCTCTCCGACAACACCGCCCCCTCTCCGACAACCGCCCCTTCACCAACAACCGCCCCTTCACCAACAACCGCCCTTCTCCCTCTCCGCCATACACAAAAAAAGAGCGACCGTCAAACGGTCGCTCTTTTAGCGGAAACAGTGTTTATCTGTTAGAAGTACTTGCCGCGGAGGTCCTGCATATTCGACATCTCCTGAACTGCGGGGATGCAGAAACGCTGTGCCATACCCTCGGCTACAGCCTGCAGACGCACCTGCTCGCCCTCTGCGAGCTTCTCGGCGTTCTTCTCAACATTGTCTACCTGGAAGACATAGAGACCGGTGAAGCCCTTGACGGGTGCCGATACTGCCTTTGTCTCATCGAGTGCGATAGCACCGATAACGCGGGGCTCCATGCCGATACCCTCGGTGTAGTAAGCCTCCAGAGTTACGTCCTTGAAGTTCTCAACAGTAGTGCCGAGGCTCTTTGCCTGCTCCTCGAGGGTGCTGCCCGACAGCTCGTTCTTGATGTACTCGAACTTCTTGTCACGCATGAGCATCATGTTGATGCGCGAAGTGACCTTCTCAACGGGAGTGTACTCCTCGTCGTCAATCTCGGTGAGGATAGCTACCACGTAGTCGTTGCCTACCTTGAAAATCTCCGAGATGTCACCTGCCTCAGCACCGTAAGCCCAGCGAACCAGCTCGCGTGAATCCTCCAAACCGCGGAGTGCACGCTCGCCCTGGTTGATGGTTGCCACACGGGGAGTGATGGCTGCCTCGATGGCTGCTGTGTTGAAGCTCTCCATATCCTTGGCATTTACGGTGAAGGTACCTGCCTGATTGTGGATATTTTTGCGAGTAGCCTCCGATGCTGCTACGGGGTAGGTAATCGAAGCTACCTGGATATGCTTGCTGGCCTTGTCGGCACGGTAAATCTGCATAATCTGAATGGTGCTGCCCGAGTTGATGGTCAGAACGTCACCCTTCTTGGCCTGTGCCAGAGGAGCGATGAACTCACCCGAGAACGAAGAGAAGGGAAGTACACCCACCTCACCGCCTGTTGCGCGGGTCTGTGCCAAAGAGTGCTGTGCTGCGAGCTCTGCGAAGTTTGCACCGTTCTTGATGGCACGTACGAGGCTGTCGGCCAACTCCTTCTGCTCGTACGAGAGAACGATGTGGCGAATGCCGAGCGAGTCGGGAGCCATCTTGGTGTCGAGAACACGCGACATGGTCCACTCGTTGTTCTTCAATACGGGACCGTAGGTCTTGCCTGCGTTCAAAGCCTCAGCCTCCTCCAATGAGAGCTGTGCCTTGGTGTAGTAAGTCTCCGAGATGTGACCGTTGCGATTCTTGCGAACGAACGACTTGACATCATCGGTGGCAGCGAACTCCTCGCCTACGCCCATGACGGTCTTCTCGAGGTTCTCCATGTCGGCATCTGTGGGCTCAACATCGAACACTACGTACTTCACCGTGCGGTTGGGCAGCTGCTTGAACTGGTTGAGGTGAGAAGTATAGTAGCTCTGAACATCGCTCTTCGAGATGGTAATCAGAGAATCGGGAACCATGCTGTACTTCTTGGCAATCCAGCGACCCGACTTCTTCTCGTTGTTCTTCAGTGCCTCGGCAACCTCGAGCTTGTTGGCATAAACGCCACCCTTAATCAAACCGAAGTACTTCTCGAAGTTGTACTCCAACTGAGCCTGCTCGTTGATCTGCTCCCACATATTGAAAGCCTGGGGATTGCTGCTGGCCTGCGAAAGGAACTCCGAAACAGCCTCCACATTGTACTGACCTGTTGTGGGGTCGGTGAAGTATGCGCTGAATACCTGAGTGGGAATCTGACCGCTGAGGATGGCGCGACGCTCAGCCTCGGTGATTTTAAGACCCATATCCTCGAAACCGGGAGTCATGACATACTTGCTGAAGAAGCTCTGCCATACGGCGTTGGCCAACATATCGGACTGCTGGTCGTTGCTCTCCTGAATGTTCTGTGTCTCCTTGATTTGTTCGTAGAGTTTGTAGTACTCCGAGTAGTTGATGGTTTTGCCATCGATGACACCGACTTTGGGGTCATTGCCCGAGAAACCCATTTCGGTTCTCAGAGAGAAGATAAATGCCAAGAGGGCAAGTGCTATGATTACCGACAGCACTACGCCAAACTTGGTGCGTAAAGTGTTTAAACTTGCCATATAAATTAGTTATTATCGTATAATTTCGTAATGAGCAGTCAAAGGTAATAAATTTCGTGAATAATATGAACAATATTACAATTTTTTTATCCTCGCCAATTCGATGCGCGAACGTGTCGTGCGAAGTATCTTAAGTTGTAAATTATCAACCACTACGGTCTCTCCGGCGGTGGGGATTCCCTCGTAATTGTAGATGATGAATCCTGCCAGCGTCTCATATTCCTTGCTTTCGGGAATACCCAATCCGTATTTGTCGTTGAGGTATTTCACCTCCAGACGACACGACAGGACAAACTCGTCGGGACCGACCTGTTTTTCGGTCAAATCCGCCACATCGTGCTCGTCTTCAATCTCTCCGAAAATCTGCTCCAGAACGTCCTCCAGCGAGATGACGCCTGCCGTACCGCCGAACTCGTCGATGACAACGGCGATGTTGCTGCGGTGCTTGATGAAGTTCTGCAACATGAGTTGCAGGGGCATGGTTTCGGGGACGAAGTTCACCTGCATCAACACCTCCTGAATGGTCTTGGGACGGGTGAACAGCATCTTGGAATTGACATATCCGATGATGTTGTCGATGTTGTTCTTCCACACGAAGATACGCGAGAATTTGGTATCTACGAATCGCTCGGTGAGCTGTTCGATGGTGGTGTCGTCGATGTCCACCGCCTCGATGTCCACACGCGGAATCATGCAGTCTCTCACCCTCTGGTCGGCAAAGTCGAGAGCGTTCTGAAAGAGCTTGATTTCGTTGTCCGATTCGGGGTGCTGCTCCGTGTTGTTGGTGTCGAGCAGCGATGCCAGGTCATCGCGGTTGAATATCTGCGTCTGGGTCTGTTCCACCACTTTGTTACCCGTGAGCCACAGAATGCCGTGAGAGAGCATCGTCGTGAATCGTGCGATGGGGTAGAGCAACAGGTAGAAAAACAGAATGACGGGCGAGAAGATGCGGTAATAGAAATTGGGATTGTTGCGGAAGACCGTCTTGGGTAGAAACTCCGCGAAGAAGATGATAATGATGGTCGATACCGCCGTCTCGACAGCCACCGAACCCGCCTCGGAGATACCTTTCCAGCCCAAAAGACTGAAGATGCCTCTCAACATCAGCGACATGCTCAACGAGTAGATGACCAGTGCGATGTTGTTGCCCACCAATATCGTGGTGATGTATTGTCCGGGGTTGTGTGCAAAGATGTCGGCTATGCGGTCGAACATATGGCTCTGCTTGCGGTCAATCTCCAGTTTCAGGCGGTTCTTGCTTGTGAAGGCAATCTCCATACCCGAAAAAAAGGCAGACAGCAGCAGCATCACCAATATGAGGATTATCGAAGTAAGCATTATCGTTCTTTAATTTTGTTGCGTTGTGCGGACTGCCGAAGTTTTGGGAGAGGGCGTGCCCTCTTTGTTGTTTTTGTTCTTCGTCAGCGAGATATTCTCAAATTCCGAGCGACCGTTGCCGTGGCGGAATCTCCACTGGGTGAATTCTTCGTTCGATTCGAAGCCCTCACCGATACATTCGTGACGACCACGTCCCATGACCACCTTCGAATCCACGTTCGAGTAGATTTTCTTGGTCTGCGCATTCCAGTAGAGTTGCTGGGTGTAGAGACGCTTGCCGTCGGATTTGGTGACCACCACATCGCCCTTGGCTTCCCAGAGCTGACGCTTCTCGAAGTAGATGGCGTAGTTGGCCGTCAGCACCACATCGACAGTCGAGAGTGAGTCATCCTGATAGGTGGTGATTTTTATACCCTTGCGAAATTCGCGATAGGGTTCGCGTGCCTGTCCGTAGCCCTCCAGCAGAGGGGTGGAGAAGTGGTAGGAACGGCGACCGTTCTGCGACATGACAATCGAAAGATTCTCGCTGTATTCGGTCATCTTGCCCTCGTCGAGGTCGGGGAGGCGTGTCGCTCCGCCGCTTTCACATGAAAATAGCAAGATAGCACTCCCCATCATGGAGAGTGCTACCGCTATATATGATTTCACACGCTTTAGCATGTCGTACTATGACTGTTTTACTTGCGTGAACGCACTACAGTCGAGATACCGCGAGCTGTACCGCAGTTGACTGTGTAGTGTGCACCATCCTTCAACTCGTTGAAGAAGCACTCCTCCGAGTTGGGGAAACGGTTGTAGTAAGCATTCAACGAAGCCTTGGCTGCGGTGAGGTACTCCGAATCCTCGGGGAGCAACTCCAGCGCCTTAGCCATGGTGTCGTAAGCCACCCAGAAAGTAGCCTGACCCGAGAAACCACCGCAGTGGCCTGCCGATACACCGTAGCACTGTGCCAGTACGAAGTAGGGCACACCGTCCTCGGGGTTGAGGTCACGAGCGTTGCGAGCTGCCTCGGCAGCCTCGGGAATGTTGTTGGCAACCAGAGCTACGAGAGCGATACGAACGTAGAGCTGCTGACGCTCTGCATCGTCCTTCTCGACAGCCAGTGCCTCCTTGAGGTAGGTGGTAGCCTTCTCATAATCACCCTTGCTCTGGAAAGCCTGAGCCAGGAACATTGCAGTCTCCGACGAGGGCTTTACAGCGTAGTATTTCTCGGCGATGTTGAAGTAGAAATCACCGTCACACTTTGCTCTCGACATCAGAGCTACAGCCTGCGACAATACGTCTACATCGTCGGGAGCGGCAGCCAACTTCTTCGAGAAGAGGGTCTCGAGGTTCTCGCAGCTTGCTGCACCACTCAAACCGAATGCTGCATCGAACTGTGACTTGTACTCGCTGTTGGCGGGGTTAGCCTCGAAATAGGGAGTCAGACGGTCGTACTCTGCGATGAGCTCCTCGGGCATCACCTCGTCGGTGTTCTTGTAGTCGTCGCAGAGGTTGCTGAAGTAAGCGACCAGAGTCTCGGGGTCGGTGTTCTGACCACCTGCCTCGATAGCCTCACGGAATGCCTTGCGGATACCTGCACGGTCGTCGGGACGGTAGGTCAGATACTCGCGAGCCTTACGGTCGAGAATGTAGGCAGTACCCTGCTTTCTGCTGTGACCGAAGTACTGGTTACGCAGGTCGTAAATCAACAACAGTGAATCTACATATACGTTTTTCTCAGCCACGCTCTTTGCGCGGTTGATTTTGTTCTTATATACGGTTGCACCACGCTGGTAGATGCTGACCGATGCTTTGGGGCAGTGGTCAATCAGCTCCTTGAGGTAGTGCGATGCTGCCTGATAGTCGCGGTTGTCGCACGACTCCTTCAGGAAGTTGCTGTTCTGGATGTTCTGAAGACGCTCTTCATTGGTCTCACCCCACTTTGCGTACTGGGGTGCGCTAAAGTCCTGTTGCGCTATTGCCGATGTCGCAACAAATGCAGATGCGGCAACGAGCAATAATTTAATAGTTTTCATCGGTAGATTAAATTTATGTTGTATTGATATTTTTAATCGTATTTGGGTCTCATGAACCAGTACTCACCGTTCTCGCTACCTGCGAAGAGGGAGAAGGCCACCGAGAATTTCACATATTGCTGACGGACGAGTCCGAGCTCCTTGGCAAGGTTGTAACCTCTGCGGCCGAACTCTACACCGACATCCACAGCCGACGAGCCGAGGAATCTCACGGGAATACCGATACCCAGCGAGAGCGAGTATTGGTGGAGTTTCTCACCGCCGAAGGTCTGGTGGTAGTTGCCGTAACGGAAGCCCGCGCGGTAACTGCAACGCTTCAGGAAGTGGCGCACATCGTAACGCGCAGGGGTGAATTCCATACCCATCTTGATGGTGCTGGTGTTGGTGTATGACACGGCGAAGTTGTCTGCTGCATTCTCACCCAGGGTGTTCGATGTACCCTTGTTCTTGCCGCCCCAGTTCTGGAAGGTGTAATCCACGCCGACCAGCCATTTGCCGGTCTGGTAGGTGGTACCCAGTGTCAGCTGGCGGGGCAGCACCATGCGCAACTGTGTGGTATCGCTCACAACGATGGTCTCGTGGAGACTTCCCGTGGTGACCTTCGATGATTTGTCGGGCTTGATGTCGCCACCGAAGTCGAAGGTTACGCCGGCTGTGAGGGCGCGCTTCTCGGTGGTGATGATGTCCCACATCAAACCAATCTGACCCTTGAGGGTCGATACCGAATAGTTGTCCACACCGGTCGTGGAGCTGAAAGTACCCTCACCGGTGATGGGCAGGAAAGTGGTCGAGAACAGACGGTCGATGTCGCCCCAGTAGTACTGTGCGGCGATACCGAGCGATACGTTCTTGAAAATCTGCATACCGATACCAAACTTCACCTCCGTGATGTCACCCGAACCCTCGTAGGAGTATTGTGTGGCACCGATGTTGCTCTGTACGGGATCGGTCGGCACATAGGGACGACGGTAGGAGATGCGGTAGCCCACCGATGAGTAGGGCATCAGACTCAAACCGAAACCGATGCGCTTGCCCAGCGGCAGCTGTATGGCAATGTCGTGAAGGTTGAACGTGTTGTAAGCACTCTGCTTGTTCAGAGATTTGTTCTCCTGCTTCACGGTTTGGTAGTTATAGTAATTCTGACCCTCGAGACCCATGCTGAAGAGGAAACTCTTGCGCGGGGTCAGACTGTAGGCGGCGGGGTTGAGCGTGTTGACCATACGTGCGTTGCGCATGGCAACACCAATACCGCCCATCGAGCGCATGGCCAGTGTTCCGGGGGTATTGATCTCACCGATACCGTACATCGTGTAGGGTGAGAATGCGTTTATGCTGCTGGACTGCGCCGACGCTGTTGCCGGAATAACAAATGCCGCAATAGCGACGGCCAGTTTAATTAAGGTGTTCTTCACAAACATTGAATTCTAAAATTCTATCGAGTCCGTAAACGACTAGATTATATTTTGCAAATATCGTGTTTTTAATTCGTTTCGCAAAGTTTTTTGCGTCTCCTCCTGTAAAAATTATGCACAAATCCTCAAATTCATGCTCCATTCTTGCGATATAGCCCTCGATTTCGAAGGTCATGGAGTTCATCACGCCCAATTCTATGGCCTCGCGTGTGGTGCGTCCCACCAACTCGCGACTGTCGGTTGCCTCACAGAGGGGCAGCTTGGCAGTGTAGTCGTGCAGGGCGCGGAATCTGCACCTTAATCCGGGAGATATGCAGCCGCCCCGATAGGTGGCATCGCTGCTCACCACATCGAGAGTGACGGCCGTGCCGAAGTCGATAATCAACACATTACGACCGGGGAAGAGGGCGGCGGCTCCCACGGCGGCAGCCAGACGGTCTCGTCCCAGGGTTTCGGGTGTCAGATAGTCGTTCTTTATCGGCACGGGGGTCTGGGGCAGAAACTCCAGCACTGTGGCTATTCTGCTTCTCAACATCCGCGTGATTTCCGGAAAATCACCTCTTGTCGATGCTATAATCGCCTTGTCGAGCGGATAATCCACTCTTAAGCGGTCCACCATTTCGGGGGTGAGTTCATCGGTGTATTCCACCGCCACAATCTCTCCGTGACGGGTGATGGCAACCTTTATTCGTGAGTTGCCGATGTCTACAATCAGATTCACAACTGTTGGAGAGTTTTCCAGGCATCCTCCACGTCTTTGATATTTCTAACGGTCATTGCCAGTTTATTATTGTGTTGTTTGAGCACAAAACGCTGTGGTTGTTGTGTTACTTTCTTCAAAAGTTCCATGAAAATGTCGCTTTTGTAATACGGCGAATTTTCCTCGCCGATGAAGTGGACAATCATGAGTCCGTTCTTCACCTTCACGCGCTCCATACCCAGTCGTATGGCCTCCCAACGCAGACGCACCACGTTGAGCAGTTCGCGTGCCGCCTTGGGCAGGGGGCCGAAGCGGTCGATGAGTCGTTGCTCGAAGGCTTCGAGAGCCGCCTCGTCCTTGGTGGAGTCCAACTCGCGGTAGAGCTTCAGACGCTCGGCCTGCTGTGCCACATAGGCGTCGGGCAGCGATGCTTCCACCTCGATGTCGATGACGGCATCGTCGATGAAGTGAATCTTGTCGATGACGTCCTGCTCTTCGCTCGACATACCGGCCACCTGAAGACCCTCGGCGCGCAACTCGGCGATGGCCTCGTTCATAATCTTCTGGTAGGTCTCGAAACCGATGTCGGCGATGAAACCGCTCTGCTCGGCACCCAGCAGGTTACCCGCACCGCGAATGTCGAGGTCCTGCATGGCGATGTTGAAGCCCGACCCCAGGTCGGAGAACTCCTCGATGGCGCGCAGACGGCGGCGTGCATCGGGGGTAATCAGCTCCTCGGGGGGCGAGAGCAGGTAGCAGTAGGCCTTCTTGTCGCTTCGTCCCACACGGCCGCGCAGCTGGTGGAGGTCGCTCAGACCGAAGTTCTGGGCGTTGTTGACGATGATGGTGTTGGCGTTGGGAATGTCGATGCCGTTCTCCACGATGGTGGTGGCCAGCAGCACGTCAAACTCGCCGTAGATGAAGTCCATGATGAGCTTCTCCAGCTGGTCGGAGGGCATCTTGCCGTGTCCCACACCAATGCGGGCCTTGGGGCAGATGCGCGAAATCATACCCTGAATCTGGGGCATGTCCTCCACGCGGTTATGCACGAAGTAGACCTGTCCTCCACGTGACAACTCCACCTCTATGGCATCGCGAATGATGTCCTCCGAGAAGACATGCGATTCGGTGATGATGGGCTGGCGGTTGGGCGGCGGTGTGGAGATGACCGACAGGTCGCGCGAACCCATGAGCGAGAACTGAAGGGTTCGCGGAATGGGGGTGGCGGTGAGGGTCAGCGTATCGACCGAGACGCTCATCTGGGTGAGCTTCTCCTTGGCAGCCACGCCGAATTTCTGCTCCTCGTCGATGATGAGCAGTCCCAGGTCGTGGAACTTGATGTTCTTGCCCAATATCTTGTGCGTGCCGATGAGGATGTCAATCTTTCCCGATGCCAAATCCTCACGAATGCGGTTCACCTCCTTGGTGCTCTTGGTGCGGTTGAGGTACTCGATATTGACGGCAAAGTCACGCAGACGCTCCATGAACGAACGGTAGTGTTGCAGGGCGAGAATGGTTGTCGGTACCAAAACCGCCACCTGCTTGCCATCTACCGCGGCTTTGAAGGCGGCACGTATGGCTACCTCCGTTTTGCCGAAGCCCACATCGCCGCAGACCAGACGGTCCATCGGCTGCTCCGACTCCATGTCCTTCTTGATGGCGGCCACGGTGGTCTGCTGGTCGGGGGTGTCCTCCCAGCGGAACGAAGCCTCCAACTCGTGCTGGAGGTAGCTGTCGGGCGAGAAGGCAAAACCCTTCGATGCCTTGCGGCGGGCGTAGAGGGCTATCAGCTCGCGCGAGATGTCCTTCACGGCCTTCTTGGCGGCGTTCTTCAGCTTCTGCCATGCACCGTTGCCCAGCTTGTAAATCTTGGGCGGCTCGCCGTCACCCGACTTGTAGCGCGAGATGCGGTGGAGGGCGTGCACATTGACGAAGAGCACGTCACCGTCCTTGTAGACCAGCTTGATGGCCTCGTGGGTCTTGCCGTTCTCGGTGAGCTTCACCAATCCGTCGAAACGACCCACGCCGTGGTCGATGTGGACGACATAATCGCCCGGACGCAGCTGGTTCAGCTCCGCCACGGTCATCTGCTCGTCACGCTTGATTTCGCCGTTGATGCGGTAACGCTGGTAGCGGTCGAAAATCTGGTGGTCGGTGTAGAGACACAACTTGATTTCGTGGTCCACAAATCCCTCGTGGAGGGTCACCGAAAGGGGACGCACCACGGCCTGTCCGCGTCCAATCTGGTGGAAGATGTTTTCCAGACGCTCCACCTGTATCTTGTTCTCCGAGAGAATGTAAGTCTCGTAGTTGCGCAGGCGGTTGCGTATAATATCATCGGCCAGCAGCTCGAAATTCTTGTTGAACGAGGGCTGGGGCTGGGTCGAGAACTGAACGGTGGTGTCGGCCTTGCGCTCCGGAAGGTTGTCGCGCATGAGGTACATACGGTGACCCTGCAAATCCTTCAACAGGGCGTTGCGGCTGGTCAGCAGCGAGTCAATCTCCTTGGGGTTCTCCATGTCCTGCAAGGTCTTGCGGCGGATGTCGTTCACCTTTCGCAGGGCAAAATCCGCATCGAAGAACCACCATGCTGTCTGCGGCGAGGAGAATTCCGCCAGCGAGATACGGCGTTCCGACGAGCTGACGGCGTTCATGTCGGGGAGTACCTCCACCTGCTGGAGTTTCTCGGTGGAGAGCTGACTCGAAATCTCGAAACGGCGAATCGAGTCCACCTCGTCATCGAAGAAATCGACACGGTAGGGTTTGCTCTCCGAGAAGGAGAAAATATCTACGATACCGCCACGCAGCGAGTACTGTCCGGGGGCGTAGACAAAGTCCACGCGCTCGAATCCCGAATTGACCAGTCGCTCCTCGAGGGCGGTAATCTTCATCGAGTCGCCCACCTTGATGGGAATGGTCTCCACGGTGAGGGCATCGCGGTCGGCTACCCTTTCGGCGAGGGCTTCGGGGTAGGTGCACAGCACCATATACCCCTTTTCGAAGCGGCGCATGGCGGTCAGTGCCGCGGTACGCTGCACCACGCCCTGGGGGTCTTCCACACCGTTGGCGACGGAGTGTTTGTAGGCCGACGGGAAGAAGTAGATGTTCTTCTCGTCGAGCAGGTTATAGAAGTCGTTGAGCAGGTAGGCGGCAGCATCGCGCTCCTCGGCGACAAAGATGTGAATACCGCCGACACGGGCTATCGTTGCAGCGGCATAAAACGAAAGAGCACCGCCGACCATCTCGTTGAGATGGACGGTTGCGCTCTCGTTTTTATATTCGCGACACAACTGCTTGAAGGCCTTTGACCCTTGGGCAAATTGTGTCAGCTGCTCTTGGGCAGTAGTCATTGCTTACTCTGAAAATATCACCCGTTACCTTCCTGTGTCCGAAGACGGGAGGGGCGGTTAATGGATGTTAATCAAATCGTTGTCCTTCTTGTCGTGGTAGTGAACATCTATCATGCTCAGGCTCTGGTCCTCGACAATCTGAATGCGGACTTTGTACTTCCACTCCCAACGGCGGCGAATGGACAGCAGACCGCGTTTGAGGTAGGCACCCACATAGGGGCTGACCACCAGTCGGATAAACTTCTGACTGCGGTCCTGGGTGAGGAACGAAATCTGGTTCTCGATTTTCTTGTCGAGAAGTACCGTGGGCTCCACTTTACCCGTACCGTTGCAGGTGGGGCAGACATCGGAGGTGTTCTCCACCGCCACGGGACGCACTCTCTGGCGGGTAATCTGCATCAGACCGAACTTCGTGAGGGGCAGAATGGTGTGCTTGGCCTTGTCGGTGGACATCAGCTTGACCATCTCCTCGAAGAGTGCCTGACGGTTCTGTGCCTTGTGCAGGTCGATGAAGTCGATCATCACGATACCGCCCAAATCGCGCAGTCGCAGCTGACGTGCAATCTCGCTCGCCGCCGCCAGATTGACATCCATGGCGGTCTGCTCCTGATTGTCTTCGGCCTTGGTGCGGTTACCCGAGTTCACGTCGATGACGTTCATGGCCTCGGTGCGCTCGATGATGAGGTAGGCACCGCGCTTGAGCGATACGTACTTGGCAAAGAGCGACTTGATCTGCTTCGAGATGTCGAAGTTGTCGAAGATGGGCACGTTGCCTTTGTAGAGCTTCACGATTTTCTCCTTCTCGGGTTCAATCATGTGGATATAGCTCTTGATTTCCTGATACATGGCCTCGTCATCGACCACAATCTGCGAGAACGATTCGTTGAGCGAGTCGCGGATGATGGTGTTGGCACGGTTCATCTCGCTCAACAGCTGCGAGGGTACCGTGTTCTTGCGAATGGCCATGATGGTCTTCTTCCAACGGTCGATTTGGGTCTGAATGTCGTGCTCGATATCCTCGTCCTTGGCCTCCATGGCGGCGGTGCGGATGATGACACCGAAGTTCTTGGGCAGCACGGCCGAAGCGATGCGCTTCAGACGGCGTTTCTCGTCTGCCGAACGAATCTTCTGTGAGAGGTAAATCTTCGACGAGAAGGGAACCAATACCACGTTTCTGCCTGCCAGCGAGATGTCGGCTGTCAGTCGGGGACCCTTTGTGGAGATGGCTTCCTTGGCAATCTGCACCATGATGGTCTGACCCACCTGTATGTAGTTGCCGATTTTGCCGTTCTTGTCCACGGGGTCTTCCATCTTCATGGTTTCGGCCCTCAGACCGCGTTTGCCGGGAACGTGTGACGAGACGAGTTTTTGCAGTGACGGGAACTGTGTGCCCAAATCGAGAAAGTGGATAAAGGCATCTTTCTCGTGGCCTATATTGACGAATGCCGCGTTGAGACCCGGCATTATTTTGCGAACCTTTCCCAGATAGATATCACCTACGGCGAATCCCGTCTGACACTGTTCCTTCGATAACTCGACCAGAACCTTGTCCTCGCACATGGCGATAGAAATCTCGGTGGGGTTGACGTTGATAATTAATTCTTTGTTCATGTATATGCTTTGACGCGCCGTTTCGGGGCGCGGAGTGATGAATTATTGTCCGTCTTTTGTGGTGAAGTGGCGGAGAACTTCAAAGTCTTGAAAAATGGTGTCTTGCGACATCTGTGAGGGCCTTTCGGCCGTGCGGTGAGACCGCTTTTTTTTAAATAGGTAAAGCTAAAAGAGCAATGCTCCTTTAGCTTTATCTATAAATGAGCACATAAGTTGTGCAACTTTCTACTTGTGCTTGTGACGGTTCTTACGCAAACGCTTCTTACGTTTGTGGGTTGCCATCTTGTGACGCTTATGCTTCTTTCCGTTTGGCATAGTCCTTAAGATTTTAATGGTTTATAATAATTATTTTACTTTCGCTGCAAAACTCTTTGCGGGTTTGAATGCAGGAATGTTATGTTCGGGAATTGTAATGGTTGTTTTCTTCGAAATATTACGGGCAACTTTCTGTGCGCGTTTCTTGACGATGAAGCTGCCGAAACCACGAAGATAAACATTATTATTGGCGGTCAGCGAATCCTTGATGCTGTCCATAAAAGCTTCAACGACCGCCTGTACCTGTACCTTCTCGATACCTGTACTTTTTGCGATTTCGCTTACGATGTCTGCTTTTGTCATGTCTTTATGTGTATATATATTGTTAAAATAAGTTGCCGTAGTGTCTAAGTCACTGACTTCCACATTTTGGATTGCAAATATACGCTTTATTTGGTTAACCGCAAAAAAAAATCTTTTTTTTTATTCCGCGACCTACTTTCCACTCTTCCAGCAGGATAACAATTTTGTAACAACTCTCTTGGGGTGGTTTGCGTTATCGTTTCTGTCGATAGCCGACTTTCCCCGATTCGGACGGTTGTAATTCTATAACGGATTGAGGCTCAAATATATTGTTCCGCACTTTCCTTCCCCGGAAAGTGCCCCGTGGCGTGCGCCTGCGCCCGATGGGAAATTAATCCCGCCCCGCCACTCAATAAAGGGAGCCATTTTTGCGTTTATTTATAGAAATATAACTAATTTTGCAATCACTAAAAATTACATTATGGTCAAGATACTTTGGGTAGACGATGAGGTTGAACTTTTGAAACCTCATGTGCTGTTTCTCAAACAAAAGGGTTACGAGGTGGAAACCTGCAACAACGGTTACGATGCGTTGGAGATGGTTTCCGACGAAGCCTACGACCTGATTATTCTCGACGAGATGATGCCCGGAATGACAGGACTCGAGACCCTGCCTAAGATAAAGGAGATACGACCCACCACTCCCGTGATTATGGTCACCAAGAGTGAGGAGGAGAACATCATGGACAAGGCTGTCGGTTCGAAGATTGCCGACTACCTCATCAAGCCCGTGAACCCCAATCAGGTGTTGCTCTCCATCAAGAAGATTGTCCACTCCCAGCAGCTGGTCACCGAGCAGACCACGGCAGACTACCGTTCGGAGTTCGGACGCATCTCGCAGTCGTTGCAGATGGCCGACTCGTTCCGCGACTGGTGCCTGCTCTACCGCCGTCTGACCAACTGGGAGATAGAGTTGGATTCCTCGTCCGACCAGAGCATCAAGGAGGTGCTCATGTATCAGAAGAACGAGGCCAATCAGGAGTTCTCGAAGTTCGTGCGCCGCAACTATTACAATTGGATTAACCGCAAGGTGGACGACATTCCCACCATGTCGCACACCCTCATGCGCAGCCGTATCTTCCCCGTGGCGGACAAGCATCAGAAGACCACGCTCCTGCTCATCGACAACTTCCGTTACGACCAGTGGCGTTCGATTTCCTCGCTCCTGCGCGGATTCTACGATGTCGAGGAGGACGATTTCTATTGCTCGATTTTGCCCACCGCCACCCAGTATGCGCGTAACTCGCTCTTCGCGGGTCTCATGCCGCTGGCCATCGACCGACTGATGCCCAACATGTGGCTCAACGACAACGAGGAGGGCGGCAAGAACAAATACGAGGAGGACTTCCTCAAGCGTCTGATGACACAGAACGGCAAGAAGTGGAAATTCTCGTTCGACAAGCTGGTACGCCCCGAGCAGGGTCGCAAGCTGGTGGATAACATTCAGAAGGTCTACGATGCCGACTTCTCGGTCATCGTCTACAACTTCCTCGATATCCTCTCCCATGCGCGTACCGAGACCGACATCATTCGCGAACTGACCGAGGACGAGGCGGCATTCCGTTCGCTGACCCGTTCGTGGTTCGAGCACTCCGACCTCTACACCATTCTCAAGTTGCTCTCCGAGCGCGGACACACCGTCGTGATTACCTCCGACCACGGAACCATACGTGTGGACAATCCCGTGAAGGTGGTGGGCGACAAGGAGACCTCGTCGAACCTGCGTTACAAGACGGGGCGCAACCTTGCATACAACTCGCGTGAGGTCTACGAAATCCAGCGTCCCGAGGATGTGCAGCTGCCGTCGGGCAACCTCACTTCGAGTTACATCTTTGCCTACAACACCGACTTTCTGGTGTATAGCAACGATGCCAACCGCCACATCCGTTACTACCGCAATACCTTCCAGCACGGCGGTATCTCCATGGAGGAGATGATTGTGCCGTTCATCGTGCTGCAACCCAAGAAATAGAATAAAAACAGATAAAATGACAACAATTCACATTACCTCACAGGACGAACTGCCCGAAGTGGCAGAAGCTATCCTCAAAGCTATCGGCCGTCGTTCGGTGGTGGCTTTCCGTGGAGAGATGGGGGCCGGAAAGACCACCCTCATCCGCGAAATCATGGCAAAGATGGGTTCCGAAGACACCGTCACCAGCCCTACATTTGCCATCGTCAATCAGTACAACACCGAGAGTGGTCGCCATGTCTATCACTTCGACTTCTATCGTATCAACGACATCCGCGAGGCCTACGACTTCGGCTACGAGGAGTATTTCTATTCGGGCGACCTCTGTCTGGTGGAGTGGCCCGAGAAGATTGAGCAGCTCCTGCCCGAGGACGCGGTCAATATCCGTATCACGGTAAACAGCGAGTCGGCGCGCACCTTTGAAATCGATTAATTTTTAAATCCGTCAAAAATAGATTCAACCCCGTTATGAAAGAATACGTTTCGCAACAACATCAGATACTCCGTCCCGTAGAACAGATTTTCGCAGCCATCAGCAGCTTCGAGAACCTCACCCCTGCCTTGCAGGATAAGGTTGAGGATTGGCAGGCGACCGAGCGCACCTGCTCGTTCAAGGCCAAAGGCTTCACCGTGCGTCTGCTCATCGACGAGAAGGTGGAGAACAAACACGTGAAGATTATCGGCGATCAGGGCGGTGTACCCATCGACTTCGCCTTCTGGATTCAGCTGCACAAGGTTTCGGACTACGACACCCGTATGCGTCTGGTGCTTCATGTCGAGTTGAACATGATGATGAAGATGATGATTGGCAGCAAGTTGCAGTCGGGTCTCGACCAGATTGCCGAGGGCATTGCCAAAGCCATGAACGGCCAGATGCCGCCCATGTAATTCGTCTGCGGAGTTGCGACTCCTCAAAAAATACCGTCCCGACCTCGAAATCGGGACGGTATTTTTTTCCCCCCCCCTGATAAAAAAAATCCCCCGAAACCTATGAAAAGGTTTCGGGGGTGTAGTCAAATGACGGTGGGGGATTACTCTCCGGTGTGCTTTCTTACGATGGAGAGTATTCTCGCGTGGCTTTCGGGGTTGTTGCCTGCCACTAATCCTCCGGGGTTGGAGATGTCGAGCTTGCTGCCGTCACGTGCCGTGATGACACCTCCTGCCTCGGTGAGGATAATTGAGGCGGCGGCATAGTCCCACGGGCTGAGCAGATACTCGTAGAACAGCTCGAAGCGACCCATCGCCACATAGCACAATTCGGGTGCGCAGGCACCGAAACGGCGGAAGTCGTTGCACTGGCTGATGGCATCGAGAATGATGTCGCCACACAGACGGGCGTACTCCTTGTGATAGACGGGCAGGGCGGTGCAGAGAATGGCGTTCTCGAAGGGACGCTGCGAGACATGAATCTGTCGTCCGTTGCGGAAGGCACCCTTGCCCTTCTGCGCCGAGAACATCTCGTTGGTGCGCGGTAGATATACCACGCCGCACTCCATCTCCTCGTGGTGCTTCAGTCCCACGCAGATGGCGCAGGTATCCACACCGCGGCTGTAGTTGGCCGTGCCGTCAATGGGGTCGATAATCCATGTGTATTCGTGTGAGTTGTCCTGCATGTCCTCCTCCTCGCACAGAAAACCGCTGCCGGGCAACAACTGCGACAACTTGCCGCAGAGGAACTCCTGCACTGCCACATCCGATGAGGTGACAATGTTGGTGTAGCCGTCTTTCTGGGTGATTTCGAACGAGTCGGTGAGCATGTACTGCGCCGCTTCGCGGACAATCTCCACGATGGCGTTCAGTGATATTGTTTCCATGATGATATGTTTGGTTTATTCTTGTTCAGTCGGTGTGGAGACATTGTTCAGCGCACGGGCGATGATTTTGCGCAGACGCTCCACCTCCTCGGCCTTGCCGTTCGAGAGGTCGAGAATGCCGCGACACTCCTTCATCTCCGGATCTACAAAGATGATGACCTCCTCGTCCAACACCTTGCCCTGCACATTGGCGGCACGGTAGCGGTGGTGGAGTCGCCAACCCTCAAATGCGCCCTTGTCGAGGTGGCTGTCGAGGGCGCGTATGCGCGATTCCAACTCTGCGACAACTCCCCCTGTGGGGCTCTGACCGCTCATTCGGGGGGCATTGCCCTCAATCGTGAGAATACGCTTGGCTATCGAAAAGGCATTCATGTTGAAATTGATGTCGGCGTAGAGACTATCCACTCGGGTCTCCACGGCTTCGTAGCTATCGGGGACGATGACGTTCTCCTTCATGATACGTTGTGCGGCGGCTTGGCCTTGGGTTTGCACATTGTCGCAGGCCGTCAGCAGTGCCACGGAAAGTAGTAATGCAAATAGGTGTTTCATCGCTGTGGGTTTTGATTGTGGGACAAAGATATAAAAAACAAAGGGTATGACCGCATTTGGCCATACCCTTTGTGGATATTTTTGAGTGTCGGGGGATTAGTCCGCCAACAGAATCTCAAGCATCTTGATAGCTGCTGTCGAGATGGGAGTACCGGGGCCGAAGATAGCCGCAGCACCATCGCGGTAGAGCTCGTCGTAGTCCTGGTGAGGAATGACACCGCCCACGATGACGATGATATCCTCACGGCCCAACTTCTTCAGCTCGGCGATAATCTGAGGTACGAGGGTGAGGTGACCGGCAGCGAGTGACGAAACACCGACTACGTGAACGTCATTCTCGACAGCCTGCTTGGCAGCCTCGGCGGGAGTCTGGAACAGGGGACCCATATCGACATCGAAGCCGATGTCGGCGTAACCTGTTGCAACCACCTTGGCACCACGGTCGTGACCGTCCTGACCCAACTTGGCAATCATGATACGGGGCTGACGTCCCTCCTTCTTGGCAAACTCTGCGCACAGCTCCTTGGCGTGCTGGAAACTCTTATCGTTTTTCACTTCTGAACTGTATACTCCTGAGATGGAACGAATAACTGCCTTATAGCGACCTACGACAACCTCGCAAGCATCGGAAATCTCGCCCAGTGTGGCGCGAACCTTGGCTGCCTCGACGGCCAGCTCCAACAGGTTGCCCTGCTTGGTCTTCACACACTCGGTGATGGCGTCCAAAGCCTTCTTCACGGCTGCATCGTCACGGTTGGCCTTCAACTCGTTGAGGCGCTTGATCTGACTCTCGCGAACGGCGGTGTTGTCCACGGCGAGGATGTCGATGGGAGCCTCTTTCTCCAGACGGAACTCGTTCAGACCGATAATCTTCTCCTCACCGGAGTCGATACGTGCCTGCTTGCGAGCCGAAGCCTCCTCGATACGCATCTTGGGAATACCGGTCTCGATAGCCTTGGCCATACCGCCGAGCTTCTCGATTTCCTGAATGTGCTCCCAAGCCTTGTGAGCGATTTCGTTGGTCAGGGTCTCTACGTAGTAAGAACCTGCCCAGGGGTCTACCTCGCGGCAAACCGAAGTCTCGTTCTGGATATAAATCTGGGTGTTACGGGCAATACGTGCCGAGAAGTCGGTAGGCAGTGCAATAGCCTCGTCGAGCGCGTTGGTGTGGAGTGACTGGGTGTGACCCAGAGCTGCACCCATTGCCTCGATGGCTGTACGACCCACGTTGTTGAAGGGGTCCTGCTCGGTGAGCGACCAACCCGAAGTCTGCGAGTGGGTACGCAGAGCCGACGACTTGGGGTTCTGGGGGTTGAACTGCTTGACAATCTTCGCCCACAGCATACGACCTGCACGCATCTTGGCAATCTCCATGAAGTGGTTCATACCGATAGCCCAGAAGAACGACAGACGGGGTGCGAAGGTATCGACCGACATACCGGCGTTGATACCTGCACGCAGGTACTCCAAACCATCGGCGAGGGTGTAGGCCAACTCGATGTCGGCAGTTGCACCTGCCTCCTGCATGTGGTAACCCGAGATAGAGATGGAGTTGAACTTGGGCATGTTCTTCGAGGTGTACTCGAAGATGTCGGCGATGATACGCATCGAGAACTCGGGGGGATAGATGTAGGTGTTACGCACCATGAACTCCTTGAGAATATCGTTCTGAATGGTACCTGCCATCTGGTCGAGGGTGCAACCCTGCTCCAGACCGGTCACGATGTAGAACGCCAGGATAGGCAACACGGCACCGTTCATGGTCATCGACACTGACATCTTGTCCAGAGGAATACCGTTGAAGAGCACCTTCATATCCTCTACCGAGCAAATCGACACACCGGCCTTACCCACATCACCCACAACACGCGGATGGTCGGCATCGTAGCCACGGTGTGTAGCCAGGTCGAATGCCACCGACAGACCCTTCTGACCTGCCGCCAGGTTACGACGGTAGAAAGCGTTGGACTCCTCGGCGGTCGAGAAACCTGCGTACTGACGGATGGTCCACGGACGCATCACATACATTGTCGAATAGGGACCTCTGAGGAAGGGGGCCAAACCTGCCGAATAGTTCAGGTGCTCCATGCCTTCGAGATCTTCGGCCGTGTAGGTACCCTTCACGGGGATACGCTCGGCTGTCAGCCACGGTTCCTGCTCGTGGCTCTCTTTTGAGCAACCGCACTGTGCGGTTGCTTCGTATGTCAATTCTGAAAATTTAGCTCTCATGATTAGTTTCCCATCTCTTTAAGGTAGAACTTCAATGTTTCGAGCACGTTGGACTTCACGTTGATGAAGTTCTTGATGCCCTGTGCCTCCAATTCGGGGGTGCAAGCCGGTGCGCCGGCAACCACCAGAATGGCCTTGTCCTGCAACAGCTCCTTGACCTTGGGAGCAGCCTCCAGATAGTCGTCGTCCGAAGCACAAACCACCACGATGTCGGCCTTGGCCTCCAAAGCGGCCTTCACACCCTCCTCCAACGAGTTGAAGTAGGTGTTGTCCTGTACGCGGATACCTGCACAAGCGAAGAAGTTGCACGAGAACTGTGCGCGGGCTCTTGCCATGGCGAGGTTACCGCAGGTGAGCATGAATGCCTTGAACTCCTTGCCGCTGCGGTCGGTGTGGAAACGCATCTGTTCGAATGCCATCGAACCGCGGTAGGGAACCAATACGTTGCCCTCGGCCGAGGGACGAGTCACAGTCTGCTCGGTGATGTCCTTCGAAGCAGTCTCCGTGAAGTTGGGGAACTGGTTGGCACCCAGCAGTGTCTGACGACGGGTAGCGATGTTCTTGTCCTTGGCGGCAGCCGAAGCCTTCACCATATCGACAATCATACCCGAATTGTAGGCCTCTGCATAGCCGCCCTTCTCCTCAATCGAGAGGAAGAGTTTCCATGCCTCGGCAGCAATCGACTGGGTGAGGTTCTCGATGTAGTACGAACCGCCGGCGGGGTCAACAACACGGTCGAAGTGAGCCTCGTGCTTGAGCAGCAGCTCCACATTGCGGGCGATACGCTTTGCGAATGTGGTCGGGGTCTCGAAGGCGCGGTCGAAGGGAGTAACCTCCAGTGAGTAAACACCTGCGATGGAAGCCGACATAGCCTCGGTGGTACCTCTCAGCATATTTACATAGGGGTCGTAGACGGTTTGATTCCAGCGCGAGGTCTCGGCGTGAATCTCCATCTTGCAACGGCAGTTGCGCGAGGGGTTGTAACCCTTGACGATGTTCGCCCACAGCATACGTGCGGCGCGGAACTTCGCGATTTCGAGGAAGTAGTTGGAGGTAACCGAGAATGCGAAACGCACCTTGCGAGCCACCTCGTCAATCGACAGACCCTCGTCCATCAGACGCACCAGGTAGTCGTGACCTGCCGAGAGGGCGAAGCCCAACTCCTCGACGATGGTCGAACCCGAGTTGCCGAAGATGGTGCCCGACACGGTCGCCACACGGATGTGGGGGTAGTCCTGTGTCTTGCGAACCAGAGCGGCGATGGTCTTGAATTCGTTTTTCAGCTCCTCCTCCGAAGCCGAGCCCTTGTGGGACAGCTCCTTTACGAGAGGATCGATTTCGAAGGCTACCATAGCCTCCTCCTTCTTCACGCCCTTCTCCTCGAGGTAGGCCAAAACACAATCGGCAATCTGCTCGACGGCCTTGCCTGCAAAGACGATATTAACAGCGGGAATGTAGATTTCGTTGAGAAGAGTACGAACATCGTCTGCCGAGAATGTCTCGTTGGCGATGTCGAAGGTCAGAGAGTCGACACCTGCGTTGAGGAGTTTGAGCGCCTCCTCGTTGGCGGTTTTTGCATCGGAGACCTCTACGGTCTGGTGAATGCGCCAGTTGTTGTTGTCGCGTGTACCTCTGACATAGGGGAATTCGCCTGCCTGCGAATTCAGGAACTTAATACCTTTGAGGTCCTCTGCACGGTAATAGGGACGAACATTGAAACCTTCACCTGTTCTCCATACCAATTTGCGCTCGTAATCGGCACCTTTAAGGTCTTTGGTTATTGCCGCTTCCCATTGTTCGGTTGTAACTTCGGGAAATTCGGCAAATAACTTTTCTCTTGTGGTATTTGCCATAACTTTTTAGAGATTAGTATTAGTGTTGTTTGTTGTATTTTGCTTCCAGTTTTTTCTTGGTCTCAAAATTTATGTAAAGATACAAATTAAATTGAAACATGACGCAAAAATTGTTAATTAAATAACAGGACAATGTCATTTTTGTTGTTTTCCCGCCGAGGGGCAAATGTTCGAAGTGGTATTTAATATATGGTAAAACGGGAAGTGTTTTGTTGGCAGTGCGGGGCGTGATTTGCGGGTGATTGGTTGAATTTTGGTCTTTATGGTGTCAGATTTGTGGTAAGTATGAAAATTTGGATTTTGGAGCAAGTTGGATGAAAAATGCAATGTTATTTGAATAACAGTTGAAAATTTGCGGTCATTTCTCCGATTTTGCCCTCAAAAATCGAAAATGTTGATAAAAAATAACAAGTTTTAGCAAAAATGAGTGTTTTGTGAAAACCGACATCGGCGAAAAATATCTACTTTTGTCACGTGGCTCTACTCGTAGCGGAAAGACGATTTTCGTCTCACCCCGCAAATTCATCGTTTTGTCGTTTCGACCGAAGATATTTACCCGGTGGCGGACGAGAGGAACGGAGGAGTCGGAATCACGGAAAACAACTACAATTTAATCGTAAAAATATGTCACAACTCAGATTTAAGATGGTCGATGCCGCGATTAACCATGCGGCTGTCGAGGTGGAGAAACCCAAGGGACGAGCTTCGGAATATTTTTCGGAGAAGGTCTTTAACCGTCGTGTGATGCGCAAGTATCTCAACAAGAAAACCTACGATGCCCTCATCGACACCATGCGTCACGGTACGCCTCTTACATTGGAGCTGGCCGACAGCATTGCCGCCGGTATGCGCGAGTGGGCGTTGGACAACGGTGCCGACCACTACACCCACTGGTTTCAGCCGCTGACCGGAGGTACGGCAGAGAAGCACGATGCTTTTGCCGACCCCGATGGCGAGGGCGGTGTGCTGGAGGAGTTCGCCGGCAAGCTGCTCGTGCAGCAGGAGCCCGATGCATCGTCGTTCCCCAACGGCGGTATCCGCAACACCTTCGAGGCACGCGGTTATTCGGCATGGGACCCCACCTCTCCGGCATTCATCGTCGATACCACACTTTGTATCCCCACCGTCTTCATCGCCTACACGGGTGAGGCGTTGGACTATAAAGTACCTCTGTTGAGAGCCCTCTCGGCTGTGGATAAGGCCGCTACCGAGGTGTGCCACTACTTCGACAAGAACGTGCAGAAGGTCATCTCCTATCTGGGTTGGGAGCAGGAGTATTTCCTTGTGGACGAGAGCTTGTGGGCGATTCGTCCCGACCTTGTGCTGACAGGTCGTACCCTCATGGGTCACGAGTCGGCAAAGAACCAGCAACTTGAGGACCACTACTTCGGTGCTATTCCCGCACGTGTCATCTCCTTCATGAAGGATTTGGAGTACGAGTGTCTCAAGCTGGGTATTCCCGTCAAGACACGTCACAACGAGGCTGCACCCAATCAGTTTGAGCTGGCGCCCGTCTTCGAGGAGGCCAACCTCGCCAACGACCACAACCAGCTTCTGATGACCATCATGGATAAGATTGCACGCCGCCACAAGTTCCGCGTCCTGCTCCACGAGAAGCCTTTCAAGGGCATCAACGGTTCGGGTAAGCACAACAACTGGTCGCTGGGTACCGATACGGGTGTCAATCTCTTTGCGCCCGGTCGCACCGCTTCGGAGAACTTGCAGTTCATCACCTTCCTGGTGAATGCCATATCGGCCGTATATCGTTTCAACGGTCTGCTCAAAGCCTCTATTATGAGTGCCACCAATGCCCACCGTCTGGGTGCGCACGAGGCACCTCCCGCCATCATCTCCACTTTCCTCGGCACACAGGTGTCGGCGGTGCTGGACAAGCTGGCGGCTTCGAGCAGCGACGACATCATTCGTTTCGATGCCAAGAACGTGTTTAAGATGAGCGGTATCTCGCACATTCCGACCCTCTTGCTCGACAATACCGACCGCAACCGTACCTCGCCCTTTGCCTTCACGGGTAACCGCTTCGAGTTCCGTGCTGTGGGTTCTTCGGACAACTGCGCCGAGGCCACCATCGTCTTCAATGCTGCCATGGCTTACTCGCTCACCGAGTTCCGTAAGACGGTCGATGCCAAGATTGAGGGCGGTATGAAGAAGGAGAAGGCCATCTACGAGGTCTTGAAGAAGATGATTGACGAGTGCCGCGCCATTCGTTTCGATGGTAACGGCTACTCCGACGAGTGGCGTTCGGAGGCACTGCGCCGCGGTCTGGATTGCGAGGGCTCTACACCTCTGACCTTCGATCGTTACCTCGATGGTAAGACCGTCAAGATGTTCAAGGAGACGGGCGTCTTCACGCAGGTGGAGCTGGAGGCTCGTGCCGAGGTGAAGTGGGAGACCTACACCAAGAAGATTCAGATTGAGGGTCGTGTGCTGGGCGACATGGCGATGAACCATATCGTGCCCACCGCATCGCGTTACGAGGCGATGTTGCTCGACAAGGTGTATAAGATGTCGCAGATTCCGGGGCTGAACGCTTCATCGGACATCGAGCTGATTAAGTCGATTCAGAACCACACGGCGGCAATTCAGAAGCTGACCCACGAGATGGTCGAGGCGCGTAAGATTGCCAACCGTATTCAGGACCAGCGCGAGAAGGCGATTTGCTACCACGACACGGTGGCATCGTGCTTCGATGAGATTCGCCGTCACATCGACAAGTTGGAAGAGATGGTCGATGACCAGATTTGGCCGTTGCCCAAATATCGCGAGCTGTTGTTTATCCGATAGGGTAGCGACAGGTTGCATGAAACCAAAATCCCCACAAACCTCTGGTGGTTTGTGGGGATTTTCTTGCGCGCGGTCGGGAAGGAATGGCGGGAGTGGGGAATGGCTTTTCGCAGGTGGGGGGGAGACGTGCTTTTACCGTTGAGGGCGTAGATTTTCTTTGTTGAGGGTTTGCAGCCTTTCTGCTCCGCAGGGATTCTCACGAGCGACTCATTTCACCTCCGCGCTTTCGTCCTTCTGCTCTCTGCACTCAGCTTCGCCGTACTCTTCGCCGCCACCCTCCCTCACGGGCAATAAAAAAGGAGACCTTTTCGGGTCTCCTTTTTCGTATCGTTGAGTATGATTACTCCTCAGTGCGATAAGTGTGCTCAACGTAAATGGCGTGTGCCATAGCCTCGCGCTTTGCAATCGAAGGCTTTGTGAAGTACTGACGACGACGCAACTCCTTGAGAACGCCTGTGCGCTCATATTTACGCTTGAACTTCTTCAGGGCGCGCTCGATGTTCTCGCCCTCCTTAACCGGCATGATAATCATAATAGTATTCTTTTTTTTAATTTAAAATTCAGTTTTGTTGTGTTGTTTTGGTGGTCTCCGTTTCGGGAACTTTCCAACCACCGTGTTCCCCATTGTTGTGCTTGCAGTCTATCGGGTTTTGGTTCCGCCTGACGTACCAAACAGAAGATAGGGTCGCAATCGCTCGCGCTCCTCCTCTTTTAATATGTCGTCTTTGTAAAATTCTTCAGCGGTACTCCAACCTCCTTTCAACTGTCTTTGTTTTAATATTCTTCTAAGTGAACGGGGCGAAACATAGGGATGCTTGCCTATTTCACTCGAGGGTGCAAAGTTAATATCTATTTTCGAAATATCACAACTATCTACAAAAATTTGTGTTAAAATTTTCTCATAATTGGCTTCGTTTATCCCCGGCACCTCCGAAAGTTGCTCTTTTCGGTAAAAACCTCCCAGATTTTCACGATAACGCACGATGTTGGCGGCGGTTTTTGCACCGATGCCGTAGAGTCGGCGAAGCGTGGCGGTGTCCGCACGGTTGAGATTGACGGGCAGCGAATCGGGCGTGAGGGTTTCGGTTTTTCTTTCGGGGAAGATGATGTAGGGGGCGAGGGCATCGGCCACGGAGTCGCTCACCGTGTAACACTCCTTCAGCTCCTCAAGGTCGTAGATTCCTCTCAAATCGCGCCAGCGCACGAAGACCTCCGCCTGTCGCTTGGTCAGCGCACCGATGGCACGCAGGTAGGCAACACCCACGGTGTCGATGCGGAAGGTCGTGGGCGCAAGGAGGGGGCGTTTGCCCGCGAGTGTGTCGCGCTCGTAGGTCGGGCGGTAGGTGCGGGGCTTGTAGCGGTAGCGTTCGCCGATGATGATGTAGGGCTTCATGCGTTGGTAGAGCGAGTCGCTGATGCCGTAGCAGGTCGCCACGTCCTCGGGTATGCGGAAGACCTTGCCCGCCGCGCGGTATTTGATGATGGAGTGGGCGATCCATTTGCGGAGTCCCATTTCGCGCAGCTGTTCGTAGGTTACCTCGTTGGGATCGAAGGGGACGATGCGCAACAGCGAGTCGGGTGTGGAGGGTTGAGGACGCACATACACTTTGAGTCCCTCCTCCCGAGCCAGATAGCCTGCCACGAGAAGTATCATCAATAGCGGCATCAGCAGCACCGCACCTCGTATTTCACGTCGTGAGTAAAGTTCTTTCTTGCCCATGGTCGGGGAGTCGATGATTTCCCAAATATAGCAAAAATGTGGAGATTTTGAAAATCTGACCTCCCGACCTGCCCACTCGAACCTCTCTCCTCGGATTTCTGCCCTCCGACCTCGTGTCCCTCCGCTATTTGAATCCCACGATTTCGGGGCGTGTGGGTCGGTAGCGGTATTGTTCGAGTCGGGCGGCGTTGGTGAGCTTGAAGTAGTCGCAGTCCGCCCAGCCCCCCTTGCCGAAGGCGATGCCCAGCTGGAGCTGTATGGTGCTGAAGACCATGCGTTCGTTCTTGATGCGCACACCCATACCCAGTGTCGAGTAGTAGTTGTTCTTGAAGATATTGGGCGAGTAACCCAAAAGTCCCATGTCGCAGAAGGCGAAAATTGCCACACGGAAGCCCAACGGCTGATAGGGGGTAAAGATGATGGTTTCGGTGTTGATGGCCAGACGATTGGTACCCAATATCTTCTCCTTGAGCATCTGAAGTCCGTTGTAACGGGTGAAACGTATGCTCTCGTCATTGCCCGTGTTGCGGTTCCAGCCCTGTGTGTAGTTGATGCCCAGGAACTGACGGATGTGGCTTCTGCGCACCATAAACAGATGGGAGAACCACCGCAGATTGACATCTATGGCGGAGTGTTTCCACATACCGGTGTCCTTGTCGATGTAACTGCCCAGCGTGAAGTCGCCCATGATGTAACCCATGCGGCAGAACGTACCCGACTGGAGCGAGGTGCCCAGATAGATGTCGTCGCTGAACTCGCCCCACGAATAGCCGCCCGTCATCTCGGCCTTGTAGCCCGTGGCGAGGTACTCGTTGTTACCGAAACCGTAAATCATGCTCGAGGTGTAGAACTTCTCGCGGTAGAGACCCAGACCGAAAAGCAGGGCATCGTGGTCGTGGAAGAAGGGGTGATGGGTGGGGGTGACATTGTCGGGACGGCGACCCACACGGCGGTAGTTGTATCGCCACGTGAGGTAGAAACTCGAACGTATGGAGGGGAGCAGGTAGGAGTTACCGCCCCACACATCGAGGTTGCGCTCCTTGACCAGCACGATGGAGTCCTCCTCCAAAAGGTAGCTTCTCGATTTGTTGTCGCTGTACGAAAGACCCAACTCATAGTCGGAGGGTTTGAGAAACTCCTTCTTGACCTCCATCTCCAGACGGGTGTTGTGGAACGAGCGTCCGCCTGCCAGACGCGAAGAGAAGAACGAACCCAGCACGTTGGGCATTTCGTATTCCGCCATGTTACCGCCGAAATCGAAATTCTTGCGGTTGAAGTTGGTCTCCAGGTTGAAGCGGTTGCCCGTACCGAGAATGTTGGCATCGGAGATACCCACCATGGTGCGCCCTTCGGAGTGGAGGTTGGCGTCCATACTCACTGTCCAGCTGTCGCGCGTGCGGAGAATGAGGTTTACGCGTGTGGTGTCGATGGTGTCGCGCTCGACCTCGACATTCACATCGGAGATGTATTTTCGTGAGAGTAACAACTGCTTGTTGCGCACCACCAGCTGGGCGTTGAACTTGTCGCCCGGTTTGAAGAGCAAATCGCGGCGCAAGATGCGTTCGCGCGTCATCACGTGGGTCTTGTTACCCAGACGCTCTATCCAGCTGTCCTCGGACGAGAAGACCTTCTCGCGGCGGATTTTTATCTCGCCGATGGTCATATCCTCGTAGCACGACAATTCGCGTGCCTCATCGATGACCTGTCCGTTCACGGTGGTATCGAGCTGGGGCGAGACAAACAACAACTTGTAGAGCAGGCGCGGGACTCTGCGGCGGCGGGTCTTCGACTTCAGACTGTCGTACATACGGTCGCTGCGCTTCGAGTCGGGCAGACGTATGGAGTCGGGCGTGAACTCTCCCCAATACATCTCTTTCAGTTGGTCGTAGTCGAGCGAGTCACGGTGTCGGGGGCGCATATCCTCCCGGGTCACTCGCGTGGCCTGTGCCGTCACTGCCATGAAAAGCAGGAGAATGGATATGAGAAATCGCCAAAAAATCATCATGTCTGCCGACAAACCGCCGTGGAGGAGGATAATCACCTTTTCTGTTGTGGTGGCGGTCGGTGTCCGTCTGTAAAATACTCGTTTATGGGAGGATGCGTCCGATGGTCCGATGGTGGGCATCGCGCCCGAAGTCCCTAGAAAAACGCCCCACAGCCTGCCCCGGAAAGTGGGGACGGGGGACGGGGTGTTTCTCAGATGCTTCGAATCGAAATCCGCACGCAATACCTTTGGTGAAGGAGGGGCGGCTCGTTATCCGTGAATACTTCAAAGATAACGTAATTTTTTGAAAAAATAGGGTTCGGAACGGAGAATATTCTCTCTGCGAGTAGTGCTGTTATCTGATTACCAGTGAAATAGAATGATGTGATTTTTTTGCTACGCCTGCGTTGAGGTCGGTATTGCATCGGAGAGTCGCGGATTACAAGCCGCGTGCGAAACCGCACGAACACTGCAAACGGCATCACCCGAAACAGAGCGAAATGTTTCGTTTCCGAAAGCGAAACGAATGGATAATCCTTCGCGGCAGTCCCCACCCACAAAACCGCTTGCTCCTTCCTCGTCCTTTCCTCCCCCTCACACACCACGAAAAAAAAGAGGTCTGTGCCAATCGGCACAAACCTCTTTTTGATAATGTGTTGAACAGGAGCATCGCTTCTCCGCCCGTCCCTTGTGGGGAACAGGTTAGCGGCGCGCTTCCTTTGCTTCGATACACTCTGTTGCGTGGGGTACTTTCATCAGTCGCTCCTTGGGAATGAGCTTACCCGTAGTCTTACATACGCCGTAAGTCTTGTTCTCGATACGTACCAAAGCCATTTCGAGATTACGGATAAATTTCAACTGATGAGCTGCCAGACGACCACTCTCCTCCTTGGACAGTGTGGTGGCTCCCTCTTCCAGAACCTTGAAGGTGGGTGAAGTATCTTCTGTATCGTTGTCTGCTGTGTGAGTTATCGTGGCCTGCAACAACTTATAGTCTTCACGCGCATTCTCCAGCTTCTTTAAAATCAGCTGTTTGAACTCTTCAAGCTCTGCGTCGCTGTACTTTGTTCTTTCTTCTGCCATGGTTCTTACGTTGGGTTATTTGACTTATGTAAAAGTAAGAATTATAAATGAAATAAACAAATTTTATGGCAAAATGTCAGAACTTATCGGATACGTGTAACAGCAATATTTACCGCTTCGCCGTCAATATCCGAAGGAGTGACGATTTCGCCCTCGGCCTTGTTGGCCACCTTCACCTCCTGAGCCAGTGTCTGCGACGAGATGTAGTCGGCATACTGCTTCACGGAGTCGGTGATAAAGTGGTTTTGGGCATCAATCTCGACATTAATCTTGTCGGTCACCTCAAATCCCGACTCCTTACGGATGTTCTGGATACGGTTGATCAACTCGCGTGCCACACCTTCGGCCTTCAGCTCGTCGGTGAGGGTGATGTCGAGTGCCACGGTGAGCTTGCCCTCCGAAGCCACCAGCCAGCCGGGCATATCCTCCGAAGTGATTTCGAAGTCGGCAGGAGTAACGGTAATCTGCTCGCCGCCCATGTCGAGGGTGGTCTGCTCCGAAGCCTCAATCTGCGCAATCTGCTCCTGCGAGAACTGTGCGGTCATGGCGGCAATCTGCTTCATGTACTTGCCGTAACGGGGACCCAGGGTCTTGAAGTTTGGCTTGATACGCTTGGTGATGATGCCGGTTGTATCGTGAATCAAATCGATATCCTTGATATTGACCTCATTCATAATCAGTGACTTGACTGCCGATATGTGCTCTGCCATCTTGGTGTCGAGTACCGGAATGAGAATCTTGGTCAGCGGCTGGCGCACCTTGATGGATACCTTACGACGCAGGGCGAGTACCATCGACGATACCTGCTGTGCCATGGCCATCATCTGCTCCAAATCGCTGTTGATGAGCTGCTCGTCGGCCTTGGGGAAGGTCGAGAGGTGAACCGAACCTGTGTGACGCTGCGACATGGCGTTCAAATCGGTGAAGATTCTGTCGGACATGAAGGGCGCGAAGGGTGCCGACAACATCGACACGGTCTCCAGACAGGTGTAGAGGGTCTGATAGGCAGCCAACTTGTCGTCGGTCATGCCACCGCCCCAGAAACGCTTACGGTTCAGACGAACGTACCAGTTCGAGAGGTTCTCGCCCACGAAATCCTGAATGGTGCGTGCCGCAGGGGTGGGGTCGTAGTCCTCGAGGTAACGGGTGACGTCCTTGACCAAAGTATTGAGCAACGAGATAATCCAGCGGTCGATTTCGGGACGCTGCTCCATGGGAATCTCCTTCTCCTGACCGGTGAAGCCGTCGACATTGGCGTAGAGGGCGAAGAACGAGTAGGTGTTGTAGAGTGTGCCGAAGAATTTGCGGCGCACCTCATCGACACCCTCCTTGTCGAACTTGAGGTTGTCCCAGGGCTGCGAGTTCGAAATCATGTACCAGCGGGTGGCATCTGCTCCGTAGGTGTCGAGCACCTCGAAGGGATCTACGGCATTACCCAGACGCTTCGACATCTTGTTGCCGTTCTTGTCGAGTACCAGACCGTTGGAGATGATATTCTTGAAGGCTACCGAGTCAAAGAGCATCGAAGCGATGGCGTGGAGGGTGAAGAACCATCCGCGGGTCTGATCGACACCCTCGGCGATGAAGTCGGCGGGGTAAACCTTGCTGAAATTCTCTTTGTTCTCGAAGGGGTAGTGCTGCTGTGCGTAGGGCATGGCACCCGAATCGAACCATACGTCGATGAGGTCGGCCTCGCGGTGCATGGGCTCACCCTTGGGCGATACCAGCACGATGGAATCCACATAGGGACGGTGCAGGTCGATGTTCTCCACCGAATAGTTCTCCTTCGACATATCGCCCACCTTGAAGTTCTTGTAGGGGTTCTCCTTCATGAAGCCTGCGGCGATGGACTTCTCAATCTCACCCATCAGCTCCTCAATGGAACCGATACACTTCAACTCCGAGTGGTCCTCGGTAGCCCATACGGGCAGGGGAGTACCCCAGAAACGCGAACGCGAGAGGTTCCAGTCTACCAGACCCTCCAACCACTTGCCGAAACGTCCCATACCTGTCGATTCGGGCTTCCAGTGAATGGTCTTGTTCAACTCAATCATGCGGTCACGCAGCGCGGTGGTGCGAATGAACCACGAGTCGAGGGGGTAGTAGAGCACGGGCTTGTCGGTTCTCCAGCAGTGGGGGTAGGAGTGGGTGTGCTTCTCAATCTTGAAGACCTTGTTCTCGGCCTTGAGAGCTACCGAGATGTCGATGTCGAGGGTCGAGTCGGCATCGGTGAGGGTCTCATCGTAGGCGTTCTTCACGTAGCGGCCTGCATATACCGAGTAAGCCTCCACATTCACGTGCGAAGCCACAAATTCGGGGTCGAGGTCCTCCAGAAGGAAGAACTTGCCCTGCTTGTCGACCATGGGCTGGTTCTTGCCCTTCTTGTCGACCATGAACAGGGGAGGAATACCTGCGGCGCGAGCCACACGGTCGTCATCGGCACCAAAGGTGGGGGCGATGTGAACGATACCCGTACCGTCGGATGTAGTGACATAGTCACCCAGAATGACACGGAAAGCGTCACCGTCGGGCTTCACGAAGGGCATGAGCTGCTCGTAGCGGATACCCTCCAGCTCGCGACCCGACCAGTGCTCGTCGGTCACCTCGAACTTGCCCTCCATCTTCTTGGTGAAGTACGAAGGCACGAGGTCGCGTGCCATGATGATGCTCTGCTCGATGTCGGTGTAGGGGTTGCGGCAGTTGACCTTCACGTAGTCAATCGAAGGATTCACAGCCAGTGCAGTATTCGAAGGCAGGGTCCAGGGAGTGGTGGTCCAAGCCAGGAAGTAGAGCGGACACTCGGTGTTGCCGAAGAGTTTCTCGCTCTTCTGGTCTCGGATAATGGTGAACTGTGCGGTGCAGGTGGTGTCCTTCACATCGCGGTAGCAACCCGGCTGGTTCAGCTCGTGAGACGACAGACCCGTGCCGGCAGCCGGCGAGTAGGGCTGAATGGTGTAACCCTTGTAGAGCAGACCCTTGTCGAAGAGCTGCTTGAGCAGGTACCACAGTGTCTCGATGTATTTGTTGTCGTAGGTGATGTAGGGGTCGTCCATATTGACCCAGTAACCCATCTTGCGGGTGAGGTTCTTCCACACCTCGGTGAACTCCATCACGGCGGTACGGCAGGTACGGTTGTACTCCTCGATGGTAATCTTCTTGCCGATGTCCTCCTTGGTGATGCCGAGCTTTTTCTCCACGCCCAGCTCCACGGGCAGACCGTGGGTGTCCCAACCTGCCTTGCGGTGTACGCGGAAACCCTGCTGGGTCTTGTAACGGCAGAATACGTCCTTGATGGTGCGGGCCATCACGTGGTGGATACCCGGCAGACCATTGGCCGAGGGGGGACCCTCGAAGAAGACAAACGAAGGATGACCCTCGCGAGTAGATATACTCTTGTGGAATGTATCGTCGGCATCCCACTCTTTCAAAACTTCGGTAGCAAGACCTGCAAGGTCAAGACCTTTGTACTCCTTGAATTTCATAAGTATATAGAATTTTTCCTGTATTTTCAGAGAAGCAACAAAGTTAGGAAAAAGATTTAAAAAACACGAAATTATGGGCGAAATTCTATCTTTTGCGTCCAAAATCACCTCCGCTGGGGGCTGTCTTCTCTCCTCATTTGTTCCTCTCTTCCCCACCGCAAAAAACAACGACCCCGACCTTTCCTGTGCGGAAGGGTCGGGGTCGGTAGTGTGTTGAGGGATGCGGTGTCGGATTAGTTGAACGACTGCATCTCTATAAGTTTGGCGTAGATGCCGTTCTTGGCCATCAGTTCGTTGTGTGTGCCCTGCTCGGCAATGCGTCCCTGGTCGATGACCACGATGCGGTCGGCATTGTGAATGGTCGAAAGACGGTGGGCGATGACCACCGATGTACGGCTCTTGAGCAACTTGTTGAGGGCGTCCTGCACGAGTGCCTCGCTCTCGGTGTCGAGTGCCGAGGTGGCTTCGTCGAGAATCAGAATGTCGGGGTTCTTCAGAATGGCGCGCGCGATGGAGATGCGCTGACGCTGACCGCCCGAAAGTTTCGAACCGTGGTCGCCGATATTGGTCTGGTAGCCCTCCGAACACTCATTGATAAAGGCATCGGCATTGGCGATGCGTGCCGCTTCGACAATCTCTTCGTGGGTAGCTCCCGGACGACCCATGGCGATGTTATTTTCGATGGTGTCGTTGAACAGCACGGTGTCCTGTGCCACGATGCTCATGTGAGCGCGCAGACTCTCCTGCGTGTAGTCCTTCAACGAGAGCCCGTTGATGAGCACCTCACCCTTTGTGGGGTCGTAGAAACGGGGTATCAGCTCGCTGAGTGTCGATTTACCGCCACCCGACGGACCGACCAAAGCCACGGTCTGACCCTTGGGAATGTCGAACGATATGCCGTTGATGACCTCCTTCGACGAGTCGTAGGAGAAGTGTACATCGCGGAACTCTATCTTGGTGTCGAAGTGCTTGAACTCCTTGGCATCGGGTTTGTCCTTCAGCTCGCTCTCCGAGTCGATAATCGAGAAGATACGCTCACCGGCAGCCACACCCTGATTGATGTTGGCAAACTGGTCGATGAAGGTTCTCACGGGGCGGGTAATCTGCGAGAACATCGCCACGAAAGCGATGAAACCTCCCGGGTCGAGCGAACCTCTGACCACCAGCGCACCACCGAATACGAGAATGACGCCTACGGCCGAGATACCCAAAAATTCACTCATGGGCGAAGCCAGCTGCTGACGGCGTGCCATCGAGAGCAACAGACGAGACATGTCGCCGTTGATGTCGTAGAATTTCTTTTCCACATAGGGGGTGGCGTTGTAGCTCTTGATGACCTTCACGCCCCACAGCGACTCGTCGAGGGTTGAGACCAACTCGCCCATACGCTTCTGCGAAGTGCGTGCCGGGTGGCGCAAACGCTTGACAATGTTGCCGATGATGAGTGCCACGATGGGCAGGAAGAGTATCGAGAAGAGTGACAGCTCCCACGAGATACCAATCATCATGACGATGTAGAAGATGATGAGGAACGGCTCGCGGAAAGCCACCTGCAAGGTGTTGGTGATGCAGAACTGCACCACATTGACATCCGAAGTGATTTTCGAAATCACATCGCCCTTTCGCTGGTCGGTGAAGAAGCCGATGTTCATGTCCATCACCTTGGAGAACATCTGGTTACGCATCTTCTGGAGGGTGCGTGTGCGGAGCTTTTCCACGGTCCATGCACCCAAATATCTGAACAGGTTGCTCAGGAAGCTGATGACGATGGTGATGACCGCCAACAGCATCAACACGTTCTCCACCTTGAACTCGTCGAAGAGCTGGGTGTAGGAGTAGTTGAACAGCGTGGTGATGTACGCCTCGTTGAGCTCCAGCGGCGGCAGCTTGTCGACATACTGAAACGCGTAGTCGGCATCGAACATGGTGTTGAGTATGGGGATAATCAACAGAAATGTACACGAATTGAACAGCGCGTAGAGCAGCGAGAAGATAAAATAGGGGATGGCGTATTTTTCGAGAGGTTTGGCAAAATCCAAAAGCCTCATATAAGTCTTGAACATTCCGAACAGTTTATTTGGGGTTTTGCGCTATCTGACCGCCTCGGGGCAGGAGCGATACACGGGGTATCGGCAGCGTTAATTGGTGCAAATATACAAAATAATTGCTACCGTCGGGTAACAAAGTGAAAAACAATGCTTCCGAACGGACTTTTTGGGGCGTGCCCTGCGCTCGGGGGCGTTGTCCGCGAAGGTCTATTCTTCGCGATAACCCGTGTCTTCGGCGTGGTGTGCCTTGTCGTTGGCGGCTGCCACGGCGAGGGTGTCGCAACGGTTGTTTTCCACGGTTTCGGCGTGTCCCTTGACCCACACGAAACGCACATGATGACGGCGGTAAATCTTCAAAAACCTTCGCCACAGGTCGGGGTTTTTCTTCTGTGCGAACTGCTTTTTCTCCCAGCCGAATACCCAGCCTTTGGTCACGGCATCAACGACATACTTCGAGTCGGAGTAGATGGTCACGTCCGACCCCTCGAACTTCAACGCTTCGAGACCCACACACACAGCCATAAGCTCCATGCGGTTGTTGGTCGTCAGACGGAAGCCCTGCGAGAGCTCCTTGCGGTGGGGACCCGACAGGAGGACCACTCCGTAACCTCCGGCACCGGGATTACCCAGCGACGAACCGTCAGTGTAGATGGTGATGGATGGCAAAATGCTTCAATTTAGGGATTTTACTTTCCGTTAGATATAAAAAAACGTCCTTCCCGTTGTTGCAGGGAAGGACATTTCTTTCTATCGACACTTAGGCCAGAGCTTCCAACTGCGCCTTGATGGCTGCAATCTTGGCTTCGGCATCGTTCTTCTTGGCATTCTCGTTGGCCACGACCTTCTCGGGTGCGTTGTTCACGAAACGCTCGTTGGAGAGTTTCTTCATTACGCTGTTCAAGAAGCCCTCGTAGTACTTCAAATCCTCGGCGAGCTTCTTGCGCTCGGCCTCCACATCGATTTTGCCCGACATGGGAACGAAGTACTGGGTGGTCTTGACGATGAAGGCGGCTGCCGTGGGGTCTTTCTCCTCCACGAAGCTGACCTCCGAGAGGTTGGCCATCTTCTTCATCAGGGGAATGAACTCCTCGGGGAAGTTCTCGTCACGGATAACGTTGAGCGAGAGCTCCTCCTTCTGGGGCAGGTTCTTCTGATTACGGATGTTTCTCACTGCCGAGATGACCTCACGAGCCAACTCGAAGCGTGAGAGCAGCTGCTTGTCGGCCTCCTTGATGGCGGGCATCTGTGCCAAACAGATGGTCTCGCCATCCTTGCGGGGCTCCAAATCCTGCCAGATTTCCTCGGTGACGAAGGGCATGAAGGGGTGCAGCGTGCGCATGAGTATGTCGAAGAAGCGGCGTGTGGCTTCCATGGTCTTTGCATCGGTGGGTGCGCCGTAAGCGGGCTTCACCATCTCGAGGTACTGACCGCTGAAGTCGTCCCAGAACAGACGGTAAACGGTCATGCAGGCCTCCGAAATACGGTACGACTTGAAGTCGGACTCTACCTCGGCCAACACCTCGTTCAGACGCTCCTCGAACCATGCCACAGCCTTGGCCTCTGTTTCGCCCTGTGCGGCAGCGGCATCTACCGACCAGCCGTTGACCAGACGGTAAGCGTTCCAAATCTTGTTGCCGAAGTTACGGCCCTGCTCGCAGAGCGACTCGTCGAACATCACATCGTTACCTGCCGATGACGACATCAGCATTGCAATACGCATACCGTCGGCACCGTACTGTGCGATGAGGTCGAGGGGGTCGGGTGAGTTACCCAGCTGCTTCGACATCTTGCGGCCGATTTTGTCGCGCACGATACCCGTGAAGTAAACATTCTTGAAGGGCATCACGTTGCGATACTCGTAGCCGGCCATAATCATGCGGGCTACCCAGAAGAAGATGATATCGGGACCGGTCACCAAATCGTTGGTGGGGTAGTAGTACTCAATCTCCTTGTTGTGGGGGGCGCGGATACCGTCAAATACCGAGATGGGCCACAACCACGATGAGAACCATGTGTCGAGTACGTCCTCGTCCTGACGCAGGTCGGCGAGCTGCAACGAAGCATCACCCGACTTCTGACGAGCCAGCTCCAACGCCTTCTCCGCAGTCTCGGCTACCACGTAGCCGCCCTTGGGCAGATAGTAGGCGGGAATGCGCTGACCCCACCACAGCTGACGCGAGATACACCAGTCCTTGATGTTCTCCATCCAGTGGCGGTAGGTATTCTTGTATTTCTCGGGTACGAACTTGATTTCGTCCTCCATGACTGCCTTGGTGGCGGGCTTTGCCAAATCCTCCATCGAGAGGAACCACTGCATCGAGAGCTTGGGCTCGATGACTACACCCGTACGCTCCGAGTAACCCACATTGTTGGTGTAGTCCTCGGTCTTCTCCAGCAGGCCGGCAGCTGCCAACTCGCCTTCGATTTTCTTACGTACCTCGAAACGGTCTTCGCCCACGTACATGCCCACCTTGTCGTTGATGGTACCGTCGTCGTTGAAGATGTCGATGGTCTCCAGACCGTACTTCTCACCCAGCATGTAGTCGTTCACATCGTGTGCCGGAGTCACCTTCAGTGCACCGGTACCGAACTCGATGTCGACATACTCGTCACGGATGACGGGAATCGAACGGCCGACCAGAGGCACGATGACGCGTGCGTCCTGGGGCAGCGACTTGTATCGCTCGTCATTGGGATTGACACACAGAGCGGTATCACCCAAAATGGTCTCGGGACGTGTGGTGGCTACGATGAGGGCCTTGTCGCTACCCTCGATTTTGTAGCGCAGGTAGTAGAGCTTGCCGTGCGACTCCTTGAAGATAACCTCCTCGTCCGAGAGGGCGGTCTTGGCAGCGGGGTCCCAGTTGACCATTCTCACACCACGGTAAATCTTGCCCTTGTTGTAAAGGTCGCAGAATACCTTGATGACACCCTCTGTGCGGGCATCGTCCATGGTGAAGCAGGTGCGGTCCCAGTCACACGATGCGCCCAATTTGCGCAGCTGCTGGAGAATGACACCGCCGTACTTCTCTTTCCACTCCCAGGCATACTTCAAGAACTCCTCACGGGTGAGTGACGACTTCTCGATGCCCTGCTTCTGCAACATGGCCACCACTTTGGCCTCCGTTGCAATCGAAGCGTGGTCCATGCCGGGAACCCAGCATGCGTTCTTGCCCGACATACGGGCGCGACGTACCAGAACGTCCTGCAATGTGTTGTTGAGCATGTGTCCCATGTGCAGCATACCTGTCACATTGGGGGGAGGAATGACGATGGTATAAGGCTCTCGCTCATCGGGTTCCGAATGGAAAATATCGTGACCGATCCAGTAGTCATACCATTTAGCCTCTATCTCTTGAGGGGCATATTTGTCTGCGATTTGCATAGCGCGATGAATTAACATTAATGTTTTGAGGTGCAAAGTTATTAACAATCTGTGAAAGATAAAATAAAAATTAATGAAAATTCGTTACCTTTGCAACATATTATTTTGCAGGATAGGAAAACTATGAGTAAAAAAGATAAAATAGAGACATTGGAAATCGACGATTTGAACCTGGTGCCCGAGATTATCGACGGCAAACACCGTGTTATCCCCATTGTGACAGGAGGTGACGAGATGCAGGAAGAAACCGAGCTTCCCGAAACCTTGCCCATTCTCACCCTGCGCAGTTCGGTACTCTTTCCCGGTGCGATAACCCCCATCACGGTGGGTCGCGACAAGAGTATCGCTCTGGTCAGAGCCGTGAATGCCGAGGGCGGATTGCTGGGTGCCGTGCTCCAACGTGAGAGCGAGGTGGAGATTCCCTCGCCCGAAGACATGTACAAAGTGGGTACGGCCGCACGTATCATCAAGATTTTGGAGATGCCCAACGGCAACCTCACGGTGATACTCAACGGTCTGGAGAAAATCGAAATCTGCGAGTATGTGGCCACCGAGCCTTACTTCAAGGCACGTGTCACCGCACTGCGCGATACGGCTCCCGACATGAACAGCATGGAGTTTGAAGCACTGGTGGATTCTATCCGCGATGTGGCACTCAACATCATCAACGTGTCGTCGTCGATGCCCAAAGAGGCGGCTTTCGCCATCAAGAATATTGATTCCAAACGTGGTATCATCAATTTCATCTGCTCGAACATGGAGCTGGCCGACGATGACCGTCAGGCACTGTTGGAAGCTCCCGGTTTGCTGGCGCGTGCCCGCAAGTTGCTCGAGATTCTCATTCGCGAGCAGCAGCTGGCCGACCTCAAGAACGAGATTCAGGAGCGCGTGAAGCAGGAAATCGACAAGCAGCAGCGCGACTACTACCTCCAGCAGCAGATGCGCACCATTCAGGACGAATTGGGCGACGGCGAGGACGCCGAGATTGACAAGATGCGCGAGGAGGCCAAGAAGAAGAATTGGCCGAAGGAGGTGGGTGAAACCTTCGAGAAGGAGTTGCAGAAGGTCGAGCGACTGAACCCTGCCGTGGCAGAGTACTCCGTGCAGATGACCTACTTGCAGTTGTTGCTGGAGTTGCCGTGGAATGAGGTGACCAAGGACAACCTCGACTTGAAATGTGCCCGCGAGCAGCTCGACCACGACCACTTCGGATTGGAGGAGGTCAAGGAGCGTATCCTCGAGCATCTGGCGGTGCTGAAACTCAAGGGTGACCTCAAATCGCCCATCATCTGCCTCTACGGTGCTCCCGGTGTGGGTAAAACCTCGCTGGGTAAGTCGGTGGCGGCAGCCCTGAACCGTAAGTTCGGACGTATCTCGTTGGGAGGTCTGCACGACGAGTCGGAAATCCGTGGTCACCGCCGTACCTACATCGGTGCCATGCCCGGCCGAATTATTCAGACCATCAAGCGTTGCGGTTCGTCGAACCCCGTGATTATCCTCGATGAGGTGGACAAAATCACGGTGTCGAACCACGGCGACCCCTCGAGTGCCCTTTTGGAGGTGCTCGACCCCGAACAGAATACCACCTTCCACGATAACTACATCGACATGGAGTACGACCTGTCGAAGGTCTTGTTCATCGCCACGGCCAACAACGTGGGCAACATTGCCCCTGCGCTGCGCGACCGTATGGAGATGATTAACATTGCCGGTTATCTGCTGGAGGAGAAAATCGAGATTGCACGCCGTCACCTGCTGCCCAAGCAGAAGGAACTACACGGAGTGAAGGAGGACCAGCTGCTGATGTCGGACGCCATCATCGAGAAAATCATCTCGGAGTACACCCGTGAGTCGGGTGTGCGTTCGCTCGACAAGTACATTGCCAAGATTGCCCGTGCCCGTGCCAAGCACATCGCCTTCGAGGAGGAGTTCAACCCCGAGCTCACTGCCGAGGAGGTGGAGAAGATTCTCGGCCGCCCGAAGATCCTCAACGAGGAGTATGAGGTGGCAGGCATGACGGGTGTGGTGACCGGTCTGGCATGGACGGAGGTCGGTGGCGACATATTATATATAGAGTCGTGTCTGACCCCCGGAAAGGGTATGTTGAGTCTGACGGGTAACTTGGGCGATGTGATGAAGGAGTCGGCAAAGATTGCCTTCGAGTGGGTCAAGGCGCACTATGTGGAGCTGAACATCGACCCCCAGAAGTTCGAGAAGTTCGACCTCAACATCCACGTGCCCGAGGGTGCCATTCCCAAGGACGGACCTTCGGCAGGTATCACCATGGTCACCTCCATCGTTTCGACCTTCACCGAGCGTAAGGTCAAGGAGCGTATTGCGATGACGGGCGAGACCACCCTGCGCGGTCGTGTGACCCCCGTGGGCGGTGTGAAGGAGAAGATTCTGGCTGCCAAGCGTGCCGGCATCACCGACATTTTGCTTTCGGAGGAGAACCGCAAAGATATCGAGGAGATTAAACCCGAATATGTCGAGGGTGTGACCTTCCACTATGTAAAGACCAACCAAGATGTGCTGAACATAGCACTTGAATAATATGAAGTTTATAGCTATTATCCCTGCGCGTTATGCTTCTACGCGCTTCCCGGCCAAGCCTTTGGCGGTGCTGGGCGGTAAGACCGTCATTCAGAGGGTCTACGAACAGGTGTCTGCCGTGATGGACGATGCGGTGGTGGCCACCGACGATGAGAGAATCTACGATGCCGTCACAGCATTTGGCGGCAAAGTGGTGATGACCTCCACGGAGCACCGCAGCGGCACAGACCGTTGTCGCGAGGCGTATATCAAGCAGGGGAAGGATTTCGATGTGGTCATCAATGTGCAGGGCGACGAGCCTTTCATTCAGCGTTCGCAGATTGAGACCGTGAAGCGTTGCTTCGATGACGAGAAGGTCGATATCGCCACATTGGTGAAACCCTTCACCGAGGCGGACGGTTTGGCGGCACTCGAAAACCCCAACTCCCCCAAGGTGGTGTTGGACAACGAGCAGCGTGCCCTCTATTTCTCGCGTTCGGTGATTCCATTCCTGCACGGCATTCCGCGTGAGGAGTGGCTCTCGAATCACACCTTCTACAAACATATCGGACTCTACGCCTTCCGCACCAAAGCCCTCATGGAGGTGACCTCCCTGCCCCAATCGTCGTTGGAGAAAGCCGAGTCGCTGGAGCAGTTGCGCTGGTTGCAGAACGGTTACAAGATTGGTGTCGGCATCTCCGATGTCGAGACTATCGGTATCGACACCCCCGAAGATTTGGCGCGTGCCGAGGAGTTTTTGAAACATCATCCCGAATTTAACAGATAAAATTATGAAGTTTATCGCCGGCCCATGTGTTATCGAATCTGCCGAGTTGCTCGACACCGTGGCAGAGAAAATCGTTGCCATCAACCGCGAGTTGGGCACCGACATTATTTTTAAAGCCTCGTTCGACAAGGCCAACCGCACATCGCTCTCCTCGTTCCGCGGTCCGGGACTGGAGAAGGGACTCCTGATGTTGCAGGACGTGAAGTCGAAGTGGGGACTCAAACTGCTGACCGACATCCACGAATCGTGGCAGGCCGCACCTGTGGGTGAGGTGGTCGATGTGATTCAGATACCGGCTTTCCTGTGCCGTCAGACCGACCTGTTGGTGGCGGCTGCCAAGACCGGAAAAATCGTGAACATCAAGAAAGCGCAGTTCCTGTCGGGTGTCGATATGAAATACCCCTACGAGAAGGCGCTCAACTCGGGAGCAAAGGAGATTTGGCTCACCGAGCGCGGTAACATCTACGGCTACAACAATCTGGTGGTCGATTTCCGTAATATCCCCGATATGCTGGGCATCGCGCCCACCGTGGTGATGGACTGCACCCACTCGGTACAGCGTCCCGGAGCCGCAGGCGGCAAGACGGGTGGCAACCGCGAGTTTGTCCCCTCGATGGCATTGGCAGCCAAGGCATTCGGTGCCAACGGCTTCTTCTTCGAGGTGCACCCCGACCCCGACAACGCCAAGAGTGACGGCCCCAATATGTTGAAATTGGATGATTTGGAATCGCTAATCAAAAAATTACTGTCATGTTAGAACTTTCCGACAATGAAATATTGACCGTCGCCCGCAAAGCCATCCACACCGAGATGGAGGCACTCTGCACCATGGAGCAGACCCTGGGTGAGGAGTTTGTGCGCGCTGTGAAGATTATCCTCAATTGCAGCGGCAAGTGTGTGGTTACGGGTATGGGCAAATCGGGACTCATCGGCCGCAAGATAGCCGCCACGCTGGCTTCGACCGGCACACCGAGTTTCTTCCTCCACCCCGGCGAGGCGTTCCACGGCGACCTGGGTATGATTTCGAAGGACGATGTGGTGTTGGCGCTCTCCTATTCGGGTGAGACGGACGAGATTCTCAAAATCGTGCCTTTCATCCACTCCAACGGCAATATGATGGTGTCGATGACCGGCAAGGACGACTCCACACTGGCGAAGAACTCCGATGTGCACCTCAATGTGGGTGTCAAGGAGGAGGCCTGCATCCTGCATCTGGCTCCCACCACCTCGACCACGGCACAGATTGCCATGGGTGATGCGCTGGCGGTGTCGCTGATGAAGTTGCGTGAGTTTACGAGCATCGACTTTGCACGCCTGCATCCGGGTGGCAGTCTCGGTCGCCGTCTGTTGATGACCGTGGGCAATGTGATGCGTTCGCACGACCTGCCCATCGTTTCGGCGGACTGCTCCTGCACGGAGATGATTCACACCATCTCGAAGGGCGGTCTGGGACTGATTGTCATCTGCGAAAACGACAAAATCAAGGGTATCGTCACCGATGGTGATGTACGCCGTGCCATGGAGCGTCTGAAGGCAGACTTCTTCAACATCAAGGCTTCGGACATCGCATCGATGAACCCCAAGACCATTGCTCCCACCGAGAAGCTCATCGAAGCGGAGAAGATGATGACCCGCAACAAGGTGACTTCGTTGCTGGTGGCCGACGAGAACGAGAAGCTGGTCGGTGTCATTCAGATTTACGACATCAAGCTCTAATCGAGTCCGGATAAATCGAGCAACGGGCGAGTCGGGTGGCGGACGAGAGATAAGCTGCCGCCGCACAAAGATTACGCCATAGAAAAGCGCACTTTCCTTTCGAAGGGAAGTGCGCTTTCTTTGTTGCTTGTGTGGGGCGTGATGCCCCTTGCGCGGATTTTAACTGCGGACGTAGTGGGGAAGTTCCTCGGGAATTTCGAGCGAGAACTCCACGATACCGCAGATGTCGCCCTCCTTGCGCCACGGGGTCTGATAGATGAGCTTGCGTACACCGCGTTTCGATATGGTGTAGACATTCTTGCCGTCCTCGGTGAGCAGACGGTCGATGATGGCTTTCGAACGGTCGTTGTGACACGGACGCATCGACTGTCCCGTCATCTCTCCATTGACCTTCACCGAACGGCGATTCTGATAGATGATGATGCAGTCGCGGTCGCATACCGTGATGGCACAATCCAACTCCTTTGCCCATTCGGGCAGGGTGATATTTTCCATGATGTTTGAAGTTTTAGGACTATAAAGATAGAAAAAAGGAGGATAGAACGGAAGTGTTTGGGGCGGATATTCTTCGCAAATTTGCACATCGTCCCTTCAGCATACTTCGAGAACTGACGACCCTCCACCGAAACCCCGTCACACGGCTCACCATCACAATCCACTCGAAAAGAAAACGGACAACCCGAAAAGATTGTCCGTTATTCTTATGCTAAATCCCGACCCGAAGGTCGTCTGTCGCTATTGCTGAATCTTGACCAGCTGCTCGCGATAAGCGTTGAGGATTTGCGATTTGGAGATGAAACCCAGATAGTGACCGCGCTTGTCCACCACGGGCAGCATCCAGGTGTGCTTGTCCTCGAACTTGGGCAGGATACTCTGTATGGTCTCGTGCTCCAGAATGATGTCGGGCGGCTGAATCATGTAGTGCGAAATCTTGTTGGGGTAGTTCTCGCTCTTGAACATATCCTCGCGCAGGTCATCGAGCTGCACCACACCCAGCAACTTGCCGGCATCGTCCAACACGGGGAAGATGTTGCGGTGTCCCGTAGAGATAATCTTGACCAAATCGCCCAGTGTCATCGAACGGTTGATTTTCACAAAGTCGGTCTCCATCAAATCCTTCAGACGCAGGAAGACGAATACCGACTGGTCCTTGTTGTGGGTCAGCAACTCGCCCTTCTGTCTCAACTGCTTGGTGTAGATGGAGTCGGGGTCAAGGTAGTAGCCCATGGCGAAGGAGATGCAGGCGGTAATCATCAGCGGAATGAACAGCCCGTAACCGTTCGACAGCTCGGCGATGAGGAAGATGGAGGTCAGCGGAGCATTCATCACACCTGCCATCACACCTGCCATGCCCACCAGCGTGAACGAAGCCACCGACACCTCCCAACCGAAGATGGTGGGAAACCATGTGGCGAGGGCGTTGCAAATCAATGCGAGGGCGGCACCCGTGAACGCACCCACAAACAGCGAGGGGGCGAACGTACCACCCACACCGCCTGCCGCGTTGGTGGCAGCCATGGCGATGACCTTGAAGAACATGGTGGCGATGACGAAGATGATGACCACCCATTCAATCTCGCGGAAACGGTAGAAGAGCGAACTGTCGAACAGCTGCTCGGCATTGCCGTGCATCAGCGAGAGGAAACCCTCGTAACCCTCACCGTAGAGGGGCGGGAAGATGAAGATGAGGATACCGAGAATGGCACCGCCCCACATCCATCGTTTGTACTGGTTGTCGAGGGTCTTGAAGAAAGCACCCACGCGCGAATTCATCGAGGTGAAGTACCACGACATGAGTCCGCAGAGGACACCCAGCAGGATAAAGAGGGGAATTTGCCACAGCTCAAAGGCATCGGCAGGTTGCAGGGTCATGGCGATGATGGGGTCGAAACCGCGCAACATGAAGGCCATCGTTGTGGCGGTGATGGAGGCAATCAGCAGGGGAATGACCGAGCCTGCCGTGATGTCGAGCATCAGAATCTCCAGCACGAAGACCACACCCGTGATGGGGGCTTTGAAGATGGCTGCCAGGGCAGCACCCGCACCGCAACACAACAGCAGGGTGGTGTTCTTGTAGTTCAGACGCGCCAGACGCGCCACGTTCGAACCCAGTGCCGCACCCGTGAGTACGATGGGGGCCTCGGGACCGACCGAACCACCAAATCCGATGGTGGTAGCACCGCCCACGATGGAGGTCCAGCAGTTGTGTGGCACGATGATGGAGTTGCGTTTCGACATGGCATAGAGCACCCTCGTGACGCCCTCCGAGATGTTATCGCGCACGATGTACTTGACGAACAGCGTGGCGAAGATGATACCTATCGAGGGATAGACCAGGAAGAGAAAATGGGCACTCTCCTTGGGAAACCATCTCATGAGTCCGCTCTTGATGGCGAACAGCAGCACCTCGAAAAAGTAGGTGCCCAGTCCTGCCAGCACACCGATGAGGACGGCCAACAGCATCATGGTCTGACGTGTTGACAGTCGTCGGGTCAGGTGTATGAAATAGATGTAGAGACGCTCGGCGCGTGTCGACATATCCTGCAGATACATCTCTTACTTATTTTAAAGTCTCATTATATTTTTCGGCTTGTTCGCGGATAAGCTCCTTGTCGGCGAAATAGTTGATTCTCATGGCATCGCGTACCTCGTTGAGGGTCTCTGCCGCAGCGGCGCGTGCCACCTGCGAACCCTTCTCCAGCACGGCGAAGACCTCCTCGATGCGCTCCTCGTAGTAGTGGCGGCGCTCGCGAATGGGCTCGAGGGTCTCGTTGAGCACGGCGATGAGCAGCTTCTTGACCTTCACGTCACCCAGACCGCCACGCTGGTAGTGGTCCTTCATCTCCTGAAGGGTCTGGTAGTCGGTGGTGAAACGCTGTACCTGCTCGTCGGAGCAGAAGGCGTCGAGATAGGTGAAGACGGTGTTGCCCTCAATCTTTCCGGGGTCCTCGATTCTGAGGTGGTCGGGGTCGGTGTACATGCTCATCACCTTCTTCTTCACATCGGCAGCCGAGTCGGAGAGGTAGATGCAGTTGCCCAGCGACTTCGACATCTTGGCCTTGCCGTCGGTTCCCGGCAGACGCATGCAGGCGGCGTTGTTGGGCAGGAGAATTTCAGGCTCCACCAAAGAACCCGAATATACCGAGTTGAACTTGTGTACGATTTCGCGGGTCTGCTCAATCATGGGTTTCTGGTCCTCGCCTGCGGGTACGGTGGTCGCCTTGAAAGCCGTGATGTCGGCAGCCTGACTGATGGGGTAGGTGAAGAAACCGGTGGGAATGCCCTGCTTCTGCGAAGCATCGTCCTCGGCGGTGCTCTCCGAGAATCCTCTGAGGACGATTTCCGCCTTCACGGTCGGGTTACGCTGGAGACGCTGAATGGTGACCAGGTTCATGTAGTAGAATGCCAGCTCGCACAACTCGGGAATCTGCGACTGAATGAAGAGGGTCGATTTCTCGGGGTCGAGACCTGCCGAGAGGTAGTCGAGTGCCACCTCGATGATGTTCTGACGCACCTTCTCGGGGTTGTCCCAGTTGTCGGTGAGTGCCTGAGCATCGGCAATCATGATGAAAATCTTGTCAAACTCGCCCGAGTTCTGTAACTCCACTCTGCGGCGGAGCGAACCTACATAGTGTCCCAAATGAAGACGGCCCGTGGGACGGTCGCCTGTGAGGATAATCTTTGCCATATCTTATTTTTCTTTAATTTGTCGTTTATTTTGCAAAGATAATAAATAAGTACCAAATCCTGCACATATTTTCCCGCGCGGTGTCGAATATTTCGCATGGGGGTGCAAGTGACGGGAAAAGAGGCGGGTGTAGAGGAGGTAACCTGCTAACGGATAATCTTTTAAGTGAAATTCGTGGCCTTTTTTGTCGGGCGAGGGGGTTAAAGTTGCGGATTATCGGTTTTTTTTATATATTTGCGTAAATAAATAGTTGCCTGTTATGACAATCATCCAACTTGAATATCTGCTTGCCGTGGCCAACTGCGGCAGTTTTTCCATGGCGGCCGAACATTGTTTCGTGACCCAGCCCTCGTTGAGTATGCAGGTCAAGTCGCTGGAGGAGGAATTGGGCGTGGTGCTGCTCGACCGTTCGAAGAAGCCCGTGATTCCCACCGAAGCCGGCGAGGTGGTGCTGGAGCAAGCCCGCAAGACTCTCAAGGAGTACAACTACATCAAGGAGGCGGTCGCCGAACTCAAGGGTGAGACCACCGGAAAGTTGCGTCTCGGAGTCATTCCTACCATCGCCCCCTACCTGTTGCACAAGTTTATCCCCTCCTTCGTCCACGACTATCCCAAAGTGGAGCTCGAAATCTCGGAGATGATTACCGAAAACATCGTCGAGGCACTGAAGAAGGATCAGATTGACGCGGCACTGGTGGCGAGCGGAACGTGTGGCGAGGGCATCATCGAGCAGGAGCTGTTCAACGACCGCTTCTTTGCCTACGTGTCGCCCGACAATCCGTTGTACGAACGTCAGAATATCCGTATCGAAGATATTGATTTGAAGGATTTGGTGATTCTGAGCCCCGGAAACTGTATGCGTGACCAGATTATGGAACTCTGTCAGGCACGCCGCGACACCCCCACGCACTACTCCTTCGAGTCGGGTTCGCTCGACACGCTGATGCGTATCGTGGACTGCACCCCCACGCTGACCATCATTCCCGAGATGGCGGTGGAGTATATCCACAAGGAGCACCGCGACCGACTGAAGATGCTCGCCAAGGGTGCCACCTCGCGCAAGATTGCCGTTGCCGTGCGCCGCACCTATGTCAAAAGCTCCATAATCAAGGCTTTGACCGAAACCATACTCAAAAACGTGAAACCCTCCGAACTCTGATATTTCTCTTCCGAGAGATGGCTTTGACACGGTTTTTGAAATCGCGGAAAGTGGCCGAAAGGGCTGCTGTGGTGCATTTTGTCGGATAGAATTTTAATTATTGATTGAAAATTAGTACCTTTGCAAGGTTATAGTACACATTGAAAATTTTATGGAAAAACTTGTAGAAACCATCGTCAACGCGATTGAAGATAAGAAAGGTAAGAACATCGTATCGTTGGACCTCACCGGATTCGACGGTGCTATATGCTCTCATTTTGTGGTTTGTAACGCCGACTCTCCGGCACAGGTGTCGGCCATCGCCGGCAACATTGAGGAGGAGGTCTACAAACAGCTGGGTGAAAATCCCTGGCGTATCGAGGGTCAGCAGTTTGCACAGTGGATTGCCGTCGATTATGTCGATGTAGTGGTGCACATCTTCCTCACCGAGCTGCGTGACTTCTATAAATTGGAGGAGTTGTGGGCCGATGCCCCCATGAAGAAGTACGAATACGAGGAGTAGGCGTGCTGCGATGGGGCGTCTGTTCGCAGATTAACCGTTAAACGTAGTGCAGGGAGCCGTAATTTGTTCCTCCCCGAAGGGTGGCTCCCTATAATTGTAATATGGCAAATAATAAGAAAACTAACAATAAAATGGAAATGCCCAAGCCGTCGTTGTGGTGGCTTTATGTGGCAATCGGCGTATTTATTGTCGGCTGGTCGGTCATCGGCAGCCCCGATACCGATCCTCTGAAGAGCGAGTGGCCGGAGGTGAGACCCATGGTCGTCAATGGCGAGGTGGAGAAAATCATCGTGGTCAGTGGCGAGTCGGCAGAGGTGTTCCTCAAGAAAGACGCAGTGAAGAAGTATCGCAGCATCGAGGACAACGCCAACAAACTCAAACATATGCCCGAGTCGGGTCCCCAGTTGATATACAACAACGGTGACCTCGACAGCTTCCGCGCGGATTTGGAAGAGGCGGCTGCCGAGTCGGGTGTCGATAAACCTACGGTTTCCTACGACAAGAAGGACGACAGCTGGATGCAGCTGCTCATCAACCTCTTCCCGTGGATTTTCATCATCGGTGTGTGGCTCTTCATCATGCGCTCGATGTCGAAGGGCGGAGGTGCCGGAGGCGGCATCATGAATGCCGGCAAGGCACGTGCCCAGGTCTTCGACAAGGACAACTCCAAGCGAGTGACTTTCAAGGACGTGGCAGGTTTGGAGGAGGCAAAGGTCGAAATCATGGAGATTGTCGATTTCTTGCGCAAGGCCGACAAATACCGCGAGTTGGGTGCCAAGATTCCCAAGGGTGCTCTGTTGGTAGGCCCTCCGGGAACGGGTAAGACCCTGTTGGCAAAGGCTGTGGCAGGTGAGGCTAATGTCCCCTTCCTCTCGATTTCGGGTTCCGATTTCGTGGAGATGTTCGTGGGTGTGGGTGCTTCGCGTGTGCGTGACCTCTTCGAGCAGGCCAAGCAGAAAGCCCCCTGTATCGTCTTCATCGATGAGATTGATGCCATCGGTCGTGCGCGCGGTAAGAACGCAGGTTTCTCGGGCAACGACGAGCGAGAGAATACCCTCAACCAGTTGCTCACCGAGATGGACGGTTTCCAGACCAATACGGGTGTCATCGTGTTGGCGGCGACCAACCGTGCCGACATATTGGATAAGGCACTCATGCGTGCCGGTCGTTTCGACCGTCAGATTGAGGTGGGTCTGCCCGACATCAAGGAGCGCGAGGAGATTTTCAATGTCCACCTGCGCAATCTGAAACTCGATCCCGATTTGGACCGTTCGTTCCTGGCGCGTCAGACTCCCGGATTCTCGGGTGCGGACATCGCCAACGTATGTAACGAGTCGGCACTTATCGCTGCGCGTCATAATAAGAAATATGTCTCCAAGGAGGATTTCCTCTCGGCCATCGACCGTATTGTCGGCGGTTTGGAGCGCAAGAATAAGATTATCACCGACGACGAGAAGCGCGTCATTGCCTACCACGAGGCGGGTCACGCCACCGTGAGCTGGATTTTGGAGAATGCTTCTCCGCTGTTGAAGGTGACCATCATTCCGCGAGGTAAGGCTCTCGGTGCGGCATGGTACCTGCCCGAGGAGCGTCAGATTACCACACGCGAGCAGATGATGGACGAGCTGGCTGCCACATTGGGCGGTCGTGTGTCGGAGCAGTTGAACTTCGGCCACCTCTCGACCGGTGCGCTCAACGACCTGGAGAAGGTGACCAAGCAGGCCTACGCCATGGTAGCCTACTACGGTATGAGCGAGGAGGTGGGTACACTGTCGTTCTTCGACTCGACGGGTCAGAGCGACATGGCATTCACCAAGCCCTACTCCGAGCAGACGGCACAGCGTATCGATGCCGAGGTGCGCAAGATTATCGACAAGGCTTACGCCATGGCGGCCGAGGTGCTGACCACCCATGCCGACGGCATGAAGCAGTTGGCGGAGTTGCTCCTGGAGCGCGAGGTTGTCTTCACCGAGGATGTGGAACGCATCTTCGGCAAGCGCAGGAAGGACATCGAGCGCGAGGCCAAGGAGGCAGCCCGAAAGGCTGCCGAGGAGAAAGCGGCTGCCGAGCAGTCGGAGGAGAAGGCTTCGGACGAGAAAACCGAGGAGACTGCAGGCAAGAAGGCTGACGCACAGCCCTCTGCCGAGAAGTCACAGCAGATAACCGCTGCACCCGCGGAGGGTGGCAGTGAGGGGGTAGCTACCCCGGAGGAGAAGACCGACAAGGAGTAAGTGCTTCGGGTCGGAGAGAGACGATAACCTATTAACCTGAATTATAATGGGAGAAACTTTGAAAAATCTTACGGTACGCACATTGAGCGGTTTGGTACTCGCTGTTGCGGTATTGGGCTCGATTGTGTGGAGTCAGTGGAGTTATGGAGCGATTTTTGCGCTTATTCTTATCGGAGGCATGTGGGAGTTTTATGCTCTGGTCGAAAAACAGGGACACACGCCCCAGCGGCTGTTCGGTATCGTGACGGGTTTGGTCATCTATGGACTGAACTTCGCCTTCGTGTCGAACGATATCCATGTATTGGGTGCTTCGAGCCGCTATCTGGGATGGGCTTTGGCCTTTGTGCTGCTGGCCATTCCCACGATGTTCATTGGCGAGCTGTATCGCAAGATGCCTAATCCTGCTTCGTCGGTGGGTTCTACCCTCATGGGTATCTTCTACGTGGCGGTGCCCGTGACGCTGATGTGCTACATTCCCCTGCTGGGTACTGCACACCTCGACTGGAGTCCTATGATGATGATTTTCTATGTGCTGGTGATTTGGGCCAATGATGTGTTTGCCTATCTGGTGGGCATGACCATCGGTCGTCACAAACTCTTCGAGCGCATCTCTCCCAAAAAATCGTGGGAGGGTTTCTTCGGCGGACTCCTCGGTGCCATCATCATGGGACTGATTGCCTTGAAGGTGCTGGGCGGTGAAATCTACGCATGGGCAGGCTTCGCGCTGGTGGCTTCGGTGACCGGTGTGCTGGGCGACCTGGTAGAGTCGATGCTCAAGCGTGCCGCCCAAGTCAAGGATTCGGGTAACCTTATCCCCGGCCACGGCGGTGTGCTCGACCGTTTCGATGCTCTGTTGCTGTCGGCTCCCTTTGTCTTTGTCTACATGTTATTTGTGATGTAAACGCTAATCCTTTATACAACATGAAAATTAATAAAGAAGGTTACAAAATCATATTGGTGTCGGGTGCCGTCTGCCTCCTGATATGGTGGTTGTTCTATCATTTGCTCATCGCCAAGGCCGGTACTTCGCTCATGGTGTTGGGTTCGCTTTTCCTTTTGTTCTTTTGGTTCTTCATCGTGGCCTTCTTCCGTGAGCCGCGCAGAGTCAAAATTCACGATGCGGATTTGGTCTTTGCACCCTGTGACGGTCGTGTGGTAGTCACCGAGATTGTCTCGGAGGACGAATACCTCAAGAAAGAGATGTTGCAGATTTCGATATTCATGTCGATTACCAATGTCCACATGAACTGGGTTCCCGTGGGCGGTAAGGTGGAGTATTTCAAGTACCACCCCGGACGCTTCCTGGTGGCTTGGCACCCCAAGTCATCGACCGAGAACGAGCGTACGACCACCGTGGTGACCACTCCCGACGGCGAGAAGATTCTCTTCCGTCAGATTGCCGGTCTGATTGCCCGCCGTATCGTCTCCTACATGAAGGTGGGGCACGAGGTGGAGCAGAACAGCGTATGCGGATTTATCAAGTTCGGTTCGCGTGTCGATGTGCTCGTGCCGCGTGACAGCGAGTTGCTGGTCGAAATCGGTGACGGCACCGTAGGTTCGCAGACTCCCATTGCGCGTCTGCCCAAAAGAGCTTAACCTCTCTTAATATTCCCAAGAAATGAACACAACGCCACAGACAGTATTCAAGTTTTTGGTGGGAGCCGTCATCGCTGCCGCCGTGTTGTTCCTGGTCTGGTATTTCTCGGCGATTGTCGTTTATATTCTGGTGTCGGCGGTGCTGGCCGTGTTGGGTCGCCCGCTGGTGCACTACATTTCGGATTTGAAAATCAAAGGGTGGAAAGTGTCGCGTTCATTGGCGGCACTGGCCACCCTTATTGTCATCTGGGTGGTGGCAGCCCTGTTCTGCTCGCTGTTCGTGCCGCTGGTCTTCAACAAAATCAACCTCCTCACGAGTGTGGATTTTGCCGCGGTGTTCAATCGCATCAGCGAACCCGTGAGCGAGTTGCAGCGCAACCTGCAAGAGTTCTTCTCCCTGCCCGAGGGCGCGGAGTTCTCGCTCAGTGACGAGCTGATATCCACCTTCAAGCAACTCATCGACTTCGAGTCCATCAACGGACTCTTCTCCTCGGTGCTCAACATCGTGCTCTCGTCGGTGATTGCCATCTTCTCGGTGTCGTTCATCACCTTCTTCTTCCTCAAGGACGAGGGACTGTTCTACTCGATGGTCACCTCTTTGTTCCCCTCGCGTTACAGCGAGAACATCACCCGCGCCTTGGATTCGGTAACCCTTCTCTTGTCGCGTTACTTTTCGGGTATCCTCTCGGAGAGTTTCCTCCTGATGGTGGCCGTGGGCGGTGTGATGATGTTGTTCGGCATGAAGATGGCGGATGCCGCCTTCGTGGGACTGATTATGGGCGTGATGAATGTCGTCCCCTATGCAGGCCCCCTCATCGGAGGTATCATCTCGGTGTTCGTGGGGCTGGTGAACCCCATCCACGGCGATGTGGGCTACACGGTGATGGTGATGATTCCCTCGCTGCTGACCCTCAAGGGACTCGATGACTTTATCCTCCAGCCGGCACTCTACTCCGAGCGTGTCAAGGCGCACCCGCTGGAGATTTTCCTCGTTATACTCATTGCCGGCTCTGTGGCCGGAATCCTCGGTATGCTGCTCGCCATTCCGTCCTATACGGTCATCAGAGTCTTTGCCAAGGAGTTCTTCTCGCAGATTTCGCTCGTGCGCAAACTGACGGAAAACATCTGATGACGATGACGGTGGTGGAAGGAGTGGTGGAGTATGGCCGCCAGCTGGGGCGCGAGTTGGGATTCCCGACCGCCAACCTGCCCGTTGACGGGGCGGTGACTCTTACGGACGGTGTCTATGCTTCGCGCACAACGGTGGACGGGAGAACCTACCTCTCGATGTCGAATTTGGGCGAGAACCCCTCGGTCGGCAGGGTGGAAAGACGTTTGGAGACCCACATCTTCGATTTCGAAGGCTCGCTCTACGGACGTGAGATTAGAGTGGAACTGCTCGCAAAGGTGCGTGACGAGGAGTGTTTCACCTCGTTGGAGGAGTTGCGCCGACAGATAGCCCGCGATGCGGAGACGATTCGTCAGATGAAGTGGTAAACAGAAATAACAAGAAATAAGAAACGGTCACATCTTCGAAAGGATGTGACCGTTTCTTTATCGAATGACTGCACGTTACCACAGCGATACGTGGGTGATGGCGTAGAACATCATCACCAGCGAGACGATGAGTTTGAGTTCCGTGCCGACGATGAACGAGGCGAACGAGCCAAAGCCCACAACCAATGCCTTTGCGGGGTCGCTCTTGTCGTGGAGAAGCTCACCGATGACCGCTCCGAAGAAAGGACCCAATATGACACCCAGAAAGGGCGACATGAGGAAGAATCCCGCGAAGACGCCCACCGTGGCACCTATCGAACCGGCTTTCGAACCGCCGAAACGGCGGGTCATCAGTGCCGGCAGGTAGTAGTCGGCGGCGATGGCCACGAGCGACACGACGAGCCAGATGAGCATCGACCAGCCCGAGATGGTGGACGACGAGCAGAAGTAGGCGCAGATGAGACCTGCGTAGCTCAACACGGTGCCGGGCAGCATGGGAACGATGCAGCCGATGATGCCGAGAATCGAGAGCAGATATATGCAGACGGTGAGAAAAATATCCATAGTGGTGAGGTTTTAATTGTGGTAGAAAGGTAATAAAAAAATCTCCCAATTCAAAATTGGAAGATTTCTTTGTCTTGATTCCTGTGTCCTATATTACTTGACCAGTTGGTTGGTGGCGGTGTCGGGGAACACAATCCAGGGCTTGAACTCCTTGGCGTCCTCGAAATCCATCCACGCGTAGGCAGCGATGATGACAATGTCACCCACCTGCACCTTGCGTGCCGCAGCACCGTTGAGACAGATGCAACCGCTGTTTCTCTCACCCTTGATAACGTAGGTCTCCAGACGTTCGCCGTTGTTGATGTCCATAATCTGAACCTTCTCGCCGGCGATGATGTTGGCGGCCTCCAAGAGTGCCTCGTCAATGGTAATACTGCCCACGTAATTGAGGTCAGCCTGTGTGACCGTTACGCGGTGAATCTTCGATTTTACAACTTCTACTTGAAATTTCATTATTTGATACGAATATTATCAATTAAACGGATGTCGCCGTCCTGTACGGCGATGCAACCCTGGATACGCTCCGACTCGTCCCACGAGGATACCTCCTGCATGGTGAGCGCATCGACCGACTGGTAGTAGATAACCTTCAGCAGGGGATTTTTCTCCACCTCCTGCTTCACCCACTCCTTCAGTTCGGCGGGGGAGAGCTTCTTCGACATCTCGACACCGGCTTTCAGCGAGGCGTAGATGTGGGGAGCGGCAGCGCGGTGCTCCTTGTCGAGCAGGGTGTTGCGTGACGAGAGGGCGAGACCGTCCTCACCGCGGACAATGGCGCACTCTACGATTTCGAGGGGCAGCTCCAACTGCTTGACCATCGCCTTGATGACGGCAATCTGCTGGAAGTCCTTCTCGCCGAAGTAGGCGCGTGTGGGGCGCACGATGGCAAACAGACGGCTGACCACCTGAGCCACACCGTTGAAGTGACCCGGACGTGTGGCACCCTCCATCACCTTGTCAATCTGACCGAAGTCGAACTGACGGGTATCGGGTTCGGGGTAGATTTCCTCGACCGAGGGCATCAATACAAAGTCGGCACCGGCCTGTTCCAGCAGAGCTGCATCAGCTTCGGGAGTACGGGGATAGTGCTTCAGGTCATTCTTGTCATTGAACTGTGTGGGATTGACGAATACGCTTACCACAACGATTTCGTTCTCCTTGCGCGCACGCTCAACCAGCGAGCGATGGCCGTTGTGAAGAGCACCCATCGTGGGTACGAAACCGATATTCTTCTGCTTCGCAAGGTCCAATTCTGCGCGAAGCTCCTTTACGCTTGTAAATACTTTCATTTTATTACGTCCTTTTGCGCACCTCGGACTCCCAAGGGCTCTCCGTGGGGGTCTGTCTGGGCTCGACTTGCGGTGGCAAAGTTAGAAATTCTATTAGACATAATGAAGTAAAAGATGCGAAAATATTCTCTTTCACCCTCCTATGACTTTTTAATCAGTAAATTAAGTGGGGCTGATGTGAGGATTTGTCATTATTTTTTGTTACATTTGTAGAAATTTGATATTTTTAGACCATGAAAAAATTAATTACCATGGCATTACCGCTTTGTGCGCTGGCTTCGTGTGCTTCCGACGGGAAGAACGAGGAGATGCGCCCCTGGATTGTCGATCGTTTCGATGATATAAAAGTTATACGATATGAAGTCCCCGGCTTCGAGTCGCTGCCCCTCGAACAGAAGGAGCTGATTTACTATCTGGCAGAGGCTGCCAAGTCGGGTCGTGATATTCTTTTCGACCAGAATTGTCCGATGAACCTGCCCGTGCGCCGCACGCTGGAGACCGCCTATAAATATTATGAGGGCGACCGCGAGTGCGAGGAGTGGAAGGCACTGGAGAAGTACCTCAAGAAGGTGTGGTTCGCCAACGGCATTCACCACCACTACTCCAACGACAAGTTCACCCCCGAATTTTCGCAGGACTACCTGTTGAAGGTCATCGGCAGTATCCCCGTAGAGAAGTTCGGTGACGAGCTCACCGCCATGCGCGATAAGGTCTGCACCGCCATCTTCGACAAGGAGGCTTTCCCCACACGACTCAATCAGAAGGACGGTGAGGATTTGCTCTGGACCTCGTCGAGCAACTATTATAAGAATGTACGCCAGTCGGAGGCGGAGAAGTTCTACGCCGACATGGCACGCAAGGACGCCGGCAACCCCGAACCTGTCTCCTATGGTCTGAACTCGCAGCTGGTCAAGGACGAGAAGACGGGCAAACTGTACGAGCGCACATGGAAGGTGGGCGGTATGTACTCAAAGGCCATCGAGCGCATCGTCTACTGGTTGGAGAAGGCGCGCGATGTGGCTCACGAACCGCAGAAATCGACCATTGCGTCACTCATCGAGTATTACCGCACGGGCGATTTGAAGAAGTTTGACGAGTACAACATCAAGTGGGTGAAGGACACCCTCTCGAATGTTGATTTCAACAACGGATTTATCGAGGACTATGGCGACCCCCTCGGCCACAAGGCATCGTGGGAAGCCAATGTCAATTTCATGGATAGCACGGCGTGCCGTCGTACCACCATCATTTCGGAGAATGCACAGTGGTTCGAGGACAATTCGCCCGTCGATGCGCGTTTCAAGAAGAAGACCGTGAAGGGTGTCTCTGCCAAGGTGATTACCGTGGCCATGCTGGGTGGCGACTGCTATCCCTCGACCCCCATCGGTATCAACCTGCCCAATGCCGACTGGATTCGTAAGGAGTACGGCTCGAAGTCGGTGACCATCGACAACATCACGGCTGCCTACGACATGGCGGCACACGGCAACGGCTTCGATGAGGAGTTCGTGCTGCGCAGTGACGACCGCGAGCGTATGTCGAAGTACGCCAAGCTGGCCGATGACCTCCATACCGACCTCCACGAGTGTCTGGGTCACGGTTCGGGTCAGTTGCTGCCCGGTGTGTCGGCAGGTGCGTTGCGCAGTTACAGTTCTACGCTGGAGGAGGCGCGTGCCGATTTGTTCGGTCTCTACTACCTCGGCGACGAGAAGCTCGTGGAGCTGGACGTGACCCCCTCGTTCGATGTGGCAAAGGCAGGCTATGCAAAGTATATCATGAACGGCATGATGACCCAGTTCGCACGTATCGAGTTGGGCAAGGATGTCGAGGAGGCACATATGCGTAACCGCAAGCTCATCTGCGAGTGGTGCTACGAGCAGGGCAAGGCCGACAACGTCATCGAGTGGAAGGTGAAGGACGGCAAGCGTTACGTGGTGGTCAATGATTTCGAGCGTCTGCGCGAGTTGTTCGGCCGTCTGTTGTGCGAAATTCAGCGAATCAAGTCGGAAGGTGACTACGAGGCCGGTCGCGAGCTGGTCGAGAAGTACGCCGTAAAGATAGACCCCGAACTGCATAAGGAGGTGCGCGACCGTTACTACGCCCTCGGCATCGAGCCTTATGGCGGTTTTGTCAATCCCGAGTACGAACTTGTAAAGGAATGCGGCAAGGTAGTTGATGTGAAAATTACCTATCCTGCCGACTACGTTGGTCAGATGATGAACTACAGCGAGAACTATTCGTTCCTCGATTTGGAGAACTGATTTTGACTATTTTTACGAATTTACTTAAATTACTTTTTCGGACTCCTGCCTTTCGGGGCAGGAGTCCCTTTTTTTGATGTGGGGCGCGTGTGTGCGTCATCTTTGGAGAAAGGGGTGGCTGGAACGCCGTATTAAAGTATAAGTGTGCAGTCCCCAAAAGATACGGCCTGTGCGTCATGTTGCCCCCCCCTCCGAAGCCGTCTTACCGTGCAGTTCCGCTCCATCTGCTCGACCCATACAAAAAAAAGAAGGTCTTGTGACCCACGAGTCACAAGACCTCCCGAACGGTTTAAAATAATGTAGTGGGGTGGATTAACCCTCGTACTCCTCGAAATCGTCCTTACCTACGCCGCATAGGGGGCATACCCAATCTTCGGGCAGATCCTCAAATGCGGTGCCGGGCTCGATACCTGCTTCGGGGTCACCAATGGCGGGGTCATATATCCAGTCACATACTACACAACGATACTTTTTCATAATTTTTGTAAATTTTAAAGGTTTAATTTTATCGGTTTAGATATCGTCGTCGTCAACCTCTATTTCGCGGTTGCCGCCCGACGGTGTCAATTCTTCCACTAATTTGTCTGCCTGTGTACACGACACATAGAGCCTGTCTTCATAGATGTCGATGATTTCCACCATATTCTTCCACTCTGTGGCGTAGATTTTCACACGGCTGAAACTCCTCAGGTCGAGGAAGTGGCCGTAGTAGCCGAAAAATCCTTTCACCCCGAAGATGGGGAAGAACCATCTCATACGTTTCGAGTCCACTTTTCGTACCAAAGCTATCTCCTCGCGGTTGATTTCGGTGATGTCGAGCAGACATCTCACCTCCACCGACTTGTCCGTCACCACAATTTTCTGCGGTATGGAGAGCGCCATGAGTGCAATGATGGCGATGATGAAGGTGGTGAACCACGCCGAGAGGTAGCCGCCCTCGTAGAGGTAGTAGAGCATCGTACCCAACAACACAAACACAATGATGTGGAGTATGGTCAGTGTGATGGTCCTGTGAGAGGTATGGTATTTATATTCGCTGTACATCGTTTTCAAGTAACGTACGCCGCGGTCGGTTTATTGTGGCGGATGTTAAAAATTTTCTTCCTCCTCGTCCGATGCGGTATCGCGAGCCTCGAGCAGAGCCTGCGCGATGACAAAATCATCGGGTGTGGTGAGCTTGATATTGCTGCGCTCACCCTCGGCCAGATAAATCGGATAACCTGCCTGCTCGATCACCGAAGCATCGTCGGTGAACGTGGGGGTGAACTCCGCCTTGTATGCCGCACGGAGAATGTCGCCGCGGAAAATTTGGGGCGTCTGCACGATGCGCAACGCCGAGCGGTCGGTGATGTGCGAGGTGTTGCCCTCCACCGTGCGGTAGGAGTCTACGGCAGCCACCACGGGAATGGCTGCTCCGTGCAGTATGGCGGCATCTGCCACGCGGTGAATCATCTCCGCACTTGCCAGCGGTCTTACACCGTCATGTACGGCGATGAGGTCGGTGTCCCACTCCAGAGAGTCGATACCGTTCTTCACGGAGTTGAAGCGTTCGCTGCCACCCATCACCACGCGGTGACGGGCGATGTTGAGACGTGCGCACATGTCCTTCCAAAAGGGAATGTGGTCCTCGGGCAGCACCACGATAATCTGTGCTTCGGGCAGTGCCTTGCGGAAAGCCTCGATGGTGTGTGCCAGCACGGGTTTCTCTCCCAGAAAACGGAATTGCTTGGGGATAGCACCTCCCATGCGGAGACCCTTGCCTCCGGCTACAATAACGACACCTGTTTTCATTACTTGTCGGAATTACCCTTCTTGGTGAAATCTATCATGACCACAGAGTCGAGCTGTGTGATGCGCAACGAGTCGGCAATCTCGCCGTTGAGCTCTGCCACGATGCTGTTGCGGACATATTCGAACGCCTGACGGTTGGCCTTGCTGATAGGCTCTGCCGGGTCGGAAGTCATCTTCAGCGGATCGACGGGCTTGCCGTTCTTCCAGATGCGGAAGTCGAGGTGCGGACCTGTCGAAGCTCCTGTCGAACCCACATAACCGATGAGCTGACCCTGTGATACGCGTGTGCCCTTGGCGATACCCTTGGCATAGCGGCTCAGGTGGAGGTAGCCGGTCATCAGCTTGCCGGGGTGCTTGATTTTGACGGTGTTACCACCACCGCCTGCCCAGCCCTTGGCAATGACCACACCGTCTGCCACCGAGTGGACGGGAGTACCCATCGGAGCGGCGTAGTCCACACCCGTGTGGGGTCGATAGACCTTGTAGACGGGGTGACGGCGTCGGTAGGTGAAGCGCGAACTGATGCGTGTATATTTCAACGGGGCTTTCAACATCTGCTTGCGCAGGCTGCCGCCGTCCTTCTCCCAATACTGGATTTTGTCGTTCTGGCGGAAAGGAATGGCGTAATACTCCTTGTCGCCCTGTTGGAACTTGGCTCCCCACACACGACCGATGCCGGCGGGAATGGTGTCCTCGATGAATTTCTCGTCGTAGATGACCGTGAAGTTGTCACCCTTCTGTATGCCGAAGAAATCAACCGTCCACTGGTAGATGTCCTCCATCTCGGCAGCCAGCGCATAGGGCAAATCCTGCTCCATGATGGCACCCCAGAGCGAGGACTCGATGACGGCGCTCTTCTTCACACGCTTGAAGGTCACCTCCTTGGTGTCCTTGTGTATCGAGACCGAGTCGCCACCGTGAAATCCGAAGGTGACATAGTCGGTCAGATTCTCTTCGTAGGCGAGGTATTTGAGGGTGCGGTTGCCCAGCGTGTCGGATTTGAGGAATGCCGTGTAGCGATGTCCCGGGCGGATGTTGCGCAGCGAGAAGGTCTCCTTCGACGATTTGTCGAGCAAATCCACCACGCGGGCCGATACGCCGTACTCGTCGAGTATCTGACCCATCGTCTGACGCTCCAGCACCTCTCCGCGGTCGACGTCATAGAGGTCGGCATCTATTCCGTAGAGCAGATTCTTGGGGGCTTCCTGCTCCTGAGCTGTGGTTTCCGTATTTTGTTTTTGGGAAGTGTTGCATGCTCCGACTGTGAGTGCCAAAGCAATTAACAATAGGGGTTTAAGATTTTTCATAGTTGTCAATGTTCCTCACAAAGGTAACAAAAAAAATCATTTATACTCAATAAATTTCGTTGGTTTTATATTTTGAAAATTATTGTAAAAATAGATTTGAGAACAATTGTTTGGTTAAACCGTAAAATATTACTAACTTTGAAAAACTATATTATATTTGTAATTAAAATATAGCAAAATGTTGAAATGTCTCTTGGCTCCGGCGGCTTTTATCTATAAAATGGCTGTGACTTTTCGTCACCGCCTCTTCGACTGGGGAATACTGAAGAGTGAAAAATTCGACATCCCCATCATCTGTATCGGTAACATCACGGTCGGAGGAACGGGAAAGACGCCCATGGCAGAGATGATTATCAGCTACATGTCGCAACGACACACGGTGGCACTCCTCTCGCGCGGCTATGGTCGTCGCACAAAGGGATACCGTGAGGTGACCACCACATCACACTACCGCGATGTGGGTGACGAACCTCTGCAAATAAAACTCAAATTTCCGCAAACGGTGGTGGCGGTGTGTGAGAAACGCGCCGATGGCATTCGCGAAATCCGCCGCCGACACCCCGATGTAGATCTCATCATCATGGACGACGGCTTCCAGCACCGCTATGTGGAACCGAAAGTCAATGTGGTGATGATTGACGCCACACGCCCCGTGCAGCACGACAGCATGCTGCCCATGGGCTCGTTACGCGACCTGCCCGAGCAGCTGCGAAGGGCACACTATTTCGTGGTGACCAAATGTCCCGAGAAGATGACTCCCATCGACCGCCGCATCTTGCGCAAGGTGCTGTTGCAGTTCGCCTATCAGAGAGTCTTCTTCACCCGTTTCGAGAGCTTTGCTCCCCGCCCCCTGTATCCCGATGAGGCCGTTGCGCCGCTGGTGACTCCGGGTGCCGAAATCATCGCTCTGTCGGGTATCGGCAACCACCGTCCCTTTGTCTCGACTCTGAAGGCGAGCTTCCACGTGGCGGAGGAACTCAATCTCGACGACCACCATGTCTATCGTGTGAAGGATATGCGTAATTTGGTGAATATGCTCAAGAAGCACCCCGGTGCGGTGATTGTCACCACGGAGAAAGATGCCGTGAAGATGACCAACAGCGCCAAAGTACCCCCCGAGGTAAGGCGCAGCTTGTACTATTTGCCCATAAATATTTCATTCATAGGGGATTCGGCAACGGATTACCTGCAAAAACTTGAAGAAGATGTTACTGGAAGAAATTAAGAAGACTGCACAATGGATTAAGGAGCAGACCCAGGACTTCCGCCCCGAAATAGGTATTATTCTGGGTACGGGTCTGGGCGAATTCGGCGATAAAATCGATGCCAAATATATCTTGGAGTACAAATCAATTCCCGGCTTTCCCGTATCGACGGTACAGGGACACAAGGGGCGCATGATTTTCGGTCTGGTTGAGGGTCGCCGCGTGGTGGCCATGCAGGGCCGTTTCCACTACTACGAGGGTTACAATATGCAGCAGGTGACCTTCCCCGTGAGGGTGATGCACCAGCTGGGTATTCAGTACCTCTTCGTGTCGAACGCTTCGGGCGGTATCAACACCTCATTCACGGTGGGTGATTTGATGATTATCACCGACCACATCAACCTCATGCCCAACCCCCTGATTGGCCCCAACATGGAGGAGCTGGGCCCCCGCTTCCCCGATATGCACAACTGCTACGACAAGACCCTGCGTCAGAAGGCGGCAGCCATTGCCGAGGAGGAGAACATCAAGTTACAGTATGGCGTCTATGTCGGCGGCACGGGTCCCTCATTCGAGACACAGGCGGAGTATCGCTACTTCAAGGCCATCGGCGGTGACGCGGCAGGTATGTCCACCGTTCCCGAGGTGATTGTGGCTCGCCACATGTCCATCCCCGTGTTCGGTGTGTCGGTCATCACCAACTGCGGACTCTCCGACGAGGTGGGCGACCACGAGGACGTACAGCGTCAGGGCAAGAAGGCAGGCGAGAAGATGGAGCTGCTTTTCAAACGTATGATTAAAGAACTTTAACGCTATGGTAAATAAAGTAATATTGATTGGTAACGTGGGTGTTGACCCCGAGGTGAGAACATTGGAGAACGGTGTGAAGGTGGCGCGTTTGCGTCTGGCCACCACCGAGCGAATGTTCGACCGTCAGACCAACCAGACCCGTGAGCACACCGAGTGGCACACGGTGACCTTGTGGAGAGGCTTGGCCGATGTGGTGGACCGCTACGTACACAAGGGCAGTCAAATCTATATCGAGGGTCGTATCCGCACCCGCGAATGGATGGACAAGGACAACAACAAGCGTTACTCGACCGAAATTTTGGCGGATTCGATGAACCTCCTGGGGCGTCGTTCCGACAATCCCGACAACGGTGGTTATGCGGGCAACCAGCAGTATGGCGGAGGTCAGTCGATGGGTGGCCAGCAGTACGGCGGTCAGCCTGCGGGCGGTTACGGTGGTCAGACCCAAACACCCGGCTACGGCGGTCAGACTTCGACTCCCGGTTACGGTGGCGCGGCATCAGTTCCCGCACAGAGCCAGCCTGCACCTGCACCCGCACCTGCCCAGCCGATGGACGACCCCGACGATTTGCCGTTCTAATCGGTCGGCCTACAAATTACAAAAGTTCCATTCTCCACACGGGGAATGGAACTTTTTTGTTGATACCAACTGATGAAATCCTCTTGGGGAGAGGCTATCTGTTGAGCCATTTGCGGAAGTCGCCCACGCGGTCGGCACTCACCAATGCCTCCTCGCCGTCGGGCAGCGAGGGGTGGAGTATGACCTTGATGCGGCTGCCCGAATAACGTATCATCTCCTGTATGGATTCGAAACTAATAATCAGTCGGCGGTTGATGCGGAAGAAGGTGTCGGGCGAGAGCTTCTCGCTCATCTCGCTCAACGACTTGTCGACAATGTAGTCCTTGTTGTCGTGGGTGATGAGGTGGAGGTACTTGCCCTCGGAGAGGAAGTAAGCCACTTCGCACACCGTCACCGAACGCATACGTGCGCCCATGTGCACCAAAAATCGCTCCTGATAGGAGGGGCGCGAGGGTGTCGGTGTGGAAGCGGAGGGTTGTGCCACTCCGGTCAGCAGTCCGAGCTTGGAGATGGCGCGCCGCAAATCCTCCTCACCGAAGGGTTTGAGCAGGTAGTCGATGCCCTGATTTTCGAAGGCCTTGAGGGCGTAGTTGTCGTAGGCGGTGATGAAGATGACGGGAGCCGAGACCTTGGTGCGGTTGAAGATGTCGAAGCTCTTGCCGTCACCCAGACGGATGTCCATGAACAGCAGGTCGTGGGGCGTCGATTCGATGACCCTCTCGGCTTCGGCTATGGTGCCGGCTGTGGCTACAACCTCTATGTCGGGGGCTACTTCGCGCAGCGACACAATCAATTCTTCGACCGATAACGGTTCGTCCTCTACAATGATGGCTCTCATCTTCCCGAAAATTTTAGGCTAAATTACTAAAAAAAAAGAGTACGATTCAAAAATCATACTCTTTTTGATAGAAAACTTACTTTAAACCTCCAATCCTGTTACCGGTTGAGGTTGGGATTGGCTTCGATGGCCGACTGGGGGAAGGGGAGCGTGTAACGCGCATCTCCGGCATTCAGACGCACGGTGTTACCGTTGAGCGTCTTGACGATTTCGGGTCGTGTCGTGCGGCGGAGGTCAAACCAGCGGTGTCCCTCCATGAGGAACTCGCGGGCGCGTTCTGCCATAATCTCCTGCAAGAGGGCTTCCGCATTCATCTTCTCCACGGCGGTGCGCTGTGCTTCCATTGCCGAGGGGGTGAAGCGTGTGGCCTGCAAGTCGAGCAGATACTTCCTTGCCTTGTCGGTGTTGTTGAGCCGTGCTGCCGACTCCGCCGCCGTGAGATACATCTCCGAGACGCGGAACGTGCTACGGTCCTTGGTGCTTCTCACCACGATGTTGTAGGTCGTGGGTGAGAAACTGTTGTAATCGGTGCCGTGACCGATGTATTTGCGACGGTTGTCCCTGCCTTCGGGCAGCAGGTCGAGCATTTTTTTCGAGAGGGCGCTGGCGTTAATCAAATCGCCGTCCAACGCTCCGAACGGACGCTCCCATGCCATGATGGCCTCCGACGATTCCGCCTGCCAGGGCAGGGGATCTTTCTCCTTGAGGGTGTTCATGTCGGAGAGCTTGTACTTGCCGATGAGTTGCTCGGCAGCCGTGAGAGCTTTCTCCCACTCGCCGGTGTAGAGCAGGGCACGCGACTTGAAGGCTGTCACCGCATCTTTCGAGAAACGGTAGTTGAGGTCGGTGTTCTCCTGCTTCTCCACCACCATGTTCTCCTCGGCCTTGGCGATGTCCTCGAAAATCGATGAGTAGATTTTCTCCACGGTCGAGAGGTGGAACTCCTGCTCGATGTCGATGTGGTCGTAGAGAGGTATGGCGCGGTCGGAAGCCGCACTTTGGGCGTTGTAGTGAACGCTGTAAATGTTCACCAGCGAGAAGTGGGAGTAGGCTCTCAGAGCGTAGGCCTCCGCCAGAATTTGTTCTCTCTTTTCGCTGTGATCGTTGTCGGCGGTCATCACTCCGTCAATGACGGCATTGGCGATGAAGATGGCGCGGTAGAACTGCTCGTAGGGCAGCTCGCGCATATTGATGCCGTAGTCCCACGAGAAGTTGTAGTTGAGGGCGATGGCCTCCGTGGGAACGAGGAAGCCCGACTTCTCGAACGAGTCCAACTCGTCGGTCAGCAGTCCGATGAGCGAGCGAGACTCGGTGTAGGGGAAGCGGAAATAACCCTCGGTGAGCAGCGAACGGTACTCGTAAGTGGTGTGGGGGATAACCTGTCCCACGGGCTCCAGCTCGAGGTAGTCGCACGATGTGGTGCCAAGACCCAATGCAAGCAGGGCGGCAGCTATGATTTTTTTCATGTCGTTCTGTGTTTTAGAATGAGATGTTTACACCGACGGAGTAGGTACGCGACACGGGCTGTGCGTAGATGTTGCCGTAGGTTTCGGGGTCGAAGAATCCATCGTAGTTCGATGCTATCACAAAGGGGTTGCGAGCCTCGAAATGCACGCGGAGTCCGTGGAGACGGAGCTTCTGCGTGATTTTCTTGGGGAACGAGTACCCCAGACGGATGCTGTTGACTCTGAAGTAGTTGATTTTCTTGTACCAGATGCTCAAATCATCGAACATATTGTTGGGGTAGCTGTCCATAATCCAATGGGCGGCACGCACGGGGTCGGGCTGCGACTCCCAATCGCCCCAATGCTCGCCCGAGGGCTGGCGGTTACCCAACAGTGCGGGGTAGATACCCTTGGTGTTGGTGGGCGACCACACTTGACTCATCATCGTCGAGTAGTTCTCGCCGGGGTTGGTCTGTGTGGGGGAGTAGAAGGGAGCGATGCGTGTGAGCTGTCCCAGCACGAAGTTGCACGAGATGCTGAGGTCGAAGTTGTGGAACGTGAATCGGTTGTTGAAACCGCCCGTCACATCGGGGTTCAGCGAACCGATGTAGCGGAGGTTCTCTCTCACGTCCTTCTGCGACTGGTTCATCACCGGCTCCTTGGATGTAGAACCGAAGATGTCGGTGGTCTCATTGACACGGAAGCCGACAAACTCTTGCAACGATACCTTGTTGCCGTCCTTCCAGAACATGGGGATACCGTGCTCGTCGAGACCTGCCACGGGGTAGGCGAAGACCGCCGCCGAGGAGTAACCCTGCAACGAGGGGGTCCAGCTGTTGTCGTCGATACGTATCTTCTTCACCTCATCGGTGTTGTGTGCCAGGTTGAACTGGGTCTCCCAACGGAAGTTGTCGGTCTTGATGTTCACGGTGTTGAGCGTGAACTCCACACCCTGACTGGTGATTTCACCGAAGTTGCTCGACGTCGAGGTAAATCCGTTCTCCGAGGGTATGGTTCTGACGGTAATCAAATCCTTCGAGCGGCGACCATAGAACTCTAGCGTGAAGCTCAGACGGTTGTCCAACACCGCGAAGTCGAGGGCGGTGTTCCACGAGTAGGTGGTCTCCCATCTCAGATTCTGGTTGGGGGGTGACGACACATCGATACGGTCCTCTGTGAGTCCGCCGATGGCGGCGTTGTTCCACGTACCCAAAATGTAGGGCGAGGTGGTACGGTCGATGTTACCCTGCACACCGTACGAGAGACGCAGACGCAGGTTGTTGAGCCAGTGTGCGCGCTCGAGGAATTTCTCGCGGTTGATGTTCCATGCACCCGAAATCGACCACATGGGGTTGAACTTGTATTTGGGGTCTACACCGAAAAGGTTGGTGCCGTCGTAACGCATACTTCCGAAGAGGGTGTAGCGGTTGGCGAAGGTGTACGATGCGGTGAAGAAGTACGACAGATAGCGGTTCTCGTAGAACGCCTTCTGGTACTGGCGGAACTTGGCCTGGTTAATCTGTGTTGCGCCCTCGGGGAAGTCGATGGGCTTGGTGGTCATGTTCCTGTGGTCGTAACCGAAACCTTTGGTGTGTATGGTGGTGCTCTTCACGCCGCGCATCTCCAAACCTGCCATGAGGTCGATTTCGTGACGGCGGAACGATGCCGAATACTCGGCCTGCAACTTCCAGTTGTACTGCGACATATCGCCGTCCCAGTTCTGAATGATACCGCCCTTGGGCAGGTAAATCTTGCCGTTGTAGCGCGAGTCCATGGCGTATTTGCGGGTGAAGTAGGTCTGCTCCTGCGCCATCTTCTCGGTGACGGAGTTGTCGGCCTGCAAACCGAACTGGGTGTAGAGCTTCAGACCCTTCACGGGGGTGTAGTCCATGTCGAAGATGGTCTTCACCGAACGGGTCTTGAGCAGGTGACGGGTACGCGCACGCTCCTCGATGAAGTTGAAGTCGAGGGTGTTGCTGTCGTTACCCAGATTGTAGGTCATGTCGGGGTCATAGATGTAGTTGCCCTCGGCGTCCATGGCGTGGAGGTAGGGGTTCACCGTGCGGCTGTAACGCGAAGGGTTGGTGAACACATCGGTGTCCGACAGATAGGAGTTGTTCTTGTTCTGACCGATGAAGACCGAAGCCCCGAAGCGGAGATTCTTTCTCAAATCGTAGTCGGTCTTCATAGTGAGGTTCAGACGCTCGAAGCCTGTGCCGCGAGTCGAACCCTCCTCGTTGTAGTAACCGCCCGAGAAGTAGTAGGTGGCTTTCTGACCGCCACCCGAGATATTGACACCATACTGCTGGTTGAGTGCCACCTGGAAAATCTCACGACCCCAGTCTGTGCCGTTGGCTCTCAGGGCGTTGATTTGTGCCTGTGTCTCGGGGCTGAGTGCCGCGAAACCCTGCTCCATGAGCAGCTTGCGCTCGCCGGCCTTGTCGAGGATACGTGCCACGCCACCCATGTTCTTCATGTAGTCCAAACGACCGTTGGCTGCCAGCTGCAACTCCAAATCCACCTTCTGCGAGGCGTTCATCAGTTGCAACTTGTCCATGTTGGGGCGGTCGGTCACGAACATTGAAGCCGTGGCATTGACTCTGATGGGCTGGTCCTTGGCACCCTTCTTGGTGGTGATGATAATCACACCGTTGGCGGCACGCGCACCGTAGATGGCCGTAGCGGCAGCATCTTTCAGCACGGTGATGTCGGCGATGTCCGAGGGGTTGAGTCCCGCGATGGACATGTTGTAGAGGTTGTCGATGTTGTCCTTCGAGCTCCAGTCGGCAGGAATGTCATTGCCTTCGAGGGGCATGCCGTCCAACACCCACAGCGGGTCGGTGTTACCGTTGAGGGTCACCGTGCTACGGATTTTCACCTTGCTGGCCGAACCCGGACCACCCGATGTGGGGGTCGAGACCAGACCGGCGATAGAACCCGACAGCATGGCATCGACACTGGCCACACCGTCACGCGAGATGTCGGCCATCTTCACATTCGAAATCGACGAGGTGAGCTTTCGCTTCTCGATTTTCTGATAACCCGTCACCACGACGGCATCCATCTTGGTATCCTGTGACGACAACTCGACCTTGAAGACCGACTTGCCACTGATGTCTATGGTTTTGGCCTCGTAGCCCAGATAGCTGACCACGACTTTGGTTACGCTGGTGGGCAGGTCAAAGACGAAACGTCCGTCATAGTCGGTAATCGTACCCTGGGGAGTGTAGTTCTTTGCCTGCTGTTCCTCGGGCGAGATAAATACCGTGGCACCCACCAGTGTCTCACCGCTGGTGTCGTCGAATACCTGACCCGTAATCTTTCTTGTCTGGGCTGCCGCCATCAGCGGACAGAGCAGAAGCAAAAGCATCAAAAGTTTTTTCATCCTGCGATTATGTAATTCAAAAAAGTAGATTCTGTGATAATTTATCGCTCATTCGGGCAATATGGTTTATATTTATAACCTTCTGAAAATCACTTCCAAAGAGTCGTAAAGCCGTCTTTCTTCAGAAGACGGCTTTACATTCCTGTGTTGTGAATCAGAGCATGCGGAGCGCTTCCTTGAGTCGCAACTCCAGGTCGCGGTAGTGGTTGCGTGTGGCCACATCTCCCGCACCGAAGCGCGAGCGCACGATGTCGAGCAGACGGCGCATCTCGGCTCTCTTGGCGGAGGTGGTCTCGCTCACGCGCTGCATGAGGGCGTAGCTGCGCCGGGTGTCGAGTGCAATCTCCTCGGGACGGGGCACGCGCTCGAAGTCGATTTCGGGGCTGTCGTGCATCAGTGTGCAGACGTGGTCGCCGCCGTGGAGCGTGTCGCCGAGCTTGGTGGTCTTCACCATCGTGAGGTTCGACGAGACGATGAGGGCATCGATGTAGTTCTTCTGACTCATGCGCTCCCACAGCGAGAGGGTGCGACTGCCCTTGGCGATGAAGATGGCACGGGTGATGTCATCGAGCATCTGTTCGGGGGTGTAGGTCTTTGCCCTGCCCAGTCGTGCTTCGGTCTCGTACATTCTCAACATACGCTCGTCCTTCAACAGGTCGTAATAGGTGGCGTACTGCATCTCGCGAGCCAGGTTGTAGGGCGAGTATTCCAGACGACCCACGGGGGAGAGTCGGTGGGGGTAGCACTTGTCCCACGCCTTGTCGCCGAAGAGCCACAAGGGGGTCTCAAAGACTTGGTCGATGAGGTACTTGACGCTCTTTTTCTGATAGTCGGCTGCCACGGGAACGTAGCGGTCGATGTCGTGACCTGCCACCACCTGATTGAGGTGGAAACCGCCCACATTGGTCTTCACGTGTCCGGCATACATCGACCACTGGAAGACTACCGACAGCAGGAAGCGTCCCGACTCGTACTGCAACTCGCCGTCCTCCGATGTCCAATCGGTGATGTGGGGCATCAGACGCTTGAGGTTCTCGATGCCGTAGAGGTTGGCTCTCACACCGTCATTGCTCAAATCCTCGCTCTGTGAACGGGGGTCGATGCCCTCGGCGGACTGCTCGCCGTACCAATATTCGGGGTCGTCCTCATGTGCGCGAATCCACGCGTTGAGGGTCTTCAACTCCTCGTGGGGGTCTTCGGCACCGAGCCAGCGGTAGCCCCAGCTGATGGCATGCTTGTCGTAGGTGCCGATTTGGGGTGTCAGCTCGGTGATGCCGTCCTCGGGCTGTGCTACGTAGTTGAAACGCGCGTAGTCCATAATCGAGCTGGCAGTACCGTGAGTGGCGGTGTAGGTCTTCGAGCGGAGCGAATCCACGGGCACGCAGTACGAAGCACCCATATTGTGTTTCAGACCCAGACTGTGACCCAACTCGTGTGACGATACGAAACGAATGGCATTACCCATCAAGTCGGTGGGCAACACATTGGCACGTGCATCGGGGTTCACCGCACCGGTCTGAAGACGAATCCACGAGTGGAGAATCGCCATGACGTTGTGCCACCAGATGATGTCTGCCTCGATGATTTCGCCGCTTCGGGGGTCGATGACCGAGGGACCCATGGCGTTGGAAATCTCCGATGCCGCGTAGGTGATGACCGAGTAGCGCACATCATCGATGTCGAAGTCGGGCTCTTTCTCGAGGTCAATTTCGCGCACCTGAATGGCGTTCTTGAAACCGGCCTGCTCGAAAGCCTCCTGCCACTGGGTGACACCCTTCTTGATGTAGGGAATCCACACCTTGGGTGTGGCGGGGTCGATGCAGAGCATAATCGGCTTCTGAGGTTCTACCAACTCACCTTTGAGGTAACGCTCGCGGTCCTCTGCGCGGGGTTCGAGTCTCCAGCGGTTGATGAACTCGCGCTCCTCGACCTGCTGCTGGTGGTCGTTATAATAGAGGTGACCGATGGCAAAGTAACCCACACGGTCGTCACCGAAACGGGGTGTCATGGGCTTCTCGGAGAGCAACACCAGATTCGAGGTGATGTCCACGGTCACGGGTGTCGAGCCCTCGCCATCGCTGTACATGGTCGTGAGGGTCGATTTGACGATGATATTTTCGGGGAATGACTTCGAGGCTTCGATTTTCGAAAGTTCCTTCTTGGCCGAACCACCCAATCCCGTGGCACCGAACACATTGTTGAAGCTCTTTTCCGAACCGTCGAACACCTTGTTTACCTTCACCACCACGGCTGTCGAGTCGCAGTTGTAGGCCTCGATGGGGAACTGCTCGATGAGGGTCTCGCGGTAGTTGTCCTTCACGGAGCGGTAGATGGCATTATCCTCGGGAGCTGTGATGCGGGGGTCGTAGGTGGCTACCCACACCTTCTTGTAGGTGGTGTCCTTGTGGAAGCGGATGAGTTTCTCGCCGAAACCCATACCCTTGTTGATGCCGGCATCGTTGAGCAGGTAGGGCACGCCCGATATCTTGTTGATGATGAGCATGTCGCGGTTGAGCAACGAGTCGGGAATCTCGAACCACAGGTCGGTACCTTTGCGGTGGACTCGGAACATACCCTCATCGGTGGTGGCACCTTTGAGAATCTCCGCGTACTTGTTCTTCGACTCCTTCTTGGTCGAATCACTTGCCGCAGCAAGTTCGGTTTTCGACTTCTTCTTCGAACTCTTCTTACGAGCCTGGGCGGGCATTACCGCCAGCAACAACACGAGGGTTGTCGAGATGATGAATGCTAATTTCCTCTTGTTCGTCATTTTTCTAATTTGGTCAAATGAATATCGGACTTCTGACCCGATGTTCGCAATATTAGTTTTATTGTCCAAATTTTCAAAATAATGTGGAACGAACGGCTCTATTTTAGGTGTGAATCGCCCAATGGGGGGAATTTGTCCGTGGTCAAAAGAGGGGCAGACGGCAGACGAATTTCTGCGCGTTGCACTCGATTTCGACAGGACGGTCGGTGTAGAAGCGGTAGATGGAGCGTATGCTTTCGAGTCCCACGCCCAGCGAGTTATCCTCCTCGTCACGGGGCGAGAGGTTGTTCTCGATGGTGATGTGGTGGTTGTCGCACCAGATGCGGATGTAGAGCGGTGTGGAGGGGGTGATGCTGTTGTGCTTCACGGCATTCTCGACCAGCGTCTGGAGGGTCATTGCCGGCAGGAGATGCTCCATCAGCTCCTCATCGATATCCACCGTGAGGGTGACATTGCCCCCGAAGCGTATCTTCTGCAACTTGTAATACTCGCGGCACAACTCCAGTTCGTCCGCCAGTGTCGAAAGACTCTGCTCGCGGTGTTCCAGCACATGACGATAGACCTTCGACAGCGAGAGGGTGAACTCGCGTGCCAGACGGGCATCGGTGCGTATCAGCACATAGAGCGAATTGAGCGAGTTGAACAAAAAATGGGGGTCGATGCGGTCCATGATGCGCTGGAGCTGCATGCGGTGGGATTCGTTTTGCGACTGACGGCGCAACTCATACTCGCGCTTCCAGCGGCGTTGGGTGTAGAGCAGGAGCAGGGCAAAGAGTACCACCGAAAGAAAGGCGATGGCGATGGTGTAGGTGTGGAACTGCTCGATTTCCTGCTGTACGGTGAGGGTGGGGATGCCAATCATGGCTGTCCACCGCTCTCCGGCAACGGTCATGGGGTAGAAGATGTGGTCCTGCTCCACCCCCAGGTAATCCTCTATCGGAAGGGCAATCTCGCGCTCGAAATCCTTCGAAATGCGGTTGTCCGCAAGGAGTTTTCGAGGCAGGTCGATGTGGCGTCCCACCTCCTCAAGGTCGGGGTGATAGACGATGCGCCCCGTGGCGTCGAACACCACGGCATAGCTGCGGCGCAGCGGCTCTATCTCGCTTAAGTAGGCATGCAGACGCGCGAGGGGGTGCATAATATATATATGGTGCCGTTTACCCGCGGGGGTCACCACGCTGTCGGTGGTCGTCCAATATCGGGAGAGCGTGTCCGCCGAGGGCAACTCATCGAAGAAAATCCCCTCGATGGTGGTATCTGCCTGCATGATACCCTCCTTGAGCATCTCCATCTCGTGCGAAGTGACGGGGTGTGAATTTTGGAGGTAGGATTTCAGCAGGGCGAAGTGGCGGTTGTCGCGGTTGAACTCGTTGTCCAACAGACGGAAGTGAGAGTCGCCAATCTGCGAGACGATGTGACGGCTCATCTGATTGGCGGCGCGGTCGATGAAGTAGCCCACGGTGACGATACACGTGACCAGCAGCATCAACAGAGCCGTTGCCGCCAACAGAAGTTTGTGGTTGTGTCGTTTCTTGGGTTCTAACATCGTTTAAGAGAGTTTCTTGCGAATGGGGAGTCTCTCCCACAACCATTCGGGTATGAGTCGCCAGAGGAAGACGAGCACAGCGTAGCGGCGGTCGATGACCTTCACTCGCTTTTGTCGCACCACGGCGCGGAGAATGGTGCGTGCCACATGGTCGGCGCGCAGCAACATCGGATAGTCGGCATCGCGCAACAGGGGCGTGGCGACAAATCCGGGGCGTATGTCGGTGAAACGTATGCCGAGATGCTCCATGTGGGAGAGTTGCGAGAGGGCATCGATGTAGGTGTTCTGCATACGCTTGGTCGCCGAGTAGGCAGGCGCAGAGCCTAATCCCTTGGTGCCGGCTATGGAGCTGATGATGGCGATATGTCCGCCACCGATGCTGCGGAAGTAGTCGAACGCGGCGGTTATCATGCGCACAAAACCTTCGCCGTTGGTCTTCAGCGTGGCAATCTCGATGTCGGGAGCGAGCGAGGGGTTGTTGCTGCCGATGCCCGACGAATGGAAATAGATATCCATGCCGCCCATCGTGGAGATGAGCGTGCGGAGTTGGTCGGCGGCTTCCGCTTGTGTGATGTCGATACGTTGTGCGCTTACCCGTTCGGGAGCGAGGGCACGCAGGGCTTCCAATTGCTCGGTGTTGCGTCCTGCAACGCCCACCTGCCACCCTTCGGCGATGCAGAGCAGTGCCAACTCGCGGCCGATGCCCGATGTCGCACCCATGATGATGATACGTTTCATGTCAGCTGTGTTGGTGATAAACGGTGAGGAGCTTGCCCCGAAAAGACGCTCCGATTTTGCAATTTTCTCTAAATGTGGAGGTTCTCCCTACGAAGACAATTTCCCCTGTGGAGTTTACCCCTATGAAAGCTGTTTCTCTCTCTTTTCTCTCCCCCCTCTGTGGAGACTATAAATTGTCGGGCGTGCACTGCACACACTCGATGCCCACCATGCGGAGCAGCTTCAGACCATCGTCCGAGCGGTAATCCTCCCAGTAGACCACACGTTTGATGCCGGCCTGAATGATAAGTTTCGAGCACTCGATGCAGGGCGATGCCGTCACATAGAGTGTCGAGCCGTCACAGTTGTTGGCCGACTTGGCGACCTTGGTGATGGCGTTGGCTTCGGCGTGGAGGACATAGGCTTTGGTGTGTCCCTCGCCGTCCTCGCATACGTTCTCGAAACCCGAGGGGGTGCCGTTGTAGCCGTCGGAGATAATCATCTTGTCCTTGACCAGCAGTGCTCCCACCTGGCGGCGCACGCAGTAGGAGTTCTCCGCCCATATACGTGCCATTCGCAAATAACGCATGTCCAACTGTCGTTGTTTCTCCTCGTTGTAGCCCATAATGGTGACTTTTTGTAGTGTTGGAATATTTTTCAAACAAACGGAGGGCAAATGTCGCTTTCCCAGCGCACTGCCCTCCGTTTGGTTTTCTATTGTTGTTTGTTACAAATCCTTGCCGTGGCAGTTCTTGTACTTCTTGCCCGAACCGCAGGGACAGGGATCGTTGCGTCCGATTTTACGGTCGGCGTGTATGGGCATCGTCTTCTGGTGATGCTCCTCGCCGGCATGAGCGGCCGCCTGCATACGCGACTCCTGCAACTTGTTCATGTCAATCTTGGCCTTCTCCTGACGCTCGCGCTCCACCGCCTCGGCCGACTGCTCTCTCACGGGAATGAAGCCCTTGTTGAGAATCGACAGCACATCGCGGTTGACGCGTGCCAGCATCTTCGAGAAGAGACCGAACGACTCGAACTTGTAAATCAGCAGCGGGTCTTTCTGCTCGTAGGTGGCATTCTGCACACTCTGACGCAGGTCGTCCATTTCGCGCAGGTGCTCTCTCCACGCATCGTCGATGGTGGTGAACATCACTACCTTCGAGAAGACTCTGTAAATCTCGGCACCGTCGGTGTCCTTACACTTCTGGAGATTGACGGGTACGTTGTAACCCAGGTGACCATCGGTGATGGGGAAGTAGATGCTGCCGTCCATGTGGTCTTTTCTATCCTCGTAGACGCGCTCCATGACGGGACGCACGGTGTCGGCAATCATCTTGGCGCGGCGTGCGTAGGTAGCCTGCAAATCCTTGACGATGAGGTCGGAGAGCTCGGCAGGTGTCGATTTCTTGTAGGTCTCGGCATCGAACGAAGGCTCGACAGCCACCTCGCGAATCATCTGATAGCGGAACTCGTCAAACTCCATCTCGTTGTTCACATCCACGAAGTTGTCGGCGAAATCGTACATCAGGTTGTTGAGGTCGATTTCCAGACGCTCGCCATAGAGGGCGTGGCGACGACGGGTGTAGATGACCTCACGCTGCGAGTTCATCACGTCATCGTACTCCAACAGACGTTTACGGATACCGAAGTTGTTCTCCTCGACCTTCTTCTGTGCGCGCTCGATGGCGTTGGTCATCATCTTGGCCTGAATGGGCTCGCCGTCCTCCAGACCCATGCGGTCCATCATCGAAGCGATACGTCCCGAAGCGAACAGACGCATCAGGTCGTCCTCCAACGATACGAAGAACTGTGACGAACCGGGGTCACCCTGACGACCGGCACGACCTCTCAACTGACGGTCTACACGGCGGCTCTCGTGACGCTCTGTACCGATGATGGCCAGACCGCCTGCCTCCTTGACTTCGGGAGTCAGCTTGATATCGGTACCACGACCTGCCATGTTGGTGGCGATGGTGACCTGTCCTTTTCTACCGGCCTCGGCAACAACCTGTGCCTCCTGCTGGTGATACTTGGCGTTCAATACGTTGTGTTGGATACCGCGCAGTTTCAACATACGGCTCAACAGCTCGGAAATCTCGACCGAAGTGGTACCGACCAGTACGGGACGACCCTCCTTGACCAACTTGACAATCTCCTCGATGACGGCGTTGTACTTCTCGCGCTTGGTCTTGTAGACCAAATCCTGACGGTCGTCACGCAGAATGGGACGGTTGGTGGGAATGACCACCACGTCGAGTTTGTAGATGCTCCAGAACTCCGATGCCTCGGTCTCTGCGGTACCGGTCATACCGCCCAGCTTGTGGTACATACGGAAGTAGTTCTGCAGGGTGATGGTGGCGAATGTCTGTGTGGCAGCCTCCACCTTCACATGCTCCTTGGCCTCGATGGCCTGGTGCAGACCGTCGGAGTAACGGCGACCCTCCAGAATACGGCCGGTCTGCTCGTCGACAATCTTCACCTTGTTGTCCATCACCACATACTCGATGTCCTTCTCGAACATGGCGTAAGCCTTCAAGAGCTGTATAACGGTGTGCACACGCTCCGACTTGATGGCGTAGTCGTTGATGACAGCGTCTTTCTTCTGTGCCTTCTCCTCGGGAGTCATCTCGCTCTTCTCGATGAGTGCCACCTCTGCACCGATGTCGGGCAGCACGAAGAACTTGTCCTCGTTGAAGAACTTCGACAACGCATCGTGACCCTTGTCGGTCAGCTCCACAGAGTTGAGCTTCTCGTCGATGACGAAGTAGAGGTCATCGGTGATTTCGGGCATACGGCGGTTGTTGTCCTGCATATAGGTGTTCTCGGTCTTCTGCATCAAAGACTTGATGCCCTGCTCCGAGAGGAACTTAATCAGCGGCTTGTACTTGGGAAGACCCTTGTGTGTACGGTAGAGCTTGATGCCTCCCTCCTCGGTCTTACCCTCGGCGATGAGCTTGCGCGACTCTGCCAAAAGCGAGGTGACGAGGTTCTTCTGCAAGTTGTAGAGGTGGTCGATGGCGGGGCAGTACTGCTCGTAGAGCTGGTCATCGCCCTTGGGTACGGGACCCGAAATGATAAGGGGCGTACGTGCATCGTCAATCAACACCGAGTCCACCTCATCGACAATGGCGAAGTGGTGCTTGCGCTGTACCAGCTCCTTGGGTGACGAAGCCATGTTGTCACGCAGGTAGTCGAAGCCGTACTCGTTGTTGGTACCGAAGGTGATGTCGGCCATGTAGGCTTTTCTACGAGCATCGGAGTTGGGCTGTGTGTCATCGATACAAGCTACCGACAATCCGTGGAACTCATACATGGGACCCATCCACTCCGAGTCACGCTTGGCCAGATAGTTGTTGACGGTGACCATGTGGACACCCTTCTTTGCCAGTGCATTGAGGAATACGGGGAGGGTTGCCACCAGGGTTTTACCCTCACCTGTGGCCATCTCTGCGATTTTACCCTTGTGGAGTACGATACCGCCGAAGAGCTGTACGTCATAGTGAACCATGTCCCACTTCACGTCGTTACCGCCGGCCTGCCAGTGAGTGGCGTAGATGGCCTTGTCGCCGTCGATGGTCACAAAGTCCTTTGTGGCAGCCAAATCGCGGTCGAAGTCGTTGGCGGTGACCACCACGGTGTCGTTCTGTGCAAAACGGCGGGCGGTATCCTTCATGATGGCGAATGCCTCGGGCAGAATCTCGTCGAGTTTCTCCTCGATGCGGTCATCGATACGTTTTGTGGTGTCGTCAATCTCCTTGGAGATTTTCTCTTTCTCGGGAAGGGTGGTCTCCGGCTTCTCGAGCAGTGCTTTCAGCTCGACAATCTTCTGCTCGTCGTCGGCAATGTAGTCGGCGATTTGCTTCTTCAGAGCCTCGCTGTGGGCACGTAACTCATCGTTCGAGAGCGACTCAATCGTAGGGTATATCGCCTTAATCTTCTCGATATAAGGCTCTATCTGTTTGCGGTCTTTGTCGGCTTTCGAGCCGAAGATGAGTTTGATTAAACTTGCAACTATATCCATATTAGGGTTTTATATTATTAGCAGAATTAAAAAATGTCGTACTATCCTACAAATATACTGTTTTTTTTGTGATTTTTACACATATCGGCCTATTTGATTGCATTTCTTGCCTCATTTTCCCCGGCAGGGTTTTGCGCGGTGATGTAATCGCGTAATATAGTGGCCATTTTGCGTCCTCCGTGGTCGTAATTGAGGTGGGTGCAGTCGGTGAAATCCTCCTCTGTGAAACGGGGATCGCCCTTCAGATTGATGTAGGTGACATTGGGGTGTGAGGCAGCCATTTCGCGTCCCAACTCCTCGGTCATCGAGATGACCTTTTCGGGCAGCAGGTCGTAGTAGGTGTGCCAGGTGGGCGGCGTCACGAGCAACACCTTCACGCTGTCCTCCTCACACTGCGCGATGACTTTCTCCAGCATCTTGCGGTTGTGGAGGGCATTTTCGGGGTCGATGTCCGCATGACGGCGTGCCATGAACTCGGCGGACTTGGTCGCCCAGTCTGCATCGCGGTGGTTGGCAGGTGTCGAACCCAGGGAGTCGCACGAGGGACGCTCGTTGTCGTGGGAGGTGAACAGTGCACCCCAATCCATCTTGGTGGCAATCTTGGGGTTGGCGACAATGAATCGCTTCTCAAGACTCAGACCGCTGACCGGCAACGAGTAGTGAATGTTGTAGAAAGGCTCTCGCCACGCCTCGAGACCGTCGATGGTGTTCTGGTGAAACCAGTAGGAGAGCGAGTAAACCACATATTTGAGTCGGGGCAACCGCTCGCGGTAGTGCTTCCACAGCTGGTAGTTGCGCTCGGCAGGCTGATTCATGTAGCTGAGATTGAAGGCCTTGCACCCGATGTGGTTGAGGTTCAGACGGTGGGTGTACGAAGGGCCCAACACGATGAGTTCCAGCTCCGAGGCGTGCTTCTTCATAAATTCCGCCTTGTAGCGCAATTCGTTGGGCATATTGCGCTGGGAGTACTCCACAAAGAGTATCAGCGCAACAACGGGCAACAGGAACAGGAGTATCTTGACAATAAATCGTTTCATGGTTTAGAACTGGAAATAGATGAAGGTCTGTTGCTGGGCGAACATGACATACAACATGACCATAATCAGATAGTACGATGCATAGCGTGCTGCACGGAAACGGAACACGCCGTGACCCGAAGCTCCGAAATTCTCCATCGGGTGCTGTTTGTCGCGTGTCGTCCACTCGACAAGGGTGAGGACAACGATGCCGATGAGGGCATTGATGAACGAGGTCTCGAACCAGCTGTCGGGCCATACGAGAGGCTCGGCAATGGCCGACGAGAAGATACGCGCGATGTAGCTCCACGCATCACCGATGGTCTCGGCACGGAAGATAATCCAACCGAAGACCACGAGGGTGAAGGTCTGGAGTATGTGTGCCGCGTCACTCCACGAGGGGAGTCGGCGTCCGGGGGCGATTTGGTCGAGGTATTTGCGGTTGCGGTGGCTCAGAATGAGGGGCATGAAGAGCAGGGCGTTGTACGCACCCCACAGAATGAAAGTCCAGTTGGCACCGTGCCACAGACCGCTGACCAGAAAGATGATGAAGGTGTTGCGGATAATCATACCCTTCGAGCCGTGACTGCCGCCCAGCGGAATGTAGAGATAATCTCTGAACCACGTGTTGAGCGAGATGTGCCACCTGCGCCAGAACTCGGCGATGTCGCGCGAGAAGTAGGGCAGGTTGAAGTTGCGCATCAGACGGAAACCGAACAGCTTGGCCGTACCGAGGGCGATGTCGGAGTAACCCGAGAAGTCGCCGTAGATTTGGAACGTGAAGGCCACGGCACCCAATATGAGCATACCGCCCGGCTCCGTGGAGTAGTTCTCGAAGACATAGTTGGCCAGGATGGCGCAGTTGTCCGCCACGACCATCTTCTTGAAGAGACCCCAAAGGATTTGGCGCAGACCTTCGACACTCTGTGCGTAGTCGAAGGTGTGGGGGCGCAGGAACTGGGGCAGAAGCTGTGTGGCGCGCTCGATAGGGCCTGCCACCAACTGCGGAAAGAAGGAGATGTAGGCAAAGAACGCCACGATGTCGCGTGTGGCGGGGAGTTGCTTGCGATATACGTCAATCGAGTAGCTCAACGCCTGGAAGGTGTAGAACGAGATGCCCACGGGGAGAATGATTCTCAGCAACATGGCATCGCAGTCCAAGGAGAAGAGCTGTGCGAAGGACGAGATGAAGAAATCGTAGTATTTGAACGTGCCGAGAATACCCAGATTGAGGAGTATGTTGGCGGTGCTGACCCACCGTGCGTGGCGCGGACGGCTCTCGATGAGGATACCCGACAGGAAGCTGCACAGCGAGGTGAAGGCTATCAGCAGCAGAAATCGCCAGTCCCACCAGCCGTAGAAAATGTAGCTGACCACCACGATGAACAGGTTGCGCAGGCGGATATTACGCGAGAACAGCGTCCAGTAGAGGACGAACACCAGGGGGAGGAACAGGGCAAATTCGATGGAGTTGAATAACATGTTTTATCTTGAGTCGGTTGTTTTGTATTTTCGGGGGTGTAAAGATAGGGCTTTGGAGCGGATTTTACAAAATCGGAGGGCTTTTCGCCGTCTGAAAATCAATTACCTACACCTCTTTCAGGGTTTGCATGATTTTTCTGACCAGACGTCGTCCCACGGGGCACTCCTCGCAGCGGCGTGTGGCACAATATTGGGTGGAGAGTTGCAACAGCGACTGACTGTCGAAGGCATTTTGCGGACTCAGCCCCATGTTCTGCCACGCGGAGATGTAGCGGTTGCTCTCCGCCGGGAGCTGTTCCAACAGCGAGAGGGCGTTCTCTCGCAACGACTCGCTGCCCGTGTAACTGCCATAGGCAAACTGAAGCAGTGCCACCAGATTGATGCCGATGATGTTGGCCTTGAACTTGCCGATGCGCTTGGGCTGTTCGTCACTCTTGGTGCCGGGTATGTAGTGGGTGCGCCAGTAGTCCGATGTCGAGATGCAGAACATCCGGCAGATGTCCTCCTCGTTCTTGCAGTTCATGGCGCGGTTCATGATGAATTCGTCCTGCGAGAAGAACTCGGCAGCCTGCGCCAGTCGCAACACGGGGTGGTTGGCGGGGCGTATGTTGCCCAGCGTCCACTCGTCGATGTGCATGGGCGTGATTTCATACTTGGCGGCGAGGTGCTCGAAAAGCCGTCTCAACGACAGGGTGTAGTCGTCATCTTCATAGAGGTCGAGCAGACCCGAAGCCCCGAACAACATGGCCTCGACGGCATGGGGTACCAACCGCTCGCGAAGGACAATCTTGTAGGGTACTTTGCGTGCCAGCGAGAGGTAGGCCTGCTGATTCTGACTGTCGCCCAGCGTGCGGAAGTAGAGCAGATAGAAGGTCTGATTCCAATTCTGCACCGCCTCGGCGTGCAACTGCTCGACCACCTCCATCTTGCGGTGCAGACGGTCGAAGAGCAGCGCGGTGTAAATCTCGTTGCGGTGGAGGGACGGTTGCGACAGCAGAAAATGTCCGCAGGCCTCCGTTGAGGGGTGGCTTTTCAGTCGTTCGAACAACTGTTGCTCGTCTTTGCGCTCCATAAGATGGTTGTTTTGTTGTAAAAATAAAGGGGAAGAATCGGCTCTCCCCCTGTTGTTTTCCCGATAAGGCTAAAAGAGGTTCAGCTCCAGCAGTGCCTCCTCCGACATCATGCTCTTGTCCCACACGGGGTCGAAAGTCAGGATGACGTTCACCTCATCGACTCCCTTCACCTTCTTGACCTGCTGATTGACATCCTCGACCAGCATATCTGCCATCGGGCAGTTGGGTGCCGTGAGTGTCATTCTGATGTTGGCCACACGGTCGGGCGTGTAGTCGATTTCGTAAATCAGACCCAGGTCATAGACATTGACGGGAATTTCGGGGTCGTAAATGTTTTTGAGGGTAGCAACGATATTCTGTTCTACCTCAAGTATCTCTTGTGGTGTCATTTTCGTTGGAATGTGATTACTTGTTCTCGTTCTCGATTTGTGCCTCGAAGGCCAGTGCCTGCATACGCATCTGCTTGACCATGGCGGCCAGTCCGTTGGCGCGTGTGGGCGAGAGATTCGAAGTCAGACCGATGGCATCGATGAAGTACAGCTCGGTGTTGAGCACCTCCTTGGGGGTGCGGTTGTCGAGCACGCGAATCAGGAGGGCGATGATACCCTTGGTGATGATGGCATCGCTGTCTGCCGTGTAGCGAATTTTGCCGTTCTCGAGGTGGGAATCCACCCACACACGCGACTGACAGCCGTCAATCTGATAAAGCTCGGTGCGGTGCTCGGGGGCGATGGCGGGCAGCTCGTCGCTCAGACTGATTAAGTAGTCGTATTTGTCCAACCAGTCGTCGAATGCCGAGAACTCGTCGATGATATCGTCTTGTATCTTATCCATTGTCGTGTTTGTTTAGTGTGTTATTCGATAATTTCGCTCAAGGGGTCACCCTCCGAAGCGGCAGGGTTGGAGATACCCATGAGGTGGGCCAGCGTGGGGGCGAGAGAGGTCATGTCCACCTCGCGCGAGATACGCTGGGGTATGATGCGCATGCCGTAGAAAGCCAGAGGCACGGCAGTGTCGTAGCCGTACATCGAACCCGACGAGGAGACCGTGCGCTCGCGGTTCTCTATCCAGCCGGGCATGAGGTTGATGACCACATCACCCGAACGGCGGGGGTAGAAGCTGTTTTGCAGACGGCGTGCATAACCGCTGCCGAAGTAGCTGGTACGCATGGCGGTGGCAGCCAGGGCGTGCGACACGCCACCGAACTGCATGGCGAAGATGGCCACCTCGTTCTGCACCTCCGAGAGGTTGAGACCGCGCTCGTAGATGAGATTGTGGTTGAGCCAGATGCAGTTATTGTTGTAGGCGGTCACCCACTTGCCCGAACCGTATCTCACGTTGAGGAAGCTGTTGACGATGACCTCGAACTGATGGGGGTGGAAACGCTCGGTCTCCACGGGGCCCTCGTTGTAGGAGGGACTGGTGCCGTGGTCGGAGGTCAGCACCACCAACACCTCCTCGTTGCGGATTTGCGCCAGGAGGAAGGTCATGAAGTCGCTCAAATCTCTGTCCAGACGGTAGTACATATCCTCCACCTCGATGGACTCGGGACCGTAGGCCTCGGTGATGCGGCGTGACGAGTCGAGACAGATGTTCAACAGGTCGGTGGTCAAATCATCACCCAGACGGTTCTGCACGATGAGCTGCTTGGCAAAGCCCAGTACGGCGGTGTTGCCTGCCGGAGAGTAGAGCATACGCTCGTAGTCGTTCTCGGTCTGGAGGTAACGTGCCTTTGCGTTCTTTTTGTTGCGGCGGTTCTTCTCCTCGCGACCTGCCACGATGATGTCGTGACTGCGTGAGTTGAGGTAGTGTTGCTTGTCGTAGAGGGCGGGCCACTCGTCATTGAGGTAGGAGAGGTTGTACTTCTCCTTGTTGATGTGGCGAATCCACTCCGGCAACTCCGCCTTGTAGTAGGGCGATGTCGCCCAGTTGCACTGCTCGCCCAGCCAATACACCTCGTTGGTGTGACCGCCCATGACCACTGCCGAGGTGGACTCGGTGGCTACCGTGGCGGTGCGGCTTTGGGGCTGGTGGTGGGAGAGGGCGTCTCCCAATGTGGGGGCTATCAGATGGTAAGCACCTTCACCCTTGCTGCCTTCGGTGAGTCCCACCTTGACATTGCGGGTGTAGTCCTGCCACTCCTCGCCGATAACACCATGGGTCGAGGGCATGGCACCCGTGGTGAGGGTGGCCAGCGATACGGGTGTCGTGGTCTGCTGGTAGTCGTATGATGCATCGGTGTAGAGTGTGCCGCTGTCGATAAATCGGCGGAAACCTCCCTCGCCGAAATTCTTGGCATAGCGTTCCAAATCCTCGGCACGCATCGAACCGACGACAATCTGCACCACGAGTCGCGGTGTGGGCGGTGTCGCGGCCTTGAGGGGGAAGGCACACACGAGTGCCAAAAGCATCAAAATAACTCTTTTCATCTGTATATGTATGGTTTGGGACGCAAAAATACTAAATTTAGTGATAACTTGCCCGGTTCAGCCGCTCGATTTCTTCCGAAAAGTCAATTCCCGACCTTTGTGACAGTTCCTCAGCCTTTTTTGCGGTGGTGGCACAGAGCCTTTTGCAGGCTTCGCTGTCGGGGTGGAGGGGGCGGTGTGACAGCGTGGCTATCACCTTGCCCACCTCGGCGATGAGTTGCAGGGTGTGGGGCGTAAAGGCCGCGGCGGAGAACTGCTCCCAGATGTAATCGACAGCCTGTGCCGTGGGGTGCACCATGTCCTCCTTGTAGAAACGGTAGTCGCGCAGGTCGTCGGTCATGATTTCGAACGAGGGGAAATAACGCACATTCTCAAAACGCTGCTCCAACTCGGCAGCCGCCACACGGAGAGTCGCCTTGCTCAGGGCGTTGCCTCCCAATCCGTCACTGAGGTGGCGAATGGGACTCACCGTGAGAATGATGTTCTTGTCGCGGAGCTGATTTTCGATAAGTGACGACCACTCCTCCACAATCTCCTCCACGGAGAGTCGTTCCCTCAGGAAAATACTTTGGGGTTGGCGGTGGCAGTTGGTCACCACCTCGCCCGTCGAGCGGAGACGATAGACCCACGCCGTGCCGAAGGTGACGATGAGGTGTCGGGCATCGCGCAGCTGACGGCGGGTGTTGTCGATGGCGGCGTTATAACGCGCGAGCACCTTTTCGGGGTCGGCATCGCTGATGAGGGTGTTGGCCATGAAGTGGAACCACTCGCCCTCCGCCGAGCGGTGAAGTTCCGTGAAGAGTGCCGGCGAGGAGTCCTGCGTGCGGCGCAGGGTGGCGGCTATGGACGAGGGGTTGAACAGCGGACCCGAAAAGTTGCCTGCGGCACGGAATTTCAGCTGTCGCAATCGTTGCAGCATCTCGTCGGCGAAGCACGAACCCAGCAACAGCAGGCTGTCGCTGTAATCTATCTTAGGTTCAAGCGGTTCTATTTTTATCTCTGTACGGAATTTCATGGTGCAAATTTACAAAATTTCCGGGCGCGGTCTTCGCCTTCTGACGAAAATATCCCCTTCGGATAGCGCAATCGAAGTCGGAAATCGTTATATTTGTCTTATGATACGTAAAGCAAACTGCAAAATCAATCTCGGACTCGATGTCCTCCGTCGGCGCGAAGACGGCTATCACGACTTGGAAACCGTGATGTTCCCCGTTGAGGGGTTGTATGACATTGTGGAGGTGTCGCGCGGCGACCTTCGCGGTGCGGAATTTCAGAGTGAGGGGCTGGTCATCGACTGCCCCGACGAGAAGAACCTCTGTCTGAAGGCCTTTCGGCTGATGAACGAGCGGTATGGGGTCGATGGCGTGAAGATTCGTCTCGACAAGCGCGTGCCCTTCGGTGCGGGACTAGGTGGCGGCTCGTCCGATGCCACGGCTGTGATTTTGGCACTCAACGAGTTGTTCGCCCTCGGTCTGGAGGAGCAGACCCTCATCGACTTGGCGGCCGAACTGGGCAGCGACACGGCTTTCTTCGTGCGCAACACCCCCCAGCTGTGTGAGGGGCGCGGTGAGGTGATGACCCCCATTGATGTCGATTTGAAGGGACTGTGGCTCGTGATGGTGAAACCCGATGAGGGCGTCTCGACCAAGGAGGCCTATTCGGGTGTGGTGCCTGCCGTTCCCGAAACCCCGCTGGTGGAGCGTATGACCCTGCCCGTGTGGTGCTGGCAGGGGGTGGTGACCAACGATTTCGAGGAGTCGGTCTTCGCCCTGCATCCCGTCATCGCTGAAGTCAAGGAGCAGTTGTTGCGTGCAGGAGCGCTCTACGCCTCATTGTCGGGCAGCGGCTCTACGGTCTTCGCCCTCTTCGACAGGGAGGAGCTGGTCGAGCCTTTGCGCAAGGTGACACCCTATATCTATCAGTTGTAAATCAATTACCTGCATAAAAAAAGAGGACGAATCTCCATCGGGGGTTCGTCCTCTCTTTTTGTATTGTGTCGCTTATTTCGAAGCTACGGGAATCTTTGCAACGCGTCTTTCGTGACGGCCGCCCTCAAATTCGGTCGACAGGAAGGTGTCGAGCATTTTTGTGGCTTCGTCATTGGAGATGAAACGTGCGGGGAAGACAATCACGTTGGCATTGTTGTGCTGACGGATGAGCGATGCAATCTCGTTGTCCCAGCACAGACCGGCGCGAACGCTCTGGTGCTTGTTGAGGGTCATGGCCATACCCTCGCCCGAACCGCAAAGACCTACACCCTGCTCCAACTCGCCGTTGTCGATGGCCTCACCCAGCTGGTGGGCAAAATCGGGGTAGTCGACGCTGTCGGGAGCATCTGTTCCGAAATCGAGAACCTCGTAGCCTTTCGATGCGAGGTAACCGACCAAAAATTCCTTCATCTCGTAACCGGCGTGGTCACAAGCGATACCGATTTTCTTCATAACTCTGTTGATTTAAGATATTATGATGCAAATTTAATCAATATAATAAAAAATAAAAGTGATTTAACACTTGTTAAACCACTTTTATTGGATTGCACCTGTTATTATTACTTCGAGGCTCTCTTGCGGTCTACCTCGTGGAGCAGAATCTTGCGGATACGCATCGAGTGGGGAGTAACCTCAACATACTCGTCCGACTTGATGTACTCCAAAGCCTCCTCCAGTGTGAATACTCTGGGCGGAACGATGACAGCCTTGTCATCGGAACCCGAAGCACGCATGTTGGTCAGCTGCTTGGCCTTGGTGACATTCACCGTAATATCGTTCTGACGGGTGTGCTCGCCGATAACCTGACCTTCATACACCTGCTCCATGGGGCTGATGAAGAAGCGGCCGCGGTCCTGCAACTTGTCGATGGAGTAGGCGTAAGCCGTACCGGTCTCACCCGAGATGATAGAACCGTTGTTACGCATCTCGATGTCACCTACCCAAGGCTCGAAGTCGTTGAGACGGTGGGTCATGATGGCCTCACCTGCGGTGGCGGTCAGCATGTTGGAACGCAGACCGATGATACCACGCGAGGGAATCGAGAACTCCAGACGTACACGGCCGGCGTTGCTCTCCATGTTGGTGAGCGTACCCTTACGCTTGGTTGCCAGCTCGATGACGGTACCCGAATGCTCCTCGGGGCAGTCTACGGTCATCTCCTCGATAGGCTCGCACTTCTTGCCGTCAATTTCCTTGACGATAACCTGGGGCTGACCTACCTGCAACTCGTAACCCTCGCGACGCATGGTCTCGATGAGTACCGAGAGGTGGAGCACACCACGGCCAAAGACGTTGAAGCTATCTGCCGAAGGACCGGGAGTGACTCTCAGTGCGAGGTTCTTCTCCAACTCCTTGTCCAAACGCTCCTTGATGTGGCGCGAGGTGACAAACTTACCGTCCTTACCGAAGAAAGGCGAGTTGTTGATGGTGAAGAGCATCGACATGGTCGGCTCGTCGATAGCGATGGGGGGCAGGGGTTCGGGATTCTCGAAGTCGCAGATGGTGTCGCCGATTTCGAAACCCTCGATACCGGTGATGGCGCAAATCTCGCCACAGGGAACTTCGTCTACCTTCTTCTTGCCCAGACCCTCGAATACCATCAGGTCGCGAATCTTGGTCTTCTGCATGGTCTTGCCGTCACGCTTTGCCAGGGTGACATTCTGTCCGGCGCGCAGTGTACCGCGAGTGACTTTACCCACGGCGATACGGCCTGTATAGTTCGAATACTCCAACGATGTGATGAGCATCTGGGGAGTACCTTCTACGATTTCGGGTTCGGGAATCTCGTCGATGATAGTGTCGAGCAGGGGAACAATCGAGTCGGTTCTCTCGTTCCACTTGTGTGACATCCAACCCTGCTTTGCCGAGCCGTAGATGGTCTTGTAGTCGAGCTGGTCCTCGGTGGCGTTGAGCGAGAACATCAGGTCGAAGACCTGCTCGTTCACCACTTCGGGACGACAGTTGGGCTTGTCTACCTTGTTGACCACCACGATGGGCTTCTTACCCAACGAGAGTGCTTTCTGAAGCACGAAACGGGTCTGGGGCATGGTACCCTCAAATGCATCGACCAGCAGCAACACGCCGTCGCACATATTGAGCACACGCTCCACCTCACCACCGAAGTCGGCGTGACCCGGGGTGTCTATGATGTTAATCTTGTAGTCTTTGTAGATTACAGATACGTTTTTCGAAAGGATGGTGATACCTCTCTCTCTCTCGAGGTCGTTGTTATCGAGTATCAACCCGTCCGCGGGTTTTGAGTTGTCTCGCAGGATATGGCCTGCCAGAATCATTTTGTCGACAATCGTGGTCTTACCGTGATCCACGTGGGCAATAATTGCAATATTGCGCAGTTTTTGCATAAGTAAAGAATTTATGCTGCAAAGGTAATAAATTCTGCTGAATTTTCAGTATTTTTGTTCTATTCATTAAAGATATCTGAAAAATGAAGCCTTTTTTCAATGTCCGCGAGCAGAGCGAGATTTATATAGGTCCTGTTGAGGAGGTTCTCTCCAGCGTTCTGCCCAAGGGAAGAGTCGTTGTGGTGGCCGATGCCACCATCGACCGTCTTTATCATTCGTTGCTCGAACCCTACGACACGGTGTTGATAGGTGTGGGCGAGAGTGCCAAGACCCTGCAAACCGTCGAGACGGTCTACAACCGTTTCATCGAACTGGGTGTCGACCGCAAGACTTTTGTGCTGGCGGTGGGCGGCGGTATTGTGACCGATGTGGCCGGATTTGTGGCTTCGACCTTCATGCGGGGTGTAGATTTCGGATTCGTGTCCACCACACTGCTGGGGCAGGTCGATGCCTCGGTGGGCGGCAAGAACGGTGTGAATGTCAACGGTTACAAGAATATGGCAGGCACCTTCAACCAGCCGCGCTTTGTGGTCTGCGACCCGCGATTGCTCTCCACGCTTCCCGACCGCGAATTCCGTGCCGGACTGGCCGAGGTGGTCAAGGCGGCGGTGATTTCAGATGCCGAGCTGTTCTGGAAACTCGAACAGACCTCGTTTGCCACACTGCGCGAAAATGCTTCGCTCCTGAGCGAGGTGGTTTCGGCAGCCATACGAGTCAAGGCTGAGATTGTCGAGCGTGACGAGAAGGAGTCGGGCGAACGCCGCCTGCTCAATCTGGGTCACACGCTGGCACACGCCATCGAGAAGTCGTCGTCGGTGATGAACCACGGCGAGGCGGTGGCTGTCGGCATGTCGATGATTTCCGATGTGGCGGTCAATCTGGGTGTGATGGCGGACTGTGACCGTCACCGTATCAAAGAGTTGCTGGAGCGTATGGGCTTCGAGCTAACTCCGCCCGTAGACATCAAACGCATCAAGAAGGAGATGCGCAAGGACAAGAAGCACGAGGGCAGCCGTCTGAATGTGGTGTTGCCCTATTCGATTGGCCACTGCGAGGTGCGCAAGATGGACATGGACGAGTTTGAGTCCTACTTCTAATCCCGACAGGAACGGCAAGAGGAGAGTGAGGGCGAGAGGAGTGCGTGTTAGGAGAGAAAAGCAAGTGAAAGAGCTCGCGAGAACAAGCCCAACCGAGTCGCCACAAAGCCCTGCCCGATGCCCGAAGGGGAAGATGTGTGCCGTCTGCATGGCGGTGAATTTTCCCGTCAGCGTCCCGAAGATTTGATACATATATAAAAAAGGTGAACTCCGAAAGGTTCACCTTTTTTTGTATCGTTATACGTGGAAATTACTCTCTCACGCAGCGTACCATCATACCGTTGGCACGACCCATCGGGCGGCCGTTGCGTACACCGCTTGCCTTCACATCGTCCAGCTTCAACCAGAAGCAGAACGCCTTGGAGAGCGAACCTTCGGTGTCGGCTGTCCAGTAGTAACCTACCCAGGGCTGCATCTCACCGTAACGGGTGGGCAGAGACTCATCGTAGTAGTTGTGAATCTTGCCGTCGAGGTACGAGCGTCTGCCGGCTGCCGAGAAGAACGACTCGCCTGCACCGTTGGTAAGCGTCCAGCCGAATTTCTCGCGGTAGTCCTTTGCCAACTGTTCTTCCTCCTCGGGGGTGGTGGCGTTGATGTTATCCTTGATGGTCAGACCCTCGAAAGCGGCTGCGGGAGCTACTCTCCAGCCCTTGGGGCAGGGGTCGTTGGCACTCTTCTGCGAAGCACTCCACAGGGGCTGCTGCTCGGTGCTTGCCGCCCAGTCGGCGTCCTTCTGCTCGGTGGTCAGGAATGCACGGGGGTGCTGCAAGGTGTAAGCCACGGTACCGGTCTGTGCCGTTGCAGCCGTGGGTTCGAGGTAGAGACGCTTCTGCTTGTCATCGAAGATGGAACCCGAAGTGCCGTTGGCGCAATTGAAGTAGAGCGGACCGACAAGGGGGTGCTTGTTGCCCCACTGGTAGTAGAGTCCGTAGCTCTTCAGAATCGACTCCTTGTCCTTCGATGAGGAGGCCAAAGCACCGATATTGCGGGTCATCATGGTGTAGCCGTTCACCTCGATGGTGCCGTCCTGTGCCTCGGGGTCATACTTGGTGACCCACACGTGCCAGCTCTTGAGCACCTTGCCGTTCTTGTCCAGCGCACCAATCAGAGCGTTACCCTCGATGAAACGGTCAACAGTCGGTGACGAACCGATGTAGAGCGATATGTGGTCGGGAGTGCCGGTGTTGAGGTCCTTCTCCATCTGGAGGTACTTGATGAGCGAGTAGTCTGTCTGCCAGAGTATCGACACCTTGGCGGGAGTCACACCCTCACCCAAATCGAGGGGCAGGGTATATTGGGTTTCGTTCTGCGAGAGCAGGTAGCAGTTGGCCTCCTTGTCGCGCAAATCCACCTTATTGACCACACCCACAAAAAGAGCTGCTGAGGTCACCACACCGCCGGTCGATGCGACACTGAAGCGGATAGTACCCGAACTCTCCGTTTCATCTTTAATCTCTGCGGGGGCAGTGATGGTGATGGTTTTCTTCTGAGTGTCGATTTTCACATCGTCCCAGCCCTTGGGTTTGTTGGTTGCCGAGAGGGTGTTGAGATTCAGGTTCTCGGGAATGAAACCCACGGTGAGGGTCTCGCCTTCAGAAAAATAGAGAGCCGAATGGTCCAATTTTATCGCTCCTGTCTCCTTGTCATCGCTGCACGATGCCATTGTCAGTACCAGGGCGAGCGCCATTGATACCAGCCATGTGAGTTTTCTCATATAATTCATAAATTACAAAATATCGCTAAAATATTTGCAAAGATACCAAAAAGCGGCGTAAATCCTACACTGCGACCCAATAAATTGCCTGAAAGACCTTTTTGAGGGACGCGTAGAGGCGTTTGTCGCAAGGTGGCGGACAGAGGGGGCTCCCGCTGTGGGGGAAAACCTATCCTATGCGCTCGACCAGCATGCGGCGGTACTCCTCCTCCGAGGGGAGGGGACGGCGTGCCACACCCGACTCCACGGCAGCGCGTGCCACGGCATACGATACCTCGAAGAGCAGACGGCGGTCGAGGGGTTTGGGTATGATGTATCGGGCGCCGAACTCCAAGTGGTCGATGTGGTAGGCATCGAGTACGTCCTGCGGTACGGGACGGCGTGCCAGCTCGGCGATGGCCTGTGCGGCGGCGAGCTTCATCTCCTCGTTGATTTGTGTGGCGCGGACATCGAGTGCACCACGGAAGATGTAGGGGAAGCCCAACACGTTGTTCACCTGATTGGGGTAGTCGGAGCGACCCGTGGCGAAGATGAGGTCGGGGCGCGAGGCCATCGCCTCGTCATAGGAAATCTCGGGGTTGGGGTTGGCAAGTGCCATCACAATGGGATTGGCGGCCATCGAGCGTACCATCTCCGCAGTCAGCACATCGGCTTTCGACACACCGAGGAAGAGGTCTGCACCCTCGACAGCTTCATCCAGTGTCGAGAGGGGGCGTGTGGTGGCAAACTCCGCCTTTTGGGGGGTGAGGTCGTCACGCTGCGCGGTGATGACACTGCGGCTGTCGCACATGACGATGTTCTCGCGCTTGATACCGCACTCGGTGAACAGACGCGCGCAGGCAGTGGCGGCAGCACCTGCTCCGTTGACCACCACCTTCATCTCATCGAGACGCTTGCCGGCAATCTGCGCACCGTTAATCAGTGCCGCCGAGGAGATGATGGCCGTGCCGTGCTGGTCGTCGTGCATGACGGGAATGTTGAGCTCCTCGCGCAGACGGCGCTCTATCTCGAAACACTCGGGGGCTTTGATGTCCTCCAGATTGATACCTCCGAAGGTGGGGGCGATGGCCTTCACCGTTCTCACGAAGGCATCGACCTCCTGCTCATCGACCTCGATGTCGAACGAGTCGATGTCGGCAAAGGTCTTGAACAACATGCTCTTACCCTCCATCACGGGTTTGGCGGCTGCCGCACCGATGTTGCCGAGTCCGAGAACGGCTGTACCGTTGGAGATGACGGCCACGAGGTTGCCTTTCGAGGTGTAGTCGTAGGCCTCCTCTTCCGAGTGGGCGATGCGCATCGAGGGGGTTGCCACACCGGGCGAGTAGGCCAGTGAGAGGTCATACTGTGTGGTGTGGGGCTTTGTGGGGCGTATTTCTATCTTGCCGGGGCGACCCTCCTTGTGATAATCGAGGGCTGCTTTTTCCATGTCTATCTTTGTTGTTGTCATATTCTAAAATTGAGTTTTGTTGTTTAAACGACCAAAGGACGCAATTATTGCGCCCTTTGGTCATGTTCTTTCTTTTTTGCCGGAGAGTTAGAACAGTGTAGAATCTCCATTGCGTGAAAAAGTGTATCCCATGTGGTTGTATGCCAGCTCTGTGGCTTCTCGTCCGCGAGGGGTGCGCTTGAGGAATCCCTCCTTGATGAGGAACGGTTCGTAAACCTCCTCTATGGTGCCTGCCTCCTCACCCACGGCTGTGGCGATGGTGTTCAGTCCTACGGGACCGCCACCGAATTTGGCGATGATGGTCTCCAATATCTTGTTGTCCATCTGGTCCAATCCGCGCGAGTCGATGTTGAGTGCCGAGAGGGCGAAGCGTGTGATTTCGAGGTCGATGTGACCCTCACCCTTCACCATGGCGAAGTCGCGCACACGGCGCAACAGGGCGTTGGCGATACGCGGTGTGCCGCGCGAGCGGAGTGCCACTTCGTGGGCGGCCTCATCGTCGATGGTGATGTCGAGGATACCTGCCGAGCGGCGCACGATGGCAGCCAAAATCTTCGAGTCGTAGTACTCCAGATGACATTGTATGCCGAAACGCGCACGGAGGGGAGAGGTCAGAAGACCGCTTCGTGTGGTGGCACCGATGAGGGTGAAGGGTGCCAGCTCAATCTGTATCGAGCGCGCCGAGGGACCCTTGTCCAGCACGATGTCGATTTTGTAGTCCTCCATCGCCGAGTAGAGATACTCCTCTACTATGGGACTCAGACGGTGAATCTCATCGATGAACAACACATCACCGGGATTCAGACCCGTGAGCAGACCCGCCAAGTCGCCGGGTTTGTCCAGCACGGGGCCCGATGTGGTTTTGAGTTGTGCGCCCATCTCGTTGGCGATGATGTTGGCCAGAGTGGTCTTGCCCAGACCCGGAGGTCCGTGGAGCAGGACGTGGTCGAGCGAATCGCCACGCATGAGGGCGGCTTTGATAAATATGCGGAGGTTCTCGACAATCTTATCCTGTCCGGAGAAGTTCTGCAACTCCTGCGGACGGATTTTGTTCTCGAATTCGAGGTCGCTTTCCGGATTTCTGATGATTGACATAGCGCAAAGATACTCAAAAGAAACGAGATGGGGTACATCTGCGGAAATTTTTCTTCTTTTTTCGACCGTGGAAGGCAAGGAGTGGCGGGGACGAAAAAAGGCGACCCGAAGAGTGGGTCGCCTTCTATGGTGCTTCTTACCTTTCGGATTAGAAAGTCATCGAAGTGAGAGCTGCGCTGGGAAGCTGGTGGGCAGCAGCCTTGTCGATGAGTACCGATATCTCCTTCTCTGCCTCCTGGTCGAAGTAGGTGAGGTTGATACCTCTCTTGTTGCCCAGCTCGCGACCGAGGTTCGAAATGTTGAACGAAATCACTTCGGTGCGGGGCGCTGCGGGCGAATCGCCGTCGTTCTGGTGAACGAGCTTCAAATCGAGGTAATCGGGATTGGTCTGCGTGGGGGTGACCTTGTCGTAAATCAAGTGGTACTTGTGCTTCGAGAGGTCGTTGTTGCGGTGACCGATACGTATGCTGAAGAACTCTGTCGAGAGGTAGGAGGTGATGTCCTGACGGTGCTCGTAGGAGATCTTGTCGGCCTTGTCGGTCAGTGCTGCCAACTGCTCGGGAGTCGTGGCGATGACTGCGTCCTCGGTGTAGTGGGGAGTGACCTGCAACAGACGAATCTTGTAGGTGTAGCCCGGCTCCTTGTCCTCGTACTTGGTGAAGAGGATGGTTGCACGCTGTCCGTCTTTGGGGGTATATGTGCCGGAAGCCGCCACCTCGTTTTTGTTGGCCACGAAGAAAGTCTCGTTGAGGTCGCTCTTGTAGTGGAAGTTCAACGCATCGCTACCCTTGGTGGTAACCAGACAACCGTTGAGGGGTTCGGATTCTTCGCTGTTGCAAGCGACAAACGAAGTCAGTGCCATGAAAGCTACTGCGGCAAGTAAGATGAGTTTTTTCATTATCAATTCTGTTTTTAGTGTGTTTCTATTGTAACGGAAACTGTTGATGATTATTTTGCAAATATAGAAATTTTTGGCAGGATAGCAGAGCGAGTTTTTTACATTATTTATTAACAATTTTTCCACCAAATGACGATATCTGCGCAAAAAAAAGAAGCCTTCATCGGCGAAGGCTTCTTTGTGGGTGGTGTTACTCCTTGGAGTGGCGGAAAGTGAAGTATTTGGCGGTGGCGTAGCTGTACACCGTTGTGATGACGGTGGTGAGCACGTTGGCGGGCGTGGGCCAGATGCCGCAAACCTCCACCAATAGCTTCATACACAGATAGGTTATCGCTATCGAACCGCCCACCGAAAGGGTGTATCGTGCAATCTGTGTGTGCGTCCTCACGGGCGACTGTCGGAAGGTGACGTGCTTGTTGAGCCAAAATCCGATGAAGAACACTATCGGGAAAACGATGGTGAGTGCCGCGATGTGGGGCGACATGACCACGAATCCCAGGTCGATGAACCGATGACGCAGTACAAAATTGTAGGTCAGAAAGTAGAGCAGGGGATTGATGACCAGATAGGTCATGCCTCCGCAAGCTGCATATCTGAAGGTCTGTCGGGGAATAAATCGTGCAATGGGCTGCCGGTAGAAAAAATCTATGCAGCCAATGAGTATATCTTCTATCTGCATCAGCGCGCGGTGTAGTTCCAAAGACCCTCGTATTGCTCACCGGCACGGTTGATGTAGGCGGCGCACTCCTCAGCCGATGCGGCGTGGAAGGGCGAGAGCATGAACTTGCTGCCGAAGTAGAGCACCTCGCACTGCAAGGTGGCATCCTTCCCCTCATACTCGCGTGCCGCACGCTCGGCATTCTCCGGTGTGGAGAAGACACCCAACACCACGTAACAGTGACCCGAAATCATCTTTTGGGGGTCGTAGTTGCGCTGAGCGGCTGCCACGGGGGCTGTTGTCGATGGGGTGGTCGCAGTTGCTGAAGCGGCATCGCCTGTCGAAACTGCGGCTTCGGTGGCCAACGTATCCTTTACGGGGGCGGTTGCCTTGCTTTCGGTCTGCACGGCGGTCGTTGCGATAGGCTCAAGTGCCTTCACCTCCTTGCCGGGCTGCATGACGGCATACTGATAGATGCCGATGCCCAACGCCACGAGAATGGCCACACCACCGCACCAGATGACCCAGTCGCTGCGGTTCGACTTCACACGTATGGGGGTATGACCCTGCGGATTGAGACGCTTCTCAAATTCGGGGTCGATGACAAAACTCTTGAGTTTGAGCGTGCCGACTCCCTCTATGGTGAGCGTGTCCTCCTGACGGGTCTTGTCCAACCAACGGTTGTAGATTTCCTGTGCCTGTGCCTCGTCGCAGTTGGTGTCGCGCATGAGTTGTCCGACCAACGACACACCGCGCTCTCGTGACGAGAAGCCGATGGTGCGGTAGGGGGGCATTATTTCGTTGCGCGAGATGCGTCGTGCGGCACATCGCTCGGTGTAGAGTGAACCTACGCCCGGCAGAAAAATCTCACTTCCCGAAGCCAAACGGTCACCGATGAGTCGGTTCAGCTCCGTAACCATAGGATAGTTGCTCATGGTCTTGCTCTTAAAAAGGGTGAAACATTTATTTCTTGTGCGCCTTGCCATCGAAGTGGCGTCGGTCTACACTCCATGTGGGGTTGTTCTGAAAACTCTTCCAGATGATGTAGATGCCCAGAATGATGAAGGGTATGCTGAGCCACTGTCCCATGTCGAGTGTCCAGTCGGCCTCGAATTCGCTCTGGTCGAGTTTGATGAACTCGATGAAGAAGCGGGTGAGGAAGATACCCTGCAATCCGATACCGAAGAGCAGTCCCGGACGGCGTGTACCCATGTTGTGGCGGTAGTACAACCACGCCAGCACGACAAAGGTGATGATGTAGCAGAGTGCTTCGTATATCTGTGTGGGGTGCATGGCCATACCTTGATAGTAGGCCTGCCACAGGTGTGAACTGCGGAACTCGAAGCCCCAAGGCAGGGTGGTGGCGCAACCGAAAATCTCGGAGTTGAACAGGTTGCCGAATCTCACTGCCGCACCGCCGATGGACACGGCAATCATGATGCGGTCGAGCGACCAGATGTAGGGCAGCTTGTTCTTGCGCGAGAAGAGCCACAGACCTATCAGCAGACCGATGGCGGCACCGTGGCTGGCCAGACCGCCGTCACGAAAACCCGTGATGATGGTCCACGGCTCGCTGAGGTAGCCTATGGGGTCGTAGAAGAGACAGTGACCGAGACGTGCACCGATGACGGTAGCCAGTGTGCCGTAGATGAACACCGACTCCGAGACACTGTTGGGAAGCGACTCGCGTTTGCAAAAATTGTCAAAGAATTTGGCACCCATCAGAATGGCAAGCATCCACATGACACCGTAGTAGCGGATTTCCAATCCGAAGAGAGAGAAGAGTACGGGGTCAAATTCCCATACGATACTTAAAGGTTGTAACATTATTCGTAAATTGGTTATTTGGCTTCCCGGTCAGAAGATTTCAGTTTCTTGAAAGTGAACGAGAAAGTGGTACCCTCACCGAGCTGGCTGCGAACCGAAATGCGCTCGCCGTGAGCCTCGATGATGTGCTTGACGATGGCCAGACCCAGACCTGTGCCGCCCTGCTCGCGCGAGCGACCCTTGTCGGTGCGGTAGAAGCGTTCGAAGATACGCGGCAAATCCTCCTTGGCGATACCGCTGCCGTTGTCCTCCACCTCTACGAGAATCTTGTCCATCAAATCGCGGAAACGAATGTGAGTCGTGCCGCCCTCCTTACCGTAGCGGATAGAGTTGACAATCAGATTGACGAACACCTGACCCACGAAGTGCTTGTCGGCCACCACCCAGAAGGGCGAAGGCAGCTTGTCGGCACCCTTGACCGTGATTTTGATGTTCTTCTTGTCGGCCTCTATCTCGGTCTGCTCGGCAATCTCCTTGGCCAGAGCCACGATGTCGAAACGCTCCATCTCCAGACGGTTCATGTCGCTCTCCAGCTTCGAGATGGTGTCGAGGTCATTGACGATGTTGATGAGGCGGTCGATGCTCTTCTCGGCTCTTTCGAGGTACTTGCGGTTAATCAGCTCGTCCTCCAGTGCGCCGTCCAACAGCGTGGTGATGTAACCCTGAATGTTGAAGATGGGGGTCTTCAGCTCGTGGGCCACATTGCCCAGATACTGCTTGCGGAAGTGCTCCACCTCTTTCAGACGGGTAATCTCCTTGTCGTTGGTGTCGGCCCATGCGGTCAGCTCCTCACCCACGTTCTCGACCTTCTTGTCCTTCAGCTCGGAGAAAATCTCCTTGGTGTGGACATTGCGCGAGTAGACGATGGAGTAGATGGGCTTGAGTTTGTAGGCCACATATTTTCGAATGATAAAGAGTGCTACGAGTGCTACAACAAAAAAGGCACCCAGTGATACGCAGAGTGTCAGCCACCATACATGATGGAGGAGCATCATACCTCCGGCCACAATTACGGCGGCCAGCAATGCGATGAGCAGCGAAGCTGCTTCCTTTGTCTTAATTGTCATAAATATTTACTTTATATATTGTTTCATCAGGCGGGCGATGTACTTGCCCACAATGTCAAATTCGAGGTTCACCGTTGAACCCACCTCCATACGGCAGAAGTTGGTGTGTTCGAGGGTGTAGGGGATGATAGCCACGCGGAAGGTGTCCTCCTTCGAGTCGCATACCGTGAGGCTCACGCCATTGACCGTCACCGAACCCTTCTCCACGGTGCAGAGACCTTCACCCTGGGGCTCGTAGCGGAAGGTGAAGTACCAACTGCCGTCGGCATCTTCCTTGGCGATGCACTGTGCGGTCTGGTCCACGTGACCCTGTACGATGTGACCGTCGAGCAGGGCATCGGGCTTCATCGAGCGTTCGAGGTTCACCAAATCACCCACCTTCAAGAGTCCGAGGTTACTGCGGTCGAGGGTCTCCTTCATGGCGGTGACCGTGTAGGTGTCGTCCTTGATGTCCACCACCGTCAGACAAACGCCGTTGTGAGCCACACTCTGGTCTATCTTCAATTCCTGTGCAAAATCGGCACGGAGTGTAAAATCCTTATTCTGGCGGTCGGTGCGTATAGCCACCACTTCCGCCATGCGTTCAACGATTCCGGAAAACATAAATTCGCTGTTAGTTATTGATGATTAATTTGCCCTTCACCTGATACAAGGCGGTGATTTCGTCGGTGGCGATGGTCAAATCATCGTAATTTTCCCTGTCACCGGGTACGAGTCTCAACTTGTCTTCGCCGTCGATGAAGCGCACGATGCGCAGGGTGGAGAAGCGGTCGCAGACCACTACATATTCGTTGCCGGGGATAATGTCCTTCACACCGATGTTCTTCAGAAAGACAATCGAACCCGAAGGAACGGTGCGACCCATGGCGCGTCCCGTGTAATACATGGCGAAGTCGCAATCGTCGAACGGGGGAACGATGAACTTCATGTCGGCCTCGAGGCTATCGACAGTGCCCACACCTGCCTCGACATCGGTCTTGTAGAAGGGAATCTGCTTGCCCTTGATACGCTCCTCGGCGAACATCTGACCTTCACCGGTGAGCAACCACAACTTGTCGATTTGGGGGAACTTGTTGACAATGCGCTCGGCAACGTCCATCGAGATACCGTTGTTGCCACGCTTGATTTGATAGAGATTCTCGCCACGTGCGAGACCAATATAGCAGGCGAAGTAATTCGTTGTCATGTTCGCCCATTTGATTACGGCTTCTATTCGTTGCCAGTTTCCTTGTTTTCCCTGCATCTTGCAATGAGTTTTAATATTTTTTTATATCTTTGTGCCATTGGTCCCGTAGTTTAATGGATAGAATTTGAGATTCCGGTTCTTACGATATGGGTTCGAATCCCGTCGGGATCACTTTCGAAGCGCAAATGTCTCCTTTCGGAGGGTTTGCGCTTTTTTTCATCTCTTTGGGCACACTTCTTTTAGTAAATATTCTATTGAACAAATATAGAATAAAAAAATCGATTTAGCAATTAAACCACTACATTTTCCTACAATTTCAATACTTTTGTATCTAAAACAGGATAACTTCCGTTATCCGTCCCCTCCGGCGGAGCGTTTGGGAAGGTGTCGGACAGCGGTCGGGGAGGGCGGCTCCACTTTCGGGGTGTGTCGGAGGGGATATTTAATAAATTGTATTTCAATTTGTTGAAATATCATGCTTCCGCCGCCCTCGGAATGCGAAAATATAGGATAAAATATATAAACCGCAGGTTACAATACCGCAGTTGTCCGAATAAAAAACGAAAGGGAATGCAAAATTATTGTTTTGCATTATCGGTTAAATTTTGCAGTGGAGGGTAAATTGCAGTCGAAAGCTGTCGCAAAACAAGTAAAAATTGCATCAATAAGGGGACGAAAAACGGCGAAAAAACTTTTGCCGTGAGATTTGTTTCCTCTGCTCCTTTTCCGAGAGGCTTCCCGCTGTGACAGACTTATATGTTATTATAATGTATGTCCCATCGGGGCGTATCTCTGCCCTCTGAGGGGGCGAAGGGTGCTGTGTCGCGGGACGATGCCAAATCCCAATCGTATATAGGTATGGTGTGATGCAATACGATATTTTGTAAATCGCCGTATTGTTCAGATTGTCATGTGGTTATATATGTATATACGCCCCTCTTACAGGCCATTGTATAACGCCTGCAAACATTGTATTGTGTAGGAAAAATGGGTGAGAATTGCACCCTCGTCGGGCGTTGCCGTGAGGGTGGTTAAAGGGTGTTACTTGGTGTCGGGTGAGGTCGCCCCTCTCTTCTTATTTGCGGTTGTTGTCGCGGAGCTTCTGCAACTCGTACATACGGTCGCGGAATTTGGCGGCAGCGAGGAAGTCCAGACTCTTGGCGGCGCGCTCCATGTCCTCCCTGGCCTTGGCGATGAGGGTTTCCAACTCCTCGCCCGTGCCGGGTATGGGTGACGCACCCGTGTTGTAGCCCTTCGAGACATCGGCAGCCGTCATGTAGTGCTGCTCCTCTGGACGGTGTACCGTCAGGTCGATATCCTCGGTCTGTACCTTGCCGGCCAGCAGGGTGCTCTGTCCCGTGCCGCTGCGCTGTGCCTTGCGGGGCAGCATGCCGTGCTCCATGTTGAAATGTACCTGCTTCTCGCGGCGGCGGTTGCTCTGCTCGATGGTCATACGCATGGAGTCGGTGCAGTGGTCGGCATAGAGAATGACATGACCCTGCGAGTGACGGGCGGCACGACCGGCTATCTGGGTCAGCGAGCGCACATTACGCAGGAATCCCTCCTTGTCGGCATCGAGAATGGCGACAAGCGACACCTCGGGAATATCGAGACCCTCACGCAAGAGATTGACACCCACCAACACATCGAACATACCCTCGCGCAAGTCCTCGAGTATCTGAATACGCTCCAATGTATCGACATCGGAGTGAATGTATCGGTTGCGAATGCCCACGCGGTCGAAGTATTTCGACAGCTCCTCGGCCATACGTTTGGTGATGGTCGTCACCAATATCTTCTCGTCTTTGCGCACACGGCGGTCTATCTCCTCGATGAGGTCGTCAATCTGGTTGAGGGTGACCCTCACCTCCAATGGCGGATCTACCAGTCCCGTGGGGCGGATAAGCTGCTCGACCACCACACCCTCGCTCTTCATCAGCTCGTAGTCGGCAGGTGTGGCACTCACATAGATGGACGTGCCCTGCAACTGCTCGAACTCCTGAAAGGTGAGCGGTCGGTTGTCCTTGGCGGCAGGCAGACGGAAGCCGTACTCCACGAGGTTCTCCTTGCGTGCGCGGTCGCCGCCGAACATGGCGTGCACCTGCGGCAGGGTGACATGGCTCTCGTCGATGACCATCAGATAATCTTCGGGGAAGAAGTCCAACAGGCAGAACGGGCGCGAACCCTCCTCACGACCATCGAAGTAGCGCGAGTAGTTCTCGATGCCGGGACAGTAGCCCAACTCCTTAATCATCTCGAGGTCATACTCCACGCGCTGTTTGATGCGCTGTGCCTCGGTCTGACGACCCTCGTGCTCGAAGACATCGATTTGCTTACCTAAGTCGAGGTAGATTTGGTCTACGGCGGTCTTGATGCGCTCCTTGGTGGTGACGAACAGCGATGTGGGGTAGAGGGTCAGCGTGTCGAGCGAACTGATGCGCTGTCCCGTCACGGGGTCGATAATCTGTATGGCTTCCACCTCATTGTCGAAGAACATGATGCGGAAGCAACGGTTGCCGAACTCGCCGTAGGCCGCCATGATGTCCACCGTGTCGCCATTGACGCGGAAGGTGGCGGGTTCAAGTTCGCGTTCTGTTCGGGTGTAGAGAGCCTCAACGAGCTTGTAGAGGAACTGTTTGTAGCTGACAATCTGTCCCACCTTGATGTTGATGGCCGTGGCGTGGAAATCGGAGGGGTTACCGCAACCGTAGAGACACGACACACTCGACACCACGATGACATCGCGCCGTCCCGACAACAGTGTGGCGACGGTTTGCAGACGCATCTTCTCGATTTCATCGTTGATGGAGAGGTCCTTCTCGATGTAGGTGTCGGTGGTGGGCAGGTAGGCCTCGGGCTGGTAGTAGTCGTAATATGACACGAAGTATTCCACGGCATTTTCCGGAAAGAAATTCTTGAACTCTCCGTAGAGCTGTGCGGCAAGGGTTTTGTTGTGGCTCAGTACCAGTGTCGGACGGTTGAGTTGTCGTATGACATTGGCAACCGTGAAGGTCTTGCCCGAACCCGTAACACCCAGTAATACGTTGTGCTTCGACCCGTGACGAATCGAAGATACCAGTTGCTCGATGGCTTCCGGCTGGTCGCCCATGGGGGCGTAGTCCGATTTCAGTGTAAACTCCATACTTGCAAAGATAGCGAATTTTTGGCAGGCGGCTCAATTCGGAGGTGAAAAATCGTGCGGAAAGCGGACGCAGAGGGGCGTTCTTCCGAGACGGAGGGGCGGACAACACGCCACGGTAGGGCAAGGAGGGGAACGAGAGGAGTGCGGGGAGGGCTGCGGGGCATATTTTTGTGCCTTGTAGAGTAAGTCCGTATAAAAATATTCACTACCTTTGCGCAAATGATAGATAAGGAAACAGTAGACCGTATATATTCGGCCGCGAATATCGTAGATATTATCGGCGACTATGTCACACTCAAACGTGCGGGTGTGAATTACAAGGCGTGCTGTCCTTTTCACAACGAAAAGACCCCCTCGTTTGTGGTCTCACCCGCCAAGGGTGTGTATAAGTGTTTCGGATGCGGAAAGGGTGGCAATGCCGTCACCTTCCTCATGGAGCAGGAGGGTATCTCCTATGTCGAGGCACTGAAGATGGTGGCCAAACGCTACGGCATCGAGGTGCACGAGAAGGAACTCACCGAGGAGGAGGTACGCCGCAACGACAACCGCGAATCGATGTTCGTGGTCAACAGTTGGGCGGCGGACTATTTCACCCACTACCTCCACCACGAGACGGAGGGTCAGAGCGTGGGCTTGAGCTACTTCCGCGAGCGCCGCGGACTCACCGATGCCATCATCAAGAAGTTCGGACTGGGCTTCTGTCCGGCACGCGGAGGACGCATGAGCAAAGATGCTCTGGCGGCAGGTTACAAGGAGGAGTTCCTCCTCTCGACGGGACTCTCGCTCAAGAGTGAGCGCGACGGCTCCCTGTTCGACCGCTTCCACGACCGTGTGATGTTCCCCGTGCATAACATTTCGGGTCGTGTCGTGGCATTTGGCGGACGTACCCTGCGCACCGACAAGAACATCGCCAAATATGTCAATTCGCCCGAGAGCGAGATATATAGCAAGAAACGCGAGTTGTATGGCCTCTACTTTGCCAAGCGAGCCATTCAGCAACTCGACTGTGCCATCATGGTGGAGGGTTACCTCGATGTCATCTCCATGCACCAGGCCGGTGTGGAGAATGTCGTGGCATCGTCCGGTACGTCACTCACCGAGGAGCAGATACGACTCCTGAGCCGTTTCACACGCAACATCACCGTGATTTATGACGGTGACTCGGCGGGTATCAAAGCCTCGTTGCGCGGTATCGATATGCTGCTCAAGGAGGACATGAACGTGAGAGTGGTGCTCCTGCCCGATGGTGAGGACCCCGACTCGTTCGCCAAGAGCCACTCCTCGCAGGAGTTGCAGGAGTTTATCCGCCGCAGCGAGCAGGACTTCATCGCCTTCAAAGCCAAGTTGCTGTTGGAGGACGCGCAGGGAGACCCCATTCGCAAGGCCGCCCTCATCGGCGACATGGTGCAGTCCATCGCGCAGATACCCAACACCATCAAGCGTTCGGTATTCATTCGCGAGTGTGCGCAGATTATGGCTATTGACGAGAAGATTCTCATCTCGGAGGTGGGACGCAAGCGACTCTCGACCTATGGCGACCGCGAGACCGATGAATTCATCCGCCGTCAGACGGCTCTGGCACAGGACGCCAAGACCGATATCGGTGTGGAGTTCAAATCCTCGGTGGAGGCCGGCAGCAGCAACGATGCGCTGGAGTATGAGCTGGTCAAATACCTCATCAAGTATGGCCACCGCTCGTTCGAATTCAAGGAGGGAGCGAATATGGTGCAGTGCAATGTCGCGGAGGTGATTTTCGACGAGCTGTCCGATGGTGATTTGACCTTCGGCAACCCCACCTACGAGAAAATCCGCCACACCTACTACGAGGAGTGGGAGAAGCAGGGCGTTGGCGTTGAGGTGCCGGCGCACATTTTCATCAACCACACCGACCCCGAGGTGTGTCGCCTGTCGGTCGATATTCTCACCTCGGACGATATGTATAAGGTCAGCGACCTGTGGAAACAGAAGGAGATACATATCGAGAGTGACGAGGAGATGCTGGCGGTGGGTGTTCCCAAGGCGGTGGCACTCTACAAAACCAAGGTCATCGATGCGATGATTAAGCGTCTGCAAACCCAGTTGTCGGACTCATCGCTCTCGGAGGACGACCTCGAACAGCTGGTGTTGAAACTCGCCTCGCTGAACAACGCCAAGGTGATGATGTCGAAAAAATTGCAGCGACTTATCATCTGACGGCGATTCGAAAGAAAATGAGTGCCAATGCCGTCCGAGACCGTGTTGGAAAGTTGAAATAAAAAAGGAACGAAAACGGGATTTCGCACACCGAGATAGTGTGTTGTGCAAACAGAAAAATTAACAGAATGAGGTGTGAAAAACAATCCAAGATTTGAAACCTGTTCACCCGTTCCCGTTCCGTGAAAGATTTTTGTACAATTTGTATGCCGTAAAAGGAATATGAGCGAACAGAAAAAGATAAATATTCGTAACAAGCGTGCCACCTTCGACTATGAGATTTTGGAGGAGTGGGTGGCCGGTGTGGTTTTGGTCGGCACGGAAATCAAGTCCGTGCGTGCGGGCAAGGCCTCGATGACCGACTCGTTCTGCTACTTCGACAAGGGGGAGTTGTGGATTAAGGGAGTCAATATAGCCGAGTATGCGTGGGGTACGTGCAACAACCACGTGCCGCGCCGTGACCGCAAACTGCTGCTCACGGGCAAGGAGCTGGACAAGTTGCAGCGTGCCTCGCAGGACAAGGGACTCACCATCGTGGGTCTGCGTATGTTCCTCAACGAGAGAGGACTTGCCAAAATCGTCATCGGACTGGCACGCGGTCGTAAGTCCTACGACAAGCGCGAGTATCTGAAGGAGAACGATGCCAAGCGCGAAATGGACAAGGCCATGAAACGCCGCTATTAATGGGAGTATAAAGAAATTAATCAGGAGATATGTCACTTATTTTGTGTATTGAGACGGGTACCGATATCTGCTCTGTGGGTATTGCCCGTGATGGAGAGTTAATCTCGTTGCGCGAGAGCGACGAGGGTAGAGACCACGCCAAGAAGGTGGGCGTTTTTGTCGATGAGCTGTTGCGCGAGACAGGTGTGGCACCCGATGAGCTGGACGCTGTGGCTGTGGGCAAGGGTCCGGGTTCCTATACGGGTCTGAGAATCGGCGTGTCGTTTGCCAAGGGTCTGTGCTACGGTCTGAAGAAACCTCTGCTGGCAGTGGGTTCGCTTGATGCGCTCGCCGAGGTGGCACGCGAGGACTACGAGGCAGGTATTCTCGATGTGGACAACTGGGAGAATGCGCGTCTGTGTCCCATGGTCGATGCCCGCCGTATGGAGGTCTATGCCCAGGTGTTCGATACCGAGGGTCACGCCATGAACGAGGTCGAGGCGGAGATTATCACCGAGGAGAGTTTCAAGGATTTCCGTGGTGATGCGTCACATCCTTTCGTCATCTTCGGTAACGGTGCGAAGAAGTGCACCGAGACGCTGAAGGATGCCGTTTGGGTGAATGTCACTCCTTCGGCACGCGGTCTGGCGCGTCTGGCACAGGAGGCTTTGGATAAGGGCGAGCAGGTGGATATTGCCTACTTCGAGCCTTTCTACCTCAAGGACTTTGTGATTACACAGTCGAAGAAGAAACTCTTGTAAACAAGAGGTTCTCACGAAAAAAAGAAAACTCCGCACGATAATCCGTGCGGAGTTTTTTTGTCGCGTGCCGATGGGGGGTGGAGGCTTCTACATTTACAATAAACCGCTATGTGTTATAACTAAATGATATACAGTGGTTTTAATGCATATTATATAGATTTTAGGAATGTCGAAAATTCTAAAAATGTCACTTTAATGTCACACTTTTTAAGCTGTCACGTAAAAATCAGTTTACTATAAAGTTCTCAGAGTGCTAGACCACGACTTTGATTTTTTACAGAAGCAGTATATAAAAAATAAGTGTTTATCTCAGATTATTAAAACCTTTAATTATTTTTGCATCATGACTATTTTTCATTTAAGCAAAAATAAAATAACGGAAGATGAGTTTGAGAAAATATATAAGACGTATTTCTCTCAATTATATTTTTTTACCTTTCGGTTTATTACTGATGAAGAAACTTCAAAAGACATAGTAAATGATGTATTCGAAAAAGTTTGGATGCAAAGGAATACCTATACACTGAAAGAAGGTACAATATCTTCATATCTTTTCACTTTAACTCGGAATCAATGTATTGATTATCTCAGACATAAGAAAGTGGAACAGAATTATGCAGCCCTACACGAATATCTTACTTCCGAATATGAAGATATCGATAACTTAAACCTGCATGAAGAACGCTTGAATAAAATAGAGAAAATAATTTCGGAATTAAACGAACCGACTAAAGGAATCTTTACAAAATGCTATTTCTGTAACAAGAAATATGAAGAGGTAGCACTTGAATATCATATGAGCAGTAGCGGAATCAAAAAGCATATCATGAAAGTATTGCGAATGATACGTGAAGAATTTGATTTACTGAAATAATTGGTACCTAAAAATCTTATATAAACGTATATAAATAAAGAATATAATATGAATCAAGATACTGAAAAGAAAATTAGTCGAGTTTTAGATGCTTTAGAAAATCCATCTGCGATTACTTCTGATGAATTAAAAGAACTGTTTAAAGACGAAGAATGTCAGAAGGCCGCACGTGCTATATTATATGGACGGGAGGCCTTGGCTCGCAGTAAGGGTTCTCTTCCTGACGCTGATAAAGAATGGGATACTTTCAGGAAACGGAGAAAAAAGCATTCAACAACGATTCATATGCTACGATTGTCGTCGGTAGCAGCTTGCATTTTGTTTTTCTTATATTTCGCTCTTAGACCTGTTGATAGCGATGATTCTATACAAGTATTTGAAGCGAATAGCGTAACACAGGTTGTAAAGCAGGAAATCGTTGATGACCAGCAAATTATTTCTGTGCCAAGAGGTTTACAAAAACGCATCATACTTCCAGATGGCACATCGGTTATTCTAAACGCAGATAGTAGGTTATCCTATGACATGCATCTTTTTGGTGAAAAGAATCGAACCGTTAATCTTTCAGGTGAGGGCTTTTTTGTAGTCAGCAAGGATTCCCTTCATCCGTTTATTGTACAATCAGGAAAAATCAATACCTGTGTGTTGGGGACTTCTTTTAATATACGCAACTATCGTTCCGAATCTCCAAATGTAACTTTATTTTCGGGTTCTTTGCAGGTTGCGTCCGTAACAGATAAAGAGAATCTGCTTATCAAACCAGGTGAGCAAGTCGAATTGAACAAAGAAGGTGAATTATGCGTCAAGGAAAATGTACATATTGCAGATGCCAAATCGTGGACAGAACAAACTTTCTTTTTTGACAATAAAACATTAAAAGAGATTCTTTGTGAACTTGGACGGTGGTATAATGTAAATGTCATATTCAAGGATAAGGATAGAATGAACGACCGACTACATTTTAAAGCTTCCAGAGACGAGTCTCTCAATTCTGTAATCGAATTATTAGGCTTTATCAGCGATGATATTTCCATTATCGACAATAAAACGATTATAGTCGGAAAATAATCTTGAGAGATGGTACCCGAAATGAACATGTAATCGTATTTATAGCAAACAATATATTTTAACTAACGAATTATGAAACTTAAATTCTTTCTGATTTTCTGCCTGGTAGTATGGCACTCTTTAAATTTGTTTGCTCAACAAGACAAGTTGATAAATATTGAATTACAAAATGTTCCCTTATCAGAAGCTCTTAAAAGCATAGAAAAAGAAAGCGAAACGCATATTCTTTTTGATTACGCTGATGTTGAATCGTATCTGGTGACTTGTAAATTAGAGAAAATGTCTGTGGAACAGGCTCTAGGTCAATTATTAGCTGATAAATACTTTCTTTTCAAAAAAGTTCGTGACAATACATATGTAATACAAAAGTCAAAAACAGTCTATAAAATTCCCACCATTGATTATGAATTGTCGGGAGTGGTATGTGATTCACTAAATCATCCTATAGATGCAGCTGTTGTCAGTTTGATTGATGTACAGACAGGAGCTTCCATAGATCAATGCATTACATCCTTCAAGGGATTTTTTAGCATCAAAACAGCCGGTAATATTCAGTTATATGCAAGTTGTCTCGGATTTTCGCCTTATTTATCTGATACTATAAAAGTAAATGGAGATTCGTTTATTAAAATACAACTTCGCTCAGCAAGCATACAATTGGAGGACGTTGTAGTAGTGGGTGAAAAACAGACACCTTCAGTGAGGGTAACTAATGGCAATCTTCTTTTTGTCCCTAAAAATAGTGGAATACTTGCTGGAAGTTCGGCACTGGATGTATTGAAGAGAACTCCAGGAGTATTTGTCGATAGTAATGATAATATCAGTATCGGTGGAAGGAATGGTGCCTTAGTCATATTTAATGGCAAATCTACCTATATGAAACAAGAAGAAGTTGTAGCTTTGTTGAAGTCCATGTCTTCCACATCAGTGGCATCTGTTGAAATCATTAACAACCCATCGGCTCAATATGACGCTGAAGGCTCTGGTGGAATTATCAATATAAATACGAACAAGCAACATAATGAAGGATATTCCTTCTATATGAATAATGGAGCATCTTATTGGAACAATTTACGTCAGAATACTGAATTATCGTTCAGTTATACAAATCACAAATTCAGCATGATGGGTAATTATCACCATCAATTTGGCTATTATGATTTAGACTACGGAATGAGAAGAATTCAAAGTGGAAAGGAATATTATAGTCCCACAGATGATACGGACAAAAGAAAAACAATAGCTGGAAATCTGGATTTTGAATATAAATTCAATGATAAAAATTTGGTAGGCGGACAACTGACTGCAAATACGCTGTTTGGTCCGGGACAAACTACAACTACAACGGAAATAACTGATATAGAACGTAATGAACTCGAGCAGATATTATATGCTCAAAATATATATTATAAACAGAAAGGGAACCGATACGGTGCAAATCTTTATTATGTATCGACTCCCAAAGAAGGCGTTCGATATACATTAGATGCCAATTATGCCTGGTTTGATGGAGGATCCGGAAATCTTCAGCCTAATATTTACAAACGACCAGATGGTGAAACTTTATCAGATTTACTATACAGGTCGGTCAATAGTAGAAATATCCATATCTATGCTTTAGCGTACAATCAAAACCATAAATTAGGTAAAGGTGAGCTGAAATCAGGACTCAAATATTCTAACGTTAATGCTGATAATGGTTACCAGTTTTATGAAGTTAAAAACGAGCAGGATATTATAGATGAAACACAGTCTAATGATTTTACTTATAAAGAAAAAATACTGGCAGCTTATTTGTTGTATGCTTATCCTTTTAATGAAAAATGGAATCTTGAAATAGGATTACGCGGAGAGCAAACTTGGTCTGATGGAAGATTATTTACTATCGATGGCATTCATGATAAAGAAAATAAAAGGAGTTATTTTGATGTATTTCCATCTTTGAACTTGAACTGCCAGTTATCAGATGAACAATCTTTATCCGTAAGTTACGGAAGTCGCATTGATAGACCTGCGTATCAAGATTTAAATCCGTTTGAATACCTATTGGATGAATTATCGTATTGGAAAGGAAATCCCTTTTTAAGTCCACAAAAGACGCATCGGGTAACTGCGGCATATAGCAAAAATAAACTTTCATTGATAGCTGCTTACACCTATATGAAAGATTATAAGGCACAGATTACGGATACTTTATCTTCGAACAAGGTAATTATGACACCAAGGAATATTGGGAAGCAACAGCAGTTTTCTATTACATTAAATTGGGGAATCAATCCAACCAAATGGTGGAATATGAATCTCAATATGATTGGTTACTATATCAATAAAGACATTGCTTTCGATGCTAGCCGGAAATTTAAAAAGGAGGCTGTTGCTGGTATATTTACATTAATGAATACTTTCCGTTTACCTTGTAAATTTCAGCTAGAAATAAACGGGGCTTTTTCTACAAAGAGACTTGGTGCAGCAAACGAGGAAATGGAGCCTACTGGATATGTTGATTTGGCAATCGGTAGATCTTTCATGAAAAAACGTTTAAATGTCAATTTATCATTGACTGATTTATTTTGGACTAATAATTGGGATAATTATAGTTCCTTTCCTGGATTTAAGTTGTGGAATTGGGGAAAGGGTGAATCAAGACAAATTAAATTAAATGTATCCTATCGATTTGGTAAAGAAAGGAGCAAAACTCATCATCAAGACTTTAAGGAAATCGAAAGATTATAAATAAGTATTTTATCGTATTCTTATAAATTAAAATCCGTTGGCAGAACGCAAATTCAAATGCTTCTACCAACGGATTCTTTATTCTATACAGGCATGAAGGAATGCCATCAACACACACGCTAGAAAGTAACAGCCCAAATAATAATCTCACCTCAAGTATTTATCAATGTGCAGATTATTAAGCTGGATTTATCCATGGCAATTAGGCTTCCCGATGCCCCCCTTCTATTGGGGGGTGTACTCGCTGTCGAGAACATCGTCCTCCGCCTGTGCCAATTGCAGAAGCTGTGCCGAGGGGCGGTTCTTGACCTGCAACATGGCTTTCTTGCGCAGACGCTCGCCCACACGCACGATGTTGTCGTTGCCCGTGTGTATGCGTTTGTAGACATCGTCGTAGGCGTTCTGTGCCTTGCCCAACGATATGCCGACCTGTTCGAGCGACTGGGTGATGGCCGCCAACTGCTTGTAGAGGGTCAGTCCGCAGGCGGCAATCTCCTGCGTATTCTTGTCCTGGTCGTTGTACTTCCAGAGGTCTGCCACGATTTTGAGCAGGGCAAACAGATGCGTGGGCGAGGAGATGATGACCTGATTGCGGTAGGCATCTGCCCATATCTGCCGGTCGGCCTTCAACGCCTCGAGGAAGGCGGGTTCGTTGGGTATGAACATGATGACGAAGTCGGGCGAATTGACCAACTTCTGATACTCCTTGCGGCTCAATTCGTTGACATGCTCGCGCACGGACTTTATGTGTGCCGCCAGATATTTCTGTCGCTCGGCGTGCGTCTCGGCAGCGGTGTATTCGGTGAATGCCGTGAGCGAGACCTTCGAGTCGATGACGATTTCCTTGTTGTCGGGCAGATGTATCAGCACATCGGGACGCAGGTTGCGACCCGTGCTGTCCTTGATGTTGAACTGCGTCTCGTAGTGAATGCCCTTGGTCAGTGACGAGTTGTCGAGTATCGTCTCCAACAACATCTCGCCCCAGTCGCCCTGCACCTTCGAGTTGCCCTTGAGGGCGTTGGTCAGGTTCTGTGCCTCGGTCGAGATGCTTTGGTTCAGATCCATGAGTCGCTTCAGCTCGTTCTTCAGCTCTCCGCGCTGGGAGTTCTGCGTGTCGTTAATCTCCTCCACACGGCGGCGGAACTCGGTGATGTGCTCCTTGAAGGGGCGCAGCAGGGCATCTATCTGCTCGCGGTTGCTCTCCTTGAAGTGGCGCGACTGCTCGCCGAAAATCTCGTTGGCGAGGTTCTGAAACTCACTTTTCAGCCGCTCGTACTCCTGTTGGCGGTTGTCGCGCTCCTCCTGTCGGCGTTGCTCCTCGCGCTTGAGTGCCTCATCGTAACGACTCCTAAGGGCGCGCAACTCCGTCTCGGAGGTTGAACGCACGGCACGCAGTTCGGCTTCCGACGAGGCACGCAGGGCTGCCAGTGCATTGGAAGTGGCGAGGTGTTGCTCCTCGAGGGTGTGTTTCTCGTCGAGAAGACGGGTGAGGCGGGCATCGCTTTCGCGCAACTGCTCCTTCAGATGCTGCCGCTCCTTCACTGCGGAGAGCAGCGCGGCACCCAACAGCAGAACCGCTGCGCCGAGTACCGCAATACAAAGAATCAAGGTGGTATCCATAGAGACAAAATTAGGCAATATTTTGGATTTGAGCCCTCAATAATGGCGTAAAATTTCGTCTCAATGAGGATTGTTTTGTATCTTTGCGAAGATAAAATCACGATTAAACCCTGAAATTATGCAACGTATAGTAGCACCTTCAATGCTTTCGGCCGATTTCGGTCATCTTGAGCGCGATACCCGTATGATTGACCAGAGTGAGGCTCAATGGGTACACATCGATGTCATGGACGGTGTCTTTGTCCCCAACATCTCCTTCGGTTTCCCGGTCATGAAACCCATCCGCAAGGCCACAGGCAAGTTCTTGGATGTGCATCTGATGATTGTGGACCCCGAGCGTTATGTTGCCAAATTTGTGGAGGCAGGCGCCGATTTGGTCACCTTCCACTATGAGGCGACCAACGATGTGAAGGGCTGTATCGACAAAATCCGTCAGGCAGGTGCCAAGGTGGGTATCTCCATCAAGCCCGCCACATCGGTCGATGTGCTGAAGGATATTCTCCCGATGGTGGATTTGGTGCTGGTGATGAGTGTCGAGCCGGGCTTCGGCGGACAGTCGTTCATCCGCGGTTCGATAGAGAAAATCCGCGAGTTGCGTAGCATGGCCAACGGCTATAATCCCAAACTGATTATCGAGGTCGATGGCGGTATCTCGTCTCACAACGCGGGCGAGGTGTATGCGGCAGGTGCCGATGCGTTGGTGGCAGGCAGTGCCGTGTTCAAGGCCGAGGACCCTGCTGCCGAAATTATAAAAATTCTTAAAGCATAGATGATATCATTAGACAATCTGACGGTGAGTTACGGAGGGTGGACGCTCTTCGATGACATCTCGTTTCTGATAAATCCCAAAGACCGAATAGGACTAGTCGGCAAGAACGGAGCCGGCAAGTCCACCCTGTTGAAAATCATTGTCGGCGAACAGCAGCCCACATCGGGTGCGGTGACCATCAATGGCGAGTGTACGGTGGGCTACCTGCCGCAGACGATGCGTGTACACGACACCACCTCGCTGGTGGAGGAGACCGAGAAGGCGTTTGTCGAGGTGCTGAAGTTGGAGGCAGACATTGCGCGTCTGACCCGCGAAATCACCGAGCGCACCGACTACGAGAGCGAGGAGTATGCCGACCTGATTCAGCAGCTCAACGCCGCACAGGACCACTACCACATTCTGGGGGGTGATACCCGTGAGGCCGACATCGAGAAGACCCTCCTGGGTCTGGGTTTCAAGCGCGAGGACTTTCAGCGTCCCACGAGCGAGTTTTCGGGCGGCTGGCGTATGCGTATCGAGCTGGCGAAGCTCCTTTTGCGCCGTCCCTCGATTTTCCTGCTCGACGAGCCGACCAACCACCTCGACATCGAGTCTATCCAGTGGCTGGAGGACTACCTGAAGAACTACAACGGTGCCGTGCTGCTCATCTCGCACGACCGCGCCTTCCTCGACAATGTGACCAACCGCACGGTGGAGCTGTCGCTGGGTAAGGTGACCGACTATAAGGTGCCCTATTCGAAATATGTGGTGCTGCGTGCCGAGCGCCGCCAACAGCAGATGGCGGCCTACGAGAACCAGCAGCGTATGATTGAGAAGACCGAGGAGTTCATCGAAAAGTTCCGCTACAAGCCCACCAAATCCAATCAGGTGCAGTCGCGCATCAAACAGCTCGACCGTCTGGAGCGTCTGGAGGTCGAGGAGGAAGACGTGGCAACCCTCAACATCAAGTTCCCTCCTGCACCCCGTTCGGGGCAGATTGTGGCGGACATCCACGAGGCCGGTATGTCGTTCGGCAAGAAACACGTATTCAGCGGTGCGAACTTCGTCATCGAGAAGGGTGACAAAATCGCGCTGGTGGGTCGCAACGGTGAGGGTAAGACCACATTGGCGCGTATGCTCATCGGCCAGCTGACCCCCACGGAGGGATATGTGAAGCTGGGTGCCAATGTCAATATCGGTTACTATGCACAGAATCAGGACGATTTGATGGACGGTGATTTCACGGTGTTCGACACCCTCGACCGCGTGGCTGTGGGTGACATCCGTACCCGTCTGCGCGATATTCTGGGTGCTTTCCTCTTCCGTGGCGAGGACATCGAAAAGAAGGTGAAGGTGCTGTCGGGTGGCGAGCGTGCACGTCTGGCAATGGCGCGCATGATGCTCGAACCGCGCAACCTGCTGGTACTCGACGAGCCGACCAACCACATGGATATGCGCTCGAAGGATATTCTCAAGAATGCCATTCAGAAGTATGACGGCACGGTGGTCGTGGTATCACACGATAGAGAGTTCCTCGATGGGCTGGTGGACAAGGTCTATGAGTTCCGTGACGGTGAGGTGCACGAATATCTGGGAGGTATCTATTACTTCCTTGAGAAGCGCAAGCTCGATTCGTTGCAGGAAATCGAGCGTCACGACACGCCCGTGAAGAGCGAGGAGAAGCCCAAGGCCACGGCCGGCAAGCTGACCTACGAACAGCAGAAGGAGCAGGAGAAGCTCCTGCGCAAGATGCGCAAGACGGTGGAGACCATCGAGAACACCCTCGCCGACATCGAGAAACAGATAGCCGACTACGAGTCGCGTTTTGCGGCCTCGGCAGAGTATGTCGAGGAGGATTACAAGGCCTACAACGACCTCAAGGCGCGTTACGACCACGAGATGCACGAGTGGGAGAAGGCCTCTTATGAATTGGAATTGGTAGAAGAACAACAATAGTATATGGATAACATTATTTTCGGTATTCGCCCCGTAGCCGAGGCTGTCGAGGCACACAAGCAGATTGAGAAACTCTACATCCGCAAGGGTGCCGAGGGTCAGCTCATGCAGGAGTTGAAGGATTTGTGCATTCGTCACAGAATCCGTTTTCAGGAGGTCCCCGTCGAGAAGCTGAACCGCCTGACCCGCGGTAACCACCAGGGGGTGGTGGCACAGATTGCCGCCATCGAGTATGTGGAGTTGCAGGATATTTTGGAGCGCGTCCCCGAGGACGAAACCCCTCTGGTGGTGGTCTTCGACGGTGTGACCGATGTGCGTAACTTCGGTGCCATTGCGCGTTCTGCGGAGTGTGCCGGTGCTCACGGTCTGATTACACCGCTGAAGAATTCGGCTCCCGTCAATGCCGAGGCGATTCGTTCGTCGGCAGGTGCTCTCACCACTATCCCCGTGTGCCGTGTAGGCTCTATCCGCAATACCCTCAAACTGCTCCAGAGCGAGGGCTTCCAGGTGGTTGCCGCTACCGAGAAGAGCCGCAAACTGCTCTACGATGCTGATTTTAAGAAGCCTACCGCCATCGTGATGGGTGCCGAGGATACGGGTATCTCGCGCGAGGTGCTCAAACTCTGTGACGAGCAGCTGGCCATTCCTCTGATTGGTCACATCGAGTCGCTGAACGTGTCGGCAGCCGCTGCCGTCATGTTGTTTGAGGTCGTGCGTCAGCGTATCGGCGACTAATCCCCCGAGGAGGGTGAACGATGAGCGTCACAAAGTATCGTCATCCGCGCTGGGGTGAGGTGACCTTGTCAGCCAATCCGCGTGCGCGGCGCATCTCGCTGGGGGTGCGCCTGTCGGGTGAGGTGAGGTTATCGTTCCCGTCTTCGGTGTCCCCCGAAAGGGCATTACGATTTCTCGACGAGAAAGCGGAGTGGGTGGAAGCCGCCCTGCGCAAGATGGCACAACGCCGAGCTGCCGAGCCGCCCCGACTCTCTGCCGAGGAGGAGAAACTCAGGGTAGAGCGTTTGCGCCGCGAGGCGAAAATCGACCTGCCGCAACGCATCGAACGATTGTCGCGACTCACGGGACTTAAGTATAACTCCGTGACGGTGCGACTCACACGTTCGAAGTGGGGGAGTTGCTCCTCGCGCAACGACATCTCGTTATCGCTCCTGCTGATGACCCTGCCCGAGCACCTGCGTGACTTCGTGATTCTCCACGAGTTGTGCCACACGCGAGAACATAACCACTCCGTGAGGTTTCATGCCCTGCTCGACAAATTGGTGGGTGGACGCGAAAAGGAGTTGCAACGCGAGTTGAGACGGTATTCGACCCGATAGACAAACAGATAAAAAAAGAGTTGTGGAATGTTCCACAACTCTTTTTTTTGTATCATACCGTCGAGCTACTTCTCCTCGCGCTCGGCGAGCAGACGTTGCAACAATTCGGGTTCGTTGGTGGTAATCATATCCACGCCCAAGTCGATGAAGTAACGCATGTCCTCCTCCGAATTGACCGTCCAGACATTGACCTTGAGTCCCAAATCGTGGCACTCCTTCACCCATTCGGGGTGCTTGCGGTAGGTGCCCATCGAGTAGTCCATGCCGGCAAATCCGTGGTCGAGAATCTCCTGCGGAGTGAGGTCGCCGTTGAGGTAATAGACATCGACCTCGGGCATCTTCTCGTGGAAGAGTCGGCAGGCATGGAGCGAGAAGGAGATGAAGTCGGTGTTGTCGGTCAGATGGTACTGCCTGAGTGCCTTGACAATCTTCTTCACGGCGATTTTCTCGCGCGAGACATCGCGCAGGGGCTTCATCTCCAGCACCAGACGGGTATCGACATACTGTCCGGCTTTGAGGTACTCGTCGAGTGAGGGAATGACCTCCTTGTTGGAGAGGTGTATGGTGCGTATGCGGTCGAACTTGTCCTGCTCCATGTTGATGTCCGTGCCGGCGAATACGCGGTCGTGATTGACCACCAACTCTTTGTCGGCGGTGAGCCATACGTCGAATTCCGAGCCGAAGGCCGCTATCTCGTCGGCCTTGTGGAGGGCGGTGATGGAGTTCTGTGCCGAGCCTTCGGTCTTCCAGTAGCCGCGGTGGGCGATGACTTTCGGCTGGGCAAAGGCGGCGGTGCCCATCAGAACGGCAGCCGCCGAAAGGAGGGTTTTAAGCGTCATGGTCGTAGGTTTTTGGTGTTTTTTGTTTACCCAAAGTTACATTTTTTTTGCACAATGTGTAATCTTTTTGCACGCCGTTTGCCGCCGTTTTCGTGGGCGGAAGGGCGTGAGGTGAGGAAGATGAGCTTCATTTTCTGATGATTATGCACCGTGAGATGTTTTTTTGTGGGAGGAATTTGCGTAGTATTTAAAATATTTTTATTATCTTCGTTCTGCTTAATACCGAAAAATTTACTAATCCAATCATCATGAAAGAACAGGTAAAACAGAAATTTGCAGAGCTCTACGGCGAAGGTGCCGTCTGCTATGCATCTCCCGGACGAATTAACCTTATCGGCGAGCATACCGATTACAACGGCGGTTTTGTCTTCCCCGGAGCGGTGGACAAGGGCATTGTGGCGGCCATCAGACTCAATGGCACGGACAAGGTGCGCGCTTATGCCCTCGATTTGGGCGAGGAGGCTGTGTTCGGCCTTCGCGAGGAGGACAAACCTTCGCAGTCGTGGGCCTGCTACATCTTCGGCGTGTGCCGCGAGATGCAGAAGCGTGGCGGCAAGTTGGGCGGTTTCGACACCGTGTTCGCGGGCGATGTACCCCTCGGTGCCGGCATGTCGTCGAGTGCCGCGCTGGAGTCGACCTATGCCTTTGCCATGAATGAGCTGTTCGACTGCGGTGTCGACAAGTTCGAGCTGGCTCGTGTGGGACAGTCCACCGAACACAACTACTGCGGTGTGAATTGCGGCATCATGGACCAGTTCGCTTCGGTCTTCGGCAAGAAGGGCAACCTCATGCGTCTTGACTGCCGTTCGATGGAGTATGAATATTTCCCGTTCGCCCCCAAGGGCTACAAGCTCGTGCTGGTGGATTCACGTGTGAAGCATGCTTTGGTAGGCTCGCCCTACAACGACCGCCGTGCATCGTGTGAGCGTGTGGCGAAGGTGCTGGGGCAGGAGTTCCTGCGCGGTGCCACCATGGAACAGCTCGATGCCGTGAAGTCACAGATTTCGGAGGAGGACTACAAACGTGCGCGCTATGTCATCGGTGAGGAACGCCGTGTGCTCGATGTGTGCGATGCCCTCGAAAAGGGCGACTACGAGACGGTCGGCAAGCGTATGTATGAGACCCACTGGGGTATGTCGAAGGACTACGAAGTATCGTGCGAGGAGTTGGACTTCCTGGTCGAGGTGGCAGAGCAGTGTGGCGTGAGCGGTTCGCGCATCATGGGCGGCGGTTTCGGCGGTTGCACCATCAACCTGGTGAAGGACGAACTCTACGATACCTTCATCGCCAAGGCCAAGAGCGAATTTAACGCCAAATATGGTCACGAACCCAAGATTTACGATGTCGTCATCTCCGATGGTTCGCGCCGTCTGGAATAGACCAATATTTATTATAAAAGGGGACACCACTTTTCGATGGTGTCCCCTTTTTTGTGCCGTGTAGCGTGAGAACTGTCGGCATAAGAAAAACACCACCTGTCGGCGTTCCCGACAGGTGGTGTTACTGATTCTACATAACTATTATTTCTTGTCCATGTAGCTCTTGATGTAGTGGTGGTGTGAACCCCAACGCTCAAATGCCGCACGGTCGAGCTCCTCGCGAGCCGACGGGTGTGCAATGGAGATGAGCTGGCGTGCACGCTCCTGCATGGTCTTGCCATACAAATCGACTGCACCGTACTCGGTGACAATCCAGTGAGCGTGGAAACGTGTGGTAACAACACCTGCGCCGTCCAACAGGGTGGGGCAGATTTTCGATACGCCCTTGTTGGTCATTGAGGGCATGGCGATGATGGCCTTACCACCCTTCGACAACGAAGCACCGTAAACGAAGTCAATCTGACCACCGACACCCGACCAGAACTTGGTTCCGAGAGAGTCGGCAGCTACCTGACCGGTGAGGTCAATCTGCAGGGCAGAGTTGATGGCGGTCATGCGGTCGTTCTGCGAGATGATGTAGGGGTCGTTGGTGTAACCCACATCCATCATCAATACACCGGGGTTGTCATCGATGAAGTTATAGACGTCCTGTGAACCCATCAGGAAGGTCGAAACAATCTTTCCGGGGTCGGTCTTTTTGGCCTCACCGTTGATGACACCCTTCTCCACGAGGGGAAGGACACCGTCGGCGAACATCTCGGTGTGGATACCGAGGTTCTTGTGGTTGCCCAGCTGTGCCAATACGGCGTTGGGAATGGCACCGATACCCATCTGAAGGGTGGCACCGTCCTCGATGAGCGCGGCACAGTTCTTACCGATGGCGGTCTCAATCTCATTGGGCTGAGTGAACTTGGCCTCGATGAGCGGTGTGTCGTCCTGTACGAAGATGTCAATCTTCGACATGGGAATCATCGCCTGACCGAACGAACGGGGTACATACTTGTTGATAACCGCGATGACATAGTCTGCGCACTCGACGGCTGCCAGTGTGGCGTCGACCGAAGTACCCAGCGAAACGTAACCGTGCTTGTCAGGGGGACATACCTGAATCATGGCCACATTGCAGGGAACTGCGCCGCAGCGATAGAGCTTCTGTGTCTCGCTCAGGAAGACCGGAATGTATCCCGCATAACCTGTCTGGGTTACCTTTCTTACATTAGAGCCTACGAAGAATGAGTCCAACTGGAAAATACCCTCGAACTTGGGATCTGCATAGGGTGCAGGACCCTCGGTATGAAGGTGGTGTACATGAACATCGTGGAGCTCGCCGGCCTCGCCACGTGCGCACATCGCCTTGATGAGGCACTGGGGAGCCGATGCTACTGAACTGAGGTGTACATGGTCACCGGACTTAATCACCTTGACAGCCTCTTCGGGTGTCGTAAAATTAATAGGTGTCTTCATAATAGTTAGAATTAATAGGTTTGTTATATGGTTGCAAATGTTTCTACTTGCGTTTTACCTCGACCTGTTCGTAACCCTCGACAATATCGCCGACCTTGATATCGTTGTAAGAATCGATATTCAGACCGCAATCCTGTCCCAGAGTCACCTCTTTGACATCATCCTTGAATCGCTTGAGCGAACCGAGCTTACCGGTGTGGATAACGATACCGTCACGGATGACACGGATGGGCGTGTTGCGCGAGAGCTTACCCTCACGAACCACACAACCGGCAACCATGCCGACCTTCGAAATCTTGAAGATTTCCATAACCTCTACCGAAGCCACAATCTCCTCCTTCATCACGGGCTCCAACATACCCTCGATAGCATCCTTGATATCGTTGATGGCATCGTAGATGATGGAGTAGAGACGAATCTCGATTTCCTCCTGCTCGGCTACCTTGCGGGCAGCTGCCGAAGGACGAACCTGGAAGCCGACGATGACGGCGTTCGAAGCGGCAGCCAACAGCACATCCGACTCCGAAATCTGACCTACGGCGGCGTGAATGACGTTCACCTGTACGGTCTCCTTCGAGAGCTTGATGAGTGAGCCTGACATTGCCTCCACCGAACCGTCCACATCACCCTTGACGATGATGTTCAGCTCCTTGAACGAACCGATGGCGATACGGCGACCGATTTCGTCCAGAGTGACGTGCTTCTGGGTCATGATGCCCTGCATACGCTGCAACTGCTCACGCTTGTTGGCAATCTCACGTGCCGAACGGTCGTCGTCCATCACGTTGAAGGTATCACCTGCCTGGGGAGCACCGTTCAATCCCAGCACACGCACGGGAGTCGAAGGTCCTGCCTCCTTGACGGGAACACCGTTCTCGTTGAACATCGCCTTCACACGACCGGTGTAGGTACCCGACAGGATAACATCTCCGATGCGGAGCGTACCGCTCTGTACGAGGATGGTCGATACATAACCGCGACCCTTGTCCAAAGTAGACTCGATGACCGTACCCACGGCTTTCTTGTCGGGGTTGGCCTTCAATTCGAGGACTTCGGCCTCCAACAGCACCTTCTCCAACAGTTTGTCGAGGTTGATGCCCTTCTTGGCAGAAATCTCCTGGTCCTGATACTGACCGCCCCATGACTCCACGAGGTAGTTCATCTGTGCCAGCTGCTCCTTGATGTGGTCGGGGTTGGCGTTGGGTTTATCAATCTTGTTGATGGCGAATACCATCGGCACACCTGCTGCCTGTGCGTGGTTGATGGCCTCAATGGTCTGGGGCATCACGCTGTCATCGGCAGCCACGATGATGATGGCCACGTCGGTAATCTTCGCACCACGCGCACGCATGGCGGTGAAGGCCTCGTGACCGGGAGTGTCGAGGAAGGTAATCTTCTGACCGTTGAGGTTCACGCTGTACGCACCGATGTGCTGGGTGATACCTCCGGCCTCGCCTTCGATGACATTGGTCTTACGAATGTTGTCCAACAGTGAAGTCTTACCGTGGTCTACGTGACCCATGACGGTGACAATGGGCGGACGGGGAACCAAGTGTTCCTCCTCGTCGGCGCTGTCCTCCTCGGTGATGGCTTCCTGAATCTCGACAGAGACGAACTCCACCTTGTAGCCGAACTCCTCGGCAACCACTACCAAAGCCTCGGCATCCAGACGCTGGTTGATGGATACCATCAGACCAAGGTTCATACATGCGGTGATGACCTCGGTGGGCGATACGTTCATCATGGTGGCCAACTCGCTCACGGTGACAAACTCGGTCACCTTGAGAATCTTGCGCTCCTGCTCCTCTCTTTCGATTTCTACGTTCATGCGCTCGGCTACGGCCTCACGCTTCTCCTTACGATACTTGGCACCCTTGTTCTTGGCACCCTTGGCAGTCAGGCGTGCAAGGGTATCCTTAATCTGCTTTGATACCTCCTCGTCGCTAACCTCGGGACGAACCACCGGCTTGGGTGCGTTCTTCTTGTTGTTCTTGTTGCGACGACCTTCGCCCTGACGCTGCTGCTGGCCATTGTTGTGACCCGCAGCCGACGAGTTGGCATTGCCGCGGTTGGCGTTGCCTCGGTTCTTGTCTCCGTTCTGGTTCTTCTTGCCGGCCTCGCCCTGAGCATTCTTGCCGCCGTTCTGCGAAGCTGACTTCTGTGCCTTGGTGATGTCGACCTTCTCCTTGTGGATGCGCTTGTGCTTGTGCTTGCCTCCGGAGGTGAACTCCGAAACATCCATGGTACCCAAAATCTGGGGACCCTGCAATTTGGTGGTCTCCGGACGGAAGATGTGGTCCTTCGCTGCTTCGTGCTGCGAGGGGGTCTCTCTCTTGACTTCCTCCGCGGGCTGAGCCGCAACCTTGGGCTGGGGCTTCTGCTCGATTTCCTGTTTTGCGGCAGTCTTTTCTGCGGGAGCTGCTACGGTCTCCTTGCGCTCTGTGGCACTCTTCTGTTCGAGATGTGTTGTTGGTCTTTCCACTGTGGGTTTGTTGTCATCTGGGGTAGCGACTCTGGGCTTTTTCTCCTCCTCGGCCTTGTGTGCCGTCTCCTCTTTTGCGGGTGCGGAGGTGTGCTTGGGTGGGTTCAAGTCTATCTTGCCGAGGATTTTGGGCTGCTGAATCTCGTCCTTCACACTGATGACGTTACTCTTGATGATGACCTCTTTCTCCTCTTCTTTTTCCTGCTCTTCAGCCTCTTCGAGCGTGATGGTTGCCTGCTTTTGCGAGATGCGTTCGCGCACCGACTCGCGTGCCTTGTGGGCACTGCGGTTGGCTCCAAACTCCTTCTCCAAAATATCGTACGTGGCCGCATCGACCAGCGAACCGGGCAATCCGTCGCTCTTTATGCCCTTCTTGTGGAGGAAGTCTGTGATGGTGTTCAAACCAACATTAAACTCCTTTGCCACTCGAATGAGCCTTAATTTCTTATCGTTCCCCATGTTATATTTTCTCCTATTTTTCTTAATTTGATTATTTGAACTCTGCCTTCAAAATCTCTGCCACTTTCTGAGCCTGCTCCAGCTCGAGGTCGGCGCGCGATGCTACCTCCTCGACCGAATTCTCCAACACGCTCTTTGCGGTGTCGTAGCCGGCATTCTTCAGTGCTTCGATAATCCAGCCGTCGATTTCGTCGGCGAACTCGGTCAGAACGACATCCTCCTCCTCGATTTCGCGATATACGTCGATATCGTAACCGGTGAGCATCTTCGACAGACGGATGTTGAGACCACCCTTACCGATAGCCAGCGATACCTGGTCGGGCTTGAGGTAAACGGCGGCGGTCATCTTCTCCTCGTCGATGGTGATGGATGAAATCTGGGCGGGGTTGAGTGCGCGCTGAATCATCAGCGAGGGATTCGAGGTGTAGTTCACCACATCGATGTTCTCGTTGCGCAACTCCTTGACGATGCTGTAAATACGCGAACCCTTCATACCCACACATGCGCCTACGGGGTCGATTCTCTCGTCATAAGACTCTACGGCTACCTTGGCTCTCTCACCGGGGATACGCACAATCTTCTTGATGGTAATCAGACCATCGAAGATTTCGGGAACCTCCTGCTCGAAGAGACGCTCGAGGAACTGGTTGGCGGTACGCGAAAGAATGATGCGGGGCTGATTGTTGTTCATCTCCACCGACTTGACGATGGCACGGATGGTGTCACCCTTGCGGTAGAAGTCGTTGGGAATCTGCTCGGTCTTGGGCAGTACCAGCTCGTTCTCCTCGTCGTCGAGAATCATCACTTCCTTCTTCCATACCTGGTAAACCTCGCCGGTGATGATTTCGCCCACCTTGTCGGAGTACTTCTCGTAGAGGTTGGCCTTCTCGAGGTCGAGGATGCGCGATGCCAGATTCTGGCGCAGCGACAGTACGGTACGGCGACCGAACGATGCGAGTTTGATTTCGTCGGTGTACTCGTCACCGATTTCGTAGGTGGGGTCGATGGCCTTCACCTCGCTGACCGCAATCTGCATGTTGGGGTTCTCGACTGCACCATCCTCCACAACGGTTCTGTTTCTCCAAATTTCGAGGTCGCCCTTTTCGGGGTTGATGATGACGTCGAAATTCTCGTCTGTCTCATACTGCTTCTGCAAAGCGTGGCGGAAAACATCCTCCAAAACGCCAATCATGGTTGACTTGTCGATGTTCTTCAGCTCTTTGAACTCTGCAAAGTTGCTGATAAGATTCAAATTGTCCATTGTCGTTATCTATCTTATTTTAGTTTTTTATTCTACTTAAAGTCGAGGTACTCCTTGGTCGATTTGATTTCGTCGAAACGGAACGTGCGGGTGACGGTCACCGTCTGCTTGCGCTTCTTTCCCTCCACGAGTTGTTTCTCCTCGTAGGAGAGGGTGACACCCATTTCATCGACATCGTCGAGATGAGCGATGATTTTCTCACCGGTGAGCAGCAGTACCTCCACCGAACCGCCGATGAGCTTGCGGAACTGGCGGATATCCTTGAGCTCCGAGCCGATACCTGCCGATGCCACGGTGAGGGAGAAATCCTCCTCCTCGCGGTCGAAGTCAACTTCTATGGCACGGCTCAGCTCGACACAGGCGTCGATGGATACCGAGGTGTCGCTGTCGATGAGCAGTTCAATTTCATTGGAGGGGGAGCACTTGCAGCCCACCACAAACATGTCGGTGCCACGGAGTTTCTCCTCCGCAACGTCAACTATTTTTTTCGTGTCAATCATCTCGCTTTTCTGCAAATTGGTCGTGTATAACTATAAAATAAGGGGACTTCCCGTCCCCTTACCTCGTGCTTGTGTCTTTCGACTGCGCAAAGATAGTAATAAAAATTGACATACCAATATTTATTACCAATAAATCTTATTCTCTGTGCTTCGATTCATACGGCTTGATGATGCCGCGCTTCGACTCGCGGATGAAGCTGACCAGATAGTCGCGCTCCTCGCTCTGAGGCACCGATTTCTCGACCTCGTCGCATCCGTTGATGTAGTTCATGCCGCTCTGGAACAGAATACGGCACGCCTCGTGAATCTCGCCGATGCGTTCGGGAGTGAATCCTCGGCGTGAAAGTCCCACGCGGTTGATGCCTGCGAAGCGCAGGGTGTCGTTTCTCACGATGACATAGGGAGGTAGGTCCTGACCCAGCAGTGAGCCGCCCTGAATCATCGAATGGGCACCGATGTGTGTCCACTGGTGAATGGCAGCGTGACCGCCGATGACCACCCAGTCGCCCACATGCACCTCACCGGCCAGCGATACGCGGTTGGCGATGACGCAGTGGCTGCCCACCACGCAGTCGTGACCCACATGGACGTAGGCCATCAGCAGGTTGTGGTTGCCGACGATGGTCGTGCCGGTGGATTTTGTACCGCGGCTGATGGTGACATACTCGCGGATATCGTTATAATCGCCAATCTGGCAGGTGGTTACCTCGCCCTCGAATTTGAGGTCCTGGGGCAGGCACGACACCGAAGCACAGTTGTGAATCTTACAACCTCGGCCGATGCGGGCACCTTCGTGAATGACCGCACCCGAGGCGATCCAACAATCGTCGCCGATGACCGTATCGGCGGCAATATATGCAAAGGGTTCTACTATGACGTTCGCTCCGATTTTGGCGTCGGGGTGAACATAGGCAAGTTCGCTAATCATTTCGTATAACTAAATCACTTATTTGTTTTTGACAATCTGAGCCATCAGCTCTGCCTCACAGGCAAGTGTCTCGCCCACAAAGGCTTTGGCCTCCACCACAGCCACACCGCGGCGGATGGGCTCCAGCAGTCGGATTTCGAACTGGAGGGTATCTCCGGGGACTACCTTTCTCTTGAACTTCACCTTGTCGATTTTCATGAAGTAGGTCGAGTATCTCTCGGGCTCTTCAACGGTGCTGAGCACCATGATGCCACTGCACTGTGCCATGGCCTCGACGATGAGGACACCGGGCATGACGGGCTCCTGGGGGAAGTGCCCCACGAAGAAAGGCTCGTTCATGGTGACATTCTTGATGCCGGCAATCGAAGTCTCGTCGCAGTGGAAGATGCGGTCTACCAACAGGAAGGGAGGACGGTGGGGCAGCATACGGCGGATGTCGTTGATGTCGTAGATGGGGCTCCTGCGGCAGTCGTAGGTGTAGCGGGGTTTCTCGCCGGCCTTACGCATGGCGCGCTTTACCTGCTTCATGAACTCGGTGTTGGCGAAGTGACCCGGACGGGTAGCCCACACGCGACCCTTGATTCTCACACCCAGCAGTGCGAAGTCGCCCAGCAGGTCGAGCAGCTTGTGACGTGCCAGCTCGTTGTTGCAACGCAGACCCGACTCGTTGAGATAGCCCTGCTCGATTTTCACATTGGGCTTGTTGAAGGCCTTGCGCAGGTGCTCCTGCTGGTCTTCGGGAACGGGGTTCTCCACCACGATGATGGCGTTGTCGAGGTCTCCGCCCTTGATGAGGTTCATCTTGATGAGCGGCTCGATTTCGTGGAGGAAGACAAACGTACGGCAGGGAGAAATCTTCTCTGCGTAGTCGTCGCCCGGCTCAAAGGTGGCATACTGATTGCCGATGACCTTCGAGTTGTAGTCCACGTGGAGCGATACGGAGAACTCGTCGTCGGGGTAGAGGATGATGGCCACGCCCTTTTCGGGAATGGTGTAGACCATCTTCTCGGTGACATGGAAGTAGTTGCGCTCGGCACTCTGCTCCTCGGTACCCACTTCGTTGATAGCCTTGGCGTATTCGCCTGCCGAACCGTCCATGATGGGGGTTTCGGGTGCGTCGATATCTATAATGGCGTTATCGACACCCAGAGTCCAGAGTGCCGACATGATATGCTCGATGGTGGCTACTTTCTGACCTCCGACTTCGATGGTTGTTCCGCGTGAGGTGCTCACCACATTGTCGCATAATGCAGGAATGAGAGGCTTGTCCTCCAAATCTACACGGCGAAATACAATACCTGTATTAGCATCGGCGGGATTCACCGTCATGGTGACGTGTACGCCTGTATGCAGTCCCTTTCCGGAGAAGGAAATGGGGGCTTTCAGTGTTCGTTGTTTTGTTGACATAAGCGGTGTTTCATATAATTTTGTGCTCAAAGATATAAAAAATCGTTAAAATATCCTATTTTTGCTCAAAATTCCAAGGATAGTAATGGCTGAAACAGAAGAAGAGAAACTTCCCAGACCCCAAAAACGACAGCGACTCAAACTGCCGTTCGACAACAGAAAACAGGACGCCGGCACATGGACCTATGACCACAGAATCGGGTTGTGTGTGACGGTGATTGCCTATTTGATAGTGATGATTGCCTTCGTGTCGTCGAAAATCGTCATCGGACGCAAGCCCCAAACCCAGGGTATGTTCATCGACTTGACGACCCTCGCCGAGTTGGAGAAGGAGCGCGACCGTCTGGCCGAGGAGGTCAAACGCCGTCAGGAGCTCGACCCCATCGACTGGAGCAGTATCAAGAATCAGGTGTCGAACGAGAACGCGCTGAACGAGAAGCTGAAGGACGACCGCGGTACAAATACCGCTGCGCTGAACGATGCCGCCGAAGCGGCTGCCGAGCGTATGAGGGCCAACCGCGAAGCCTATGAGCAGGGACTGGCGGAGGAGCGCGCCCTGCGTGAGCGTGCCGACAAGTCGGGCGAGCAATCACAGCAGCAGGACCGCAAGGTGAAGGGTCGTGTGACGGTGTCGTTTTCGCTGACCAATCCCGTCAGAACATCGCGCAGGTTGGTCATTCCTGCCTATCAGTGCGAGGGTGGCGGTGATGTGGTGGTGAAGATTGTCGTCAATCGCGGCGGCGAGGTGGTCGGTGCCCACATTCTGGAGGGGGGTGACCGCTGTATGCGCGAGACGGCTTTGCAGGCGGCTCGCTCGTCACTCTTCAACATCGATGACAGTGCCCCTGCGCGTCAGGAGGGTACCATCACCTATATATTCATTCCCCAATAGCAGGGTCTTTCGGGTGGGGTGGAAGCGAACGGACGCTCTTCGCACCGTTCGCGTAAAGTCAAGAACAGCCGTTGATTAGAGCATTGAGCGATGCTCTCTGTTACAAAATGTAACATAATTGTAACATATACGGCAGAACAACTTCTTGCGAATTTTATACATTTGCAACTTCAATTTGGAAAACGTAGCATGCGAAAACTCATCTGCATATTGTTGGCCGTTGTCGGCGGTCTGTGTCTGGGTGCCGTGAAGGCCGATGACGCAGTCTCTGCGCGTGTCGAATGGTCGTGCGAGGAGATTTCGGCAGACGATGCCGCGCAGGCAGGTCTGAGGTGCAAACGCATCTACAATTCCGATTTCAACCTTTCCCGTCTGGCGTCCGTACCCCGATGCCGTGTCTTTGAGCGACACGACTGCCGCCTCTCGTTGCAGCACTTTGCCCACCGCATGGGCTTTGCGACTCTCGAAACAGGCGTGAGCGAGAGGGTGGGACTGCATCCCTTCGTGGCCAATCTTTTTGCCGATACGCATCCGCGCGGATATTACCTCCACGTGCTGCGCCGGCTCATCATTTAGCGTTTGTTGTCTGCTTCGGTTTTTCGGGCGGACGCTTCCCCCGTGTGGGGAGAAATCTGCTCCGCCCAGTCAATTGTATTATAACAAACAAACGCTAAATATCTGATACCATGAATAAAAAAATCATTGGCGAGGCATTGTGTGCCTTGTCGAACGGACGCATCGTCATGCGCCGTAAATTCCCTGTAATCTCTGTAATTCTGCTTCTTGCCGCCCTCGGTGTGTTGGTGGGCGAGTGGGCAATGCGCGACGCGCTGACTGCCGATATCAGTTCTTCGGTGGTGCTGGTGGCTGCCTCGGTGCTGATTTATGCTCTGATGGCCATTACGCTGACCCTCTTCTACGGCAAGGGCACTCCCTATGATACCCAAAACAAGGGTTTCCTCGGCTATGAGGAGATTTATTTCGAGCGTGGCAAACGCCGTGAGGTGGCCGAGTGCGTGGAGCACTGCCTGCCGGGTGCGCTTTCCAATGTGGAGCGTTCGCGCATTCCCGAATTGGCGGTGGTGGTCTTCCGCAGTAAGGACAACAAGCTGGCAGCGATGCAGATGTTCGAATACACGGAGTTGGAATACAAAGAGTTGACCGAATTAAAGGTGTGCGGCCTTTAAATATTTCTGCATAGTGAGTGGCGGCGATGACTTTGCTTGAGGCAGGGTCATCGCCGCCTTTTTTATGTGGCTGTGGAAAATGGATGTCGGGGCGTTGGCGGACTCGATAGATTGATGCACCGTAGGGGCTTCCCCGTCACGACACTCAATAGATGGGGCAGATATTCGCCCTTTTTCGAGACCGTCCGCGCTTATTAGTCCCGACCGTCCGCATCCATAGTTGCCCACCCCCGTTTTGTACCGGTTCTTATGCCGTCTCCTGTGCGTACATCTCCGTGTTTGCGTCGCCCGTGCTTCCTGCAATTTGCACCTCGTCTGTTTGCGTATCGTCTTGCGCCCTTTTTTTCTGCCTTCGCGCGTCTCCCTGTCAGCACACGTTCCTTCTGTCCGTACACCTCCCACGTGGAGTAGGGATACAAAAAAAAAGAGTGATTGAAAAATCACTCTTTTTTTTTGTGGAGAATAAGGGAGTCGAACCCTTGACCCCTTGCTTGCAAAGCAAGTGCTCTAGCCAACTGAGCTAATCCCCCGAATTTTGGTGTGGACAAATGTCGCAACGGGTTATTTCTCTATCTTGCTTCACTGCCCTCTGCCCTCTGTTGTTCGGCCTTCTTACCGAAAGTTTCCGAGGATAAAAAAAGAGTGTTATCATCACTCTCTTTTCTGGTGGAGAATAAGGGAGTCGAACCCTTGACCCCTTGCTTGCAAAGCAAGTGCTCTA
>JAHHQO010000005.1 GCA_020026335.1 Alistipes sp. | reverse complement strand
AGCAAAGGACTGAAAATCCTTGTGTCCCCGGTTCGATTCCTGGTGGTACCACTTTAAGAATCGCTAATAGCTAAATAATTAAGCTGTTAGCGATTCTTTTTTTTATTCTTTCGGGTGAATTGTCACCACAATGTCACCACATTTATTTTTTTTGTCACCACGCAATTTCCAAAATAAGGGAAAAGAGAATGCCCATCTGCCGATGCGGACGGCAAACAGGCATTAATCGGATTTTAGCAGAGAAATATTAGAATCTACCATTCTTTCTCCTTTTGTAGCGGAAAGAAAATTGTTTTCTCTTTCACAGCCTCGTCAATCTCTGCAGCATCATAGAGTATTCTGCCCCTGATTTTCTTTTCGCGGATTTCTCCACGCTTCACCATTTCTATCACAGTAGGATTAGTCATATGCAATATCTCACACAAATCCTTGCGTGTATAATACTTTGGCTTGTTCGAATCTTCTGCCTTAATCTTCGTTGCAACTTTTTCGGCAATAGCGTCGGCAAGATTTTCAAGCACGGTATTCAATGGAGCCTGCATATCGCCCATTGATTCTAATCCTGTTATCATATTTCCTTTTGTTTAATTATCCTTGATTCTTGAATTACATAGCAAATTTATATCTCATTTTATCATTCGCATAATAAGCCCAATGGCATGGTATCGGCTGACCGATATTTACCATAAAACGAGGTAAAAACAGTGTTTCAAGTATGATTTTAGAGTATGATTTATCTTCTGATGCAAAATAACTGTAAGATTTAGCCTTAGTCTTATACTATTTTATGTCTGTTTGGAAAATCCATTATAATTTTGACTTGCAACAAAGTCAAAATCAGAAGAAATTTAATATGTATAATATGCTTATTGACGAAACGACAAAGAACAAAAACATTCAGTATGCACTTTCGGTTGTAGCCGAGAATGTTGATAAATACGGTAACCAGATAGTACCTAAGCCTACTTCTATGAATGAAGCCACAGAGCTTTTTGCTAAGATGGTCGGCAATTCTCAAAAATCATTTGCAGATGTAGCGAAGTCTCCAAAAGCAGCGATGGCGATGAACAATCTGATCATTCAAGGGGTACAGTTCTTTGAGAAAATGCAAGAGCAGATAAAAGTCGAGGATATGTCATCTGGATTTGTGTCGCAGATTGAAGAAATGATTGCAGTACTTGATGATGGAAAGCTGTGTACGCTCAAAAACAAAACGCCCCAAGCGGAATAGTTATTCTCTACCTAATAGTTGATGCGGCGGCGTGTCGTGTGTATCTGGTTCAACGATACGGTATTAGAGATTTGGAGGAGTGGGTGCGTCTTCATACCTCGCCTTCGGGTGTGAAACGCTCCGAGCAAGTGGCTGTCGTGGGAGATTCCAAGATGATGAAGATGAGAATCTTTATGGGGTTTCTGTGTAACGTGACCGAGCCTGTTGAGGTGGTGTTGGGGGACGAGCGTATAGAGTTGCAACCTCATAATGGCATGGCGTTTTTCGTGGAGGATTTCGAACATTTCGATATCCCCGACGATGTTGTTGTGGTCGGTGTCGAGAATAGTGAGAACTTTCAGCACTTGTTGGGACAAAAGTATCTTTTCGCGGGGCAAAGAACGCTGTTCGTTTCTCGATACCCCCAGTCGAATGATTTGAGAAGCTGGTTGCAGCGCATTCCTAACCGCTATGTGCATTTCGGTGATTTCGATTTGGCCGGAATCCATATCTTCCTTTCGGAGTTCTATGCTTATTTGGGAGAGCGTGCCGAGTTTTTTTGTCCCTCAAGATATCGAGCAACGTCTTCGAACGGGAAACAGGGCGTTGTACGAAAAACAGTATTCCAAATTCAAAAATATGTCACTTCCCGATAAGCGTCTGTGTCCCATGGTTGATATGATGCACCGGTATGGTCGCGGATATGAGCAGGAAGGGTATATTAAAGAGTAACTCGTCTTGTTGGAGTCTGATTCTAACAGATGCTTTTGTCATGACGTTGCAGTTGTCTAATACTCCCCTCATTATATAATAATAGGTACTTCCACCTCCCTTTCTTGCGCCATTTCTTAAACTTTTATCAACCTCCATAAGGTGCGAAGTAGTTCTTAAAAAAATGAGGAAGAGTAGGGGGCTGATGGCCGTTCTTTACCCCCGAAATGCCGTTTTGGGGTGTTGAGGGACGAAAAATGCAACGTGAGAGCGGAAATTTTGTGCGATTTTATTAATAATATTTCTCGGATTTTAATTATTTGTAAGTGCGTATCTTTTCGATTATCAGTGTATTATGTAATTAATATTATTATTTATTATATTATTAAAGATATTTATTTTTAAAAAATGTGATTTTTAAGTGTAAGGTTGCGTGTCTGGATTGTTATATAATAGTATGTGCAACGAGATATTATTAAAATATTTGAAATGTGAAACCACTCCTGACGAGGAGAAGCAGATTCTGGACTGGCTCGACGAAAGTCAAGACCATCGTCTGGAATTGGATGCTATGAGTGCTGCCTTCACGGCAGTAGTCTTGCATGCACCTGTCCGGAAGACCGCTAAAACTATATTCGTTCGCAACTGGGGCAGAACGCTCCGCCAATTTGCTGCCGTAGCTGCTGTTCTGGCTGTCATTCTCACTGGCAGCTGGATGTTCTCTTCTTACAACGTCCGCCAAATCACGAACCAAATGATGGCGCTGGAGGTCCCCAAGGGTCAGCGCATGAACATCACCCTCTCGGACGGTACTTCCATCTGCCTGAATTCGGGTGCCAAATTGGAATATCCCGCTCTCTTTTCCAAAGCACAGCGAAACGTGCGTCTCTCGGGTGAGGCAGTCTTTGATGTGGCACAGGACAAGGAGAAGCCCTTTGTCATTCACACCTTCGCGTGCGATGTCAAGGTGCTCGGCACGAAGTTCAATATCAATGCCGACGAGCAGCACTCGATGTTCTCGACCCTCCTTATCCGCGGATGCGTGCAGCTGGAGAATCTCATTTCGGGAGACTGCAACATCATCATGCAGCCCCACGATTGTGTCAAACTCGATGGTTCGAAGCTCTCGCAGTACACCGTCGAGGATTTCGAAGCCGTGCAGTGGACCGAAGACATCATCAGTCTGAAGAACACCTCGTTCGAGGAGCTGATTGGCAAGTTGGAGAATGCTTACGACATCCGCGTGCGCGTGGAGCGTGAGTATTTGCCGCGTTTGCACTGTCTGGGTAAGATTCACATCTCGGATGGTGTGGAGCACGCCATGGAGATTTTGCAGTTGGGTGCCGACTTCAAATATGAGTACGACAAAGACAAGGCGATACTAATAATAAAGTAATAAATAATTAATTAATCCATTCCTGAACTTAAACAAATAGCCTATGTAAATAAAAAACTAACTCTTTTACCTTTTTATAAAATTGTGGACCGGTGAGTGAATGTATTTCCCGCGAACCTAAACTACAAAAGAAGCAAATCATCTAAACTTAATTTTTATTAATGAATCTTAATTTTACCAATTATGAATAAAAATGTGATTCAGCAAATCCATAAAATGCTGTTTACATTCCTGTTTATTTTTGCAGCGACCCTACTTCCTTCGATGGTAATGGGTCAGAATGCAAAGGTGGGGGTTACCATTAAGAAGACCAATGTCCCCATGGAGCAGGTAATGAATGATGTCGAGAAGCAAACCAAGTATTTCTTCATTTACAATGAGGGTCTTGATTTGAACCACAATTGTACCATCAACGTTACAGACGAGAATCTGAACGTGGCTTTGGAGCAGATGCTCAAGGGCACCAACATCTCCTACAAGATTACAGGTAACAACATCGTGTTGGAGAAGGCTGTTGTTTCGAACAAGCCCGTTAGGGTAACCGGTTGTGTTGTCGATGGTGCAGGTATTCCCGTCATCGGTGCTACCGTTATTGTCAAGGGTACTGCAATCGGTACCACTACCGACATCGACGGTAATTATGAGCTGACCGTTCCCGCTCCCGCAAACAGCCATGAGTTGGAAATCAGCTACCTGGGTTATGAGACCGCTACCCGCGTAGTAGGCAACATGACCCGTATCGTCGTAACCCTGCGCGAGGCTGCTACTTCGGTAGAGGCCGTTGTTGTTACTGCACTGGGTATCAAGCGTTCGGAGAAGGCACTGTCGTATAACGTACAGCAGGTGAAGGCCGACGAGCTGACCACCGTGAAGGATGCCAACTTCATGAACTCTCTGAATGGTAAGGTTGCCGGTGTGACCATCAACTCTTCGGCTACCGGTGTCGGTGGTTCTGCGAAGGTCGTTATGCGTGGTACAAAATCTATCTCGAAGAACAACAACGCACTCTATGTGATTGATGGTATCCCCATGTTCAACCCCACAATGGGTGGTGACGGTGCCGACGTACGTGGTAACCAGCCCGGTACCGATGCCGTTGCCGATATCAACCCCGAGGATATCGAGTCTATCAACATGCTGACTGGTCCTTCGGCTGCCGCTCTTTACGGTAATGCTGCTGCCAACGGTGTCGTTCTTATCAATACCAAGAAGGGTACCAAGGACAAGACCAGCCTCAGCTTCTCTAACAACACTACTTTCTCGACAGCTTACATGATGCCCGAAATGCAGAACCGTTACGGTAATGCTCCCGGTGTATTCGAGAGCTGGAGCACAGTACGTGGTAGCAACTATGGTGCTTACGATCCCAAGGATTTCTTCGATACAGGTGTGAATACCATGAACGCCATTTCGTTCTCGACCGGTACTTCACGCAATCAGACTTATGCTTCGGTGGCAACCACCAACGCATCGGGTATTATCCCCAACAACACTTACGAGCGTTACAACTTTACGTTCCGTAATACTGCCAACTTCCTCAAGGAGAAGCTGACTCTTGACCTGGGTGGTAGCTACATTATCCAGAAGGATAAGAACATGACCGGTGGTGGTCAGTATTTCAACCCCACTCCCGCACTCTACCTCTTCCCCCGTGGTGATTCGTTCAGCGAGGTTCGTATGTACGAGCGTTGGAACCCTGCACGTGGTATCTACGAGCAGTACTGGCCCTACACTACCAAGGCTATGGGTCTTCAGAACCCCTTCTGGGTGGTAAACCGCATGAACCGCGAGAACACCAAGAAGCGTTACATGTTCAATGCATCGCTCAAGTATAAGGCAACCGACTGGTTGGAGTTCGTAGGTCGTGTACGTCTCGACAACTCTGACAACCGCTTCACAAAGAAGCTCTTCGCATCTACCGACCTCACATGGGCTGGTAAGTATGGTAACTACGAGCAGGTTCACACTGTTGACAACTCGTTCTATGGCGATGTGATGATGAACATCAACAAGACTTGGGACAACTGGTCTATTTCTGCCAACATCGGTGCTTCTATCAACGATATCCGTGAGGAGATGATTGGTATGGCAGGTAACCTCCGTGGTAACGCTAACTTCTTCTCTATCCATAACTTGGATTTCTCGGCTAAGTTTAAGCCCAAAACCCACAAGTGGCACGACCAGAGCCAGGCTGTCTTCGCCAACGTCGAGTTGGGTTGGAAGTCGATGCTCTATCTGACTTTGACCGGCCGTAACGATTGGGAGTCTCAGTTGGCTTACTCGAAGAGCTCTTCGTTCTTCTATCCTTCGGTAGGTCTTTCTGCCGTTATCTCTAATATGGTGAACATGCCCGAGTGGTTCTCGTTCTTGAAGGTTCGTGGTTCTTACACCAAGGTGGCTAACTCGTTCGAGCGTTACCGTACCCTCTTGACTTACCCCTTCGATGAGGAGAGTAAGGGTTGGAACTCGGATGCTATCTATCCCTTCCGCGACCTGAAGCCTGAGAAGACCAAGTCTTGGGAGTTGGGTTTCAACATGAAGTTATGGAACCACTTTAACATCGACATGACTTACTACCGTTCGAACACCTACGATCAGACCTTTAAAATTAAGCTGTCTGCAGCTTCGGGTTATGACTCGGCGTTCATCCAGACCGGTAATATCCAGAACCAGGGTATTGAGTTGGGTATCGGCTACAACAACAAGTGGGGTGACTTCACTTGGTCGTCGAACTACAACCTCTCTTGGAACGAGAACAAGGTTATCGAGGTCAACAACGGTGCTCGCAACCCTCTCGACGGTACTTTGATTGACATGCAGGAGTTTGAGATTGCTTCTTATGCCAACCTCGACGCACGTGTTATCCTGCGCAAGGGCGGTTCGATGGGTGATGTTTATGTCAACCACGCACTCCGCACCGATATGAACGGTGAAATTTGGGTAGACCCCGATGCCGACAAGCTGGCTATCGTTCAGACCGAGGACCGCAAGATTGGTTCTGTTCTTCCCGACTTCAACATGGGTTGGAGCAACACCTTCTCTTATAAGGGTCTCGACCTGGGTGTCGTTCTTACAGCACGTGTAGGTGGTATCGTATTGGGTGGTACTCAGTCCGAGTTGGATAAGTTCGGTGTGTCTGAGGCATCTGCTGTTGCCCGTGACAATGGCGGTGTACCCATCAACAACGGTAAGATTTCGGCTCAGACTTATTACACTACCATTGCCGGTAACGGTGTTTACTATGCATACTCTGCAAGCAACGTCCGCCTTTCGGAGTTGAGCCTGGCTTATAACCTGCCCGCAAAGTGGTTCCGCAACAAGGTTCGCATGTCGGTAGGTCTGACCGCTCATAACCTGTGGATGATTTACTGCAAGGCTCCCTTCGACCCTGAAATCTCGCCTTCGACCACATCACCTCTCTATGCAGGTTATGACTATTTCATGCAGCCCAGTCTGCGCAATGTAGGTTTCAGCGTTAAGTTGAATTTCTAAAAAATCAGCATAAGACATGAAAATATTTTCAAAATATACGATTTGTGCCGCGCTTGCAGGCCTGTTCTGCAGCTGCACCGGCAACTTCGAGGAGTATAACACCAATCCCAATCAGCCTCAGACATTGGAATCGGGTGCACTCGTTACTCAGTTGATTAACTGTCTGGCATCTCCCGAGGAGAACCCTTGCCAGCGTAACAATACATTTTGGGCTTGCTTCGGCGGTTATGTTACTGCTACCAACACCTGGCACTGGGGTGACTTTAACTACTACACCTACAACGTGGGTGATAAGGAGAACCGTTGGTCTGCCGACTGGTACTTCACTCAGTTCTACAAGAACTACTTCTCTATCGTACGTATGAACCAGCCCGCCTGCCTGCCTTTGGCAAAGCTGTTGCGTGTTGACGTCATGCTGCGTGTAGCCTGCCTTCAGGGTCCTATTCCTTACACTCAGATTAAGGAGGGTACCTTTGCAGTAGCTTATGATAATGAGGAGACTGCTTTCAAGGCAATGTTCGAGGATTTGGATTCTGCCATCGCCGAACTGACTGAAATCGCAGGTGCGATGACCGACGAAATCAACCCCCTGAAGGGTGGTTACGACCCCATTTATGACGGTGACTTCAAGAAGTGGGTTAAGTATGCCAACTCTCTGAAACTCCGTATGGCTATCCGTATCTCGGGTGTTTCGGGTTACGAGGAGTTTGCTCACCAGAAGGCTCTGGAGGCTGTCAACCACTCGATTGGTGTGATGTCCTCGATTAACGATTCTGCATGGGATAACTTGAACGGTCGTTACAAGAACGGCTTCCAGGTTGTTCAGGAGTGGGGTGAGGTTCGTCCCAACGCTTCTATCGTAACCTTCATGAACGGTTACAACGATGCTCGTCGTTCGGTTTACTTCACTCCCAAGGACGGTTCGTCGTCGGAGTATGTAGGTGTTCGTTCGGGTATTCGCGGTATCAAGCCCGACATGTACAGAAAGTCTTCGAAGTTCAATGTTGAGACCAACACCAAGATGCTGGTGTTCAGTGCTGCCGAGGTTGCATTCCTGCGTGCAGAGGCTAACCTGCTGGGTTGGGACGATGTTGCCGACAACGCACAGCGTTACTACGAGGAGGGTATCCGCCTTTCGTTCAACGAGCGTGGCGTAGGTACAGCTGCTTCGGCTTACATCAACGACAGCTCGAGCGTTCCCACCGGTTTCAAGGATATGAAGAACACCAAGTATGACTACACTCCCAAGAACACTGTGACCATCAAGTGGAACGAGGGTGCATCTACTTCCGAGAAGCTCAACCGTATCATCACTCAGAAGTGGATTGCCAACTTCCCCATGGGTAACGAGGGTTGGAACGACTACCGTCGTACCGGTTTCCCCGATATCTTCCCCGCAGGTGATAACCTCTCGACTACCGGTGTGACTTCGGAGCGTGGCCAGCGTCGTCTGCGTTTCTCTCAGACCGAGTATGAGACCAACAAAGCAAATGTCCAGGCTGCTGTTGCCATGATTGGCAGCGACAAGGAGAATATTGATTTGTGGTGGGCAAAAAAGAACTAATCTAAAAAATACTTAACCATGAAAAAAATAATATTGAATCTTTTGGCTCTCGCAGTTATCTGTGTCGGTTTCGTGGCTTGTAGCGACTGGACCGAAGCGGAACCCGAGAACTATTATACCCCCAAGAGCGATGCTTACTACAAGGCATTGCGCGATTACAAGAAGTCGAAGCACCCCGTCACTTTCGGTTGGTTCGGTAACTGGACCGGTAATGGTACTTCTTTGCGAGGCAGTCTGATGGGTCTTCCCGATTCAGTTGACTTCGTTTCGATGTGGGGTAACTGGTACAACCTCTCACCCGAGAAGTTTGCCGACAAGAAGGCAGCAAGAGAGAAGAAGGGTCTGCGTGTGCTGATGTGCTTCATCGTGGCTAACGTAGGTGACCAGACCACTCCCGCATGGGTACGTGACCCCGAGAACTGGGAGAAGCTGGGTAAGCCCGCCGATCGTATCTGGTCAGAGGGTGATGCCGTAAATGCTTTTTGGGGTTATGTTGAGGGCGACGAGGTCGCTATCGATTCAGCTATCCGCAGATATGCCAATTCGATTATCGATACCATCAACAAGTATGACTGGGATGGATTTGACTATGACTTCGAGGTGAACTACGGTGCATCGGGTACCATTGCTGGACCTCCGGCAGGTGACTACGGTAACGCAGCCGTTAACCGTATGCAGCGTCGTAACTTCAAGATTTTCGTAGAGGAGCTGGGTAAGCATCTGGGTCCCAAGTCGGGAACCGACCGTATGCTGGTTATCGATGGTGAGCCCCAGAACATGCACCCCGATTGTAGAGACTACTTCGATTATTACATTATTCAGGCTTACTACTCGACCGGTTACGGTGACCTCGATGGCCGTTACAACAAGCTGTTGGGAGGTCTGGAGGCTGATACTCCCGAGGAGATTGAGATGGTAACATCGAAGCTGATTTTCTGTGAGGACTTCGAGAAGGGTGGTTATGCCGACAATGGTGGCAACCTGAACTTCATCTCTCGTGGCGGTAAAGGTGTGCCCTCGCTGCTCGGTATGGCGTTGTGGCAGCCCAATAACGGTTACGAGAAAGGTGGTATCGGTACATACCACATGGAGTATGACTACAAGAACACTCCCGAGTACAAGTGGTTGCGTACCGCTACCGGTATCATGAACCCCAACATTGAATAATTTTAATTGAATCGAATCATGAAAAATATATTGAAAAGCTTGTTCTCGGGCTTGGCTCTGGTTGCCCTGGTGGGTTGTGAGGCCGAGTATCAACCCGATTACGCGCGAATTTATATCGGTCAGTCTGTTGAGTCGCCCACAAAGCGTATCATGTTCAACGACACCTCCGACATCGAGACTACACTCTCTGTGAAGTTGGTCTCTACACAGAACGCTGATGTTAAGTTCAACCTGGCTATCGACTCTGTACTTTTGAATGCGTACAACGAGGCTAACGGTGCCAGCTACGCAGTTCTTCCCGACGAGTTCTTCGCCATGGAGCACGAGTTCTCTATTCCCAAGGGCAAGACCAGCATCGAGATTCCTCTTACTCTGAAGTTTTTCGAGGATGACGCTCAGTATGCACTTCCTTTGATGATTAACAATGTTGAGGGTCCCGTCCAGGCAGCAGCCAGCTCGTCGAAGTTGGTGGTTCTGCTCGACAAGCCTCTTATCCAGGACGTTCCCGAGTGGGATCGTCGTTCCGTTCCCCAGTCTATGAGCGAGTGGGGCATCACTACCAAAGATTGGTCCATCGAGACTTGGGTATGGATGAGTGGCTTCCAGATTAATAACCAGGCCATCATCAACATGAGTGCATCGACCGAGATTTACATCCGTTTCGGTGATACTTCGATTGACTTCAACACTCTGCAGGTGAAGTGCGGTGGTTCTCAGGTAAACAACCCGACCCACTTCGATCCTTGCAAGTGGTATCACCTTGCATTCGTTTACTCGCAGTCGCTGGGTAAGTTGCAGTTGTATGTTAACGGTGAGCCTACCGGTCAGCTGGTGGTTGATATCCCCGAGACTACCATCAACGGTATGCAGCTTGCATCGAGTGGTGACTACTTCCTCGACAAGTGCCGTATGGCCCAGTTCCGTGTATGGAAGCGTGCTTTGACACAGACTGAGATTAACACCAACAAGTTGGTTACGGTGAACCCCGCAGCTGACGGTCTGATTGGTTACTGGAAGTTCAACGAGGGCGAGGATTACGCATCCAAGCACCCCGAGGCTAACTGGGACGGTCGTACATTCTATGATTGCACAGCTAATCACTTCGACCTCCATTTGGCTCAGTATGGTAACGTATGGTGGATTAAGGATGGCTTCAAGGCCGGAAAATAATCTGCGAAAGATAGATACATGGGGCGGGGCTTCCGCCCGATGTATCTTACTTGACAAAAGATGTTTTCACTTATAACTTTAAACTTCAAGATGAAATTTAAATATTTATCATTATTGTTTGCTGCCCTGATGCTGTCGTTCTTCATGGCGTCGTGCAGCGATGACGAGGAGGTAATACCCGAATCATGGTATAGCAACTACGGCTACATGATGTATGAGGCTTACCCCGACAACAACGTGACCCCCGCGATTTCGGCGACACACGATGCACGTGGTATTCATATGGGCGTAGGTAACTTCTTCCGTCCTTTCACACTGAAATTGCGTAAGGCTGTCGATACCGACACTGAGTTCACTCTGGGTATCGCACAGGAGGGGGAGAATTGCATGCCCGAAGGTGCACTTCGTTTCCTGACCACCGATTCACTGGGTCAGAGCACCGACAGAATGGTGATTCCTGCCGGTAAGACTTCCATCAGCGTGAAGGTATTGCCCGCAGAGGAGAATGCATTTGCATTTGCTACCGAGAGCCGCGAGGCTTCGTTGTGGACTGCTCCCGTTTGCATTCGCGAGATTAGCAACAAGCAGGTAAAGGTTTCTAAGAACCGTAATCGTGTTTTCTACTCTTTGGATGTAAGTGCATACGTTCCCAACTCGGTATCGTTGAAGGCTACCAACGGTTCGGATACTTCGAGCCAGAAGGCAGGTACTGCTGAGGATTTGATGGAGTACTTCGGTGACATGCAGGTTACTTTGGCTTACACTTCGGATAAGGATATTACCGTAGGCTTCACTGTTGACTACGACAAGCTCCCTGCAAATGTTGAGCGTCTGCCCGAGGATGCCATCCAGTTCGAGGCTAACGGCAAGAAGCTCGATAAGAATGAGGTTGTTGTAAAGGCAGGTCAGACTGTTACCAACGTACGTTGTAAGATTATCAACCGTGACTTCGTGAAGGGTGGTACTTATGTATTGCCTCTGCGCATTGTCGAGGCTACCGGTGATGAGATGCTGGTTAAGCCCGAGCCTTTCTTCTTCAAGATTGAGACCATCGCATTGTCCTTCGAGGCTCCTGCTATTGGTTCTATCAATCGTTACAACGATTACAGATACTTCTCGCCCGATCACCAGGATAAGGTCTTCGGTGAATGGAGTAATATCGATGATGGTGATAATTGGGGTATGATTTACATTCCCGGCTATCCCGGCTTCGACTTGGCTATCGACCTCAAGACCACCAAGAAGGTAACCGGCTTCATGGTTCAGGGTTACGGTGGTTGGGACAGCTACGCTGTTAAGCACGCCGACATCAAGGTAAGTACCGACGGTGTTGCTTGGACTACTGTTCACAACATCAAGGATGCGTTCCCCAAGACTGGTACTCAGTATGTATCGTTTGCTCCTATCGAGACACAGTACATCATGCTGGACATCAAGGATTCTTACAATTCTGGTTTGATGTACCTGTCAGAGGTTGGTGTTTACGTAATGTAATCTACTTCAACTCTATACGAGAGTCCCTTTTTCGAAAGGGACTCTTTTTTTTGCCCATGTGCGAAGTGAAGTGACACCCCTCGCAGAGTCGGGTGTGGGCAAGAACTATGACTTGGGCTCTGCCACTCCGTCATGTGGGGTTTTGTCTGAATTAATCCCTCCTTTTTAACGAAAGCCACCGCAACAGACCTTTGCCTGCTGCGGTAGCTTTGTTGAGATAGGGGAGTAATGTGAACAGTCAGGTCGGGGCGTTGGTCAGAAGAAGTTGTGGGGGAGGAGGGGGTGGAATGAATTGGCGGTGAGTAACCGTTGGCAATTTTGAAGCGAATTAGCCGCTTGAAATAGGAATGTGATAAGTATGATGCGTATTTTGCTTTGTAAAGCAAAATACGGGCTTAAAATCAAGGAATACGGTGATGTGATGCGTAGACTTCTCTTGTAGCAGTCCCCATTCTCGAAATCTGCGTTTCTGCAAGATATTGTTACCTTGTTTTCGGGGAAAAAACCTTGAGTGTGGCTCTGTTTTGCGTGTGTGAAATGCGTGAAATGAAGTGTACCTACCTCGCCTTTTGTGCCCATGCTTCTGTCCTCTTAATTTCCCACCCTGCCGGTAAAAGAAAATCCCCCGATGCCGTGACATCGGGGGATTTTTTATGGTGTGGGTTACACTTGTGCAACCTGTATTTCGTGGGCGGCGGATTATTTGATAATCAGTGTCGCTTCCGAAGCATCGTATTCGTAGTCGAACTTCGCGCCCCAGCGAAGAATCTTCATGGCGTGTTCTATACCGTCGGAGATGTGTATCTTACCGCGGCAGTGCAGACGGGGCAGCTCGTCGCGCTGGACGATGATATTGATGTTGTAGGCCTTCTCGAAGCGGGCGAGAAGCTCCTCAAACGAGGTGTCCTGCAAACTGATGACGCCGTTGGTCCACAGCACCGAGTCGAAATGCTTGACCCGGTATTTGGTCAGGGACCTGCCTTCCAATTTCACATAGTCGTAGGGATGCATGATGATGTCGGCATCGCCTGTGACCAGATGTTCTATCTTGACGCATCCTTTCATGAGCAGTGTGGTGAAGCGGTTGTTGGCCTCGTCGGCATTGACACAGAATTTAGTACCCAACACCTTGATGTCACACGTATAGGTCTTGACCGTGAAAGGGCGTTCCTTGTCTTCGGTCACGTTGAACACGGCCTCACCCGAGAGTTTGACATGACGATTTTTTTTAGGAAATATCGTGGGGTATTCCAATTTGGAGCCGGCATTCAGACAAATTTCGGTTCCATCGGGCAAAGTCATGTTCATTCTGTGACCTTTGGGCACTTCAACAGCAACCATTTGCTGTGAGAGGTGTTCTATCTTGATGTCCGAAACCTCGTGTCCGATGGCCAGACCGAGTGTGATGACGGCAGCCACGGCAGCCACGCGGTGCATGATGCGGCGGAAAAGCGGAAAGCGGAGTTTCTTCTGCTCCGTGGCTTTAGCGGGCATGTGCATCACCAGTGCCGTGAACACATCGCTCATCGTGTCGAGTTCGCATCGGTGGGCGTCGTCCTCTTCGAGCCAGTCGAGAACGGCTTTCTCCTCTTCGGCGGAGGTTTCGCACTTTAAATATCTTGATAAAATATCCTTATCCATACTATTATATAATCATCCAGTGCAAAAACCTTACACCGAAAAAGTCGTTTTTTTTTTTCCCCCCCCCTAAAAAATTAATCTCTGAATTCCCCGGCTTCCTTGGATTTAGTGTAAGTTGTTCATAATTAGTGTTATAATGGCGTACACAGGCAAGTAGTCGGCCAATGCTTTACGCATGACGGCCAATACGTTTTGTATCTCGGATGTGACTTTGCGGCGTGTGATACCCAGCTCGTCGGCAATTTCATCGTAGGTTTTGTCCATAAAACGACTCTGCTCGAAGATTTTTCGGGTTTGCTCGGGGAGGTGGTCCAACTCGCGACGGATGATTTGCTTCACCTCGGTCGCATAGAAGGTTGTGGGTTCGAAGTTCCCCAGCGCACGGATACTCTCGTTGAGCATACGTTGTTTTTCGCTGCTGAGGTGTTGTTCGATTTTGTGGAAGCTCTGCTGTCGGTTCAGATAGTTCATGCAGTTGTTCTTTACGATGGTCAGGAGATAACCGATTTTGTTGTCCTCGCGCGTGAATTTGTCCCTATGTTCCCAAAACGACACAAAGCTATCGGTCACTATGTCCTCAGCAGCGGATTTCTCTCTCACATATCTGAGTGCTATAATGACAAGCCTTGTGTAATATTCGGAATATATCGAACTTAATTCCGCACTGGTCAATCTATTGTCGTACAGAATCTCCATGAATAAAATTAAACGCTTGCTTCCCTTTACAAATATAAAAAAAATATAACGAAACAAAAAACTCAAATCCTCGAAAAGGTTTCTTCGGTGAGAGAATTGTCAATTTCGTGAAAAAGTGGCCTAAATTCTCGAAAACGGGAACACGGATTCAAACAAAAAAATCGTGCGCCTCGTCAAAGGGACGTACGATTTTTTGTCTGTCGCAAGGGTCAGTGACCTGGGTATGTCGCTACTCGATTAGTAGCCCCACTCGAAGTCATCGACATACATGACGTTCTTGTCGCAGCCGTTCATGTAGTCTCCGAAGGCACTTGCCGTGCAGGAGATGACCAGTTTGATGTTCTTCGAGGGCTTGAGTTGCGTGTCGTAGTAATGTATCGGAATTTCGAGAGGTGTCATCTCGCTGCCGGCACTCGCCCCGGTGATGTAGTGCGAGCCGTAGCCGATGATTTTACCCTCGGGTTGTGTGTCGCGCTCCTCGGGGTCCCACGCGCCGCGCACCTCCTTCATCGAGGAGGCCACCTCGTGACGCTTGTCCCAATCGACAATGGCGACAAAGATACGTGCCTTGTCGGGCTGCCCGTTGGCAATGGGGTCTGCGCCGTCCTTCTTGTGCTTCACACAATTGACTGTGCCGATGTTGGCATGGTAGCGCACCTTGAGTGACTTGGGGCGTGCCTGCCAGTTGTAGTCCTGACCGAAGTTGGCGGAACCGCCCGTACCCTGCGCACGGAAGGTGCCGGTGTAGAGGTTGCCCGAAGCCAAAGCCATGATGTAGTAGGTCGATGCCAGCTTGGCGGCGTTCGAACCTCCGAATTGCGCCTGCGTGCAGAGCGAGGAGGTGAAGCTGTTGTTACCGCTCGCCCAACCCGTGGAGTTGGCGTTGTCCTGCGTGAATGCCGAAATGGGGCTCTCCATGTCGTGCGAGGGGATTTGCTGGTCGCACGTGGGGGTGAGGGGCACGATGCCGTCCCCCTCCGAGATGGCGTAGCATTCGTAGGTGTGGTTGGCAAATATACCCGTTGAGGCTTTCGGATGATAGACGGTGAGCCCCGATGCATTGGTCGAGCTCTCCCATTGGGGAGCGTAGGTGGCGGTGTAGATGCCGTCGTCGCCCTTCACTCCCGTGAGGGTCTGCCACTCCGAAGCACCCTGCTCGCGCACGCCGAAGACCACGGGTGTGGTGGCGCTGTCGAACTCTACATATCGGAGCGTCAGTGTGTTCGCCCACAGGTCGCAGTCGGCGAGGGTGGGGCGGATAAATCCGCGCATACGGAAGGTGACGGGCGTGGAGAGTGCTCCTCCTCCGGTGTCGGATGCCGAGAAAGAGAGTTGGTGGTTGCCTGCACCCAATTTGTCCAAATAAGCCTTCGAGAGGGTGACAATAATTTTCGATTCGCTCTCGCGCACCACCTTCACACCTTCGGGCAGACTCTCTGACAGCAGGTCTATGCTCTGACTTCCGGCAGTAAGCTGTAACGAGGTGATGGCTTTCGTGGAGGTAACGGTAAATTCTTTATCCTCACCGCGATACTCCTGACAGGCGGTGATGTCGAATCCCGTACCCGTGATGGTCAGTCCGGGATTGAAGATGATGGTGTCGTCAAATTCGGGACTCGAGGTGTCTACCTTGATGAGGAAACACTCCACGAATCCGGGGGCGGAGGGCGAGTATTTGAAGGTCATCGTGTAACGACCGGGCTTCTCCACCTGCTCGATTTTGCCGTAACGCTCCACGGCTCCATCGGTAGAGTGTCGGCCGCTGAACTTCCATATGAGGGTGTTGTCCTTCTCCGTCAGGTCGAAATAACCCACTGCGGATTGGGTGAAGTTGAGGGCTGCCACCTCCTGACGGTCGATGCGCTCCTCGGAGTATTCCGTGTCGGCAGCCACCGTTACGGAGTAACCTGCGGCAAAGTTTTTCGACACGGATTCATCGAATTTCACCTCTGCCGCCGTGTTGCGGCTCTTGCAGATGACCTCCACCTGTGCCGTCTTTTGGGGCGCTACGGTGAAGGTCTCTTCACCGCGATAGATGCGCTTCTCGAAGTCGGCATAACTCTTCTCGGCGGTCTTGCCGCTCTCGCCGGCTTCGGCGGTCACACGATATTCTCCGGCGATGATTTTGAGGTCGATGTTGGTGGCTGCGGCATTCTCAAAACGGCGGACAACCTCGCCTTTGGCGTTGATAATCTCCACTTTGAGGTGGCTCATCGGGTCGTAACTGCCGGCTGAAGCCTGCGGTGTTGCCACGCGCATCACCATACGTCCCTCGTCGGGCGAGGTGAATTCCTCCTCCGCAACGGGTGACGACGAGCACGCCACCGCAAGAGCGGCGATGCCCGACAGCGCGAGTATATGTCTCAGATGCTTGAGCATAATCAGTTGACTTTAAGTTGAATGGTCTTCGTATTGTGCTTGCCGTTGTTGTCGGTGACGGTGAGCGCAAAGTTGTGCTCGCCGGGAATGTTCAACAGCAACTCCACGAAGTTGGTAATCGAGATGGTGAGCTGTGTCTTGCCCTTCACTTCGGCATTGATGGGGAAGCCCAGATTGTGAATCTTGCCGGCGAGCGTATTGCCGTCGGTGGGGTCACCCTCCACATTGCAGAGGTCGAAGGTGTCGGGCAGACCGATGTCCGAAAGGAAGGGAGCCAGCTCCTTGGAGATGATGTGCACCTCGTAGCTGGCAATGCCGGCAGGCACTGTGGAGTCGATGTCGATGGTCATGCCGCTCTCCACCACATACTGCTGTGCGAAGTCGTGACCTGCCCATTCGATTTTCACATCCTTGTCGTCATTGTTGCCCGAACCCTCGTCCACGGAAGGCTCCTCGACATTCTCGGTGCCGTCCACGATGATTTCCTCATCGAGGATAAACGAATCCACCTTGATGTCCAACTTTACATTGCCCTGCTCGGCAAAGGTGTTCACAATGGTGATTTTGCGCCACTGACCGCCAGCCACGCCCTTGATTTCCTTGCTCAGCGAAGCGTCCTCACCCGTGGTGAACTTGCCTTTGAGGTTGAAAACGAGGGTGTTGGTCACTTCTTGGGACTGGAAGTAGGCGGCACGGGTCTCCTTCAGCGAGAAATCGGTGCGTGCCTCCTTGAGCGATACCGTGGCTTTGGTGTCGGCGGAGAGCTGGGCGGCAAGGTCGGCGGAGCAGACCACCGTCACCTTGATGTTTTTCAGCTTGCAGACCACCTCGCCCAAAGTCTCGGTCTGACCCTTGCGAATGGTGAACTCCTTGTCAGCCCCGTAGAGCGGATGCTCCCAATCCACGGCAGGCACAGACGACGGCTCCTCGGAGGAGACGAGCAGATGGTATTTGCCCACGGGGAGGGTGAGGGGCTCGGTGAGTGCCTGCATGGCTGAGTAGCGGTCATCGTAGCGCACATCGCCCTGCGCGGAGATTACCTTCACACGATAGACCGAGGTGTCGAGATATTGCTCTGCGGCGCGGGTCTTTTCGCCATTGCCGGTGTCGTTGTTTTGGGGTGTGGTCTCGCTCTCGGAGATGACCTTCACACCCAGACTGTTGAGCGTCAGAAATCCCTCGTTGGGCTGGGGCTTCGGAACGGGATTATTGACATAGTTGGGGTCGTCCTCACAGGCTGCCGCCAGCAGCAGAAGGGCTGATGTAATGAATGAGAAAAATCTTTTCATATCGTTGTTCTGTTTTATTCGTTAGGGGTTTAGGCATTTCCGTTGAGCTCGAATACGAGGTCGTGGGTTTGGGTCTCGGAGTCGTCCAACGTGATGGTGACGGTGGCATGACCTGCATTCTTGGCATCGAACACAAAGGTGTGGCGTGTGCGTGCCACCGTGGGGTCGAGCTTCTGGGGTGCGAAGGTCACACGGTCGCCTGCCTGTCGTGAGGCTTCACCCGAGAGGGTGATGACACTGCCTGCACATACATATATGGGTGTTGTCGCCTCGGTCGTGGTGGGGTGGAATTCGAATTTGCCGCCATCACGGGTGGTGAGGGTGAAGTGTGCATCGTGGAAATAGTCGGAGAAAGCCTGCGTGAGACGAACCACGACCTGCGAGTTGGCTATCGCCGCCTTGACGTGTGCCGTCACCTCGCGACGTGCCACAACGGTCACCTGTTCGCTGCCGTGGTAATAGGGCAGGTTCTCGCCCTCCTTTTTGGGGTCGCCGTGGTAGAGTTCCACTTTGTAGTCGCCCTTCATCAGCTGGGGGGATTCGGTGGTGTAGTCGGCTACTGTTGCCCACGTGTGCTCGTAATCCTTGCCGGTGATGCGGAGCGACAACTCCTCGGGTGTGAGTTCGCTGCCCGAAGCCACCTCACCGCGTGTTGCGATGTGGGTGTCAATCTGCGATTGGAGGGTGAGGGTACCGTAACCCTCCTGTGGGGGAACTGCATCGTTTTTCGAGCAGCCCATGCCCAACAGCAGAAGTGTCGTATAGATTAATGTCTTTTTCATCGTTATGGTTATTTGGCGATTTTGACCTTCACATTGTCGATGTAAATCCAGAACATACTGAACCCGTTGAACGATTTGGGTACGTTGTCGGTGATATGGAACGTGAGACGGGTTTGGTTAGTTGCTCCCGTGATGTTGCGGGTCATCGTGTTCTTTACTTTGTCATAGAGGGGTGTGCCCTTGCCGTCACCCTCTGCGGGGAGTTCCTGCTTGTCGATGAGGATATGCTCGGTGGCGTGGGTGATGTCGATGGGACCCTGCGTGTTCGTCCAGCCGAAGGTGAGGAGGGGATTGCCCGACTTCACCGAGCCTGCCAGCTGGCGGTCACCGGCATAGTCGAACGACACCTCCAGATTGACCTGCCTGCCCTCCTTGATGGCGGAAATGGGCGCGGAATCGACCCTGCCGTCGTAGTTGTAGGCGATAACTGCCACATTCACACGGCAGGCGATGCGCAGACCCTTGCCTGCGGCAGCACCCACACGCGTTCCCGACCAGCCGCCCTTCAAGCCGTACTTCGACAAATCCTCGGGGGCGTAGTTCTTGCCGTCCTGCGTGAAGCCGCTGACCACATTGGTGTGGTAGTCGAAAGCCGCCACCGAGGAGAAATCCTCGAAGTAGAGGGGCGGTACAACCACCTCCAAACGGTTTTCTGCTCCGCTGTTGATTTGTGGCAGGGTGACCTCACGGCGGACGAGGGTGTTCTCGGTCTCAAATTCGAGGGTGAACGCCTTGCCTGAGAGGTCGGGAGTCTCGCTGTCGTAGTAACTCAACTCGTAGGTGTTGTTGCCTGTGGGGGTGAGCGTCTGACGGGCTGTGCCGTTGGGAAGGGTCTCCTGCCCGGACGCAATGAGGTGCAGGGCAGTGACCTTCTCGCCGATGACTGCCGTGCCGTCACCGTCCAGGGTGAATCGCAGGCGTGTGGCTGGCTGTGCCGAGGGTATGCTCAGCGCAACGGGGGTGGTGTGTCCTGCGGCAAAGGCCTTGCCCGACATCTTCACACCGAGGGAGCGCTCTCCTGTTCCGTAGGCTCTGATTTCGATTTTATCCTGCGCCTGAAGCTCCACGGGGGCAATGGCGGCATAGATGACATCGCCCTTGTCAATGGGCTTTGTGAGGTTGAGCGTCAGAAGTTTACCCGCTTCACTCTCCGTCACGGTGGGGGCAGCCGCTGCGTCCTGCATATTGACCTGCATCGAGCCGGTCACCGCCACGGGGAATTTCAGTGTCAGTCGCTCGATGGGCTGACCCAGACGGTTCTCCGCAATGCGGATTTTCAACAGGTGTACTTTGTGTGAAAATTGGAAATTCACCTTCGAGGAGTTGTCGCCCTCCTTCAGTGCATCGGCCTTGACGGGTGTCGCTACCATAACATCGCACGACAAATCGCGGTCGCCGTTCTGTGTCGAGGGGATATCGAATGATGCCACGCCCTGCGTCATGTCGTAGTGGTTGGGGCGGGGCGAGAGGGCATAATAAGTATAACTGCCTGCCTCCATTGTGGGAATGTCGGCGGTGAAACGTGCCGTAGAGAACTCCGAATTGTAGTGGAAGAGGGCGAAATCCACCGCATCGACCACGCTCTCCTGTCGGAGATTGACTGCCCACAGGGTGATTTTGTCGGATTCTTTCCATTGCACCGAGCTGCCGTCCTCACCGATTTGGGTGCGGGTTTCGATGTCGAGACTCGGGGACGAACCCACGATGACTTTCATCTTTCGGTCGGGTGTCGGAGACTCCGTCATGGGGGTGTCGGAGCAGCCGCTCGCCAGCAGGGAAAGCGTTGTGAGAAGTGTGAAAAAACGTATTTTCATATCAAGCACTATTTATCAAATTTATCAATTGCAAATATATGTATTGAATGGAAGTGACAAAAATTTTTTCAACGAAAACGCGATTTTTCACCACATAAACTTCTCACCCGTGTCAATGAATGGGTGAAAGATGTGAACTTTTCGGTGACAAAATGTCACGGTTTGGCATTATTTGTCATATTTTGTGCTAAAAAACGACATCGAGGTGCGCGGCAGGGGCTCTACAAAGGACGAAAAAGTCGTGGCACACAATTTGAAGTATTGAGGGGTGAATTGAATCTCAAAAGTGGTTCAATCCAAAGAGATGTTAAACTTAAAAAAATGGAGGAATTGATTATGATACCTGTAAGAAGAAGTTACAATCAAGATTGGTTGCCGAGTTTATTTAACGATTTCTTTGAGAATGATTGGATGCCCAAAGCTCAAGCCACGGCACCGGCAATCAATGTGAGTGAGGACGAAAAATCCTACAAGGTAGAGGTCGCCGCTCCCGGTATGACCAAAGATGATTTTAAAATTTATCTCTCGGACAGCGAGCATCTCGTTGTGTCGATTGAGAAGAAGGAGGACAAGAAGGATGAAGATAAGAATAAAAAATATTTGCGCCGCGAATTCTCATACTCGAAGTTCCAGCAAGCACTGGCCCTTCCCGATGATGTGGATTGTGAGCAAATCTCTGCATCGGTAAACGATGGCGTATTGACGATTGATTTGCACAAGAAGGCTTTGGACGCGCATGCCGACGAGCTTCGTATGATAGAAATCCGATAAGGAGATTTCACTCTTCCCTTTGCGGAAGAATGAAAAAGACTCCCTACCCTTCGGGGCAGGAGGTCTTTTTTTTCGGTAGATAGGTTAGATGGAGCGTTTGACGAAGAGTCGGACGCTTTTTTTATTTGTGTCGTGCGCCGATGTACCTTGCCAACGATGAGAGCATACCCGCTAAGGAGAGCATACCGCCCAAAACCATTGTCATCATGGGGCCTTTGTCGTCAAAGAGTCGGAATGCCATCGCCACACATGCCGCTCCCGTGGTCTGTCCCACCAATCGGGCGGACGCCATCATACCGCTGGCACTGCCGGCGCGGTGGGTGGGGGCGGCGGAGAGAATGAGGTGGTTGTTGGGCGACTGGAAGAATCCGAAGCCCAGACCGCACACCGCAAAACGCCACACGATGTCCCAAAATCCGCAGTCCGCAGGGAGGAACGCCAACAGAAAACTACCGATGCAGAGCATCAGCAATCCGAAACAACCCAGCAATTCGGGGCTGACGCGCCCGATGAGAAATCCCGATATGGGCGCAATCACCAGAATGACAATGGGGTAGGCGGTCATCAGTACTCCCGTCTGCACGGCATCGTAGCCGAAAGAGTGCATCAGCAGGAAGGGCATGCCGACCATCGCCAGCGTCTGCGAAGCAAAGGAGACGATGCTCGTGATGATGGAGAGCGAAAATATGGAGCTCTGCAAGAGGTCGAGGGGCAACATGGGGAACTCGCGGTGCTGCTGGTAACGCACATAGACGGTGGCCGTGAGGAGGAACAACGCCACCCCGATGAGCAGAATCCACTCCGCCACATCGTTGGAGAAGGCCTCGAAGCAGGCGAAAAAGAGTCCGAAGGTGAGGGCGTTGAGGAGGGCTTCCCGATAGTCGAAGTGTCGTCCCTCCACTTTCGTGGGGTTCTCGGGCAGTGATTTGCGTGCCAGCAGAAAGGCGATGAGACCAAACGGCAGGTTGATGATGAAGAGCCAGTGCCACGTTGCCACCGAGAGAATGGCTCCCGTAATCACAGGACCTGCCACCAAACCCAACGCCACGACCGTGGCATTGAGACCGATGCCCTTGCCCAGATGTTTCTTGGGGTAGATGAGTTTGACGAGTGAGGTGTTGATGCTCATCACCATGGCGGCACCGAGTCCCTGCACCACACGCGCCGTTACCAACCCGCCGAACGAGGCGGCCATGGCGCAGAGCAGCGAACCCGAGGTGAACAACGTGATGCCGATGAGGTAAATCTTGCGGTAGCTAATCAGTTCGCCCAACGAGGCGAAGGGCAGCAACATCATCACGATGACGATTTGAAACGCATTGACAATCCATATCGACTCCGAGGGGGCGATGTTCAGCTCGCGGGAGAGGGTGGGCAGTGCCACATTGCACACCGTGCCGTCCATTACCGAGAAGAAAAGACCGCACAGCAAGGCGGCCATGGCGATATAGAGTTGTCGTCCCCGCAGACCGTCCCAGTGGGTGTTGCCGAGGATACGTGGTGAATTTTTTTCCATGTCGGAGCAGAATTTTTACGGTCGATGACCGAATGCGGTGCGAAATTAGTGATAATTCCGGGCTGACGGTTGGGGTGTTACCCATTTTTTGTGATGTGGAAGTTGCTTTTCGTGGCGATGGTCTCGGATTTTATCGGCGCGGAGCATTTTCTATACCTATATTATGTGTGGCGCAACAAATATATATGTTTGCCGAACCATTCTCGCTTCACTTTTCAATGCTTCCTCCCCCCCCCAAATCAGCTTCCCCATCTGTCTCGAAATCCTCTTTCCACCATTGAAATTCCCCGAACGACGCTTCCCCTCCCCAATCCTTACCGAACGCTTCCTCTCACAAATTCATTCCTCCCGTAATCTCCCTTCCCGAACGCACCGCCCGCGTTTCTCGTTCCCCTGAACCTTCTCTTTCCCTCTTCCCTAAAGAACGCCTCCCAAAGAATTCCCTCTCCGCGCCCCCCTCCAGTTTCCTAATCCGAAAATCCGAACACTCCGTCCCGTCCAGCCGACTCCGCGGAAAACGAAAAATCGCTCCTTTCCCCGCCATTACGAAAAAAAATCTGTCAAAAAACTTTCCACGGACCTCGCCAATTGTAAAATTTCTTTGCACAAGAAATGGGGTAGTGATGAAACGTAACGGAAATAGGTGATATTGCTGCCGAAAAAATGTGATGAAGATTGGCAAATATGGCAGTCGGAATGACTTATTAAATTAATTTATTATGGCAGCATCCCAATTTTCGGGGAATTATCGGAAAAATTAGTGTGTTTTTGGTCGGATTTTTAATAAAAAATGAGTTATTATGATTAATTAATAATTATTTATCGATAGTAAATATTCTGATTAACAGGGTGCCTGTAACTAAATTTTAATAATAATCTTATATAATATATAAGTATAAACAACGCTCTCTCAATGTTGTGCAAAATCGGTGATTGGAGATTGAGCGGTGAGGGTCGAAAAACCGATAAATTTCAGTAGAGTGGTAAAGTGCAGATAATCAATAAGATATAAACTGAAAATTCTTCGAATTCTTAAAATAATTACAGATTATAACAATAATTCAGTTTTTTTAGGAAATGTATAATCAAACCGGGGGTGTTTGCTAATAATGCAAAATTTAGTAAATTTATTTTATTAATTCTCTTGCAGATTTCTACTTGTTTTTTTACTTTTGCTATTGGACTTTATAATCAAACCCAATTTATTTAACGCTTATGGTAAGAAAAATTGTACTATTGCTGATTGCTGTATTTGGGTGGGGCATGCTTTTTGCCCAGAAGCAGCAGGTCTCCGGTCTGGTTACAGGTTCTGAAGGAGAACCCATCATCGGAGCTACCATTTTAGTGGAAGGCACAAGTGTCGGAACAACTACCAACGCAGAGGGTATGTTCGATATCCGTGCGGGACGTAAAGATGCTCTTGTGATTTCGTATATCGGCTATCACACAATGCGTGTAGAGGTCGGCGAACAGACCTACCTCAAAGTCTCCCTCAAGGAGGACACACAGGCTATCGAGGATGTGGTGGTCGTAGCATTCGGTACTGCCAAGAAGGAAGCCTTCACCGGTTCGGCTGTCGTCGTTAAGGCTGATGATATCGCCAAGGTGCAGAACACCAGTGTTACCCGTGCTTTGGAGGGTAAGGTTGCCGGTGTGCAGATGACTACCGCTTCGGGTGACCTCGGTGCAAAACCCCAGTTGGTCATTCGTGGTTTCAGCTCTATTTCTGCGGGTACCGATCCTCTGATTGTTGTCGACGGTGTACCTTATCCCGGTGACCTGAACAACATCAATACTCAGGATATCGAGTCGATGACTGTGTTGAAGGATGCCGCTTCCAATGCACTTTACGGTGCTCGTGGTGCCAACGGTGTCATCATGATTACTACCAAGAAAGCCAAGTCGCGTGACGCAGTGGTGAATGTTGACGCCAAGTGGGGTGTTAACTCTCGCGCTATGCGTACCTACGAGACGCTCTCAAGCCCTGCACAGTATTACGAGTCGTACTACGGCGCACTCTACAACTACTATGTAGACAAGGAGAAGCTCTCTCCCGATCAGGCTTACATCAAGGCTAACAACATGGTAGTCGGTCCCGCAATGTCGGGTGGTCTGGCTTACCAGGTATATACCGTTCCCCAGGGTGAGATGTTCATCGGTCAGAACGGTAAGGTGAACCCCAACGCTACGCTGGGTCGTCTGGTCAATTACGGCGGTCAGGACTACTGGTTGCGTCCCGACGACTGGTTGGACGAGACCTATAAGAGCTCGCTCCGTCAGGAGTACAACATCAGCGTTTCGGGTCGTTCCGATCGTTCTTCGTTCTCGGCTTCTTTCGGTTACCTGAACAATCAGGGTATCATCGAGGGTTCCGACATGGAGCGTTACACCGGTCGTCTGCGTGCCGACTTCCAGGCCAAGAAATGGTTGAAGGTAGGTGCCAACTTCGGTTACGCCAACTTCAAGTGGAACAACGGTAACGGTGACGAGGGTAACGGTTCTTCAACCGGTAACATCTTCGCCTTCTCGACCTACATGGCTCCTATCTATCCCGTTTACATCCGTGACGGTAAGGGTAACATCATGGTCGACAAGTACGGTATGAAGATGTACGACTACGGTGACAAGGGCAACGCAGGTCTGTCGCGTCCTATCCAGCCTTCGGCCAACGCATTGCAGACTTCGTGGTTGGATAAGTCGCTCAGCGAGGGTAACGCCATCAACGGTACTGCTTTTGCAGACTTCCAGCTCTACAAGGATTTGAAATTAACTGTCAATGTCGGTTTCGGTCTCGATGAGACTCGCTCGATCCAGAGACGTAACGCCATGTATGGTCAGTTTGCTATCGATGGCGGTCTTTTGAGCGTTCACCACAACCGTTCGACTTATTTGAACCTCCAGCAGTTGATTAACTACACCAAGAACTTCGGTGAGCATCATCACTTCGAGGCGATGTTGGGTCACGAGTACTACAAGTCGCAGGGCTACACCCTGGGCGGTTCGAAGGCTATGCTCTGGACTCCCAATGCCGACGAGTTGGACGCAGCCGTTGTCGATAAGCAGCAGGTAGGTTCTAACCGTTCGAAGTACAACAACGAGGGTTACTTCGGTCGTGTACAGTATGACTATGACAACCGTATCTTCCTGAGCGGTTCGTATCGTCGTGATGCTTCTTCGCGCTTCCATCCCGATCACCGTTGGGGTAACTTCTGGTCTGTCGGTGGTGCGTGGGTTATCAACCACGAAAATTGGTTCAACGCCAAGTGGGTGGACCTCTTGAAGCTCAAATTCTCTATCGGTTCGCAGGGTAACGATAACATCGGCGATTACCTCTATACCGATACCTATTCGATTCAGAACAACGACGGTGAGTTGGCACTCGTTGCCGGTCACCACGGTAATCCCAACATCACTTGGGAGACCAACACCAATATGAATGCCGGTTTCGAGTTCGGACTCTTCGGCAACCGTCTGACCGGTAGCATGGAGTACTTCTACCGCAAGACTACGGATATGTTGTTCTTCTTCCCCGTACCTCTCTCGTTGGGTTACAGCGGTTACTTCGACAATGTCGGTGATATGCGTAACTCAGGTTTCGAGATGGAGTTGCACGCCGGTCTTATCCGCACCAAGAACTTCAGCTGGGATTTCGACTTCAACCTGACCCACTTCAAGAATAAGGTGACCATGTTGCCCGATGCCAAGAAGACCATGACTGTTCAGGGTTATTCGGGTTTTGCTACCGGTTCGTCGTTCCTGGGTGAGAATCTGCCGCTCAATACCTTCTATATGCCTCAGTACGCTGGTATCAACCACGAAAATGGTCTTCCCATGTGGTACCGCAACAAATTGGACAAGGACGGTAATGTAGTTGGTCGTGAGACTACTGAAGAGTATCAGGAGGCTACCGATTACCTCTGTGGCAACCCCACACCTTCGGTATATGGTGGTTTCGGCACTTCGTTCTCGTTCTACGGTGTTGATATTTCGGCCAGCTTCACTTACCAGATTGGTGGTCTGACCTATGATTCGGGTTATGCTTCGTTCGTAGGTGCTCCCACATCGGGCGGTTCGAATGTTCACAAGGACGTGCTCAACGCATGGACTCCCGAGAATCCCAATTCGAACATTCCTCGTTACCAGTTCAACGATAAGAACATCAACGCGATGTCTGACCGTTTCCTGGTTGACGCAAGTTACCTCAGCTTCCAGAACCTTCAGGTAGGTTACACCCTTCCCGTGAACTTCACTCGCAAGTTCAAGGTGGAGCGTATGCGCATCTACTTGGCATGTGACAACGTATTCTACTGGTCATATCGTCGTGGTTTGGATCCTCGTCAGTCGCTGTCGGGTACTACCAACTCTTCGATGTATTCGCCTATCCGTACCATCTCCGGTGGTGTGAACGTAACTTTCTAACCGTCTGATAAAAACGAAACAATTATGAAAAGCATATTGAAAATATCAGCTGCTCTCTTGCTTGCAGCACCTGTCTTCACAGGCTGTATCAAAGAGACATTCCCCAAAGGTGGCACGCCAACGGCGGGGCAGGTAGCATCGAATGAGGCTGCTACTAAGGCTTTGATTGCCGCTCTTCCTGCATCGATGGTTACAGCAGGTACTGTCAGACCTGCCGACCAGACCGACTTTGGTATTGCATCTATCGGTTTGAGAACCGACTTCATGTGCGGTGATATTGCTGTCATGGGTGACAACGCAACGTATTGCCACTTCAGTGGTTATGCACGTAACCAGTTCCAGGATTCGCGTTATGTGATGCCCGCTTACTTCTGGCAGGCTTACTACCAGTGGATTGAGGGTGCCAACAAGGTTATCCGTCTGATTTCGCCCGAAGCTGAGGGTGACATGAAGGCTGCTTTGGGTCACGCTTACGCATTCCGTGCAAAGTATTACCTCGATTTGGCGCGTTTGTTCGAGCCTAAGGCTCCCCACGCTGAGGACATCGACGGTACCTATGACATCTCGAATGTCAAGGGTCTGACCGTGCCTATCGTCAAAGAGAGTACCACAGAGGCTGAAGCCAAGAACAATCCCCGTGCATCGCACAAAGATATGTACGATTTCATCCTCTCCGATTTGAAGATGGCCGAGACGCTGTTGGCCGAGTACGCGCCCAAGCGCGGTATGATGCCTTCACTGGGTGTCGTTTACGGACTCTGTGCTCGTGCTTACCTCGAAGTAGGTGCCGGTGGTGATGCCGCAGGTTACACCAAGGCTGCCGAGTATGCCCGCAAGGCTATCGAAGTCAGTGGCTGTACTCCCATGACACAGCAGCAGTGGGAGGATCCCGCAACAGCATTCAACAATGCCGATGCCAACAATTCGTGGATTTGGTCTCTGCCCGTGACTGCATCGCAGCTGGGTAACCTCCACAATATGTTTGCACACTTCTGCTCGGAGGCTGTTTGGGGTTATGCCGACTATCACTACGCCATGATTGGTATCGACCGTGCGTTGTACGAGAGCATCAATGAAAATGACTTCCGTAAGCACGCGTTCCTCGATCCCAAGAAGTGGGACTACTACAACTATAAGATTAACGGCGATGCTCAGGACTACATGGCCAACACCAAGCCCTACGCTTCGTTGAAGTTCCGTCCCTGCAACGGTGAGACACAGGAGTGGACCATCGGTGCGCTCAACGACTATCCTTTGATGCGTGTAGAGGAGATGTACTTCATCGAGATGGAGGCTGTTGCCCAGACTGATTTGGCAAAAGCCAAGTCTCTGCTTGAGACTTACATGAACAGCTACCGTATGATTAACGGTGCAACTTACAGTTGTAAGGCTGCTAATCTGGAGGACTTCCACAAGGAGATGATGCTCCAGAAGAGAATCGAGTTCTTCGGTGAGGGTATCGTGATGTACGACCTCAAGCGTCTTGACATTGGTTTCGTTCGCGGTTACAAGGGAACAAACCAGCCTACCATCTTCGCGCTGAACTGCCCCAACGGCCGTTCACCCCAGTGGAACATTGTCATCACTCGCGCCGAGTTCCAGAACAACACCGCAATTACCGATCAGTTGAACAATCCCGATCCTTCCGGTAAGTTGCGTCAGTGGGACGGAAGATAATCCGCGAGAATAAACTTCAAATGGTGCAAGGCCGGCTCGACGGCCGGCTCTTGCTCCATTACCAGTCAGAAACAATAAAAATTGATGAGCTATGAAAATTGTCAGTAGATTATTATATATGATGGCATTTGTCGGTGTGCTGGGATTTGCCTCTTGCGAGGACGATGTAGACTACAACCCCGCAGCACCGGTAAATGATTCGAAGACGCAGGTATTCTTCGATGCCAATTCACCTGTCGAGTTGGAATCGCCTTACAAGGATGACCATTTCGTCATCAAGGTGTTGCGTCATGGTGCTGGCGAGGCTTTCGATGCTTCTATCAGCTGCAAGATTGCGAACCCCGATTTGGCTGACTACCTCAAGATTCCTACCGTGGTATCTTTTGCAAAGGACGCTACCGAGGCCGATCTGAAGATTGGTGTCAGCGTTGCCGAGGGTAACGAGTATCCCGCAGGTGTTCCCGTTGAAATCCAGCTGGAGCTTACCGATGCCGATTATACTTATGAGTATGGTTCTACCAAATACACCTTCACTTACAGACGTGAGGCTCCCTTCAAGCCTATGGGTAAGGGCGTTTATACCGATGATATCTTCGCTTCGGCATTCGGTCAGCCTATCGAGACTTACGAAGTACAGGTGGATCAGTCGATTCTCAACGAGAATATCTATCGTCTGTCGAATGTTTACAGTGCCGACGGTCCGTTCTGGTCTACCCAGTTTGCAGGTGCTCTCGCTGACGCAGGTGCTCCCAATGCAACCTCTGCTTCTATTGTTATCGATTGCACCAACCCCGCTGAAGTTCGTATCGAGCGTTCGGAGCTGGGTATGAGTCTCAATGGTCAGTTGTTCAGTGGCCCCGACAAGATGTGTCCCACTATCGTAGGTATGGTTCGCGATTTGTTCAAGGATCAGGCAAATGCTCCTGTGGGCAAGATTGAGAATGGCGTGATTTCCTTCCCCGCACAGTCTGTCGGTTTGATTATCGATGGTATCGGTGGTATGGCTGTCAATGCCAGCGGTAAGATGAGAATCGTTCTGCCCGGTGCCGAGATTCCCACACCCGCTCCCGAGTGCAACGTATCTTACGCAGGTGTATTCACCGATGCAAAGAACGTCACCAGCGCAGTGCTCAATTTCGACTTCAATGACCAGGTATCGGCTTGCCGTGTAGCTGTTGTCAAGGCTGAAAAGGTGGCTGACGAGGCTGCAAAGCAGAAAAAGTACGAGGAGATCAAGGCTGACGAGAAGGGTCAGATTTCAACCAAGGTTGAGAAGTCCGGTCAGGTAGCGATGACTATCCACAGCAACGGTAATTATGTGGCTCTGGTTGTGGTTTACGGTCTTGACGGTAAGGCACTGGATACAGTCGAGTGCGAGTTTACCATCGAGGGTGGAAACATGGAGCCTGTTGCCATGAAGGATTTCTATGGCGACTACACCATGAATTCTGTAAGTGTTATCGGTCAGGCTGAACTTCCTGCTACTCCCGTGAAGATTGAGGCTTATAAAGAGGCTGAGAGTTTGGTGAAGATTACCGGTCTTGTTCACCCTCTCCTTCTCGACAAGATTATCGGTGCAAAGCCAGAGGGTTTCTTCATCGCTCGTTTTGATGCCGATTTGGGTGCTATCTACCTGGAGACCGATTTGCTCTACAAGGAGGTCGGCGGTGAGTTGAAGCCCGTTCAGTGGGATGTCAATGCCGGAACAGACAAGCCCGCAGAGATGTGTGACGCAGGTTTGGCATTCGGTGTATTCGACCAGAAGTCGAGTTCATTCTCATTCATGCCTACTTCGTTGGGCTTCAATGCTGAAAAGAAACTTATCCTCAAGGGTGAGGCACAGCAGTTCTATCCCGGTTTCTTCCAGGTTTCGGAGAACACGATGAACCTCGTTTCGTTGGCTCCCGATATTTCGAAGATTGTTCTGACCCGCACAGGTGCTCAGAAGAAAGCTGCCAACACTTACGCTGTTGCTCCCATGTTCAGCAAGTTGTTCGCGCTGGCTTCGGCACAGGAGGTGAAGACCGTGGAGTCAGACTTCGTTCAGTTCTCGGTAGTTGAACTTCCCGCCAATGCACAGGTAAAGCGAGTTTTCAACATCATTAAGTTGTAATTCCGATGGTGGGCGTCCCTGCGGGGACAGCCCTCCCATCACAAGATAATCCGACGACCCAAAAGGTCGTCGGATTTTTTTTGCCCGATGGGGGAGTCGGGACGTATAGAAGCCTCCGCAACCGTACAAAGTTATATTCCTAAATTCCATCGTATTCCCCGATTTGCCCGCGGAAAGTGTTACGCCGTGTATTTGGTCGTCCGATGCAATATCTCGCGCCAAACCGCCCGAAATGACACAAAAAAGCCCACACTCGAATGAGCGTGAGCCTGTGATTGCAAAATCCGATGCAAAAAGCCGCCTTTTCCGTGCCGGTCGAAAACTTGTCCCGTTCTGTCGCCTTTCCGTTCTGAGACAGCCTTGCTATCGGTTCTCTATCGCCACCTTGATGACCCCATCGCGGTGGTTCTCGAACAATTCGTACGCCTCCTCGATGCGTTGCAGGGGGTAGCGGTGGGTGATGAGGGGCGTGGTGTCGATTTTCCCTTCGGCAATGAGATGCAAAATTTCGCGAGCATCGCAGCCGTCCACACCGCCCGTCTTGAAGATGAGATTCTTGCCGTACATATCGGGCAGAGGGAGGATTTGCGGACGGTCATACATCGCCACGATGGTGACTATGGCATTGGGGCGTGCCAGCTCCCACGCCATGCGGAAGGTCTCGTCACTGCCGGCTACCTCAATCACGCGGTCGGCACCTCCGTGGGGGCAGTGACTCGCAACGGCTTCACGACACGCTTCGGGCGAGACCACCTCAATGTCGGGATAGTGGCGGCGGACAAACTCCGCGCGCTCCTCCGATTTCTCGCAGATGATGATGTGGCGCGGACGCTTCAACATCACGCAGAGCAGGGTGCAGAGTCCCGTAGGTCCCGCGCCGATAATCAGTACGGTGTCCTCCTCCGTGATTTCGGAGATGCGTGCCGCCCAAAATCCTGTGGCGAGAATGTCGCCGGCAAAGAGGGCCGCCTCGTCACTCACCGAGTCGGGAATGGGGGTGAGTCCCTGCTCGGCATGGGGTACGCGCACATATTCCGCCTGTCCGCCGTCGATGCGACAACCTATCGCCCAACCGCCGTCGGGGTCGGTGCAGTTGTTCACAAAGCCGTGACGGCAGAAGAAACACTCGCCGCAGAAGGTCTCCACATTCACAGATACGCGGTCGCCCGCACGGAGCGAGTGTACCTCCTCGCCCACCTGTTCGACCACACCCACCAGTTCGTGTCCCACGGTGATGCCCTTCACGGCACGGGGTACGAAGCCGTGTTTGATGTGGAGGTCGCTGGTGCAGATGCTGCCCAAGGTCACGCGCACAATGGCATCGTGGGGGGATTGCAGTTGCGGACGGGGCTTGTCGAGGAGTTCGAAATGCCCCTTGTCGATATAAGTATATGCCAACATGATTTTGTCTGTTTTTTGAAAAGTCTTACTCTCAAGACTCAAAGATACCCATTTTTAGCCGTTCGAAGAAACTTTTTCCGAGCGGACGCTCGTTCAGATGACCCAATCACCACAAAAAAATAGGACAACTCCCCGAAAAGGGAGTTGTCCTATTTGCGTTTTGTGCTACGCGAGGATTAGATGAGGTTGTCCTTCTCGATATCCTTGAAGTAGCGATAGGTCGATACGCGCAACTCCTCTGCTGCGTGGTCATCGCATACCAAAATTCCGTTGGGGTGAACCTGCAAAGCGGAGATGGTCCACTGGTGGTTGTAAGCACCCTCCACACCGTGACGCACGGCGCGAGCCTTCTTGGCACCGGTAGCCAGAATCAGCACCTTGTGAGCCGACAGAACGGTACCCACACCTACGGTGAGAGCGGTCTTGGGAACCAAAGTGGTATCACCGCCGAAGAAACGAGCGTTTACGTTGATGGTGTCCTGAGTCAGGGTCTTCATACGTGTGCGCGAAGTCAGCGACGAGAAAGGCTCGTTGAATGCGATGTGACCGTCCTCGCCGACACCGCCCATGAAGAGGTCGATACCACCTGCCTCGGCGATGCGTGCCTCGTAGTCGGCGCACTCCTTCACCAAATCCTCGGCATTACCGTTGAGAATGTTTACGTTCTCGGGGTTGATGTCGATGTGGCTGAAGAAGTTCTCCCACATGAAGGTGTGGTAGCTCTCGGGGTGATCCTCGGGCAGACCCACATACTCGTCCATGTTGAAGGTGATGACATTCTTGAACGATACCTCACCTGCCTTGTGGCGGCGAATCAGCTCCTTGTAGGTTTCCAGGGGAGTAGAACCGGTAGGCAGACCCAATACGAAAGGCGACGAGGTGTGCTGTGCCTTGATTTTAATCTGCTCGATGATGTAGTTGGCTGCCCACTTGGCAACTTCCTGGGGTTTGTTTTCAATAATCAGTCTCATGATAACTGTGTTTTATAAAAATTGATTGTAACTTGTTAAAGTCTTGTTTTAGAACATCTTGACGAATACCTCGATAGCCTGGTACTCTGCCATTCCCAACTCATCGTAGAGTCGTGCGGTGTTCTGTGTGCGGTCTTCGGCTCTCTGCCAGAACTCGCGGGGATCGCTGCCGGGGAAGGGCATGATGTCCTTCTGCGAGAGGTGGCGGTAGATGGCGTGACGCTTCATAATCAGCTCGTCGGGCGAGAGGGGCACTGCCATGTCGACCATACCGAGGTTCCACTCCATCCATGCACCGCGGTAGAGCCACAGGTGGCAATCCTTCAGCCACTCGTCGTCCTTGACAATCTCCAGAGCGGCGAGAATGGCCTCCATGGCGGTACGGTGTGTACCGTGGGGGTCTGCCAGGTCACCGGCTGCATAAATCTGGTGAGGCTTGATTTCGCGCAGGAGCTTGACGATGATTTCGTAGTCCTTCTCGGTGAGCTGTCCCTTCTTGATACCGCCTGTCTCATAGAAAGGCAGATTGAGGAAGTGGGCGTTGGTGTCGGGGTTCAGACCGAACGAACGCACGGCGGCACGAGCCTCGGCACGGCGAATCGAGCCTTTGAGGTCGAGCAGGGGACGGGGTTCGGGGGCGCCCTTCTTCTTGCTGGCGATAATCTGCTTCACCTCGGCGGTCTTGTCACCGAAGCCCAGCTCGCGGACGGTGTCGATGTTCTGCAATACCACATCATCGTGAACAGCCACATTACCCGAAGTCTCGTAGGCTACGTGTACATCGTGACCCTGCTGTACCAGACGGATGAAAGTACCGCCCATCGAGATAACATCGTCATCGGGGTGGGGTGAGAAGATAACCACACGCTTGGGGAAGGGATTCGACGATACGGGACGGGTCGAATCATCGGCATTGGGTTTGCCACCCGGCCACCCGGTGATGGTGTGCTGCAAGTCGTTGAATACCTTGATATTGATTTGGTCGTAGGTCTGCTTCTCGAGCAGCTCGCCCAACGAATTTTCGATGTAGTCCTTGTAGGTGAGCTTCAGAATAGGTTTCTTCACCACGCCGCACAACCATACCACAGCCTTGCGAATGAACTTGGGCTGCCAGTCGCAGGGACCTACCAACCAGGGAGTCTCCACACGGGTGAGCTTCTCGCCGGCGGTCTTGTCGAGTACCACCTCGATGTTGCGGTGTGACTGGAGCAGAGATGCAGGCACCTGAGTGGTGACCTCACCCTCTACGACCTTCTGAATAATCGAAGACTTGTTCTCGCCCCATGCCATGAGGATAATTCTGTCGGCACGCTTGATGGTGTCGATACCCATGGTGATGGCCATCTTGGGGGTGTTCTCCAGACCGAAGAATGCGCCCGACTGAATCTTGCGGGTATTGTAGGTGAGCTGTACCAGACGGGTACGCGACAACTCGTAGGAGCCCGGTTCGTTGAAACCAATCTGTCCGTCCTCGCCCAGACCGATAATCATGAGGTCAATCTTCGAGAGTGCCTTGTCATACTGACGGCAGTAATCCGTGATTTTGTCCTGTGCGATTTCGGCATCGGGGATGTGAATGTTTTCGGGAAGGATGTCAACGTGGTTGAGGAACTCCTCGTGGATACGGAAGTTACGGCTCTGCTGCTCGGTCGAGTGAATGGGGTAGAACTCGTCGAGGGTATAGACCGCTACGTTCTTGAACGAGATGAGACCCTTCTTGTGACGCTCGACCAGCTCGCGGTAGAGACCCAGGGGAGTCTGACCGGTGGTGAGACCCAGCACGAAGAGGCGGTTCTCGTTGAATGACTTGATGGCTGCAGTGATGCTGTCAGCCACATACTGTACACCGTCGTACTCGTTGTCGAAAATGTTGGTGTTGATTTTCTCAAAACGGCGGATAATGTCTTTGGGAGCGGCGTGCTCCAGCAGACCTCCCTCCTCGGGGAGTGAATACTTGTTATTCATAGTCGTTGTAGTTATTCGAATTTCAAAGTTTGGAAGAAGTCCGGTCTGTGGAAATCGGGTTTTTCAATCGAGATGGGTTTCCACGACAGGAAATGGGGAAGGGTGAGCAGGTCACCGCATTTGTAGAGATTGGCCGTCACTTCCGCGCCGTTCCACGTGGTGAGGTGGTGGCGGAAGAGTGCCGTGGGGGGCACACGCAGGGTGAGTGTCCATTGGTTGTTGCCCTCTACCTCCTCGAAGTTTCGGCGGGGAAGTGAGGGGGTGCGTCTTACCGATGAGAGAATCTCCTCTGTGGCATACTCTGCCTCTTCGCGAGAGAGGTGGTGTGCCAGCAGCAGGTGGCCGATGCAGGTGGTTTCGAAGTTGTAGTAGCTCTTGCCACCATCGGGGGACACAAAAAACTCGACACACGAATCGGTCCACACCTTTCCGTTGTCCTCTTTGACGCGGGCTGCCGTGTATCTTTCGTTGACATAGAAGCGAAGCAACATATAGTCGCCCGTGTGGAACATCCTGAACTCCACATCGGGAGCATAGGGATACTCCTTCGCCCAGTTGCAATAAGCGATTTTCTGGGGTTCGATACCTTCAAAGGCCTTGTCGAGTGCCTTCTCGTCGTCGGTATTCAACCCCTCTATTTTGTGTACGGTCATATTATTTAGTGTATTTGTTGGTCAGTTCCTTGACGATGTTGCACATCTTGTCGTACTGCTGTTCCATGCTTTGCAGGAGCTTGTACTGGGCGTGGGTTCTCACCAGATTGTGCTCGGGGTACTTCACCTTGTAGTAGGTGTCGCCATCGATGTAGTCCATCAGGAAGCGCAACACCTGTTCGTAGGTGATGTAACGTGCCGAGAAGGCCAGATAGTTCAACTCGCGGTCGGTGAGCTGTTCGGCGCGCTGCGAGAGATAACCGTCTGTATAGGCGCGGAACATGGGCAGTGACATGCTCACCTTCTTGAGCTCCTTGTCGTCCTCATCGCCGGTGTTGGTGTACGAACGTATGGCATCTCCGAAGTCGTTGAGCGAGGTGGAGGCCATCACCGTGTCAAGATCGATGACGCAGAGCACATCGCCGTTCTCATCGAAGAGTATGTTGTTGATTTTGGTGTCGTTGTGAGTGGTGCGTGTGGGAATGCGTCCGTCCTCGACCATTCTCCAGAAGTCGAGCATCTCCTGACGGCGCGACTCTATCCAGCCGATTTCCTCCTTGAGCGAAGAGGTGCGTCCTGCGGCATCGCGAAGCAGAGCCTCGTCCCATTGCAGGAATCTGTGGCGGATGTTGTGGAAACCCTTGATGGTCTCTGCCAGAGGCTCGGTGAAGTCGGAGAGCATGGCCTGGAATTTGCCGATACCCTCGCCGCCCTTGCGAGCCAGCTCCTCGGTGTCGGCCTTGTTGTAGGCGATGGTGTGGTCGATGAATATCGACACTGCCCAATACTGACCCTCCTCATCGAGGAAGTAGAGTTTGCCGCCGGTGGTGGGAATGACGGTCATCACCTCGCGCAAGGGGTTGCCGCCCTGCTTGATGACGCGCTTGCGAATGTGGTCGGTCACCTTGCGGATGTTCTCCATCATGGCCGGCACATCGGGGAATATGTTTTTGTTCTTGCGTTGGAGAATATAGTCGGGACAATCACCCTCGGTGCGGATGATGAAAGTATCGTTGATGAATCCCTCGCCCAGCGAATCAATGCTCTTGATTTCGCCCTTCAGCGCGAACTCGTTTGCTATTTTTTTCAGTTTGTCCATCATAACGGAATGTGGTTATCTGATGTTGGTATTTGCTATCAGCACAAAGTTATTAAAATTCCAGCTAAATACAAGGTCGCCGACTCTTTTTTTGTGTGATATACCTGCATGAGGGGAGTGGTGAAAAGGTGTAGGTAGCGATTTTGCATTAATATTGTATTGCGTCTTTGCGATGAGCCGTCGTGGCGGTTTCGAATGACTTTATCTTGCTTTTTATGAGCGGTTTGAGCGTTTTTGAGGGGCTTTTCCGGGGCGGCGATATTGCAAAATGAAAGACAAATTGGAACAAATATCTGATAAGATTACTCTTCGTCGTTTTTTAATGTCCGCTAAAATAGCTATATTTGAACGCGTAAAAAAGCGAAAAATCAAAAAATAATAAGTTTAAAACCTAAAAATAACAGATGAAACCAAGTAGTAACCATCCCTTGCGTTGGGTGCCTTCACTCTATTTTGCAATGGGACTTCCGTTTGTAGTCTTAAACATGGTCTCGGCGGTGATGTTTAAGGATTTGGGCATTGCCGATGCACAAATCGCCTTCTGGACATCACTGATTATGTGGCCGTGGACGATTAAATTCCTGTGGAGTCCCTTCCTCGAAATTTTCCGTACCAAGAAATTCTTTGTGGTCACCACCCAGTTGTTGAGTGGTGTGCTGTTCGGTCTGGCAGCCCTGTCGCTGCACATGCCGCAGTTCTTCGCCGTGTGTATAGCGGTCTTTGCCGTTATCGCCTTCAGCGGAGCCACCCATGATATCGCCGCCGACGGTGTCTATATGTCGGAGTTGGATTCCACCGACCAGGCCAAATATATCGGCTGGCAGGGTGCTTTCTACAACCTTGCGAAATTGGTGGCTACGGGCGGTCTGGTGTGGATGGCAGGTTGGCTCTACAACTCGTTCTCCGCGGCGGGCAAGGATTCGTTCGATGCCTATGTGCAGGCTTGGTTCATCATCTTGATGATTTTGAGCGTTCTGCTCGTCTGCGTGGGTCTTTACCACTCGAAGGCTCTCCCCTCCAGCGGTCCGGCTGCCGAGCAGCACTCGTTCAGTGAGGGTGTCAACGGACTGAAAGAGGTGATTGCCGACTTCTTCACCAAGAAACATATCTGGTACTACATCGCCTTCATCATCCTCTACCGTTTGGGCGAGGGCTTCGTGATGAAGATTGTCCCCCTGTTCCTCAAGGCCGAGACTTCGGTCGGCGGTCTGGGGCTGACCAACCAGCAGATTGGTCTCTATTACGGAACATTCGGTGCGGGAGCCTTCCTGTTGGGTTCGCTGCTGGCCGGATACTATATCGCCAACCGCGGTTTGAAGCGTTCGCTCTTTATCCTGTGTTGCATCTTCAACGTGCCTTTTGTCGTTTACGCACTTTTGGCGGCTTACCAACCCTCGTCGATGTGGCTGGTAGGTGGCGGTATCGTGCTGGAGTACTTCGGCTACGGTTTTGGTTTCGTGGGTCTCACGCTGTTCATGATGCAGCAGGTTGCTCCCGGAAAGCACCAGATGGCACACTACGCCTTTGCTTCGGGTATCATGAACCTCTCGGTGATGGTCACCGGTGCCGTGTCGGGTTATCTGAGCGATGCGCTGGGCTATGAGAAGTTCTTCATGATGGTGATGATTTTCACCCTGCCCGCATTCCTCATTACATGGTTCGTGCCCTTCACCCACAAGGACGACAAGGGCGGTAAGGACCACGTGATTTCGGGTGCAAAGCTCAAAATGTTGTGGCTCATGCTCTTCGTCCTCGAGGCAGTGGTTTGCTTCATTGTCTGCACGGGTGCCAAGAGTGGCAAGCAGGAGAATGTGATTCTGCCCCGTCCCGTATCGGTGGAGTATACTTCGGGTGCGCTCTCCACCGACAAACCTTTCGTGGTGAGCTGCAATGCCGAGTGTGTCGCGCTGAAGGATTACATCAAGACTACTCCCCTTCATCTGACCGAAAAGGAGGGTACGCCTCTCCGTCTGGAGCTCTCTGACGAGGTGACCGCCGATGAGGGCTATCTCATGGAGGTGACTTCGGAGGGTGTGTTGCTCAAGGCCAAGACCGAAACGGGTCTTTTCTACGGCGTGCAGTCGCTGCTTCAGTTGGTGGAGCACGGCGAGGGTGAGATTGCGGCACAGAAGATTGCCGACTCTCCGCGCTATCCCTACCGTGGTCTGATGCTCGATGTGTCGCGCCACTTCTACTCGAAAGAATTTGTCAAGAAGCAGCTCCACATGCTGGCCTCACTGAAAATGAACCGCCTCCACCTCCATCTTACCGATGCGGCAGGCTGGCGTATAGAAATCAAGAAATACCCCGAACTGACCCGCCGTGCCGCATGGCGCGTGGGCAAGACTTGGCAGGAGTGGCAGGACGGTGGCCGCAAGTACTCCGAGGAGGGTGCTGCCGAAGCCGAGGGCGGTTACTACACTGCCGATGACATCCGCGAGATTTTGGCTTGTGCCGACTCGCTGCACATTACCGTCATTCCCGAAATTGAGATGCCGGGTCACTCCGAGGAGGTCGGTGAGGTTTACCCCTCGCTGTCGTGCCCCAATGCAGTGCACCGTCCGCAGGGCGAGTTCTGCGTGGGTAACGAAAAGACCTTCGAGTTTTTGGAGAATGTCCTGACCGAAGTGATGGAGTTGTTCCCCTCTAAATATATACATATAGGTGGCGACGAGGCATCGAAGGGTAACTGGAGCAAGTGCCCCCTCTGTCAGAAACGTATGAAGAAGGAGGGTTTGAAAGATGTCAATGAGTTGCAGAGCTACCTCATCTGTCGCGTGGAGAAGTTCCTCAATGCCCACGACCGCAAGTTGCTGGGGTGGGATGAAATCCTCGAGGGCGGATTGGCACCCGATGCCACCGTCATGTCGTGGCGCGGTGAGGCGGGTGGTCGCAAGGCTGCCGCCATGGGTCACCACGTGGTGATGACTCCCGGTTCGCACTGCTACTTCGACAGCTACCAGAACAACCCCGAGACCGAACCTGCTGCCATGTCGGGCTTCCTGCCCCTCGAAAAGGTCTATTCCTATGACCCCTCGCCCGCAGAGATGGAGGGTCACGAGATGGTGCTGGGTGTGCAGGCCAACCTGTGGACAGAGCGCATTCCCACCCCCGAGCACGCCGAGTATATGCTCTATCCCCGTCTGTTCGCACTCGCTGAGGTGGCATGGAGTCCTGCCGAGGGTCGCAACTATGAGGAGTTCCGTCAGCGCGTACTCATGCGTGTGGAGTCTGCCCACAAGGCCGGTTACAATACCTTCGATTTGGCGAATGAGCTCGGCGAGCGCAAGGAGTCGCTTGCACCCGTTGAGCATCTGGCAAAAGGTTGCAAGGTAAGCTACGTGAACAAATGGGCACTCCAATATGCTGCCGACGGCGAAGTGGCACTGACCGATGGCAAGCGCGGCTCGTGGAGCTACGCCACACTGTGGCAGGGCTTCCTGAATTGCGATATGGACGTGACCATCGATTTGGGTGAGGTCAAGAACTTCAACGAGGTGTCGATGGACTTCATTCAGTGGTACTCGGCATGGGTATGGTTGCCCAAGCAGGTGGAAATCCTGCTCTCGGACGATAGCGAGAACTTCCGTTCGGCAGCTGTCCTCACCCACGAGGTGACCATCGACGACAAACGCCCCACCTACCGCAATTTTGCGTGGAAGGAGGCTGCAAAAGCAAGATATGTCCGTGTGAAAGCCCTCTCCAACGGCGAGGCCGGCGGTTGGATTTTCACCGATGAGATAGTAATCAAATAAATAATTAATTAACAAATAAAATTTTACTACAATGAGTGAATTGAAAATTGTGGGCGAGAATCTGCCCAATATGCCTTGGCAGGATCGCCCCGAGGGCTCTAAGGAAGTCCTTTGGCGTTATTCGGAGAATCCCATCATTCCCCGTGACCTCCTTTCGACATCGAACAGTATCTTCAACTCTGCAGTAGTTCCTTTCAAGAAGGATCAGTATAACTACGCAGGTGTATTTCGTTGCGACGATACCAACCGCCGTATGCGTATCCACGTAGGTTTCTCGGTAGACGGTATCAAGTGGGATATCAAGGAAGAGGACTTCAAGTTGGAGGGTGCTGACCCCGAAGTTGCCAACTGGGTATATGGTTACGACCCCCGTGTTGCCAAGATTGGTGACAAGTACTATGTAACATGGTGTAACGGTTACTTCGGTCCTACCATCGGTATCGCATGGACCGAGGATTTCGAGACCTTCCACCAGCTCGAGAACGCATTCCTGCCCTACAACCGTAACGGTGTGCTGTTCCCCCGCAAGATTAACGGCAAGTTCGCCATGTTGTCGCGTCCCAGCGATACAGGCCACACTCCCTTTGGTGATATCTTCTACTCGGAGTCTCCCGACATGGAGTACTGGGGGCACCACCGTCATGTAATGTCGCCCGCTCCCTTCGAGGTCAGCGCATGGCAGTGCATGAAGATTGGTGCAGGTCCCGTGCCCATCGAGACCAGCGAGGGTTGGTTGCTGTTCTACCACGGCGTGCTCCGTTCTTGCAACGGTTATGTCTATGCCTTCGGTTCTGCACTCCTCGACCTCGACGAGCCCTGGAAGTGCGTTGCACGCAGCGGCCCGTACCTGATTTCTCCCCGCGAGCAGTACGAGTGCATGGGTGACGTGCCCAACGTAACCTTCCCCTGCGCATCGTTGCATGATCCCGCAACAGGTCGTGTTGCCGTTTATTACGGTTGCGCCGACACTGTTACAGGTCTGGCTTTCGGTTACATTCCCGAAATCATTGAGTTTACCAAGAAAAACAATATCCTCTAATAAAAATGTATCGTAACGACAACCGTGTAGTTATTACACTCGATGCCGGTGGCACCAACCTCGTGTTTGGTGCCATGCGCGGCAACAAATTCATAGTTGAACCTATCACTCGCCCCTCTCAGGCTGATGATTTGGATAAGTGTTTGACAACAATGGTTGAGGGTTTTCAGGCTGTGATTGACCAGCTGGACGAGAAGCCGGTGGCTATCAGCTTCGCCTTCCCCGGTCCTGCCGATTATCCCAACGGTATCATCGGCGGTTATCTGCCCAACTTCCCCTCGTTCCGCGAGGGTGTGGCTCTGGGTCCCTTCCTGGAGTCGAAGTTCGGCGTGCCCGTCTTCATCAACAACGATGGTGACCTGTTCGCCTATGGCGAGGCGCTGGGAGGTATGCTTCCCGAAATCAACGCCCGTCTGGAGGCTGCCGGCAGCACCAAGCGTTACAAGAACCTGGTAGGTTACACCTTCGGTACCGGTTTCGGTATCGGTGTGGTGGTGGACAACCGACTCAACCGCGGTGACAACTCTTGTGTGGAGACCTTCTGTCTGCGTCACAAGAAGTATCCCAACGTGATTGTGGAGGACGGTGTGGCAGTACGTGCCATCAAGCGCGTCTATGGCGAGCTGTCGGGTGACAAGGACCATAACTTCGAGCCCAAGGACATCTGTGCCATTGCCGACGGCAAGATTCCCGGTAATGTGGAGGCAGCCAAGCAGGCCTTCGCCGAGCTGGGTGAGGTGGCAGGCGATGCCATGGCCACAGCCGTAACCCTCATCGACGGTCTGATTGTCATCGGTGGCGGTATCACCGCAGCACGCAAGTACATCATGCCGGCACTGCTCAAGGAGTTGCGCTCGAAGATTAACACCCTCGCAGGTGAGGAGCTCGACCGTGTGCAGATGAAGGTCTATGACCTCGACAACGAGGAGGAGTTCAAGGAGTTTGCCAATGGCGAGAGCCGCAAGATTAAAGTCTACGGTTCTGACAAGACCGTGGATTACGATCCCTCGAAGCGTATTGGCGTGGCAATTTCGAAAATCGGAGCCAGCCAGGCTATTTCGGTGGGTGCATACGCTTTTGCACTCTCAATGTTGGACGCAGAAAAATAATTAAAAGAGATGTTTAAATTTGAACCTATACTGAAGACTATTATTTGGGGCGGTGAGAAAATCGTTCCCTACAAGCACCTTAACTCCGACCAGAAGTCGGTCGGCGAGAGCTGGGAACTTTCGGGCGTCAAGGGTGACGAGTCGGTGATTGCCAATGGCGAGTATGCCGGCAAGACCCTCCCCGAACTGATTTCGATTCTCAAGGGTGATTTGGTGGGTAACAAGGTCTATGAGAAGCATGGCACCGAGTTCCCCCTGTTGGTGAAGTTCATCGATGCACGTCAGGACTTGTCGATTCAGGTTCACCCCAACGATGAGTTGTCGCACCGTCGTCACGGCAAGAACGGTAAGACCGAGATGTGGTATGTTGTGGGTGCCGATGAGGGTGCACACCTTCTTTCGGGTTTCTCGAAGCAGGTGACTCCCGAGGAGTACGCTGCCAAGGTGGCAGACAACACCCTCACCGATGTGCTGACCAACTACAATGTCAAGGCCGGTGATGTCTTCTTCCTGCCCGCAGGTCGTGTTCACGCCATCGGTGCCGGTTCGTTCGTAGCCGAGATTCAGCAGACTTCCGATGTGACTTACCGTATCTACGACTACGGTCGTGTGGGTAAGGACGGCAAACCCCGTGAGCTGCATGTGGAGTTGGCAAAAGATGCCATCGATTTCTCGGTGGAGTCTGACTACCGCACCCACTACAAGGAGGAGAAGAACAAGGAGGTAGAGCTGGTATCGTGCAACTACTTCACCACTTCGCTTTACGACCTCACAGAGGAGGCCGGGAAGGACCTTTCGAAGCTCGACTCGTTCCTCATCGTGATGGGTCTTGCCGGAGAGGGTACTCTGAGAGATGACAAGGGCGAGGAGATTTCCATCCGTCAGGGTGAGACCGTCCTGCTGCCTGCTACAACACTTAATGTCAAGTTTATACCTAACGGAACATTAAAGGTGCTGACAAGTCATTTATGATATTAAGAAAATTAGTTCTTACAGTTATGGCATTGAACCTTATGGTCGGACTCTTGGCACAAGAGCCTGCCGATAAGGTCAATCCATTTATAGGTACTACCAATTTCGGAACTACTAACCCGGGTGCAGTCATGCCCAACGGCATGATGTCCGTAGTGCCTTTCAATGTGATGGGGTCGAGTCTGAATCGTTACGATAAGGACGCCCGTTGGTGGTCGACACCCTATGAATTCCACAACAAGTTCTTCACCGGTTTTGCTCATGGTTCGTTGAGCGGCGTGGGATGTCCCGAGTCGGGCTCTCTGCTGACAATGGCCACATCGGGTGAGCTGGAACTGAACTACAAGAAGTACGGTTCGAGCTACGACAACGAGGAGGCGACTCCCGGCTATTACAGCGTCCTGCTCGAAAAGTACGGTATCCGTGCCGAAGCCACCGCCACGATGCGCACTTCGGTGGAGCGTTACACCTTCCCCGAGGGTAAGGGCCACATCATTCTCAACCTGGGTGAGGGCCTGACCAACGAGAGTGGTGCGCGTGTGCGCAAGGTATCGTCCACCGAGATTGAGGGTATGAAGCTGCTGGGTACATTCTGCTACAACGCGCAGGCTGTTTTCCCCATCTACTTCGTGATGCGTGTGAACAAAGTCCCCTCGAAGGCAGGTTTCTGGAAACAGCAGCCTCCCAAGTATGGTGTGGAGGCCGAGTGGGACAGGGACAACGGCAAGATTAAGGTCTATAATGCTTACGGTCGCGAGATGGCAGGCGATGATTTGGGTTATCGCTTCTCTTACGACAACCTTCAGGAGGGTGAGCAGATTGAGGTGCGTATGGCGATTTCCTACGTGAGTGTGGAGAACGCCCGCAAGAACCTCGAGGCGGAGCAGACTGCCGATTCCTCGTTCGATGCCATCCGCAAGGCGGCACGCGATGCGTGGAATAAGGATTTGAGCCGTATTCGTGTGACGGGAGGAACTCCCGAGCAGCAGATGGTCTTCTACACGGCACTCTACCACACACTGATTCACCCCAATGTACTCAACGATGTGAACGGCGAGTATCCGCTCATGGAGAACGATGGTGTGGGCGTGACCGATGGTACACGCTATACGGTCTTCTCGCTGTGGGATACCTACCGCAACCTCCATCAGCTGATGACACTGGTCTATCCCGAGCGTCAGCGCGAGATGATTCACTCGATGGTGGATATGTACCGCGAGTGGGGCTGGTTGCCCAAGTGGGAGTTGTTCGGACGCGAGACCTTCACCATGGAGGGCGACCCCGCACTGCCCGTGATTGTCGACAGCTGGATGAAGGGTATTCGTGACTTCGATGTCAAGACGGCTTACGAGGCGATGATGAAGTCGGCGAACACCAAGGGCTCGGAGAACAAGATGCGTCCCGACATCGACCCGTATATCGGACGCGGATATGTGCCTCTGGGTCTCTATTCGGCCGATGCATCGGGTGATAACTCGGTGTCGCACGCGCTGGAGTACTACATTGCCGACTACGCGCTGTCGCTCTTTGCCGACTCGCTGGGTTACAAGCGCGATGCCGAAATCATGCGCAAGCGTTCGATGGGCTACCGCCACTACTATGACGATGTGAGCGGCACGCTGCGACCCATCACCATGTTCGGTGAGTTCATGGCGCCGTTCGACCCCCGTCAGGGTGAGAACTTCGAGCCTGTTCCCGGTTTCCACGAGGGTTCGGCATGGAACTACACCTTCTACGTACCCCACGATATTCCGGGTCTTGCGGAGCTGATGGGTGGCAAACGTAAGTTTGTCGATAAGTTGCAGATGGTCTTCGATGAGGGTCTCTACGACCCTGCCAACGAGCCAGATATCGCTTATCCCTTCCTCTTCAGCCGTTTCAGCGGTGAGGAGTGGCGTACACAGAAGGAGGTCAAGCGACTGCTCGAGACCCACTTCACCACACAGCCCGACGGTATCCCCGGCAACGATGATGCAGGTACAATGTCGGCGTGGGCGGTCTTCTCGATGATGGGATTCTATCCCGATTGTCCGGGTGAGCCGTTCTACACCCTCACCACGCCGGTCTTCGACACCGTGGAGATTGACACCGAGTGGGGCCCCGTGCATATCGAGTGCAAGCGTTCGTCACCCGATGACTGGCGCATTGCCCGTGTGAAGAAGGGTGGCAAGAATATCAAAAAATACCGTATCTCTCACAAAGAACTGATGAACGGAGAAAAACTAACTTTTGAACTTTCAAACAAAAAATAATCATGAAGATTAAATCTATAATCTCCCTGGCGGCTGTGGCACTTGCTTCGTGTACCGCGACCGTACAGGAGGAGGATTTTACACAATATGTTGACCAGAAGATTGGTACAGGCGGTCACGGACACGTATTCGTGGGTGCCAACGTGCCTTTCGGTATGGTGCAGTTGGGCCCCACCAGCATTCCCGTTGCCTGGGATTGGTGCTCGGGCTACCACGAGAGCGATGAGACCGTCATCGGTTTCTCGCACACCCACCTCAGCGGTACGGGTATCGGCGATTTGTTCGATGTTACCGTCATGCCCGTTATCGGTGAAGTAACCTATGCGCGTGGCGAGGAGAAAGACCCCCAGTCGGGTCTGTGGTCCTATGCCGACCGCAAGCAGGAGGTCGTGAAGCCCGGTTACTATGCCGTGCCTCTGACCCGTTACGGTATTCAGGCGGAGATGACCGCCACCAACCGTGTCGGTTTCCACCGCTACACCTTCCCCGCAGCCGAGGACGCAGCTCTGGTCTTCGACCTTCAGAACGGAGGTTGCTGGGACAAGGCTACCGAGACCCACATGGAGCAGGAGGGCGACCGTATGATTACCGGTTACCGCCGCTCGACAGGTTGGGCAAAGGACCAGGTGGTCTTCTTTGCTGCCGAGCTGTCGAAGCCTTTCGAGAAATTCGAGCTGGCAGGTGAAAACAACATGTATGCCCGTCTGTCGTTCAAGACTTCGGACAAGGAGCAGGTGATGCTGAAGGTGGCTCTCTCGCCCGTGAGCGTGGAGAATGCCAAGCTGAACCTCTCGACCGAGTTGGCAGAGTGGAACTTCGATGAGACTGCCTCGGCTGCCGGCAAGGCATGGAACGAGGAGTTGAAGCGTGTGAAGGTATCGACTACCGATGAGACTGCGCGTAAGATTTTCTACACCGCACTGTACCACACCATGATTGCTCCCGTGACCTTCTCCGATGTGAACGGCGACTATCGCGGTGCCGACCATCAGGTCTATAAGGGTGCCGACTTCACCAACTACACCGTCTTCTCGTTGTGGGATACCTATCGCGCCAAGATGCCCATGCTGACATTGCTCCACTCGGAGCGTATGCCCGACATCATCAACTCGATGCTCCACATCTACAAGGAGCAGGGGCGTCTGCCGGTATGGCACTTGTGGGGTAACGAGACCGACTGCATGGTCGGTAATCCTGCCATTCCCATCGTTGCCGATGCTATCGTCAAGGGCATCAAGGGCTTCGACCGTGAGTTGGCTTACGAGGCTATCAAGGCAACAGCCATGAACGAGGGTCGCGGTAACGGCTTCCGCATGAAGTACGGTTACATTCCCTGCGACTTGTTCAACGAGGCGATTGCCTACGATATGGAATACGCTTTGGCCGATGGTGCTGCCGCACAGGCTGCCAAGGCTATGGGCAAGGAGGAGGACGCACGCTACTTCGAGGAGCGCAGCCACTCCTACCGCAACTACTTCGACCCCTCGGTGGGCTTCATTCGCGGTCGCTTCGCCAACAAGCAGTGGCGTACACCTTTCAATCCCTTTGCATCGACTCACCGCGAGGACGACTACTGCGAGGGTAACGCATGGCAGTACACATGGTTGGTTCCCCACGATGTGAAGGGCTACGTGGATTGCTTCGCACAGGTTGATAAGAACAAGTCGGGTAGAGAGAATATGCTCGCCAAGCTCGACGAGTTGTTCTCGGTATCGTCAGTGGTTGAGGGCGGTGATTCGTCACCCGATATTTCGGGTCTTATCGGTCAGTATGCCCACGGCAACGAGCCCAGCCACCATATCCTCTACCTCTACACCATGCTGGGCCAGCCCTGGAAGACTGCCGACAAGGTGCGCGAGGTATTATCGACACTCTATCACGCCGAGAAGGACGGTCTTTCGGGTAACGAGGACGTAGGTCAGATGTCGGCTTGGTATGTCCTCTCTTCGCTGGGTATGTATGAGGTAGAGCCTGCCGGTGGTCGCTACTGGTTCGGTACGCCCCTCTTCGACAAGGCAGAGATGAAGGTCGAGGGTGGTGTGTTCACCATCATTGCCGACAACAACTCGAAGGAGAACAAGTATATCCAGAAGGTATGGCTCAATGGTCAGCCCTACACCAAACCCTATATCACACATAGTGACATCATTTCGGGCGGCGAGCTTCGCTTCGAGATGGGTAACGAGCCTAAGACATGGTACTGCGCCGACGAACCGGAGCAGTACCTCGACCAGCGTCCCGAGGAGGGCCGGCGCCTTTTTAAGTCGCGAGCGATAGAGGCGGAGATCGCTCGCGTAACCGGTCTGCTTACAAACCCCCGTTTGAAGTGGATGTTCGCCAACTGCTTCCCCAATACCCTCGACACCACGGTTCACTACCGCGAGGATGAGGAAGGTAACCCCGACACTTATGTCTATACAGGAGATATTCCGGCCATGTGGCTCCGCGATTCGGGAGCACAGGTGTGGCCCTATGTGTCGTTTTGCAAGGACGATGCCGCGCTGCAAAAGATGATTGCAGGCGTTATCCATCGTCAGTTCAAACTCATTTCGATTGACCCTTACGCCAATGCCTTCAACGACGGAGCTACGGGTGCCGGCGAGGATGTGAACTATCCCTACCTCGCGCAGCCCCAAAATCCGTGGGTGTTCGAGCGTAAGTGGGAGATTGACTCTCACTGCTATCCCATCCGTCTGGCTCACCACTACTGGAAGACCACGGGTGACAGTTCTGTTTTCGACCAAAACTGGTTGGCAGGTATGCGCGCCATACTCTCGACACTTCGTGAGCAGCAGCGCAAAGAGGGCCCCGGCGATTACACCTTCCTGCGTGTGACCGACCGTCAGCTCGACACCAAATGTCATGTGGGACGCGGTAATCCCGTGAAGCCCGTGGGACTCATCGCTTCGGCGTTCCGTCCCTCGGACGATGCCACCACCTTCGAGTTCCTCATTCCTGCCAACTTCATGGCGGTCACTTCGTTGAGAAAGGCTGCCGAGATTCTCTCGACGGTGAATGACGAAAAGGCGATGGCCGACGAGTGCCGTGCCCTGGCCGACGAGGTGGAGGAGGCTCTGCGCAACTATGCCGTCGTCGAGCATCCCACCTATGGCAAAATCTATGCTTACGAGGTCGATGGTTTCGGCTCTCGCCAGCTCATGGACGATGCCAATGTGCCGAGCCTTCTGGCAATGGCATATCTGGGTGATGTCGATGTCAATGACCCGATTTATCAGAACACCCGCAAATTTGTGTGGAGCGAAGCCAATCCCTACTTCTGGAGAGGCGCAGCCGGTGAGGGTATCGGCGGCCCGCACATCGGTGTGGAGATGATTTGGCCGATGAGCATCATGATGAAGGCCTTCACCTCGCAGGACGATGCCGAGATTCGTGACTGCATCGTGCAGCTGATGATTACCGATGCCGGTCGCGGATTTATCCACGAGTCGTTCTCGCGTCACGATGCCCACAACTTCACCCGCGAGTGGTTCGCATGGCAGAATACGCTCTTTGGCGAGTTGATTCTCAAACTCGTGAACGAGGGTAAGGTGGAACTTTTGAACAGTATCAATTAAACATTTCACATTGAATGAAAGGATTCGTAATTTCTTTGACCGCATTGCTCATGGTCGGCTGCTGCTCTTCGGAATGCGCCAATAAAAGCGATGTGCGCCCTTCGGAGTATGTGACCACGTTGGTGGGTACACAGTCCGATTATAATCTTTCGACAGGTAACACCTATCCGGCAGTGGCTCTGCCCTGGGGTATGAACTTCTGGACACCCCAGACCGGCAAGATGGGCGACGGATGGGCTTATACCTATGCGTCACACACCATCCGTGGTCTGAAGCAGACCCACCAGCCCTCGCCTTGGATTAACGACTACGGTCAGTTCTCCATCATGCCCGTGCGCGGTGTCAATTGCTTCGATGAGGAGAGCCGCCAGAGCTGGTTCTCTCACCAGTCGGAGGAGGCGCGCCCCTATGTCTATTCGGTCTATTTTGCCGACCACGACATCTTTGCGGAGATGACTCCCACCGAGCGTGCTGCCGTCATGCGTTTCACTTTCCCCGATTCGAAGGAGTCGGGCGTGGTGATTGATGCTTTCGACCGCGGTTCGATGTTGAAGTTGGTGGATCAGCGCACGGTGGTGGGCTACACCACCCGCAACAGCGGCGGTGTTCCCGAAAACTTCAAGAACTGGTTTGTGGTACGCTTCTCGCGTCCCTTCAAGGCTGTGGAGATGACCTCCTCACTCAAGGGCTTCAAGGCCGGCTCTAAGATGCTCTACCCCGAAGGCGGCAAGCAGGTGGAGGGCGACCACGCCATGATGAAGGTACACTTCTCGACCACTCGCGGTGAGAAGGTCGAGGTGGAAATCGCTTCATCGTTCATCTCCGAGGAGCAGGCATTCCAAAACCTCAAGGAGGTGGAGGGTCGCGGTTTCGATGCCGTGAAGTCTGCCGCACAGGAGCGTTGGGACGAGGTTCTCGGTCGTATCGAGGTGGAGGGCGCATCGCTTGACGAGCTGCGCACCTTCTATTCGTGCCTCTATCGTTCGACGCTCTTCCCCCGTAAGTTCTACGAGGTGGACGCCAATGGCGAGACCGTACACTACAGCCCCTACAACGGTAAGGTGGAGAAGGGTTATATGTACACCGACAGTGGTTTCTGGGATACTTTCCGTTGCCTGTTCCCCCTCTTGAACCTGGTTTATCCTTCGGTGAACACCGAGATTCAGGCGGCTTTGGCAAATACCTACCGTGAGAGCGGCTTCCTGCCCGAGTGGGCATCGCCCGGTCACAGAGGTTGCATGGTGGGTAACAACTCGGCTTCGATTGTTTCCGATGCCATTCTCAAGGGCGTAACCCCCAAGGAGGACATCGACCTGCTCTACGAGGCGATGATGCACGGCCGTTCGGCGGTTCACCCCGAGGTCAGCTCGACAGGTCGTCTGGGTCACGAGTATTACAACACACTGGGCTATGTTCCCATGAATGTGGGTATCAACGAGAGTGCAGCCCGCACTTTGGAGTATGCCTACGATGACTGGTGCATTGCACAGGTAGCCGAGAAGATGGGCAAGACCGAGGACGCTGCAGCCCTTTTGAAGGCTTCGGAGAACTACAAGAACCTCTTCGACAAGGAGAGCCTGCTGATGCGCGGTCGCAATGAGGACGGCACTTTCGAGAAGAACTTCAGCCCCTACAAGTGGGGTGGTGTCTTCACCGAGGGTAACTCATGGCACTACTCGTGGTCGGTATTCCACTCACCCGAGGGCTTGGCAGAGCTGATGGGCGGTCGTGAGTCGTTCTCGCGTATGCTCGACTCCGTATTCGTTGCTCCTCCCATCTACGATGACAGCTACTACGGTTTCCGCATCCACGAGATTGTCGAGATGCAGGTAGCCAACATGGGTAACTATGCTCACGGTAACCAGCCTGCACAGCACGTCATCTACCTCTACGACTACTGCGGTCAGCCCTGGAAGGCACAGTGGTGGACTCGTGAGGTGATGAAGCGTCTCTATTCTGCAAAACCCGATGGTTATTGCGGTGACGAGGACAACGGTCAGACTTCGGCATGGTATGTCTTCTCGTCGTTGGGCTTCTATCCCGTATGTCCCGCTTCGGACGAGTACGCGCTGGGTTCGCCCCTGTTCCGCAAGGCGACCATCCATCTGGAGAATGGCGAGAGCATCGAGATTTCGGCTCCCCAGAACTCCGATGAGAACCGCTATGTGGGTGCTCTGAAGTTCAACGGTCAGAGCCACGACAAGAATGTCATTCTCCACTCCGAGCTGATGAAGGGTGCGGCACTCGATTTCGAGATGCAGGCCGAGCCCAACACCTCTCGCGGTCTGGAGACCCGATAAATGGAACCTAAAACTCTATTATCCCAATGAATAGAAACACCTTTATGCATATTGCAACCCTTCTGGGTTGCTCTATGCTTTTTATAGCATGTGGTGACAACCGTTCGGTCTCCTCGCCCGACGGTCGTACGAAGATTGATTTCTCGATTTCCGAGGCGGGTGAGTTGAGTTATGCTGTCGAGCGTGACGGCAAACCGCTGATGGAGGAGTCGCGCCTGGGTCTTGTGGCCGAGGAGTGTAACCTCAATTCGGGATTTGAGGTCAGCAGTGTGGAGTACAACTCCAAGTCGGAGAAGTGGACACAGCCCTGGGGCGAGAATAAGGAGATGACCGACCACCACAACGAGATGGTCGTCCACCTCAAAGGTCAGAACGATGTGCAGCTGGCACTGCGTTTCCGTGCTTTCGATGACGGCTATGGTTTCCGTTACGAGTATGAGTGCGGTTCGAAGGCCGAGCAGGTGACCATCACCGATGAGATGACCGAGTTCCGTCTGGCGGAGAACGGCACTTCGTGGTCGATTCCCGGCAGCTTCGAGACCTATGAGTTGCAGTATCGCGAGCTTCCCGTTGCGGAGGTGGCAGATGCCAATACTCCCTTTACTTTCCGCACCGAGAGCGGCGTTTTCGGTTCTATCCACGAGGCAGCCCTCTACGACTTCCCCGAGATGGTGCTGCGCCGCGATGACCGCGGTGTGCTGAAATCGGATTTGGCACCCCTGCCCGACACCAAGAAGGCTTATGTGGCTCCCTCGTTCCGCACCGCATGGCGTACCATGCAGCTGGGCGACAAGGCTGTCGATTTGATTAACTCGTCACTGATTCTCAATCTCAATGAGCCTTCGAAGATTGCCGACACCGGTTGGATTAAGCCCCAAAAGTATGTGGGCGTGTGGTGGGGTATGCACCTCGGCACACAGACCTGGGTGATGGGCAAGCGTCACGGTGCAACCACCGAGAATGCCCTCCGTCACATCGACTTCGCCGCCGCGAATAATATTCAGGGCGTGCTGTTCGAGGGCTGGAACCGCGGTTGGGAGAACTGGGGCGGCTCGCAGTCGTTCGACTATACCCACGCCTACGATGATTTCGATGTGGAGCGTATCGCCAAGTATGCCCGTGAGAAGGGCGTGGAGTTGTGGATGCACAACGAGACGGGCGGTAACATTCCCGAATATGAGTCGCTGATGGACGAAGCGATGGCTACCTACGCATCATGGGGTGTTCATACCCTCAAGACCGGTTATGCCGGTGGTTTCAAGGGCGGCTACCTCCATCATTCGCAGTATGGTGTGAAGCACTATCAGAAGGTGGTGGAGACGGCAGCCAAGCATCAGTTGATGATTGATGCCCACGAGCCCATCAAGGAGACGGGTATCCGCCGTACATGGCCCAACATGATGACCCGTGAGGGTGCTCGCGGTATGGAGTGGAACGCATGGTCGGAGGGTAACAGTGCCGACTATCTCTGCATTTTGCCCTATGTGCGTCTGCTGGGCGGTCCCATGGACTACACTCCCGGTATCTTCGACATCGACTACTCGCGTGCTCGTGCCGACAAGGGACGTCTGATGTGGAACGGTGACAACACCCACTGCTGCATCAAGACCACTCTGGCGCGTCAGATTGCCAACTGGGTGATTATCTATTCGCCCCTGCAAATGGCTGCCGACCTCATCGAGAACTACGAGGGTCACCCTGCCTTCCAGTTCTTCCGTGACTTCGATGCCGATTGCGACTGGTCGAAGGCCGTAGCCGGTGAGATTGGCGAGTACATCGCCGTGGTGCGCCGTGCAGGCGAGAACTTCTACCTCGGTGCCGGTACCAACCATGAGGCTCGCACCCTCTCTCTGCCCCTCGACTTCCTCGCGGAGGGCAAGACCTACGAGGCTGTCATCTATGGTGACGACACCTCGAAGGACGACCCCGAGGCCTATATTATCGAGAAGCGCAGAGTCTCTGCTGCCGACACCCTCGATGTGGTGATGGCTGCCAAGGGCGGTGCCGCTGTCAGCTTCATGCCGGTTGAAGATTAAAACACGATGATACCATGAGACAATTGACTTTGAGTTGGTTGTTCATCGTTATGATATGGGTGTCTCCGCTCTTTGCTGCGGAGACACCTTTTCATCATGAGGGGTGGGTACTCTCGGCCGACAGTGTGGGCGGAGAGTATGTCCCCGTATGTATGGCTAACGGTGAAACAGGAATTTTGGTCGGTCACGACCCCTTCGATTTCCGACAGGTGATTCTCAAGTCGGCTTTCCGCCGTGGCAATCCCCGACAGGTCAGCTCTATCCTCACGGGAATCAATCCCATGGGTATCCTGCTGGCCATCGATGGTGACGAGCTGGGCAACATGAAGACCACGGAGTGGCATCAGGAGGTGGATATGCGCCGTGCCGTGCATTCGACCTCCGTCAGCACGGACAAAGCCGATGTCGTCTGTCGTTTCCGCGCCCTGCGCAACCTTCCCAACGTGCTGCTGGCCGATGTGGAGGTCACGGCGCACGAGGATATTCTGCTCACGGCGAAGAACTACCACACCGTGCCCGACGGACTGTCGGAGGTGGAGCGTGACGAACGCCACCTGTGGTGCGACTACGCATGGCGACGCATCAACCGCACATGGGCTTCGTATAACGATGGTCGCGACAAGGTGGTGGCTTCATCCATCTTCCTCTGTGACGAGAAGACGGAGTATTACAGTGCCGGCTTCCTCACCACCCATCTGAAGCGTGGTGAGACCCTGCGTTTCTCGGTGGCAGGTGCCGTGACGACAACTTCGACCTTCTCCGACCCGTGGACGGAGAGTGAGCGTCAGGTGGTCTATGTGGCACACCACGGTCACGATGCCGTGGTCGCCGCCCACGAAAAGGCATGGGACAGACTCTGGCAGGGTGACATCGAGATTGAGGGCGACGACAAGGCACAACGCGATGTGCGCTTCGCTCTTTTCAACCTCTACTCCTCGATTTTGGAGGGTAGCCGTCAGAGCATCGCCCCCATGGGACTCTCCTCTACGGGCTATAACGGACACGTATTTTGGGACGCCGAGATATGGATGTTCCCGCCCCTGCTGGCACTCCACCCCGAGCTGGCTCGCGAGATGCTGAACTACCGTCTCGACCGTCTGGAGGCTGCACGCCACAAGGCGATGACCTTCGGCTACCGCGGTGCGATGTTCCCGTGGGAGAGCGATTTGTGGGGTGAGGAATCGACCCCCACATTTGCCGTGTGCGGAACGCTGGAGCACCATATCACGGCTGACATTGCCATTGCGGCTTGGAACTACTACCGTGTGACACGTGATACGCAGTGGTTGCAGTCGTCGGGCTATCCCCTCATTCGCGAGTGCGCCCGTTTCTGGTGTGACCGCGTGACGAAGAACGATGACGGCAGCTATTCGGTGGTGAATGTGGTGGGTGCGAACGAGTACGCCACGGGTGTGACCGACAACGCCTTCACCAACGGAGCCGTGAAACGTGCCCTCGAGGCCGCCACGCGTGCCGCACGCATCTGTCGCGAAACTCCCGACCCCCTGTGGAGCGATATTGCCGCCAATATCCGTATCCTCCGCTTCGAGGACGGTACCACACGCGAACACTCCACCTATGAGGGCGAGATGATTAAGCAGGCGGATGCCAACCTCCTGGGCTATCCCTTGGGCGTGGTGACCGATGCCGAGTCGTTGCGCCGCGATATGGCGTACTATGCCGACCGTATCGACCCCAAGAACGGCCCTGCCATGAGCCATTCGGTCTTCGCGGTGCAGTATGCCCGTCTGGGCGATGCCGAAGCGGCGTATGCCTCTTTCAAACGCGGTTATGAACCCAACCGCCGCGAACCCTACGGTGTGATTGCCGAGACAGCCACCAGCATGAATCCCTACTTCATGACGGGTGCGGGTGGTATGTTGCAGTCGGTCATCTTCGGTTTCGGAGGTCTGAATATCTCGGACAAGGGATTGGAACGCGTGCCTTCCGTCATGCCGGCACACTGGAAGTGTCTGACGGTGAGAACCGCCGATGGCAAGGTGTTCACGCGATAGCGCGGAACCGAATATATCTATGAAAAAAGGAGAGCCTTTCGCGAGGTTCTCCTTTTTTGTTGGTGATGGGGTAGTGATAGAACAAAAAAAGAGAGTTCAATTTGAACTCTCTTCGTGAGCGGAAAACGAGACTCGAACTCGCGACCCCAACCTTGGCAAGGTTGTGCTCTACCAACTGAGCTATTTCCGCATAAGGTCTTTTCATCAATCGGAAGTCATTGTTGGTAGGACTTATTTCCCGATTGCGTTGCAAAGGTAGTACAAATTTTTTAGTCTCCAAATTTTTGAGAGAAAAAAATCGAATAATTTTGTAAAGTTTTTTAGAAATGCCTGATTGTCAGCCGATTTTTTTTTGCGATGATTTTTTGCCCTTTCGGCCGCAAAACTCCTATCTTCGGAAAATCGCCACAAAAGCCGCACATACTTATATAATAAAAAAGAGATGACGACCCGTTGTGGGGCGTCATCTCTTTCTTTTATTATTCTCGATTCGGAATTAGCGAACTTTGAAATCCTCGTCAGCACGAACGGGAATAGGCATCTTGGCGTAGGTACCGTCCTCCAACTTCTGGCGAACAGCCTTGAAAGCCTCGATAGTCTTGTCGACATCCTCCTCTGTGTGAGCAGCGGTAGGAATGACACGCAAGATGATTTCGCCCTTCGGGATAACGGGGTAGATAACCATCGAGCAGAAGATACCGTGGTTCTCGCGCAGGTCAACAACCAGGTTGGTAGCCTCGGGAATACCACCCTTCAGGAATACGGGGGTAACGGGCGAGTTGGTAACACCGATGTTGAAGCCGTTGGCAACGAGCTTGCCCTGCAGCGAACGAACAATCTTCCACAAGTTCTGCTGGAACTCGGGGTGCTCGCGGATAAGCTCCAGACGCTTCAGTGCGCCGATAACCATAGGCATGGGCAGCGACTTGGCGTAGAGCTGTGAACGCATATTGTAACGGAAAAGGTTGATGAGCCATCTGTGACCGCTGACGAATGCACCGATACCGGCCATCGACTTTGCGAAGGTATTGAACAGTACATCGACACCGTCTACGACACCGAAGTGCGAAGCAGTACCTCTACCGCCCTCACCCATGGTACCGAAGCCGTGAGCATCGTCTACCAACAAACGGAACTTGAAGTCCTTCTTCAAAGCTACGATTTCGTCGAGCTTACCCAGGTCACCCTTCATACCGAATACACCCTCGGTGATGACCAGAATACCGCCCTTCTGCTCCTCAGCCAGGTCGGTAGCGTGCTGCAACTGCAGGCGCAACGACTCCATGTCGTTGTGACCATAGACAAAACGCTTGCCCTTGTGCATTCTCAGACCGTCGATGATGCAGGCGTGAGCCTCGGCATCATAAACGACTACGTCACGAGGAGTGAGCAGGCAGTCGATGATAGAAATCATACCCTGATAACCGTAGTTCAAGAGGAAAGCGTCCTCCTTGCCTACGAAAGCAGCCAATTCGCGCTCCAGACGCTCGTGGTAAACGGTCTGACCGCTCATCATACGAGCACCCATGGGCGCTGCCATACCGAACTCTGCTGCACCTTCGGCATCAGCCTTACGTACTTCGGGGTGGTTAGCCAGACCCAGGTAGTTGTTCAAACTCCAGTTAAGCATCTCCTTGCCGCGGAAGCGCATGTGAGGACCGATTTCACCCTCCAATTTGGGGAATGCATAATAACCGTGTGCGTACGACATGTACTGACCGATAGGGCCGCCTGCATTTTTCTCAAGGCGTTCAAAAATATCAACCATTTCTTATCTTTAATTTTGAATTTAAGTTTCTTGTTCTTATCGGGTTTTCCGCTTATCGGAGGGTGTCCCGAAAACCACCGCGAGGGGGTGGCGGAAAATCGTTAATTTCAATCGTTCAAAGGTAGCCGTTTTTTGCTCCTTTCTAATACGTATTTATACGTATTTGTTCCTCCGTTCCTATATTTATTATAGGGAATCGCTCTCCGAATGAGGGTCGTGCGCCCGTTTTTTCCGACAGCGAAGATCTCCCCGAAGGAGAATTTACTCGCTCACGACCTTATCTTGCAGGGCTGCGATGCACCTCTCCGTTGACCTTCACAATGTCCTTGACGATGTGACGAATGGTCTCCACATCGTGCGACACCATGATGATGGCCATGCGGCGGTTGAGCAGTTGCAGGGTGGAGTACAGCTCGTTTTCGAACTTGTTGTCCACGAAGTTCGACGGCTCGTCGAGAATGAGCAGTCGGGGTGCGGAGATGATGGCGCGACACAGCAGGGCACGTTGCATCTGTCCGCCCGAAATCTCACCGATGGGGCTGTCCGCCACCTGTGCGATGCCGGCTCGCTGGAGCATACGGAATGCCAAAGCCCTGTCCTCCGACGAGAAACGGGTGCGGAAACCCTTTCTGCCCTGTAAGCCAGACAACACCACTTCGAGTACCGAAATGGGGAAGGCACGGTCGAAATTCGACTGCTGGGGCATGTAGCCGATGAGCTGTTCGCGTCCGCGGAAGAGGGTGGGCGAGAGGGTGATGCGGCCGGTGTAGTGCACCGTGCCGAGTATGGCCTTGACCAATGTGGTTTTGCCACCTCCGTTGGGGCCGATGATGCCGATGAAGTCGCGGTCGCCGATGGTGAGGTTCACATCGCTCAACACCTGATGACCGTCATAGGCGACACCTACGTTTTCGAGATTGATGAGTGTCATAATCCGGTGATGATGTGGGTGATGTGCAGGATATTTTCGATGACCTGCTCTTTCAACGGGTCTATCTCGACGGCTTGCGCTTCGATGTCGCGCGTGATGGTCTCCACGGCCGAACGGGGGTACTGAATCTGATACATCACACAACGGACATCGTTCCGGCGTGCCCAGTCGATGAGCGTAGCCATACGCTTGGCGGAGAGTTCTTTACCCTCGTGCTCGATGGCCACCTGCTCGATGTGGTAGTCGCGTGCGTAGTAGGTCATCGCCGGGTGGTAGATGACAAAGTGGCGCACATCGCTCGCTGCGATTTTCGCTCCCACGAGCGAGTCCAACTCCGAGAGTCGCTGTTGCAGAGACTGATGGTTGGCGGTGTATTTCGTCGAGTCGGGATATTGGCGGTGAATGGCCTCGTAGGCGTTGTGTGCCATGATTTTGAGGGCACGTGGCGAGGTCCAGATGTGGGGGTCGATGCCGTGGGCGGCATGGGTCTGTTCCCCGTGGTGGGAACAGCTGCCTTCCATGAGGTCGATGCCGCAACTCAGATTGACGACTTTGCCCGTTGCGGATTCGTGGTCGTCGAACTTCGAGAGCAGGCGTTGCTCAAAGGCAATCAGACCGGTGGAGAATATCAGACGCGAGTCCTCCATGAAGGAGTACTGACGGATGGTCGGCTCGAAAGTCTCGGGGCCTGCACCCGAGGGTACCAGCACCGTGATGTCGAAATCTCCGGCGGTAATCTCCTCCACAATGTTCTTGAGCGGAAGAATCGACACACTCATCCGCTCCTTGTCGGAGGCAGGTCTTGTCGCACACGATACGAGTGTCGCGGCGACGAGCAGGTAGAATACAAGTTTTTTCATATCGGGTCTCGCTTCTGCCTTTCGTGGGCAAAAGGACTTGAGAGAAAGTCCCTTGCCGAGGGTCGGCCGAAGCTCTGCTTTAACGGTTTAGGGATTGCAAAGATAGTAATTATAGTAAAATATCTAACTTAGTCGTGGATAAATTGCTATCTTTGTTTTATCTAAACCTATTAATTCTAAATTATGAAAAACTGTTTTTTCAAGAAGGCCGGACTCTGTGCCATTGCCGCGTTGAGCGCAACGGGAGTCTTTGCCGATGAGCTGCAACACTATACGCCTGCTCCCGAGAATATCGAATCGCGCAAGGAGTTCCAGAACGACAAGTTTGGTATCTTCCTCCATTGGGGAATTTACAGCATGACGGCGCAGGGCGAGTGGTACATGAACGTGAGAAATATCCACTGGAAGGAGTACGAGAAACTCGCTTCGGGATTCTACCCCTCGCGTTTCGATGCCAAGGAGTGGGTGTCAGCCATCAAGGCTTCGGGTGCAAAATACATCTGCATCACCAGCCGTCACCACGATGGTTTTTCGATGTTCGATACCAAATATTCCGATTTTGACATTGTCGATGCCTCGCCTTTCGGTCGTGATATCCTCAAGGAGCTGGCCGACGAGTGCCACAAGCAGGGCATCAAACTCCATATCTACTATTCGCATATCGATTGGCGCAGAGAGGATTACCCCCAGGGTCGCACGGGTCACGGCACGGGTCGTGACGCTTCGAAAGCGGATTGGCCGTCCTACTATCAGTTCATGAACAACCAGCTCACCGAGCTGCTGACCAACTACGGTCCCGTGCGTGGTATCTGGTTCGATGGTCTGTGGGACAAGGATCAGGAGCCCGATTTCGATTGGCAGCTGCCCGAGCAGTACGCGCTGATTCACAAATTGCAGCCCGGCTGTATGATTGGCAACAACCACCACATGACACCTTTCGAGGGTGAGGATTTCCAGATGTTCGAGCGCGACCTTCCGGGTCAGAACAGTGCCGGATTGTCGGGTCAGGACATCAGCGCACTGCCTTTGGAGACCTGCGAGACGATGAACGGTATGTGGGGCTACAAGATTGAGGACCAGAATTACAAATCCACCGAGACCATCATTCGCTACATCGTCAAGGCGGCAGGTCGCAATGCCAACCTTTTGCTCAACATGGGCCCCCAGCCCAACGGTGAACTGCCTGCCATGGGTGTCGAGCGTCTGAAGGAGGTCGGCGAGTGGATGGGTAAATACGGAGAGACCATCTACGGTACACGCGAGGGCGAGGTGGCACCTCATGCGTGGGGTGTGACCACACAGAAGGAGGACAAGCTCTATGTGCATATCCTCGACTTGCAGGACAACTCCCTCTTCCTGCCCCTGCACTCGAAGGTGAAGTCGGCGGTGAAGTTCGACGGCCGTCAGTCGGTGAAGTTTTCGCAGAATGGCGACGGCGCACTCTTGCAGCTGGGCGAAGTGCCTTCGGGAGTGGATTATATCGTGGAACTGACTTTGAAGAAGTAGTATGAACGAACCTAAAGTAGAAATATGTGCCAATTCGGCAGAGAGTGCCTTCCGTGCACAGCAGGGAGGAGCTTATCGTGTGGAGTTGTGCGCCGGAATACCCGAGGGCGGTACGACCCCCTCGTGGGGTGAGATGTGTGCGGCACGCCGCCTGCTCACCAAAACACGTTTGCATGTCATCATCCGTCCGCGTGGCGGTGACTTCCTCTACTCCGACCTCGAAACCCAAATCATGGTCGATGACATCCGTGCCGCCAGGCAGGCAGGTGCCGATGGTGTGGTGTTCGGCTGTCTGACCGCCGAGGGTGAGGTGGATATGGAGCGTATGAGGGTGCTGATGGAGGCGGCGCAGGGTATGAGCGTTACCTTCCACCGCGCTTTCGATATGTGCCGTGAGCCGTACCGTGCGCTGGAGCAAATCATCGCATTGGGCTGTGAGCGTATCCTCACCTCGGGGCAGGAGGCATCGGCAGAGAAGGGTATCCCTCTCCTGCGCGAGCTGGTGCAGCGAGCTGACGGACGCATCATCATCATGCCCGGATGTGGTGTGCGCGAGCACAATATCCGACTGATTGCCGATGAGACGGGGGCTTGCGAGTTCCATTTCTCGGGACGCTCGGCCGTGGAGAGCGGTATGGAGTACCGCAACCCGAAGGTGTCGATGGGCGGCACGGTGAAAATCGAGGAGTACAGCCGTGATGTCACCGACTCCGAAAAGGTGGCTGCCATGATTGCCCGTCTGCATTAGAAATAACAAAACCCAATAAAAAATCCGTGTTGCACTGCGCAACACGGATTTTTTTGTCTTCGACTGACGCTCGGTTTAGAGCTTGCGAGCCACGCCGATAATCTGGTCACCCAGACCGATGGTGTAACCCTGTGACGAGAAGACCACGCGGTTGAAGGTGTCGCCGATGATGGTCATGGGCAGTACCGTGCGGTTCTTGAACTTCATCTCCTTGGCAATCTGCTCTTGGATAGAGTGGTCGGCATCGATACCGCAAACCACTGTCGAGGGCATCATGTCGGGGAACTCCGAATCGGCGTAACGCTGGTAGAGCTTCTCGTCGGGGAAGAGCAACACGAGCTTGCGACCCCACTTCTCGAAGGACTCGCGCTGTGCGGCGATGTCGCGCAGAGCGTGGTTGGTCGGCTCCTGACCCATACCCAGCACGGCTACGGTGAAGTAACCGCGACCTGTGGCCTCCAAAACCGACTGCACCTTGCCGGTCTCGGCGTTGGTGAACTTCGACTCGGAGTTGAACGAACCGATGACCTGAATGTCATCTTCCGACATTCTCACGTTGAGGTTCTTCGTGGTGGTCTTGCCCTCCTCGATGGTGAACGACTCGATGTGAGAGAGCACACCGCCGTTGGCCAGACGAGTACCGGTAACCAATATATAATTACCTGCGTCCATGCGTGCGCCCTTTCTGAAGACCTTGCTCCATGTGGTGCCGCCACCCATGTCTACTTCGCCCTCCTCATAGTTGAGCAGCTGGATGCGACCCTTGGGAGTGATTCTCGAAATGGTGAAGTGAGCGTAGTATTTGGGGTCGTCGATAATCTTGTTGGGGGTGTAGGTAAGACGCAGTGTGCCGGTGGGGGCGATGCTCTCCTTCGACGACTCGAAGTCGATGTCGATGGGTGCCTTGTCGGTCATAATCTGAATCTTGCCGGTCACTTCGTCGATGCGCGAAGGAATGCCCAGACTGCGAGCCATGGCCACGAAGAAGATGTTGCGGCTGTAGATGTCGGCCGTGCGGCAGTTCCACACACCCTCGGGGGTGATGGGCGAGCCGCCGATGTTGCAGTAGGGGTCGAGGGTGATGTTCTCCTTCACCCAGTTGGCGAGCTTCACGGGTGACTGACGGAAGGCCTCGCGCTGTTCTTCGGTGGCGAAATCCTTATCCTCGGCCATGGCCTTGCAGAGGAACGACTTGTAGGCGGTGAGCAGTTCGGTGCGGATGCGGGGATTGATGACATACTCTTTCTCCAGCGAGTTGCCACCCACGGCGAGATGGTCGTTGAGTACCTCGGCAGGGGTGTCGCGCAAATCCTTCTGTGCGATGCGACCCAGCAGGTCGAGACCTGCCGCCTGCTTCTCGGGGGTGTCGAGACCCTTCATGAACTCCATAATCTCGGCGTAGTTACCGCGTGATGCGGTGATGTATTTCACGGCTTCCTCCTCGTTGATGCCGTTCTCGCGTGCAAACTGTCGGGCAGCCTCCTCGGTGGGGAACGAAGTTACGTAGCTGTTACGAATGGAATCTTCCTCGGCAAAGCGTGCATCGTTTTCGGCGCGCTGTTCGGGAGTCACCTCGGGGGCATTCTGACGCTCCACGGGAGGTATGATGTCGAGTGTCTGTGCGAAATCATCGCCGGGGGTCTTGTCCAGCACGATTTCTATGGCCTTGTCCTTGCCGAAGGAGAGCTTGCTGAATCCGAAGCGTCCCTCCTTCGATGCCCATACCAGCATGTCGCCCATGCCGGCAGAGAGGAAGGTGCGACCCTCGGCATCGCTCTCTTTGCGCGATACGGTGTAGTATTCGCCATAGTTGTAGACCTTGAATTCCACAACGGCACCCTCCACGGGCTTGCCCTCGGTGTCTACGATTTTGACATCGGACATCGCAACGGGAGCGTAGTTCTCGGTGACATTGATTTCGGTGAACACACGTGTCGAGCGCATCTTCTCCTCGGGACCGTCATAGTGGCCGAAGACCTTGGTGTGCATCATCATACCGCGCGATACGGGAGCGTTGAACCATGCCAGATTGAGCACCGGCTCGGGCTCGCAGGCACCCAGGAAGTACCATTTGCCATCGACCCAGGCCTCGACCCATGCGTGGTTGTCGTCGGTGTGCGCCCAGCGCGGAGTGTAGACCTGACGCGCGGGAATACACATGGCTCTCAAGGCAGCCACCGCCAATGTCGATTCCTCGCCACAGCGTCCGTGTGCGGTCTTGATGGAGGCCAGCGGAGAACTGGTGCGTGCATCGGAAGGGGTGTAGATGACCTTCTCGTGACACCAGTGGTTGATTTCCAGAACGGCATCGTGCAACGAGAGGTTTCTCACTCTCTCCTTCAACTCGTCATAGAACAACATGCGGCTGTTGTCCAAATCCTCGTTGTTGACTCTCACGGGCAACACGAAGTGGCGGAACTCGCGTTCGGGAACCGATGCGCCCCACGGCATTTCGCGCTGTGCCTTGAACGAGGTGCGCACATTGGCGAGGAAATAGTCGCCCGTGTGGTCGGCGATGTCGGCCAGCGGCATGTAGGCGTAGAGGAACTGGAGTGCCTCCTTCTCCTTGTCGGCGAGGTCGGTGTCGAAGATGTCGAACAGGCCGCCTTTGGGCAGCTCCTGACGGCGCGACTCGAAGTCGGAGAGCATGACGCTGCGCCCCTTGTCGTTGCTGATGATGTGGCGGTTGTCGGTGCAGGAGGTCAATCCCGCGAACAGACCCGCCAGCAGTGTGCAAAGTGTTGTGAATCTCATATTTAGATTTGTTTTTTCGGTGATTTCGACAGGTTAGTGTAAATTCCAACTTCTAAGGTAGGCATTTTGTGTGAGATTTCGATACATAAAGTCTTTTTATTTGTCGTAAAAGTGGACTCTCGGCGGTGGCGGAGGGGGTGCGAGATGGGAATAAATCGCCCGAAAGGAAAATGTCTGTCAAAGATGCACACTTTTTTGATAGCTATTTTGAGGAAAAAAACGTATATTTGGAATCCCAAATGAACAAAATTGTCTGTCGGCACGAAAAGCGTGTCTTTTCGGCCGTGTTTTTTTAACAGTTAACCGAAAAATGTCACATCCGAAATGGAGTAACCGTGCTGTGCTGTATGAAATGAATGTACGCCAGCTCACACCGCAGGGTACACTGTGTGCCGCCACTTCAAAACTTGAGTTCCTTCGTCAAATGGGTATCGATGCCGTGTGGCTCATGCCCGTCTATCCCATCGGAAATGTCCAACGCAAAGGTACGTTGGGTTCCTATTATTCGATTCGCGACTACTGCGCCGTGAATCCAGAGATGGGTGACATGAGTGATTTCGATAAGTTTGTGGAGCGCGCCCATGCTCTGGGTATGAAGGTGTTGCTCGACTGGGTGGCCAACCACACCTCGCGCGATGCACGTTGGGTGGAGGAGCACCCCGAATACTATGTGAAAGACAATAACGGACTCCCTGCCGTGCCGTGGGACTGGACCGATACCGCACAACTCGATTACGGGAACCACGCCGTGTGGGAGGCACAGGCCGAGAGCATGGAGTTTTGGGTGAGAGAACACGCCGTCGACGGTTTCCGTTGCGATATGGCGATGCTCATGCCCGTGGAGTTCTGGAACTACACCTCGAAGCGTCTTCACGACTTGAAGCCCGACATCTTCATGTTGGCGGAAGCCGAGGAGACCAATCTTTTCGAACAGCCGGCCTTCGATGCCTGCTATGCGTGGAAGATGCACCATCTGATGAACGATGTGGCACAGCAGAAGGTGAGAGTGACCGCCCTGCGCGACTATCTCTATGCCGACCGCCGCGAATACCCGGCATCGGCCATGCGACTCACCTTCACCTCCAACCACGATGAGAACTCGTGGAACGGAACGGAGTTTGCACGTATGGGTCACGCGCGTGAGGTGATGACGGCATTTACCTTTGTCGTGCCGCGCGGTCTGCCCCTGCTCTACACGGGACAGGAAATCGGCTACGACCATTCGTTTGCCTTCTTCGACCGCGATGCCATTCCTCACTACGAGCGCAACGCCTTCACCGACTTCTACGAGCGATTGATTCGTATGTATCACGAGAACTCGGCTTTGGCATCGGGCGGTGAGAGTGACGATGTGGTGGAGATTCACAACAACGCCGAGGACTGTCTGATGATTTTGGTGCGCGAGAACGAGGAGAACCGCGTGGTGGCGGTGATGAACCTCTCGCCCTACGGCATCGAGGCCAACTACTACACGGGCATCTATGCCGGTATGTACCGCGATGCACTCACGGGTGAGAGCTACGAACTGCGCGGTCATGTGGAGGAGTGCATGGCGCCGTGGAGCTACCGCATCCTCTCGCTCGACAAGGAATAGACCTTTTTCGCCGTGAGAGGATAATAAAACGGGATATTGCCCGTTTTACTATATAATTATTTGACGAAAATATAGAATGAAGCATTTTTTATGGGTGTTGATGCCCCTGCTGTTGTTGTGCGGAGTAGCCTCCGCCAAGACCTACGGGGTAGATGACATTCCCAATCCCCAACTCCGCAATCGGAACTCCTATGTAGCCAATCCCGACGGTATTTTGTCGCCGGAAGCCGTGCAGCAAATCAATGCGTTGTCCTCGTCCCTGAGAGAGAGCGGACGCGCACAGCTGGCTGTGGTGGCTGTCGATAATATCAAGGGGGGCGATGTCTTCACCTTTGCCATCGATTTGTTCGGCAAATGGGGTGTGGGTGGTCGCAAGAGCGATAACGGTCTGGGTATATTGCTGGTCAGAGGGGAGCGTGAGATACGCTTTGTCACGGGCTACGGTCTGGAGGGCGTTCTTCCCGATGCGCTCTGCAAACGTATTCAGATGAAATATATGTTGCCCTACTTCCGTAAGGGCGATTACAGCACGGGTGTGCTGGCAGGTGTGGCTGCCGTGTCGAAAATCCTGTCGGGCGCGGAGCTGAACCTCGATGTCGGTAACCCCGAGGGGGGAGCATCGGCAACGACTGTCCTCCTGCTTGTGGGACTGATGCTGGGTGTGCCCATGGCACTGATGTTGTGGCAGACCTACCGTAGCAGACGCTGTCCCCGATGTGGAAAATACAAGCTGGTCATTGAGAATCAGCAGACCACCAATATCGCTAATCAATATGACATCGTGGAGTATACCTACGTGTGCTCGCATTGTGGTCACGAGGTGCGCCGCAGTGTCAAGCAGCCCCACGATGACGGCTTCAACAGCGGCGGCGGTGGCGGCATGATTATCGGTGGCGGACTGGGCGGCTTCGGCGGCGGTTCGGGCGGTTCGTTTGGAGGTGGCTTCGGCGGCGGCTCGTTCGGCGGTGGCGGTGCAGGTTCAAAATGGTAAAACAAAATCACTTAATACTGAAAAAAAACTTAAATGTTATGAGCAAATTCAAAAACTGGATATGGCTGGGCGTATTGGCCGTGGTCGGTCTTTTCCTCTACACCTCTTACAACGGATTGGTCAGCAAGGACGAGGAGGTGAACAATTCGTGGGCCAATGTCGAGACACAGTACCAGCGACGCAGCGACCTGATACCTTCGTTGGTGAATACCGTGAAGGGCTATGCCGCACACGAGTCGAAGACCCTGCAAGAGGTGGTCGAGGCACGTGCCAAGGCAACCTCCATCAACCTTTCGGCAGGTGACCTCACTCCCGAAACCCTGGCTCGTTTCCAGCAGTCGCAGTCGCAGTTGCAGTCGGCTCTGGGTCGTCTGATTGCCGTTTCGGAGAATTATCCCGACCTGAAGGCTTCGCAGAACTTCTCCGAGTTGCAGTCTCAGTTGGAGGGCACGGAGAACCGTATCGCCGTGGCGCGCAAGAACTTCAACGATGTGGCCAAGAAATTCAATGTGGCCATTCGCCGTTTCCCCACCAATCTGGTGGCCAAGTTGTTCGGCTTCGAGCAGAAGCCCTATTTCTCGGCAGCCGAGGGTGCGGAGAAGATGCCTACAGTCGAGTTCTAAATTCGATGATACAGTCGCTTGAGGGGGCTTTCCCGAGAGCAAGAGACAAAAAGGAGCGTTGCCCGTCTGCGAGTGATGCTCCTTTGCGTTTTGTGGGGTGGGGGAGTGACGCACGGGCGTAAACCCTCTGAAAGAGGGGTGTTGTCGGCAGATAATCCTCATTTTGTTGATAACTCGGTCGGGAAACAAATGGTTATTTCAGGAAAAAATTGTTAATTTTGCAAGTTGAACAATTATCTCCGAATAATACCCGAATAATATGTTAAGCGCAATCTATTACATTTTCCTTACATTGCTGTGTACTACAGTGATGTTGCTTTCGTTGGTGGCACTCATCGTGTGCTATCCGTTCGACAAGTCGCGCCACGTGGTTCACGAACTCTCGCGCATCATGACCATGATATTCTACTCCATACCGCCGTTCTGGCACATGCGCGTCATCGGCAAGGAGTATGTCGACAAGAAGAAGAGTTATGTAATCGTGCTTAACCACAATGCGATGATTGATATTCCCTCGCTCTACTACGTACCCCTCAATTTCCGCTGGGTGTCGAAGCGCGAGGTCTTCCGTATCCCCTTCTTCGGTCAGTTCCTGCTGCTGCACGGCGATATTCCCATCGACCGCGGCCACGCTTCGCAGGCCATGGAGCAGATGATTTCGAAGGGACGGATGTGGATTTCGAGAGGTGTTTCGGTGGCGGTCTTCCCCGAAGGTACACGCTCCAAGGACGGCGAGATTCACCGCTTCAAGAGTGGTGCTTTTGCACTGGCAAAGGCTGCCGGGGTGGAGATTCTTCCCGTGGTGCTGGACGGTACACGCACTCTGATTCGCAAGAACCGACTCTTCAACTGGCGCAATACCATCACCGTGAGGGTGTTGCCTCCCGTTCCGGTGGAGAAGGTGATGAATACCGAAACCCATGAGTTGATTCAGGGCGTGCAGGAGGATATGACCCGTGCACTGGCCGAAATCAGAAATGAGAAATAGAATATGGCAGATTTACTAAATACAAACACAAATAATTACGACGATAATACCATCGTCACCCTCACCCCCCGAGAGCATATCCGCCTTCGTCCGGGTATGTACATCGGCAAGTTGGGCGACGGTACACAGGTCGATGATGGTATCTATGTGTTAATCAAGGAGGTGGTCGATAACTCGGTCGATGAGTACATCATGGGTTACGGTCACCGTATCGACATCAACATCGAAGACAATGTGGTTTCGGTGCGTGACTACGGACGCGGTATTCCCCTCAACAGTCTGGCCGTGGCGGTCAGTGAGATGAATACCGGTGCCAAGTACGGCGAGGGTACGGCCTTCCGCAAGACCGTGGGTCTCAACGGTGTGGGTGTCAAGGCGGTGAATATGCTGTCGAGCGAGTTCACCGCACGCTCGGTACGTGACGGCGAGGCACACACGGTGACCTTCTCCAAGGGTTTGGAGGTGAGCGACAAGTGGGAGAGCGGTGTCGATGAGAAGAACGGCACGTTCATCTCGTTCCGTGTCGATGAGGAGATTTTCGGTACCTATGCCTACAACATGGAGTATGTGGAGCAGATGGTGAGAAACTACACTTACCTCAATCTGGGACTTACGTTCTACCTCAATGGTCAGAGCTACGTGTCGAAGAACGGTTTGCTCGACCTGCTGAACGAGAACATGACCGAAGATCCGCTCTACGAGCCTATCCACCTGTCGGACAAGGATATCGAGGTGGTCATCACCCACGGCACGGGCTATGGTGAGAACTACTTCTCGTTCGTCAATGGCCAGTATACCTCGCAGGGCGGTACCCATCAGGCAGCCTTCCGCGAGTTTGTCGCCAAGACCATCAAGGAGTTCTATCACAAGGACTACGACCCCTCGGACTGCCGAACCTCCATCATCGCCGCCATCTCGGTGAAGGTTGATGATCCCATCTTCGAGTCGCAGACCAAAATCAAGTTGGGCTCGAAAGAGGTGGAGCCGGGCGTGTCGATGCGTACGTTTGTGGGCGACTTCCTGGCCAAGCAGCTCGACGATTATCTCCACAAACACCCCGAGACGGCACAGATTCTCCAGAAGAAGATTGTGGAGAACGAGAAGGACAGAAAGGCCATTTCGGGTATTCAGAAGAAAGCACGCGAGACCGCCAAGAAGGTTTCGCTCAACAATAAGAAACTGCGAGACTGCAAGATTCACCGTACCGACAAGAACGAGTTGGCCGACCGGTCGATGATTTTCATCACGGAGGGTAACTCTGCGTCGGGTTCTATCACCAAGAGCCGCGATGTGAAGACTCAGGCAGTCTTCTCGCTGCGCGGTAAGCCGTTGAACTGCTTCGGACTGACCAAGAAGGTGGTCTACGAGAATGAGGAGTTCAACCTCTTGCAGGCGGCGCTCAACATCGAGGAGGACATCGATAACCTGCGTTACGAAAAGGTGGTCATCGCAACCGATGCCGATGTCGATGGTATGCACATTCGTCTGCTGATGATGACCTTCTTCCTGCAATTCTTCCCCGATTTGGTGCGTCAGGGTCACCTCTTCGTGTTGCAGACCCCTCTGTTCAGAGTCCGCAACAAGAAGGAAACCCACTACTGCTACTCCGAGGAGGAGCGTGTGAAGGCGGTGGAGCGTTGCGGTCAGAGTGCCGAGATTACCCGATTCAAAGGTCTCGGTGAGATTTCGCCCGAGGAGTTCAAGGAGTTCATCGGCGAGGATATGCGTCTGGACACGGTGCGTATCACCAAGGACGACCCCATTCACGAGTTGCTGGAGTTCTACATGGGTAAGAACTCTTTCGACAGACAGAATTTTATCATTGACAACCTGCGTATCGAGGAGGACCTCGTGGAACAGGATTTGAGACTCAGCTAAAGACTATGGCAGATAATACAGACAATATGGATATGTTCGACGGCGACGACATTTCGCCCAAAGCAGTGACGGCGACATCGGACGAGGTGACTTCCGCAGAAAACCCTTCGGCGAAGAGTACGCCTGCCAAGGAGAGCCGCCGTTCGAAAATCGAGCGTCTGACCTCCGATGAGGGCAACGTGCGCAAGCTGACCGGTATGTACAAAAACTGGTTCCTCGATTACGCTTCCTATGTAATTCTGGAGCGTGCCGTGCCCCACGTTGAAGATGGTCTCAAGCCTGTGCAACGCCGTATTCTCCACGCCATGAAGGTGGTCGATGACGGCCGTTACAACAAGGTGGCCAACCTCGTGGGTCAGACCATGCAGTACCATCCCCACGGTGACGCCTCCATCAAGGACGCCCTCGTGCAGTTGGGTCAGAAGGACCTGTTGATTGACTGCCAGGGTAACTGGGGTAACATCCTCACGGGTGACGATGCCGCTGCCGGCCGTTACATCGAGGCACGCCTGTCGAAATTCGCCCTCGATGTGGTCTTCAACAAAAAGACCACCGAGTGGATGCTCTCCTACGATGGTCGTAAGGAGGAGCCTGTCACACTGCCCATCAAGTTCCCGCTGCTGCTGGCACAGGGTAGTGACGGTATCGCCGTGGGTTTGGCTTCGAAGATTCTGCCCCACAACTTCGTGGAGCTGATTGACGCTGCTATTGCCCATCTCGAAGGACGCGATTTTGTGCTCTATCCCGACTTCCCCACAGGAGGTATGGTCGATGTGAGCCGCTATAACGATGGTATGCGCGGTGGCTCAATCAAGGTGCGTGCGCGCATCTCGAAGATTGACAAACGCACGCTCGCCATCACCGAAATTCCCTATACCACCACCACCGAGTCCATCAAAGACTCCATCATCAAGGCCAACGAGCGCGGTAAAATCAAAATCCGCAAGGTCGATGACAACACGGCGGACAAGGTGGAAATCGTGGTGCAGGTGTCGCCCGACGAGTCGTCGGACAAGACCATCGATGCACTCTACGCCTTCACCGACTGCGAGGTGTCGATTTCGCCCAATGCCTGCGTGATTTGGGACCACAAGCCCCACTTCCTCGGTGTGTCGGACATCTTGAAGCGTTCGGCAGAGCATACCCGCTACCTGCTGGGTCGCGAGCTGGAGATTCGTCTCGGCGAGCTGAACTCGGCATGGCACGCCGCATCGCTGGAACGTATCTTCATCGAGAACAAACTCTACCAGCTCATCGAGGGTTGCAAGACCCGCGAGGAGGCCTACGCTGCGGTGGATAAGGGACTCGAACCCTTCAAGAAACTGTTGCGCCGCGAGGTGACCCTCGAAGATGTGCAGCGACTCACCGAGTTGAAGTTCATTCGTATCTCGCGCTACGACTCCGACAAGGCGGACAACGAAATCCGTCAGATTGAGGAGGATATTCGCCAGACCAAATACGATTTGGAGCACCTGACCGAGTACGCGGTGGCTTACTACAAGCGTATCCGCGAGAAGTACGGCAAGGGTCGCGAGCGTAAGACCGAGTTGCGCGAGTTCGACAGCATCGAAGCCACCAAGGTGGCAGTGTCGAACGCCAAACTCTATGTCGACCGTGCGGAGGGCTTCTTCGGTATCGGTAAGTCGATGAAGGATGCCGAGTTTGTCTGCGACTGCTCGGACATCGACGATGTGATTATTATCACCAAGGACGGCCGTTATGTCATCACCAAGGTGTCGGACAAGGCTTTCTACGACAAGAATATATATTATATAGGAGTCTTCAAGCGCAACGACGAGCGCACCATCTACAATGTGCTCTATCGTGACGGCAAGAACGGCCCCATCTACATGAAACGATGCGCCATCAAGTCCATCACCCGCGACAAGGAGTACTGCATCACCAAGGGAACGCCCAAGAGCGAGATTCTCTATATGTCGGTGAACCCCAACGGTGAGGCCGAGGTGCTGAAGGTCTACTTCAAGCCGCGTCCGCGCCTCAAGAAACTCATCGTGGACCTCGACTTCTCGGAGCTGGCCATCAAGGGACGTCAGAGTCAGGGTAACCTCTTCTCGCGCTACGGCATTCACAAGATTGTGCTGAAGGAGCGCGGAACATCGACACTGGGCAGTCTGAAAGTGTGGTATGACGAGGATGTGCGCCGTCTCAACGACGATGAGCACGGCCGTTATCTGGGTAAGTTCAAGGGCGATGACAAACTCATTGTCTGGACCTCGAAGAACCAGTACTACACCACGGGTTATGACCTGGGACAGCATTTCCCCGATGAGACGATACGCGTGAGCCGCTATGAGGCCGACCGTGTGTACAGCCTTTGCTACTACGACCGTCAGCAGGAGTATTTCTACATGAAACGCTTCACGGCGGAGATGTCGGACAAGATGCAGTCGTTCCTCGACGAGGAGGGCGACATGGAGTTCATCTGCATGACCGACAAGGAGGGTGCACAGCTCGAAATCACCTATAAGGGAGCACACGCGGCGCGTCCTGCCGATGTCATCGAGGTCGATGACTTCATCGGCGTGAAGAGCCACCGTGCCAAGGGTAAGCGTCTGTCGACCTACGAAATCGACACCCTGCGCTTCATCGAGCCGGAGGAGACCCCCGAAGAGCCGGAACCCGAAACCGAATCGGCGGAGGAGATGGACGAGCCACTGATGGATAACGACATGGAGCAGGAGGGTGGCGATGAGTCTGCGGAGCACTCGCAGCTCAACCTGTTCTAAAAACATGACACTTTTATGAAGCCTCTTTTTCTGATTGGTTATATGGGCTGCGGCAAGAGTTCGCTGGCGCGAAAGATTGCCCGCCGACTGGGTGTTCGTCATCTGGATACCGACGAGATAGTCGAACAGGAGGAGGGGGCTTCCGTTGTGGATATCTTCAAATATGAAGGGGAGGAGTATTTCCGTCATGCGGAGCGCGCCTCTTTGGATAAGATTATCGACGAGTCACTCGCCACGGTGGTGTCCGTGGGTGGCGGTCTGCCGATATGGAGCGACAACATGACGCGCATGAACGATAGCGGTGTGACGGTCTATCTCAGGCGCGAGGCACGACAGATAGCATCGCGCCTTTCTCCCTACGGTCTGCGCAAGCGTCCCCGTCTGAAAGGGCTGGAGGGCGAGGCGCTCATCGACTTCATGGCGGAAGACATGAAGGCACGCGAACCCTATTACCTCCAATCACAGGTGGTGATAGACTGCACGCCGCTCTCCGACGACCGACTGCTGGAATGCATCCTCGGCGAAGTGGAAAATAGATGTAAATAAGATTATGGCAAATAATTCACCCATAGGAGTCTATGACTCCGGACTCGGCGGTCTTACCGTGTGGAGAGAGGTGCGACGTGCGCTTCCCACCGAGTCGTTGGTCTATTTGGGTGACGGCAAGAACTGCCCCTACGGCTCTCGTCCGCGAGAGGAGATTGTGCGTCTGGCCGATGAAGCGGTGGCGCGTCTGGTCGCTGAGGGGTGCAAGATGGTGGTGGTGGCCTGCAACACGGCCACGGCTGCCGCAATAGATTTTCTGCGGGCAAAATATGCCTCGCTACCCATCGTGGGCATGGAACCTGCGGTGAAGCCGGCTTGTCTGGCCACCCGTACGGGTATTGTGGGCGTCATCGCCACGGAACGCAGTCTCGACGGCGACCTCTTTCGCCGTACGGCAGCGCGTTATGGCGAGGGGATAAAGGTCATCACCGCCCCCGGACGCGGATTTGTGGAACTCGTGGAGGAGAACCGCGAGGAGAGCGATGAGGCGCTCGAAACCGTGCACCGCGTGGTGGACGGCATGGTGGCAGAGGGTGCCGACCAAATCGTGCTGGGCTGCACTCACTATCCCTTCCTGATGTCGGCACTTAGGCGTGTGGTTGAGGGGCGCAACATTTCGATTATCGACCCTTCGCCTGCCGTGGCTCGCCGTGTGGCACAATTGCTGGAGAAGTTCTCCCTGGCGGCCGACCCCCGACAGACTCCCACTTACCAATTCATCACCTTTGCCGATGAGGAGTATCGTCTCCGTCTGGAGCGTAAAGCCTTGTCGTCGTTGTAGTTGTGGCGTAAGCGGGAAGGACTCCTTTCTTTTGTGCTAAAAATTGAGTATCTTCGTATTATAATCCTTGACGAATAGAAAATGGCATCTGTAAATAAAAATAACTCTATGAACGGACGACAGGACGTGGAACGCACCAACAGAGACAGTTTGCGTTGGTTGAGCGGTATCGTGCTGGCGTTTATGGGACTTCTGATTTTTGCATCGCTGGTCTTCTCGTTCTTCTGCTGGAAGAGCGATGCCAGTCTGCTGAATATGGACTCCGATGTGCGTGACAATGTGCCGATGGAGTGGAGCAACGGATGCGGAAGTTTTGGCGCATGGATAGGTGATGTGTTGGTGAACCAATCGTTCGGATTATTCGGACTCGTTGTGCCCATTATCATGATGGTGTGCGGTCTGAACATCATCCGTCAGCGCAAAATCAGCTTCAACAAGACCATTCTTTCGCTGGTACTGGTGATGATTTTCGGCTCGCTGACCCTGGGTTTTGCCTTGGGCGACAACTTCAGCGTGATTTGTCAGTCGGGCTGGGGCGGTGCTTTGGGTATCGATATGTCGAACCTCTTGCACGGATTTATCGGCAGCGTGGGTCTGTTCATTCTGTTGGTGACCTGCTGGATTCTTATCGGTGTGTTCATCAACCGCAACTTCATCAATACGGTCAATTCGGCAGGTAATGCCTTCGTGGACAAGAGCGAAAAGGTGGTGGAGATTGTGAAAAACAAGGTCGTCTCCCACACTTCGGAGGAGGACACTAAAGGACCTGTCAGCGAGGTGCGCCGCACCCCTCTGCGTGTGGAAACAGCTCCCAGAGAGGAGCGCATCGTAAGAGAAGAACCCCGCCGTGAGGAGCCCGTGCGCGAGGAATCCCGACAGAATATTCACCGCGAGGAGGAGCGTCCTGCGGTGCAGGAGCGTGTGGCGGCGCAGCCCGTGCGTACTGCGCCCGTGATGGAAGAGCCTGTTGCCCCAGCAGAGGAGGAGCGCGAGGCGGACTTCCAAATTGAGCGCGGGGGTGAGGAGATACACCCCTCGGAGGTGGAGACCGATACCCGTATGGTGGAGATTCCCGGTGAGGAGGAGCTGTCCGAGCAGCCCGAAATGGCGGAGAATGACGAGGCCGACGACTTCATCGAGTTGGAGATGTCGCAGGAGAACGACCGCGTGGTGATGGGTCGCGGCGGTCTGGTGGAACTTGCACCCATTCGCAGACGTGAGCCCGATACGGCGATGTCGTTGCGCGAAAGACAGCGCGGCGTGACACTTCGTGAGGAGGATACCGATGAGGGTCTTGAGGAGATTAGAGTGTCCGGCAACGCGGAGGAACAGCCCCTCCACGACAGATATAATACCACCACAGAGGAGGAGTCGCAATATCCCGATGAGGTGGAGGAGGACGATGATTTCGGTATAGAGGTCATCGACAACGAGCCTGAATCGGCAGGGGAGGAGCACCCCCGTCATGACGCTACGCACGAGATGAGTGACGCGCACGAGGGCGAGATGACTCCCGATGAGGAGCGCGGTGTGGTGGTGACGGTCGAGAATCACAACGACCCGCTGATGTCGGCAGGTGACATCACCACCGATGCCTACGACCCGTTGAAGGATTTGGTCAATTACCACAAGCCGCCCGTAGAGCTTTTGGAGGACTACGTTTCGGACAGTGATGTGACCGATGATGAGATTTACGAGAACAAGCGACAGATAGAGACCACCCTCAAGAACTTCGGCATTCCGATTCAGAACATCAAGGCCACGGTGGGACCCACGGTGACCCTCTATGAGATTGTGCAGAATCAGGGTGTCAAGATTTCGAAGATTCAGGGTCTGGAGAACGACATTGCCCAGAGTCTGAAGGCTTCGGGTATACGTATCATCGGTCCTATCCCCGGTGCAGGTACCATCGGTATCGAGGTGCCGAACCGCAACAAGAAAATCGTGTCGATGTATTCGGCCATCTGCTCCAAGAAGTTCCAGGAGTCGAAAGCCGAGCTGCCTGTGGTTATCGGCCGTACGATTCAGAACGAGAACTATGTCTTCGATTTGGCGAAGATGCCCCACCTGCTGGTGGCAGGTGCCACGGGTCAGGGTAAGTCGGTGGGTCTGAATGCCATCATCACCTCGCTGCTCTACCGCAAGCATCCCTCGCAGTTGAAGTTCGTGCTCATCGACCCCAAGATGGTGGAGTTCTCGCTGTACAGCAAGATTGAACGCCACTTCCTCGCCAAGATGGAATCGGAGGAGGAGGCTGTGGTGACCGACCCCCAGAAGGCGGTCTATACGCTCAACTCCCTCTGTGTGGAGATGGGTGAACGTCTGGAGCTGTGTAAGAAGGCCGGAGCGCGTAACATCGTGGAGTATAACGAGAAGTTCGTGGCGCGCCGTCTCAATCCCAACAAGGGACACCGCTACCTGCCCTATATCGTGGTGGTGGTCGATGAGTTCGCCGATTTGATTATGACCGCCCGTGAGGTGGAAGCTCCCGTGATGCGTTTGGCTCAAAAGGCACGTGCCGTGGGTATTCACCTCATCATTGCCACCCAGCGACCCGATGTGAAGGTCATCACCGGTGGTATCAAGGCCAACTTCCCCGCACGTATTGCCTTCCGTGTGATGCAGATGATTGACTCGCGTACCATTATCGACCAGCCGGGAGCCAACCAGCTCATTGGTCGCGGTGATATGCTCTTTGCCAAGGACGGCTGTCTGACCCGTATTCAGTGTGCGCTGGTCGAAACCAAGGAGGTCGAGCGCATTGTGGATTACATCTCCAAACAGCAGGGCTACACCTCGGCGTATGCCCTCACGGACTACGCCCCCGATTCGGGTGAGGGTGGCAGCGGTCTGGGTAGCGAGGAGTCTTCCGCCCCCGTGAAGTATGACTCGCTGTTCGGCGAGATTGCTCGTGATGCCGTCACCAACGGTCAGATTTCCACTTCGATGATTCAGCGTAACTACGAGGTGGGCTTCAACCGTGCCGGTCGTATCATGATGCAGCTGGAGCGTTCGGGCATTGTCGGCGCACAGCACGGAGCCAAGCCGCGCGACATCCTCTTCCACGACCTGCCCTCGCTGGAGGCCAAATTACAATCATTAGGAGTATTCTGAATATGAAAAAATTGTTAGTTCTGCTCTTTTCGCTGCTGTCCCTCACATCGTGGGCAGCTGAAAACCGCGCCGAGGAGATTGTCGGCCAACTCTCCAAAAAGTTCCTGGCGATGAAAAGCTATGGGGCGGAGTTCGAAATCACGGTCGGCGACCAGCTGTCGGCAGGCGACTATGTGGTCAGCAACGGCAGCTATTATATGCACCTTGGCACTGCCGAGGCGTATGGCGATGACAAAATCCGCTACGAGGTGGACAACGACCGCCGCGAGGTGGTCATTGTCGATGTGATGCCCGACAGCCATGTCGTGCTGGAAAATCCCGTCCGCGCCTTTGACTATATCGATGAGGAGTATCGCCCGGAACTGGTCTCGGAGAGCGACTCGGAGATTGTGCTGAAGCTCTATCCCGTCGATGAACCGAACACGGCGCAGTGGATGGTGGTGACTTTGACCCTCGACAAGACGCTGACCCCCCGGTCGCTGATTTATGACTCGGAGGGCGATGACAAAATCTACGTCCGCCTGCTCCGCATCACGGAGGGGGATAAGGGTTTCAAGACCTATGACGCCAAGAATTACAAGGGCTACGAGATGATAGATTTCAGATAGAAAAGCCCTCGATAATAGAAAATACAGATATTGAACTTCCAAGTGCCGAAGACCGCCGAAAAGGTCTTCGGCACTTTGTTTTTGTCCGACCCCCTGTCGAGTGAGGTGTCGTGACGCGCTTAAATCGCCCGAAAAGGGCTGAAAACAGGCTGTTCGGAGAAATTAAAATTCCTTATTTGCGGTTTTTGGGGGTGTGAAGTTGTTAAAAAGCAAAATAAATAGTAATTTTGTACGTTAAAGAAGTGAAATTTTTTACTGAAATATGCTTACTGAAGAAGAAAAGAATGCAGGTTTGGTAGGACGAATTATTCCTATCAATATCGAAGAGCAGATGAAGTCGGCGTATATCGACTACTCGATGTCGGTGATTGTGTCTCGTGCACTTCCCGATGTAAGAGACGGTCTGAAGCCCGTACATCGTCGTATTCTCTACGATATGAGCGCGGAGCTGAATCTCTACTCCGACAAACCAACTCGTAAATCGGCGCGTATCGTCGGTGATGTTTTGGGTAAGTTCCACCCCCACGGCGACAGCTCGGTGTATGATGCCATGGTGCGTCTGGCACAGGACTGGTCGATGCGTTACCCCCTCATCGAGGGTCAGGGTAACTTCGGTTCTATGGACGGTGACTCGCCTGCGGCGATGCGTTATACCGAGGCGCGCATGAAGAAAATTACCGATGAGGTGATGGCCGACATCGACAAGGAGACTGTCGATTGGACACTCAACTTCGATGATACCATTCCCGAACCTACGGTGCTGCCCACCAAGATTCCGTTGCTTATCGTCAACGGTGCCAGCGGTATTGCCGTGGGTATGGCTACCAACATGGCTCCCCACAACCTCTCGGAGGTGGTCGATGCCTGCTGTGCATACGTGGACAATCCCGAAATCACGGGTGAGGAGCTGTTGCACTATGTCAAGGGTCCCGACTTCCCCACTGGAGGTTTGATTTACGGCTACGAGGGCGTGAAGAATGCCATGCTGACCGGTCGCGGTCGTGTGGTGATGCGTGCCAAGACCGAAATCGAGTACACGGCATCGGGTCGTGAGATGATTGTAGTGACCGAGATTCCCTACATGATTAACAAGGCCGAGATGATCAAGAAGATTGCCGACATGATTAACGACAAGAAAATCGAAGGCATCTCCTACATCAACGATGAGTCGGACCGTAACGGTATGCGTATTGTCATCATCCTCAAGAAGGATGCCGTGGCAAGTGTCGTGCTGAATACCCTTTATAAGAATACACCCCTGCAGACTTCGTTTGCAGTGAACAATATCGCGCTGGTCAACGGCCGCCCCGAGCTGCTATCGATGCGCGACCTCATCAAACACTTCGTCAATCACCGTCACGATGTGGTGGTTCGCCGTACACGTTTCGACAAGCGTAAGGCGGAGGAGCGTCTGCACATCGTCAAGGGTCTGTTGATTGCTCAGGACAACATCGACGAAATCGTACACATCATTCGTTCGTCACAGACTCCCGACATCGCCAAGCAAACCATGATGGAGCGTTTCGAGCTGTCGGACATCCAGGCATCGGCCATCATCGAGATGCGTCTGCGTGCCCTCACAGGTCTCGAGCACGGCAAGTTGAAGGCCGAGCACGACAACCTCGTGGAGCTGATTGCCCACCTGACCGAAGTGTTGGAGAACGAGTCAATGCAGCGTCAGATTATCAAGGACGAGTTGCAGGACATCAAGGCCAAGTATGGCGATGCACGCCGTTCGGAGATTGTCTATGCTTCGGAGGAGTTCAACCCCGAGGACTTCTACGCCGACGACGATATGGTCATCACCATCTCGCACATGGGCTACATCAAGCGTACGGCACTCGATGAGTATCGCGCACAGAACCGTGGCGGTGTGGGTGCCAAGGGCAGTGCCACACGTGACGAGGACTTCATCGAGCACATCTACATGGCTTCGATGCACAACACCATGCTCTTCTTCACCGAGAAGGGTCGTTGCTACTGGTTGAAGGTTTACGAGATTCCCGAGGGCACACGAGCTTCGAAGGGTCGCGCCATTCAGAATGTCATTCAGATTGAGCCCGATGACAAGGTTCGCGCATACATCAACGTGAAGAACCTCGATGATGCCGAATATGTCAACAACAACTACATCATCATGTGTACCAAGAACGGTACCATCAAGAAGACCCGTCTGGAGGCTTACTCGCGTCCCCGTCTCAATGGTGTGAACGCCATTGTCATTCGTGAGAACGACCAGCTCATCGAGGCGAAGCTCACCAGCGGCAACGCCGAGGTGATGATTGCCGCCAAGGACGGTAAGGCTATCCGCTTCAACGAGTCTACGGTACGTCCCATCGGACGTGTGGGTGCCGGTGTAAGAGGTATCTCACTCGATGAGGGTGACGAGGCAGTAGGTATGATTTGTATCGAGCCGGAGGACAAGAGCGACATTCTCGTATTGAGCGAAAACGGTTTCGGTAAGCGTACCGACCTCGAGGAGTACCGTGTCACCAACCGTGGCGGTAAGGGTGTCAAGACCATCAACATCACCGAGAAGACCGGTAAGCTGATTTCTATTCAGGACGTGACCGATGAGAACGACCTGATGATTATCAACCGTTCGGGTATCACCATCCGTACGGCGGTCGATCAAATCCGTCTGGCTGGTCGTGCAACACAGGGTGTGAGAATCATCAACCTGCGCGACAACGATGCCATCGCTTCGGTAATGGCCGTGCCCAAGTACGAAGAGGAGGAGGAACCCTCGTTGAATTTCGATGCTGCTGACGACACCACCACTCAGGATGCCGCAGCCGAGACTCCCGCCAACGATTCGCAAGAATAAAAAACACCGGCGAAATAGTGTTTAGTAGGACTATTTTGCTAACTTTGTAACCAAAAGAAAACTTTTAACGACAACTACTATGAAAAAGACCATTTTGACTGCTGTTGCAGCATTGTGTGTTGCAATACCTGCTGCAAATGCGCAGAAAGTAAATGAAAGTGCTCTGCTGGCCAAGTTGGCCAAGAGCGATTCGGAGATTGCCGATGCCAAGAAGGGTGCCAAGTCTTCGACCTGGGTAAACCGTGGTAAGCTCTTCTACGAAATCGCTTCGGAGCCTACAAAGAGCCTCTTCGTAGGTTTGGACGCCGCGATGTTGAAGATTTCGGTGGGCGAGCCCGCAGCCACCGGCACTGCCGAGGCCACCGGTGTGGCTTTCGAAACATGGGAGTACCCCTATATGACCGTTTATATCAAGGACGGTAAGGTCGCTACCTGGAAGCAGACCAAGTTCATCGTTGAGGACGCGCCTGCAAAGGCTGTCGAGGCGTTCAACCACGCTTACGAGATGGACGCAAAGACTGCTTCGAAGGTGAAGGACGGTTTGAAGCAGATTAGCGATTTCTGCTCGCAGGTAGGTAACGCAGGTCTCGATTCGGGTGAGTTCCTCGCCGCTTCTGAGGCTTACGAGCAGGCTTTCAAGGCTCAGTCGTCTCCCGCTTACGGTCAGGCAGACCCCATTCTGCTCTACTATGCAGGTTACCTGCGCACTGTTGACGGTGCTACTCACGCCGAGTCGTTCCAGAAGGGTGCCGAGTTGCTCCAGCAGGCTCTGGATATGAACTACAACGATGAGGAGGGTAACATCTACTACTACCTCTTCCACTGCCTCTACGGTCAGAAAGAGGCTGACAAGGCATTCGTCCTGAAGGCTAAGGAGTCGCTCCTGAAGGGTATCGAGAAGTACCCCAAGAACGAGCGTATCCTCGACGGTCTGATGCAGCTCTACACCTCGGAGGAGGGTATCGGTGACCCCGCCGACCTCATCGGTCTGATGGACAAGGCTATCGCTGACAACCCCACCAACATCGACTTGTGGTTTGGTCGCGGTCGTATCTTCTACGCTCTGAAGAACTACGACGAGAGCATCAACTCGTTCAAGAAGGTGGTTGAACTGAACCCCGAATTGTTTGAGGGTAACTATTTCCTCGGCGTGTTCTATGCTGTAAAGGCAGAGGAGATGTTGAAGGAAATCAACGAGAAGCCCTATTCGAGCCAGGAGGCATACGATGTTGACCGTAAGGTAGTCAATGCCGTTTACATGGAGTCTATTCCCTGGTTTGAGAAGGCATACGAGTTGAAGCCCGATAGCGTTGACGCTTTGGAGATGTTGAAGCAGATTTGCTTCAGCCTTCGTGACGAGGAGGGTATGATGGACAAGTACAACAAGTACAACGCCCTCTTCCAGCAGGCTAAAGGCAACTAATCGTCTTGAGATATAGTTTAGCTCCCGGAATCTTCGGATTCCGGGATTTTTTTTGCACCGTGGAAAAGGGGGGGCAGTGATGCGGTGGCAGTCGGTGACCAAAGGAAAACGGTGGGTGTTGTCCGCCGAAGATAGTGGGGGGGGAACGAAGGTCGTAGCCCCGTTCCCGAAAGTCGGAGTTACCTTTTTTACAAATATATATAGGTGATATATTCTCTTTTTGGACAAAGAAGAAAATATTTATCATTATTTATTAACAACCATTTCCAAATCAGATAAAAATGATTAAATTTGCGAGCAACAAAATTCTAATTCATTATGTCTTTTATCAATGAGAGGGTTCAACCCGAAGGACTGACATTTGATGACGTCCTTTTGGTTCCCGCCTATTCGGAAGTGTTGCCGCGAGAGGTTTCCATCGAGACCCGTTTCTCGCGTAATATTCGTCTTAACATCCCCATTGTGTCCGCTGCCATGGACACTGTGACCGAGTCACCCATGGCCATTGCTCTGGCCAGAGAGGGTGGAATCGGTGTAATCCACAAAAATATGTCGATTGCCGAACAGGCCGCTCATGTTCGCAAGGTGAAGCGTGCCGAGAACGGTATGATCTACGACCCCATCACCATTCGTCGCGAAAATACGGTCGGTGATGCGCTCGAACTGATGAAGGAGAACAAAATCGGCGGTATCCCCGTTGTGGACGAGAATCGCAAGTTGGTCGGTATCGTGACCAACCGCGACCTTCGTTTCCAGAGAGATATGTCGAAGCGTATCAACGATGTGATGACTCCCGGTGACCGTCTTATCACCACCCACAATCCCGAGTTGTCGCACGCTTCGGAGGTGCTCCTCGACAATAAGATTGAGAAGTTGCCCGTCGTAGACAGCGAGAACCACCTCGTGGGTCTGATTACCTATAAGGACATCACCAAGGTGCAGGACCACCCCATGGCTTGTAAGGATGCCAAGGGTCGTTTGAGAGTGGCTGCCGGTGTGGGTATCACTGCCGATGCCATGGAGCGTGTCGATGCGCTGGTGGCTGAGGATGTCGATGCCATCGTTTTGGACTCGGCACACGGTCATTCGCGTAATATCGTCAATAAGCTGAAGGAAATCAAGGCCAAATATCCCCACCTCGATGTCGTTGTGGGTAACATCGCCACTGCCGAGGCTGCCAAGTTCCTCATCGAGAACGGCGCCGACGGTATCAAGGTAGGTATCGGTCCCGGTTCTATCTGTACCACCCGTATCATTGCCGGTGTGGGTGTTCCCCAGTTGTCGGCCATCTATGCTGCCGCTTCTGCTGCCAAGGGTTCGGGTGTTCCCGTTATCGCCGACGGTGGTCTGCGTTACTCGGGTGACATCGTGAAGGCTCTGGCTGCCGGTGGTGACTGCGTCATGGTAGGTTCTTTGTTCGCAGGAACAGAGGAGGCTCCCGGTGAGACCATCATCTACAACGGACGTAAGTTCAAGTCATACCGCGGTATGGGTTCTATCGATGCCATGAAGGCAGGTTCTGCCGACCGTTACTTCCAGAAGGGCAACGAGGGTAACATCAACAAGCTCGTTCCCGAGGGTGTCGTAGCGCGTGTTCCTTTCAAGGGTATGCTTTCGGAGACCGTCTTCCAGCTCATCGGTGGTATCCGTTCGGGTATGGGTTACTGCGGTGCTGCCGACATTCCCACACTCCAGACCGCCAAGTTCATCCGTATCACCGCCAACGGTGTTGTGGAGAACCACCCCCACGATGTATCAATCACCCGTGAGCCTCTGAACTACTCACGCGGTAACCAATAATTTAGTCAGGTAACTGCTTTTTCAAACAGAAAAAAACAGCTATTATAATGGAAAAAATCATAATTCTCGATTTCGGTTCGCAGTACACCCAGCTCATTGCCCGTCGTGTGCGCGAGTTGAATGTCTATTGCGAGATTCACCCCTTCAACAAGGCTCCCCAGATGGACGAGTCGGTCAAGGGTGTCATCTTGTCGGGCAGCCCCTTCTCGGTGCGCGACGAGAACGCTCCCAAACCCGATTTGTCGGCCTTCAAGGGTAAGTTGCCGCTGCTGGGCATCTGCTATGGTGCGCAGTATTTGGCTTCGGCCTTTGGTGGCGAGGTGCAGCCTGCTGCCAGCCGTGAGTACGGCCGTGCCATGCTGACCGTGGGTGACAAGGAGGACGCTCTGATGCAGAACCTCCCCTCGACTACACAGGTGTGGATGTCACACGGTGACACCATCACATCGGTGCCCTCTACCTACCGTCTGATTGCCGGTACGGAGGATGTCAAGGTCGCAGCTTTCCACATCGAGGGCGAGCAGACCTGGGGTATTCAGTTCCACCCCGAGGTGTACCACTCGACTGACGGCACACAGCTTCTGAAGAACTTTGTGGTCGGTGTCTGCGGTTGCAAGCAGGACTGGACTTCGGAGAGCTTCGTGGAGGCTACCGTTGAGGGGTTGCGCAAGAAGCTGGGTGACGACAAGGTTGTTCTCGGTCTTTCGGGCGGTGTGGATTCATCGGTGGCTGCCGTGCTGTTGCACAAGGCTATCGGCCACAACCTCTACTGTATCTTCGTGGATTCGGGTCTTCTGCGCAAGAACGAATTTGACGAGGTGCTGGAGTCGTACAAGAACATGGGACTCAATGTCAAGGGCGTGAAGGCCGGCGACAAGTTCCTGGGCGATTTGGCCGGCGTGACCGACCCCGAGAAGAAGCGTAAGATTATCGGTCGCGACTTCGTGGAGGTCTTCAACGAGGAGGCACAGCAGATCAAGGACGTGAAGTGGTTGGCACAGGGTACCATCTATCCCGATGTTATCGAGTCCAGCTCGGTGAACGGTCCTTCGGTGACCATCAAGTCGCACCACAACGTGGGCGGTCTTCCCAAGGAGATGAACCTCAAGATTGTGGAGCCTCTGCGACTCCTGTTCAAGGACGAGGTGCGCCGCGTGGGTCGTTCGATGGGTATCTCGGAGAACCTCATCGGCCGTCATCCCTTCCCCGGTCCGGGTTTGGCCATCCGTATTTTGGGTGACATCACTCCCGAGAAGGTGGAGATTCTCCAGAATGTAGATAAGATTTATATTGACTCCCTGCGTGAGGCAGGACTCTACGATAAGGTATGGCAGGCAGGTGCTATTCTGTTGCCCGTGAAGAGTGTCGGTGTCATGGGTGACGAGAGAACCTATGAGAGCTGTGTGGCACTTCGCGCGGTGACCTCGACTGACGGTATGACCGCCGACTGGGTACACCTTCCCTATGAGTTCCTGATGAACGTATCGAACGAGATTATCAATAAGGTGCGCGGCGTAAACCGCGTAGTGTATGACATCTCCTCGAAACCACCCGCAACTATCGAGTGGGAGTAGGGTAGCTCTCACACCAAAAAAAGCCGTAATCCTCGGGATTGCGGCTTTTTTTGGTGTCGGTGGGTGAACTATACCTATCATAAAAGGCGACCTTTTTACGGGTCGCCTTTTTGCTTTGTGTGGGAGTTGTTGCCTAACGGTTGTGCTCGCGGTTGCGGTACTCGGTGGCACTGATGCCGTTCATCTGGGAGAAGAAACGGCTGAAGACGGCCGTGTCGTCAAATCCCAACAGAAAGGCAATCTCCTTGGAGGATTTGTTGGTGTAGAGCAACAGACGGCGTGCCTCGGCATTCACACGCTCACGAATAACACTCAAGGGTGACGGACAGCCACACGCCGAAAAGAGATTGGAGAGCGTCTTGGGCGAGCGGTGCAACATTTCGGCATAGTCCTGCACCTGCTTCTTCTCGCGGAAGTTGCGGTCCACGAGCTGGTGGAATTGACGGACGATGTCAAAGGCCTTCTCCTTGCCCGATGCCTGGGTGAAGCGGTCGCGTGCAATGCGTGTGGCGAGAATGATGAAGTGCTTGAGGTGCATGCGCAACATCTCCTCGCGCAGGGAGTCGTCAATCTGATAGTCGTGACGGATGTCGCCCAGCACCTTCTCCAACCCTTCGCTCTGCTCGCTGTCGGGACGCAGACGCATGATGTCCGACGAGCCGTTGAAGAGCAGTCCGTTGCACGATACCTCGTTGGTGTGGCTGAAGATGCAGTAGAAGTTGCTGTTGAACGCCAGCGACACATATTCGCCCTCAGCTTCGGCTCGGTCGATACGGTGGAGCGGCGTGAGACAGATAATCTCGCCTGCCGTCACCTCGGTGGGGATGTGGTCCACCTCTATGTGGAGTGAGCCGCTCTTGAGCCAGATGAATTTGTACATCTCCGAATACTTCGTGTACTCCTCGTTGTCGAACATCGAGTCGCACAGGACGAGATTGCCGTCGAGCGGTGTGCTAAACATCAAATCCATACGCTTGTTGCTTTAGTTCTATTTCTGTTCCTCGCTTTGGGGCGCGGGTGCGGATTCCTCTTTGGGGGTGTTGTTGCCGTTGTTGCGACGGCGGTGGTTTCTGCGGCGACGATTGCGCTCGCGGTCCTTCGTGCCACGGTTACCCTCACCGCGTCCCGTGCCATGCTCCTCCTGCGAGAGGGCTTCGGCGGGTGTTGAGGTGGTGTTACCCTCACCTGCGGGCTGTGCCATTCCATTGCCACGTCTTCTGTTGTGACGGCGGCTGCGCTGCTTGTCCGATGTGCTCTTCCCGCCCTCCTTCTCCGAGGCCGGTGCTCCGCCCTTCTTTTCGCCTTTCTTCTCACCTCTGGGTGCGTCCTTGCCACCGTTGTTGCGTCCGCGTCCTTTACCGCGACCCTTGCCGCGTCCGCGGTTCTCATCGGGAGCATAATGCGGTCCTTCGCCCACCTCGGCAGGCAGGGGCTCTTTGCGTACCTCCTTCTCGATGAACTTCTCTATCTGGTGGAACTTGCCCTGCTCCTCCTCGCTGACAAAGGTGATGGCGCAACCCGAAGCGTCGGCTCTACCTGTACGGCCGATGCGGTGGATGTAATCCTCAGGGTCGTGGGGTACATCGTAGTTGATGACCAAACCGATGTCCTCGATGTCGATACCGCGTGCCACAATGTCGGTGGCAACCAAAATCGACACCTTGCCGTTCTTGAAGTCGAGCATCACCTCCTCGCGCTTGCTCTGTTCGAGGTCGGAGTGCATGGCAGCCACATCGAGCTTCATGCGTTTGAGGGTGTGTGCCAGCTCCTTGACCTTGAGTTTCGATGAGGAGAAGATGATGGTCTTGTAGTCGCGTGGCTGGGCAAACAACTGCTGTACGATGCCAATCTTCTGCGACTCGTAGCACACGTATGCCGACTGGTCGATGGATTCGTTGGGCTTCGAGATGGCGATGCTCACCTCCTTGGGCGAGTGGAGAATGGTCTTTGCCAGCTCGCGGATTTTGGGAGGCAGGGTTGCCGAGAAGAGGAGGGTCTGACGCTCCTTGGGCATGTAGGAGACAATCTTCATGATGTCGTCGTGGAAACCCATGTCGAGCATACGGTCGGCCTCATCGAGAATCAGACACTCCACGTGCGAGAGGTCGATGCCGCTGTTTTGCAGGTGGGCAATCATACGTCCGGGGGTGGCAATCACCACATCGGAACCCATCAGCATACCTCTTTTCTGAATGTCCCAGCCCTTGCCGTCTCCACCGCCGTAGACCACCGTGGTCGATACGGGCAGGTAGTAGGAGAAGCCCTGGAACTGCTGGTCGATTTGCATGGCCAGCTCACGTGTGGGAACGATGATGACCGCCTTGATGACATTCTCCTCGTTGCCCTCAATCAAAAGACGGTTGAGCAGCGGCAGGGTGTAGGCGGCAGTCTTGCCGGTGCCTGTCTGTGCGCAGCCGATGAGGTCGTCGCCGGAGAGTATCACGGGTATGGTGTGCTCCTGTACGGGAGTCATCTCGTCAAAATTCATATCGTAGAGTCCGTCGAGAATCTCGTCCTCCAAATCCAATTCGTCAAATCTCATAATCTGTATTCCTAACTCATAAAATATTTTCGACATGCACAGAACCTCATGTAACGGTGCTGCACATGTCGAAACAATAACTTATCGTCTTATGGGGCTTACTCGGCGATTTCCTCACCGAAGAGAGTGGCCTGTGTGCAGCCTGTGATTCTGACCTTCACATAGTCGCCCTTCTTGTGGTTGCCCTTGTCGATGACGACCACCTTGTTCTGCGATGTGCGACCCGAGAGCTGGTTCTTGTCGCGGCGCGATTCGCCCTCGACCAAAATCTCGAACTCCTTGCCCACGTCCTGCTCGTTGCTCTGCAATCCCAACTCGTTTTGCAGGGCGATAATCTCCTGCAGACGGCGGGTCTTCATCTCGTCGGGCACATTGTCGGGGAGGTTGCGCTGGGCGAAGGTGCCGGGACGCTCCGAATATTTGAACATGAAGGCGTAGTCGTACTTCACCTCGCGCATCAGCGAGAGGGTCTCGAGGTGCTCCTCCTCCGTCTCGCCGGAGAATCCTGCGATGAGGTCGGTGGTAATCGAGCAGTCGGGTATGATACGGCGGATGGCGGCGATACGGTCGAGATACCACTCACGGGTGTAACGGCGGTTCATGCGTTCGAGCATGGCCGTAGAGCCCGACTGTGCGGGCAGGTGAATGGCGTGGCAGATGTTGGGCATCGAAGCCATGACCTTCAACAAATCGTCACTCATATCCTTGGGGTGGGAGGTGGCAAAACGCACGCGCAGGAGCGGTGAGATGGACGCTACACGGCGCATCAACTCGGGGAAGGTCACCTCGCCACACTTGTAGGAGTTGACATTCTGACCCAGCAGGGTCACCTCGCGGTAGCCGTTCTCGAAGAGCGAACGTGCCTCCTCGACGATGGTCTCGGCATTGCGGCTGCGCTCGCGGCCACGGGTGTAGGGCACCACGCAGTAGGAGCAGAAGTTGTTGCATCCGCGCATGATGGATACAAACGCGCTGACGCCGTTGTGGTCGATTCTCACGGGCTCAATCTCCGAGTAGGTCTCGGTGAGCGACAGCTCCACATTGACACCCTTCTGTTTCTGTTCTGCACGGTGAATCAGCTCGGGCAGCGAGCGGTAGGAGTCGGGTCCTGCCACAATGTCCACCGCCAGAGGACCTTTCAGCAACTCCTCCTTCAGACGCTCGGCCATACAGCCGATGATACCCACCACCAATGTGGGTTTTTGTATGCGGTAATGTTTAATGTCGCCCAGACGACCCCATATTCTCTGTTCGGCATTATCGCGAATCGAGCAGGTGTTAATCAGTATGACATCTGCCTCTTCAATGTTTTCTGTGTAAAAATATCCCTCTTTCTGCATCACGGAGACCACAATCTCTGTATCTCCGACATTCATCTGACAGCCGTAGGTCTCCACAAAGAGCTTGCGGCCCATACCCTTCAGCGGGCGTAAGTTATTCGCTGTAAAATTCATTTTTCGTTATTACTCTGCTTGTATATCATTTTTGTCGGGGAGCTGTTTGAAGCCCTCGCCGAATGTCTCATAGGCATCCGTCACGACGACAAATGCGCTGGGGTCTATTTCTTTAATCATGTGTTGAACGCTTCTCACCTCATTGCGGCTCACGACGAGGAAGAGCATGTCGCGCTCGGTGTCGGTGTACAGACCGCGCGACTTGATGTAGGTAGCACTGCGGTCGAGGTCATTGACGATGAAGTCCTTGAGCAGCTCGGAGTGGTCGGAGATGATGAACAGGAGCTTGTCATACGATGCACCGTTGAGCATGTAGGCCACCACTCGCGAGGTGACATAGATGGTGATGAGCGAGTAGAGCGTGAGTCTCCAGCCCGCAGGTTCGGCCTCACCCGTACCGAGTCCGAAGCCGATGACCACCAGTCCCGACAATACCACAAAACCGTCGGCGAGAAGAATGCCGGTCGAGAATTTGATGTTGGCGAACTTCTGCAATAACATACCGATGATGTCCGTACCGCCGGTCGTTGCCTGTTGGCGTACCACGATACCCTGTCCCACACCGATGGTCACGGCTCCGAGAATGGAGGTGAGCAGCAGGTCACCCGACAAGTTGAGGTGTCCGCCCAGCAACAGCGCGGGGTCGAGGCTCTCGACAGCTTCGGGCGTGGGGTAGACCAGCGAGGTGAGGATGTTCATGAATCCCGGGGTGTAGAGGGCTGCCAGCACGGTGCGCGTGCCAAACTGACCTCCGAAGATGAGTACCGCCGTGAGCATGAGCGGTATGTCGAACATATAACCGAATGTACCAACCTGTATCGACGGGAAGATGTTGTGCAACACGATACCCATACCGTAAACACCGCCCGGCACAAAGTTATAGGGATTGATGAAGAACACGAAGCCCGAGCCCATAATCGAGCATCCCAAAAAAATCAGAATCCATGAGCGCCACCAAGCCCACGAACCCATCGGTTCAAGTAAAGTTTTAGCATTCATAACGGTTAGTGTATATATTATCGCAAAGATAGTGAATGGAGGTGGCAATGCCAAATTTTTTCGCCCTCCTCTACTATATATTTTATAGAGGGGCAGCGGGGAGCAGCCATGTGGTAAAGTTTTCCCGACGAAATGGAATATGTTAGGAAAATTTTTATATATTTGCATGAACTTTAAATTTTGAAGCTATGATGGTTCTTACCTATTATACCGTTATCACGATGATTATTTTGGCGTATGTGTTGGGTTCTATACCGAGCGCCGTGTGGATTGGAAAGAAATACTACGGAATCGATATACGCGAGTACGGCTCGAAAAATGCCGGTACCACCAACATGCTGAGAGTCCTCGGTCGCCGGGCTGCCGCTCCGGTCTTTGCCCTCGACTTTCTGAAGGGCTTTGTGGCCGTGACCATCATCGGTCTGCTCAAGTATGACGACAATATCAACGATATGTGGGTCATCAACTTCAAAATCATAGCCGTGTTCGCTGCCGTGTTGGGACACATCTTCCCCATCTTTGCCAACTTCCGTGGCGGCAAGGGCGTGGCTACGCTGGTCGGTTCGGTGACAGGTATCTGTCCGCAGATTGCCCTGCTGTGTTTCGGTGTGTGGTTGCTCGTTCTGATGATGACCCACTACGTTTCGCTCTCGTCGATGGTGGCCGGCTGCTGCTTCCCCATCTTTGCATTGGTGACTCCCAAGGTCAATAACTCTGTGGCATTTATCGTCTTCTCGTTTGTCATTGCCATTCTGTTGCTCATCACCCACCGCAAGAACATCGAACGTCTGAAAGCAGGTACCGAATCCAAAATCTATATTTGGAAGCATGTCGATACCCCCAAGGACGGTGTTTCTCCCACTCCCAAAGATGACGACGACTGGTTGAAAGACATGAAATAGGGTCGAAAAAACACCTCAAACAGACATTTTGAGGGAGAAATAACGTATTTTAGGATAAAACATAAAGGGAAATAGTAGGAATAGTCCTTTTTTCTCCTACCTTTGTGCCGAATTCAGAAATAATATAATGTTACAGGAGAATCTAATAAAGATTTACGAAGCAAGTTTTCGTGAAAATCGCGAGATGTCGGCATTAACCGATTACTTTAAAGGTGAGACCTTCTCGTATTATGAAATGGCAAAGGAGATTGCCAAAATTCACATGGTATTTAAGAAGGCCGGCGTAAAGCGCGGTGACAAAATTGCACTCATCGGTCGTAATAACCCCCGTTGGTGTATCACCTATGTGGCCACTATCACCTATGGTGCCGTCATCGTGCCCATACTTCAGGATTTTACTGCTGCGGATGTCATTCACATCATCAACCATTCGGAAAGTTCGTTGCTCTTCCTGGGTGACAACTTCTGGGATATGATGGAGGGTGACCAGATTCCCAATGTCAAGGCGGTATTTTCGCTCACCGATTTCCATGTTATTTATGAGCGTGACGGCAAGTCGATTACCTCATACCAGCAGGACATCTTGAAGCACTATCGCTCGCAGTATCCTCGTGGCTTCCGCGTTGAGGACATCAAATATCCCGAAATCGACAATGACGAGGTTATCCTCTTGAACTATACATCGGGTACAACGGGTCACTCGAAGGGCGTGATGCTGACGGTCAACAACCTCACAGGTAACGTAATCTTCGCACGTACGGCCATCAACACCCAGACCGGCAGAGTCTATTTCGACAAGGGCGGACGTACACTTTCGTTCCTGCCTCTGGCTCATGCCTACGGTTGTGCATTTGACTTCCTGACACCGCTTTCGGTGGGTGGTCACATCACCCTGCTGGGTCGTATCCCCACTCCCAAGATTTTGTTGGAGGCCATGTCGGTAGTCAAGCCCACCATCATCTGCTGCGTGCCCATGATTTTGGAGAAGATTTACCGCAAGCAGGTACAGCCCATGTTGGAGAAGGGGCCCATGAGCATTGCCATGAAGGTACCTTTGCTCAACACGGCCATCTATTCGGTGGTTCGCAAGAAGCTGATGGACGCATTCGGTGGTTGCGTTTCTATCTTCATCGTGGGTGGTGCACCCATGAATCAGGAGACCGAGGCGTTCCTGTTGAAGATTCACTTCCCCATCACCATCGGTTATGGTATGACGGAGTGCGCTCCTCTGATTAGCTTTACGCCCGACAACGAGTTTAAGGCCGGTTCTTGTGGTCGCTACTTGAAGGGACTGCTCGATGTGAAGATTGATTCTGATGACCCCCAGCACAAGCCCGGTGAGATTCTCATCCACGGTGAGCACGTGATGAAGGGTTACTTCAAGAACGATGAGGAGACCCACAAGGTACTCGACAAGGACGGTTGGTTGCACACCGGCGATATGGGTACTTTGGACGAGGACGGTACACTCTATATCAAGGGGCGTTGCAAGACAATGATTCTGTCGGGTAACGGTCAGAACATCTACCCCGAGGAGATTGAGGACAAGCTCAACAATATGTACATGGTGCTCGAGTCGCTGATTATCGACGACGGTACGGGCAAGCTCAACGCACTGATTGTTCCCGACTTCGAGCAGGCCGAGAAGGAGGGTGTCAGCCAGGAGGATTTGGCGAAGATTATGGAGGAAAATATCAAGACACTCAATGCGCAGCAGGCTGCCTATGAGAAGATTGCCAAGTACACCATCTATCCCACCGAGTTTGAGAAGACCCCCAAGCGCAGTATCAAGCGTTTCTTGTACAGCCCCTCGCTGTTGAACAAGTAGAAAATCCAGCCCCGTTGAGGGGAATACATAGAAAGAAATTGAGCGACTTCGAAAGAGGTCGCTCTATTTCTTTTGCTTGTTCTATTTTTTTCTGTGCTATTGTGCAGCCGGCCGTGCGGTGTGGGGCAGGCGGAAGACTTCGCCTGTGGGGTGCCATGTCGAGGGCAGTTGTTCGGTGGCAGTGGTGTAGGCATAACGGCGACCGTCGGTGATTTCATGTAGCAGGGCGGTGGGGTGGTTAGCTGTGTCGTTGTCGGGAATGTAGCCGATGCATTTCCCTTGTTTGAGAGACAGTCGGTCGATGCCGTTTCCCGATTGGAGATAAAGCGGACGCGTTCCGTCCTCGTGGGTGGCATAGAGTGCGCCGATGACCTTACAGCGACCTTCGGGCAGTGTGCTCATCTCTCCGAAGGAGGTGAACAACCTGTAACCGGGGGTGTATTCGATAAGTGGTCGTGTGGTGTGGAAGGCAATCTGTTGTAAGTGGATATAGTGTTCGACGGTCTCCTTGAGCGACTGGCGGAGCGAAGGGTCGGTGACCACCTCATAGATGGGTATCAGATGAGTGTTGCGCAGAGTTACCAATGCGCTGCCCTCCTGCGTGCCTGACGAAATCCACGGTTGTAAATCCCATATCTTCTGTCGGGGGGCGGGAAGTAGCTTAGGGTCTCCGCCCATGAAATAGTAGTCGCAGGCGATGTCCCAGTGTTGGGCGAGGTCGGCCACTGTGCCTTGTGTGAGGGCTTTGTGCAGATTGTCAGCGCACACGAGCATACTCCACGGTTTGTCTTTGTCGTCTGCCGTGACGACCGAGCGCAGTAGCTGGAGGTGTGTCACACCCTGTATCGACTCCTTCAGAAGATGGGTGCTGTAGCGTGCGATGATGCGTTCGGGTTGCCCTTCGCGAAGGGCAGTGGCAAATTCATCGGAGAGCACCTTGTCCCATTTCAAGCCTAAAGTGTTGAGCAGGTGACGGGTACGACGAAATTGAGAGACGGCACAATGAAAGGAGTATTGTGAGGAGTATTCGTAGGGGGCGGCATAGAAATTCTCTTCGGCAAAAGTGCCTGTGAAGTAGAGGTCGCCATTGTGGGGAAGGGCGAATCCCGAACTCTGCATCATGTCGCGCAGGAGTGTGGCTGCATCGTTGCCGGTGAAATTGGCGGTTTGCGAAGCGGGGGCGACAAATGAGGAGAGATAGCCCTCTTCGATTTTTGCAAGGTCGATGATGCGTTCGCGCAGGGCTGTCGTGCTCAAAAACGGGGCGGTGATGTCATAGCCCATACCCACAAGAATGGGTTGTGCGGCGATGTTGGCAGCAGAGGTGTGGAGACGAATTTCGCCGATGCGCTGTGTGGGGCAGGTAATCACCTCTTCCGTGGAGGGGGGCTCCGCCGTTGTTGTCCTCGGAAGTGGGGGCATCGCTGCATGAGAGTGTACCCCAAGAAAGGGAGGTCGCCATAAGAAAGACGACAAATCACGGAAAATGGAATTAATTTATTAATTTTGAAAGTGCAAATTGTCGGTGGCGTGTTCGCGTTTCCGACTCATTTCCTGCTGCCTCGGACACCTGTGGGACGGAGTCGGCTCAAATAAATGATGAAAAACCCTTAAACTCCACAATAATGAAATTAAACAAAGTTTTACTATCTTCGACTGCCGTAACTTCCTTATTGTTGCTGGTAATTTCTTTGCCAATGCCTATTGTGCCACACCGAGCAGTACACCTGCGCGTTCGGGTCTGCTGACGGGTATGACGCCCTGGCACTACAGTATGCTGGGCGACCACAACCATTGGAGAAAAACTTACGCCTACGAGGGCTCATTGCATATTCCTCTGATTGTCAAGCTGCCTGCATCGGTCAAACAGCGTGTGAAGCGCGGTAAGACCGTGGAGGGTGCTGTCGAGTTGCGCGACATTCTGCCCACCTTCATGGAGATGGCCGGCGTGAAGCCCGACATGTTGCGTCAGCGCGAGCTGTATCGCGACACAGACGAGGGTTCGGAGGTCATGCGTGACATCATGGATAAATATTATTTCAAAAAGTAGATATGAAACCTGTAATTTCAAAAATCGGATTGCTGACCGGTGCCGTATCGGCGGCGGCCGCCTTCACGGGGTGTGACCCTTCGGCATCAGCCCCTTCGGAGCATGTGAACGTGGTGTTGATTAACCTCGATGATTCGGGCTTCGGCGATTATTCGTTCTCGGGAGCTGTGGGCTACAAGACCCCCAACATCGACCGTCTGGCGCAGGAGGGTATGCGTTATACCAACTTCTACGCCGTGCAGCCCATCAGTGGTGCTTCGCGTGCCGGACTGCTCACGGGTTGCTATCCCAACCGTATCGGCTTTGCTCATGCACCCAGCCCCGGTTGTCCCTATGGCATCAACGAGAGCGAGGAGACCATCGCCGAGGTGCTGAAGAAACAAAACTACGCCACCGCCATCTTCGGCAAGTGGCATTTGGGTGATGCGGAGAAGTTTCTGCCCCTGCAACACGGATTTGACGAGTGGTACGGACTGCCTTACTCCAACGATATGTGGCCCTACCACCCGCAGTGGAAGTTCCCCGACCTGCCCACCTACGAGGGCAACAAGATTCTGGGCTACAACCTCGACCAGTCGAACCTGACGAGCTACTACACCGAGCGCAGTATCAAGTTCATTCGCGAGAACAAGGACCGCCCCTTCTTCCTCTATCTGGCGCATTCGATGCCCCACGTACCGCTGGCCGTGTCGGAGCGTTTCAAGGGCAAGAGCGAGCAGGGACTCTATGGCGATGTGATGATGGAGCTGGACTGGAGCGTGGGTGAGGTGATGAAGACCCTCCGCGAGCTGGGTCTGGAGGAGAATACCATGGTGGTCTTCACATCAGATAACGGTCCGTGGATTGCCTATGGTAACCATGCCGGCTCGACAGGCGGTCTGCGCGAAGCCAAGGCTACGACCTTCAACGGCGGTCTGCGTGTGCCGTTCATCGCTTATTGGAAGGGTGTGATTCCCGCAGGTACGATTTGCGAGCGTCTGGCTTCGAACATCGACTTGCTGCCCACATTTGCCGAGGTGGCAGATGCCGCCCTCCCCGAGCACAAGATTGACGGTGTGAGCCTCATGCCGCTGATGAAAGACCCCGATGCGCAGCCCGTGCGCGAGGCCCTGTGTCTCTACTATCAGAACAACGACCTGGAGGCTGTCACCGATGGTCGCTACAAACTCATCTTCCCCCACAAGTATTTGGGTTACGGTATGCCCGGCAATGACGGACAGCCCGGTAAGATGGTCGAGTGCGAGGTGAAGACGCAGGAGCTGTACGATATGCGCCGCGACCCCGGCGAGCGTTACAATGTCTTGGAACAGAATCCCGAAGTGGCGGAGAAGCTGGCACGTATTGCTGCCGAATGTCGCGAGGATTTGGGTGACGACCTGAGAGGAATGGAAGGAACGGGTCGCCGCAAACCCGGATACAGATAATGTTGCCACTCGTGAGTGACGCACGAGACCTCTGCCCTTCGGGGCGGAGGTTTTTTTGTAGGGAGGCGGAGGGGGTGAAAAGGGGTGGCAAAAGAGTTGAAAAATGGAAAATTTCGGCACAGTTGATTCAGATGGGACGATAAGAGCGGAATTTTCGTATATTTGCAGAGAGTATAGGAGGCGGTGGGGTAAAGACCGATGCACAAGACGCAGGGCTTCGTGGTTGTTTTGCAGTTGGTTTTACTATATTGTCACCGTTAGTGTAAAAATTATGGAACACAGAAATCAGCAGTTGAGTCAATACACCGGCGAGGAGCGTTTGTTGAATTTCTATATTCACACCCTCACCCCCGACAATGTACTCCAAGAGTTACATCGTCACAATTTTTTCCAAATCATTCTTTTGGAGCATGGTGAGGCTGACCATGCCATCGATTTTCGTGAGTATCACATGACCCGCGGTGCGGTGTCGGTGGTCTTCCCCCGTCAGATGCACCGCCTGCAACTCTCCGACGATGCTCGCGCCACGATAGTGATGTTCGACGAGACGGTCTTCTGTTCCGAGATGTTGCGCAACGAATTGAAGGACTACAACATCGACCTCCAGCAGAAAATCAACCACCTCATGTTAGATGCCCACATGGAGGTCTTCGACGAGCTGATGGAGCTGGTGGGCAAGATTCGCGTGCTGTACAGCGACTTGAACCCCGTGCGCAAGATGCAGGTGAAGCTGATGATTAAAATCATGTTGTTGAAGATTATCGACTGCCACCCCGACACCGAGTCGCAACCCGTGAGCGAGAGCGATACATCGCTCTACATCCGTTTCCGTGAGAAGGTCGATGCCGGCTTCTACAACCAGCGCAAGGTCAATCAGTATGCCGAGGAGCTGGGTGTGTCGGTCAAGAAACTCACCTCGGTGTGCCGTCACTACTGCGGACTCTCGCCGCTGGAGGTCATTCACGAGAAACTGTCGCTCGAATTGAAGAAGGTATTGGCTCTTGATGACATGACTTTCAAGGAGATAGCCTTCAACTTCGGCTTCTCGTCACAGTCGGCACTCAACAAATACATCGAACAGAAATTTGGCATGACCCCTCTGGCTCTGAAGACCAAACTCAAGGCGGTGGCCAAAATGAAATAAACGCCCAAAGAAGAAAGCGGATTTCACCGTGTCGATTTTATAAACATTGACACATATTTTATAAGCGCGGATTGCTCGAAAATCATTACTTTTGCACCGCAAATCGCACATCGGCCGAACGGACACAGTGCTGTTCGGCCGATGTTGTGATGTTTGGTAAGGTTATAAGGTTATGATGAGTTTTAAGAATGTAAAGGCACATATCGCGCTGCTGTTGGCTGCCGCTATGTGGGGATTGATGTCGCCTGTGGGTAAGGCGGCTATGGAGGCCGGAATCACGGGTCTCATTTTGGCCAATATGCGTATGCTGGGCGGTGCGCTCTGCTTTTGGCTGACATCGTTGGTGGTCAAGTCGGAAAAGGTGCCACCCCGTGATTTGCTGATGATGTTCTTCGCCTCGATGCTGGGTATCGTCTGCAATCAGGGTTGTTTCACCTTCGGTTTGTCGCTCACGTCGCCCGTCGATGCATCTATTATCACCACCACCATGCCCATCTTTACATTGGTGCTGGCAGCCCTCTTTCTCAAAGAACCCGTCACTCCCCTCAAGGTGGGCGGTCTGATGCTGGGTTCGGTGGGGGCGCTGATACTCATTCTCGGTGCCCAAAGCGGTGACGACAAGGCCGGAAACATCTGGGGCGACGTGCTCTGTATGTCCTCGCAGATTAGCTTTGCATGCTATCTCACCATCTTCAAAAAACTCATCTCACGATATTCGGTATTCACCCTCATGAAGTGGATGTTTACCTATGCCGCCATCGTTTTCATTCCCTTCTCTTATGGCGATGTGGTGGCGACCGATTTTGCGTCCATGTCGTGGACCGTATGGATGGAGGCCGGCTATGTGGTGCTGTTCGGTACCTACTTCGCCTACATCTTCGTGGTCTATGGTCAGAAGAACCTGCGCCCCACGGTAGTGAGCATGTACAACTACCTGCAACCCGTTGTCGGTTCGAGTGTGGCGGTGTGGATGGGTCTTTCGGACTTCGGCTGGATGAAGGCCGTGGCTGCACTGCTGATTTTCGCAGGTGTCTATGCCGTGACACAGAGTAAGTCGAGAGCGCAGGAGCTGGCCGAACAGGGACTGCCGGCGGAGGAGTAATCTCTCCGGCGCAAGAGAATCATTTAATTTTTAGCAAACCCAAACATGAAATATATCTATGTCCCCGGATGTGCGCTGATGTGTTACAAGCCCCGGTTGGCGGAGCAGCTCAAGGAGGTGCTCGAGGCGCACTACGGACCTGTGGAGACGATGCTCTCCTGTTGCTTTAACCGTCCCCAACTGGAGCCGGGAACGCGTATCCTGACCCCCTGCACCACCTGTGCGCAGACCTACCGCAAGCACTATCCCGATTGTGAAACCATCTGGGTGCTGGAGGAGATGCTCTCATGGGAGGATTTCCCCTTCCCCGACTATGGCGGTGAGGAGATGTCGGTGCAGGATACGTGCAGCGGTCGCACCGATGACCGTTATCTGAACACGGTGCGTGCGTTGCTCGAGCGAATGAATATCCGTGTCATCGAGGCAGAGAAGAGCGGTAAGAAGGGTCGTTGTTGCGGTCAGCTGCTCTACGGTCGTCAGCCCATGGAGAAGGTGGAGGCCTACATGAAGGGGCGTGCCGCCGAGATGCCCTGCGAGAATGTGGTCACCTATTGTGCTTCGTGCAACCGTGCGATGAATATAGGCGGTCGTCAGTCGCGCTTCCTGCTCGATTTGATGTGGGGCGAGCCGACACAGATTGACGATGTGGATATTGTCGGCTGGAATACATCGTTGGCCAAATTCAGAGCCACACACTAAAGACAATTATGGAGGAATTGGAGCGTTTTGTAGAGGCGCAGGGCTGTGGCAATGCGTATGCGCGTGCCTTGGACGAAATGCGTGCCGGTGGCAAGCAGAGCCATTGGATATGGTATATCTTTCCGCAGATGTCGGGATTGGGATTTAGCGAGATGGCGCGTTACTACGGACTGCGTGATGAGGACGAGGCGCGTGCATATCTGCAACATCCGCTGTTGGGCAGCCGTCTGCGTGAGATAACGCGTGTGGTGGCGGAATATCCAGCCACACTGTCCCCCGAACGATTTATGGGTTCATCGACCGATGCGCTGAAACTTCACTCGTGCATGACCCTGTTCGATGTCCTCTCTCCCTGTGATGTCTTCGCCGAGGTGCTCCGCAAATTCTATAAGGGAAGACACGACCGCCTCACCCTCCGCCTGCTGGGCAGATAAGCGTTGAGAGCTTCATGCAATGACCATTTAAAGTTATGTGATACACCCGCCCCGAAGTGACGATGTTGCTTCGGGGTATTTTTTATGCGGGGAGGTAAGGAGGGGAGTGTTTCGGGAACTGATGCGCCCGACCTCGGAGAGTGGGGTATACAACGAAAAAAGCCTTGAAGAATTCTTCAAGGCTTTCAGCGGTGCGTAGGGGACTCGAACCCCTGACCCCGTGCGTGACAGGCACGTATTCTAACCAGCTGAACTAACGCACCGTTTGTTCATTGCTTTCGGAACTCATCGTTGAGTTCCGATTGCGTGTGCAAAGGTAGTATAAAATTCGTTACCTGCAAATTTTTTGAGGACTTTTTTAAGAAAAATCATCAACTTTTTTCGGCGTGGAGTGCACGGTTTGCGGTATAACCTTTGTTTACAGTGGGTTCGGTGAGTGGCAAAAAAATGCACTTTTGAAGCTGAAGAATGCCATTCGAAAGTCCGAAGGGGAACGTGCCAACGGGCAGCTGTTGCTCCTTTTTATAAGAGGACGTCCAATTATATAATTGGGAGTCCAACAGCGAGAGGGGAGCGGGCGCCTCATTTTCCGAAGACCGATACGAAAATGACAAACCTTGGAAAGAATTTTATCCGCCCGTATAATCCGACACGCGCAAATATGGGGTCGGAAGCCCGAAAAAAGGTGAAAAATTTTTTATAGTCTAAGTAAATCAAAATCAGTGCCGAAGCGAAAAGGATAGAAAAATAATTGAAAAATTTTCGTAAAAAGTTTTGGAGGTTAAAAAATTTGCTCTATCTTTGCACTCGCAATCGGGAAACAACGACACTTTCGATGAAACCCGAAAACCAAACCATAAGCCGTATGGCGGGATAGCTCAGCTGGTTAGAGCGCATGATTCATAATCATGAGGTCCCGGGTTCAAGTCCCGGTCCCGCTACCAAAACGAAACTCGTGAGAGTTTCGTTTTTTTTTGTTTTAGCACCGTCAGAGCCTCTGTCGGTGCTTATTTTGTGCCTGTGGTTTTGCCGACCGAAAAATTTTCCTTAAATTGTCGTTGTAAATTGGGGTGGAAAGCCCCGCCAATCGTGAAATTATAAAATAAAACAAGTATATGAAACTGATATCATGGAACGTCAACGGAATCCGTGCCTGCTGCGACAAAGGTTTCCGTGAGGCTTTTGCGGTGCTCGATGCCGATTTCTTCTGCTTGCAGGAGACCAAGATGCAGGAGGGACAGCTCGACCTCGCCTTCGAGGGTTACACCTCCTACTGGAACTATGCCGACAAGAAAGGTTATTCGGGTACGGCGATTTTCACGCGTCACACTCCCGTGAATGTCACCTACGGCATGGGTATCGATGAGCATGACCATGAGGGACGTGTCATCACCCTTGAGATGGAGAACTTCTTTTTGGTGACCGTCTATACCCCCAACTCGCAGGACGGCTTGAAGCGTCTGGACTACCGCATGACGTGGGAGAATGATTTTCGTGACTACCTCCTGCAACTCGATGCCCGTAAACCCGTATTGGTGTGTGGCGATTTGAATGTGGCACACCGCGAAATCGACCTCAAGAATCCGAAGACCAACCGCATGAATGCCGGCTTCACCGATGAGGAGCGCGAGAAGTTCCAGACACTGCTCGATGCCGGGTTTATCGACACCTTTCGCCACTTCTATCCCGATTTGGAGGGGGCGTATTCGTGGTGGTCGTACCGTTTCCGTGCTCGCGAGAAGAACGCAGGCTGGCGTATCGACTACTTCCTCGCCTCGTCACGCCTGAAAGAGCAGTTGCGCGGAGCTAAAATCCACAACGAAATTTTGGGTTCCGACCACTGCCCCGTAGAGGTGGAGGTCGATTTGTAGAATCGCACACAGATAAAATGAGAGAGCCGACAGGTCGCAATACCTGTCGGCTCTCTTTTATTTGGGGTAGAGGGCTTTTTCAGCCCCTTACGCTGCACGTCGTCGGGTTATTCTACCGAAATCTCGCCGATGAACATGTGCGCTTTCTTGCCTTTGGCACCGTGCCATGCAGGAATGAGGTTCACGGGGTTGGCCACTACGCGGAGGTAGCGTGCCGAAGTGGCGGGGAACTCCACGGTGTAGGATCTCACACCGTTCCGGCAGTTCTCCTGCTCGGTGTCGGTGGTGATGGAACCTGCCTCGGTGAACTGCTCGCCGTCCTCCGAGGTGAGCACCTGAATGTTCTTGGGGCCGAAAATCCACTCGCCGAAGCAGAGGTCGGCCAATACCGAAACCGATGAGTAGCTCTCCTCGCCCTCCATGTCGATGGTCACATCCATCGGCTCGTTGAGGAAACCTACCCACGAACCGTTGGTGTAGCCGTCCTTGCCGTAGTAACCATCGGTGAGGGTGGCAACACCGCCGTAGTTGTACTTCTCGGTGGGTTTGGTGTTGAGAGTCGCCTTGCGAGCGGTGGCCTTGGTGAACTTGAACTCGCGGCTGTAAACGGGAGTCTCCAAATTCTTGCGGATGGTGGTAGCCTTGACTACACAATCACCTGTAAGGGCTACGGGTGCGGTGTAGAGAGGACTTTTCTCGGTGGGCTCCGAACCATCGAGAGTGTAGTGAATGGGAGCGTTGCCCTGGGTGTTGAATTCCACCATCACGGCACGACGGTCGGTGTCGGTGGTGTATGTGGCGGTTACGGCAAAGATGTGCTTGGCGTAGTTGTAGCCCATTATGTCGTAAATCTCGTGCATGCGGAAGTTGGTGATGAAGCGGTTGTAGTCCTTGTTCTCGAACTCGGTCCACTGCACCTCACTCAGTGCATCGAGACGGGGCAGCAACATGTATTCCAGATGCTCGTTGGTCTTCACATACTCGGTCCAGAGGTTGGCCTGCACGCCGAGAATATGCTTCTTCTGCTCGTCGTTGAGCTCGGGGAAGTCGATGTTGTAGGCGTAAACCTTCTCCACGGGGAGATAGCCGCCGATGGCAAAAGGCTCTGCCCCGGTGTCGAGCGACTGGTAGTGGTCGAAGTAGAAGTTGGTGTTGGGGGTCATGATGACATCGTGGCCGTTCTGTGCGGCAACCACACCACCTTCGCTACCTCTCCACGACATGATGACAGCGTCTTGGGGGGCCTGTCCCTCGAGAATCTCGTCCCAGCCGATGACAATACGGTCGTGAGCGGCGAGGAACTTACCCACGCGCTCGGTCACGTAGCTCTGCAGGAAGTGCTCCTTCGAGTATTTGCCGTTGCCCTTCAGACCCAGCTGCCTGATGCGAGCCTGACACTTGGGACACTTCTCCCAACGTACCTTGGGGCACTCGTCACCACCGATGTGGATATACTTCGAGGGGAAGAGCTCCATCACCTCGGTGAGGACGTCCTCGATGAACTTGAACGAATTTTCCTTGCCTGCACAGAGTACATCGTCCGATACACCCCAGCGACCCCATACCTCATAAGGACCGCCCGTGCAACCCAACTGGGGGTAGGCAGCCAAAGCCGCCAGCATGTGACCGGGGAGGTCGATTTCGGGAATTACGGAGATGCCGTTCTCCTCGGCGTACTTCACAATCTCGCGAATCTCGTCCTGAGTATAGAAACCGCCGTAGGGGATATTGTCGTAGTTGCCCCACTCCTTGCGGATGACGGTGCCTTTGCGGGTGGCACCCACCTCTGTCAGACGGGGATATTTCTTAATCTCGATGCGCCAGCCCTGGTCATCGGTCAGGTGCCAGTGGAGGGCGTTGAGCTTGTGGAGCACCATCATGTCGATGTAACGCTTCACCTCGTCCAGCGAGAAGAAGTGGCGTGACACATCGAGGTGCATACCGCGGTATGCAAAACGGGGAGCATCGTTGATGTTCAGACAGGGAACTGTCCAGTTGGCTGCGGCAGCCTCCTTCGAACCGAAAATCTCAACGGGGAGCAGCTGCTTGAGGGTCTGTACACCGTAGAGGAAGCCGTTGAACTGCGAAGCACGCAGTTCGATGCCACTGCGGTTGATGGCCAAAGCATAGCCCTCGGCGGGCTGAAGGGTATCTACCACGAAGCGGATGCCCGACTTGGCGGGCGTGGGGTCGATGGTCAGTGCATTTTCGCCGCCTGTAATCATGGCCAGCTGCGAAGAGAAAGATTCTGCCAGACGCTGGGTCTTTTCATCGGCCTGTGCGTCACACGATACGGGTTGGTTTCTCACATCGTACTTACCCGAAGTCACTTCGATGTGATTGGGGTAGGGAACAACTGTGATTTCCGATGTCTCGGACGACGAACAGGAGATGAGTCCGACGCCTGCCATCAGCATGAGGAGTAGTTTTTTCATTTGTTGTAAGTGTATTAAATTAAGTGTGTTGTGTTCAAAGGTCATCTTCGCAAAACGCAGGGTTCTCTATGATACACAATCTGTGTATATTGTACAAAAATATGTATTTTTTTTGACTTTTTCAAACAAAACCCTCATATTGTACACCCATTATATAGGTAACCGGGCAGATATTTTTCCTGTGTCATGGCGGCAAATATCGGGAGTGTCGTTTTTTTTGCCTATTTTTGCAATTGATATGACCGATTTTGTCGCAATAGATTTCGAGACTGCCAACTACGAAAGGAGTAGTGTGTGCAGTGTGGGTGTCGTGGTGGTGCGCGGAGGTGAGATTGTCGATACCTTCTATTCGCTCATCCGTCCCCAACCCAATTATTACACGGCACGATGTACGGCCGTGCACGGCATAACCCGCCGTGACACCGACTCGGCGGACATTTTCCCCGAGGTGTGGGAGCGCATAGCACCCCTTATCGGTGACCTGCCGTTGGTGGCACACAACTCGCCCTTCGATGAGGGGTGTCTGAAAGCCGTCTTTGCCATCTATGGCATGCCCTATCCCGACTACCATTTCCACTGTACGTGTAGGGCATCGCGCAGGGTCTTCGGCCGCGAACTTCCCAACCACCAGCTGCAAACCGTGGCGGCGCGTTGCGAATATGACCTCTTGGCGCACCACCATGCTTTGGCCGATGCCGAGGCGTGTGCGCAGATTGCCTGCAAAATATTGTAAAAAGAAACCATAACCGAATTTTTAAATTATGAAACTGACTAACTTGTTACTTTCATCGGCATTGTTGCTCGGAGCGACCGATGCGATGGCACAGGGCGGTATCTCGCCGCAGAGAATGGAGCGTCTGAAGGCTTCTTACGAAGGAAACGCTACGGACAAGGCACTGCGCAATGCACTGGGTGGTACCGACATCAATAAACTGGCACTCAATCAGGAGAATCTGAAGGCCATGGACACCCACTTCACCTACGAGGTGAAGTCGAAAGGCATCACCGACCAGCAGTCGTCGGGTCGTTGCTGGTTGTTCACGGGACTCAACGTCCTGCGTGCACAGGTCATGAAGCAGCACAACCTCTCGCAGTTGGAGTTCTCGCAGGCCTATAACTTCTTCTACGACCAGCTGGAGAAGTCGAACCTCTTCCTGCAGGGCATCATCGACACGCGTCACCTGCCCATGAGCGACAAGACCGTGGAGTGGTTGTTCCGCAATCCCTTGAGTGACGGCGGTCAGTTCACCGGTATCTCCGACAACATCAGCAAGTATGGCCTTGTCCCCAAGGAGGCGATGCCCGAGACCTACGCAACCAACAACACCCGTGTGATTGCACAGCTCATCTCCACCAAGTTGCGCGAGCAGGGTCTTCGTCTGCGCGAGCTGCCCAAGAATGCCAAGACGGCAGAGATTGAGACCCTCAAGGAGGATATGTTGAAGGTCATCTACCGTATGCTGGCCCTCTCGTTCGGCGAGCCTGTCGAGAAGTTCACCTGGACACGCAAGGATGCCGACGGCAAGATTGTCAGCACCAAGGAATACACCCCCATGTCGTTCTACGAGGAGTTTGTGGGTAACGACCTGAAGGGCAACTATGTGATGCTGATGAACGACCCCACCCGCGAATACTACAAACTCTACTCCATCGACTATGACCGTCACGTCTATGATGGTAGCGACTGGACCTACATCAACCTCCCCGTTGAGGAGATTAAGAAGATGGGTATCGAGTCGTTGAGGAACGATGTGATGATGTATTTCAGCTGCGATGTGGGCAAGTTCCTCAACAGCAAGCGCGGTCTTCTGGACATCAACAACTTCGACTACGAGTCGCTGATGGGTACCGATTTCCCGATGAACAAGGAGCAGCGCGTGAAGACCTTTGCCAGCGGTTCGTCACACGCCATGACCATGATGGCTGTGGATTTGGATGCCGAGGGCAAGCCCACCAAGTGGATGGTGGAGAACAGCTGGGGCGCGGAGTCGGGCTACAAGGGTCACCTCATCATGACCGACGAGTGGTTCGACGAGTATATGTTCCGTCTGGTGGTCGAGAAGCGATTTGTTCCTGCCGAGATTCTCAAGATTCTGGAGCAGAAACCCACTCGTCTGCCGGCATGGGACCCCATGTTTGCCAACGAAGAGTAATTACATTCTTAATTCTTACCTAAATATTCAACCGATGAAAAAGACAATTCTGAAAGTTGCCTTGCTGACGGCTGCCCTCTGCGGTGCGGCTTCTGTATCGGCGCAGGTCACCCTCGTGAAGAAGGGCGCGCCGAAGGGCCGTATCGTGATCACCACCTCGGAAAAAGCCGATTCGGTGGCGGCTTCACTCATGCAGGACTTCCTGTGTCGCATCTCCGATGCACGCCTTCCGATTGTGAATGCCGGGGAGGCTGGCAAGGGTATCCGCAAGGGGGATGTCGTGATTGGCAACGCGCTTTCCAACAAAGATTATGTGTCGGACAAACTCACCGAGGACGGCTTCCGTCTGGTGTCTGCCGATGGAGTGATTCGCATTGTGAATGGTGGCGACAAAGGCTCGATTTACGGTGTGACCACGCTCTTCGAACGTTTCCTGGGCGTGAACTACTGGGGCGAGAACGAGTATTCGCTCACTCGCAGTGGCGATGTGGTGATTCCCGATGCCGATATTTTGGAGAATCCCGCCTTCCGTCACCGTCAGAGTCAGTTCTACGGCATGGGAACAGACCCCTATTACCGTCTGTGGACGCGTCTGGAGAATGTCGATGAGGTCTTCGCCGGCAAGTATTGGGTGCACACCTTCGACAAGATTATGCCCTCGGCAATTTATGGCAAGGAGCACCCCGAATATTACTCCTACTTCAACGGCAAGCGTCACCCCGGCAAAGCCAGCCAGTGGTGTCTGTCGAATCCCGAGGTGTTGGAGATTGCTGCACAGCGCATCGACTCCATCTTCAAGGCACACCCCGACCGTCACATGATTTCGGTGAGCCAGAACGATGGTAACTTCACCCATTGTCAGTGCCCCGAGTGCAGTAAGATTACCGAGTATGAGGGGGCTATTTCGGGCAACTTCATTCGCTTTGTCAATCAGCTGGCACAGCGTTTCCCCGATAAGGAGTTCTCCACTTTGGCGTATATCTTTACGATGAATCCGCCCAAGCATGTGAAGCCCCTGCCCAATGTCAATATCATGCTCTGCGACATCGACTGCGACCGCGAGGTATCGTTGCGCGAGAATGCTTCGGGTCGTCAGTTTGTGAAGGCCATCGAGGGTTGGAGCAAAATCAGCAACAACATCTTCGTGTGGGACTATGGTATCAATTTCGATAACATGGTGGCTCCCTTCCCCAACTTCCATATCCTTGCCGACAATATCCGCCTGTTCCGTGACAACCACGCCACCATGCACTTCTCGCAGATTGGCAGCTCGCGCGGTGGTGACTTCGCCGAGATGCGTTCTTGGCTGGTGTCGAAGCTGATGTGGAATCCCGATGCCGACACCGATGTGCTGATTCGTCAGTTCCTTGAGGGTTACTACGGCGCTGCCGCTCCCTACCTCTATCAGTATGTGAAAATCATGGAGGGCGCACTGATTGGCAGCGGTCAGCGTCTGTGGATTTACGACTCGCCCGTTTCGCACAAGAAGGGTATGCTCAAGCCCGAACTCATGCGCCGCTACAAAGCCCTGTTCGACAAGGCGGAGGCGGCTGTGAAGGACGACAGCGTGTTGCTGGCGCGTGTGCAGCGTACACGCGTGCCCCTGCTCTACTCCGAGCTGGAGATTGACCGTACCAACCGGGAGAAGGACTTTGAGTCGCTGAAACAGAAACTCGATTACTTCGAGAAGCAGGCGGTTCGCTTCGAAATCCCCACACTCAACGAGCGCAGCAACTCCCCCGTGGAGTATTGCAACCTGTTCCGCGAGCGTTATATGCCCCGTAAGGAGCGCAGTCTGGCTGCCGGCGCGAAGATTGAGTTCCTCACCGAGCCGGGCGCACGCTATGCCGAGGCAGCACGTACCTCACTCACCGATGAGTTGTTCGGCGGTCAGACCTATGCCGACAGCTGGATTGGCTGGGAGGGTATCGATGCTTCGTTCATCGTAGACCTCGGCGAGGAGACGGCTGTGTCGTCTGTCGAGACGGACTTCCTCCATCAGCTGGGTGCATGGATTCTCTTCCCCAAGCAGGTGAAGTATTCTGTCTCCACCGATGGCGAGAACTACACCGAAGCCGGTGTGTATGACCTCCCCGAGGACCGCTCCGTGCAGGTGAAGTTCAAGGGTGTGAAGCATGAATTTGCCGAGAAGCAGAACGTGCGCTATATCCGCGTTGATGTGGTCGGCACAAAGGTATGCCCCCATTGGCACTATGGCGTGGGTCATCCCTGCTGGTTCTTCATCGACGAGGTGACCGTCTTGTAAGTTACTTTGCTGAAAATAAAAAGGACGACCCCTTTTCGGGTCGTCCTTTTTGTATGTGGGGAGAAGCCGTGCGGCGGATTATCGGGTGATGATGTCGATGTGAATGTCGGTGTGGGGGGAACCGTTGGCGACGGTGCGCAATACGATGCGCTCCTTTCCGCTCTTCTGTCCTTCAATCTTTATCCGATGGATTTTGTGACCGTTACCGATGCGGCGAATGTGAAGCCTGATGTTCATGAAACGCAGGTTGTCGAGACGCGAGATGCCGAAATGGTGCATCAGTTCGGCGTCGGGAGCCATCACCAGTCCCTCCTCGGTGGCACGAATGCCGAATATGCCCTTGATGACCATGCGCAAGAAGCCTGTGGCCGACCATGTCTGATGATGGATGGACTCCCAGCTCTCGATGCGGTCGGAGGCTTTGGTCTGCCAGCCGCCGTTGACCGCTCCGGTCCGGCTGTCGTAGATTTCGTAGAAGCAGTCGTTGCTGCGGGTGACCAAACGGCAGAGGTTCTCGACCTCGAAGATGAATTTGTCGCGTGCGCCGGTCTGCAGAGCAGCTTCGGCCCAGAAGGCGTTGACAAACGGCCAGATGATGGTGTTGTGGCGTCCGGGGCGTTCGTCGGAGAAGCGTTGGAAGTGGGGGTAGATGGAGGGCAGACCATAGGGGGTGACATGTGCCTTGGCGACAAGATGTGCGGCCTCGCTGGGGTCGGCGATGCCGAAGAGCACCGCAAACGAAAGACCGAGTCCTTCCTGAAAGCGGTGGGGGGTGCCGTTGTGGTCAATCAGATAGTAGAAGGTCTGTTGTTGGGTGTCCCACAGATGGTTGCGGATATTACCCTTGAGGGTGGCAGCCGAAGCGAGGTAGCTCTTGGCGGTGGACGCATCGCCCGTCAGACGGGCCATGTCGGCCAGCCGCAGGTAGGCGGCATAATAGACACAGTTGGTGCTGAGACACATGATGTGGCGGGCATTGGGGTAGTCCAGCACATAGCTGCTTGCGCGTCCCTGCTCGTAGATCGGGGACTCGTAGCCGGCAATGCCGTCGTTGAAGACCGACGGGCCGGTGAAGAGTCCGTAGCGGGAGTCGAAGGCTTCGCTTTCGAGTTGTTGCATGGTGTTGCGCGAGGCGGTGTAGGCCTGACGGAGGAAGGCTTCGTCGCGAGTGGTCAGATAGTGGTCGTAGGCACCGATGACCCAGATGATGTGGTCCCAATATTGGTGGCCGATACGGGTGCGGTGGTCGGTGGTGGTGCACCACAGCGAATGGCGGCTCACTTCGGGAAGAAGCAGATTGGAGGCGTTCCATGAGTTGATGGCGATGTCTCGCGTCCATTCTCCGGTGTAGGAGCCACCGGCATTGATGATGCTGTCCCTCACATTGTTGTAGAGGGTCGATGTGGCGATGTCGAAAACATGGTCGAGGCGCTTGTCCGCCGATGTGAGGGTCTGGGCGGAGAGCGATATGGTGCCGGCTGCGGCCAGCAGGGTGAGCAGAAGGTGTTTCATGATGTAAGTATTTGTAAGGGTGGGTATTGAAAAAGTGTCCGAGACCTTTTTTGAGGCTTCGGACGCTTCGTCTATTGGCAGGATTTTCTTCTACTTGAAGAAAATCGAAGAAATTTCCTTGTAGTTGTGTACACGCTCGATGACGTTGGCGAAGATATCAGCCACCGACAGAACAGTGAACTTGTGCAAATCCTTATCGGGATTCAAAGGAATGGTATCGGTAACGATAACCTCCTCCAGTGCGCTGGCGTTGATACGCTCGTAGGCCGGACCCGAGAGAATGGGGTGGGTGATGGCGGCGCGTACGCTCTTGGCACCACGGGCCATCAACATGTCGGCAGCCATGCAGATGGTACCTGCCGTATCAATCATATCGTCGACAATCAGCACGTTGCGACCTTCGACATCACCAATGGCGGTCATCGTACCCACTACATTGGCCTTGGCACGCTCCTTGTGAGAGATGATGATGGGAGTACCGAGCAACTTGGCGTAGGTGCTGGCACGCTTTGCACCACCCATATCGGGCGAAGCGATGGAGAGGTCCTCGATGTTGAGGCTCTGGATGTAGGGAATGAAGATACCGCTGGCGTAGAGTGCATCAACGGGAACTTCGAAGAAGCCCTGAATCTGGTCGGCGTGGAGGTCCATGGTCATCACACGGTCTACACCTGCCGCCATCAGCATGTTGGCTACCAACTTGGCGCCAATCGGCACTCTGGGCTTATCCTTTCTGTCCTGACGCGCCCAACCGAAGTAAGGCATGACGGCTACCACCTGGTGAGCCGATGCGCGGCGAGCTGCGTCAATCATCATCAACAGCTCCATGAGGTTGTCCGAGGGCGGGAACGTCGACTGGATGATGAATACCGTGCAACCACGGATTGATTCGTTGTAGAAGGGCTGGAACTCACCGTCACTGAAGCTGAGGACTTCAGACTCTCCGAGTTTGGTTCCGAAGCTGGCAGCGATCTTCTTTGCTAAATACTCAGAACCGCGACCGGCAAAAAACTTAATTTTATGGATTGCCATGGAATAATATGGTTTTAGTTGTGCAAATATAAGATATTAGCATGAGAAAAGAACACTTTTTGTCTCAAATTATAAACAATGAGTTAAACTTCGAGACATTTATCGATGAAATCGAGGATTTCATCACGTCCCTGTCCCTTTTCCGACGAGGAGAGGAACATGGGAGGCAGCTCTTCCCACTGCTCTGACAACACCTTCTGGTAGGCGGTCATGCTTTTCTGTGCCTGTGTTTTGGAGAGTTTGTCGCTCTTGGTGAAGATGATGCCGAAGGGCACACCGTTTTCTCCGAGCATCTCGATGAAACGCAGGTCTATCTTTTGGGGTTCGAGTCTCACATCGACCAGCACAAAGAGAAAGTGCATCTTCTCGCACTTCAACACATAGTCGGTGATGATTTTGGCGAAGTCGTTTCTCAGGGTCTTCGAGGTGCGGGCATATCCGTAGCCGGGAAGATCGACCAGATACCACTCGTTGTTGATGGTGAAGTGGTTGATGAGTCGGGTCTTGCCGGGGGTCGAAGAGACTTTGGCCAGTCCCTGACGGCCGGTGAGCATGTTGATGAGCGATGATTTGCCCACATTGCTTCGTCCGATGAAGGCGATGTCCTTCTTGTCGTCCTTGGGAACTTGTGAGATTTTCTCTGAACTACATTTGAATTCGGCTTTGCGTATCTGCATTGTTGTCGGATTTTGCCACAAAGTTACTGCTTTTTATGGATTAAGCAAATGCTCCGAGAGTGGCGGCACAATGAAAAATTCTCTGCACGACCATCAACCGATGGAGTGCAGAGAATCCTAATAATATATGTATTGATGTGTGATACCGGCATTAGTAGCCCAGAACGCGCAACATCGAACGCCACGACTGCTCCTTGGCAAAGAGTCGGGTGTAGTATTCGTTGTCCGACTTGTCGCGGTCGATAATCACGTGCTTGGGTGCGGGAATCAGACAGTGCTGGATACCGCCGAAGCCTCCCAGCGACTCCTGATAGGCTCCCGTGTGGAAGAAACCGATGTACTGGGTGTTGCCCTTTTCCAACTTGGGGAGGAAGATGGCGTTGGTGTGACACTCCGAGTTGTAGAAATCCTCCGAATCGCAGGTCAGACCGCCGAGCAGTACGCGGTGGTACTCCTTGTCCCAGTTGTTGATGGCGAGCATGATGTAACGCTGGTTGATACCCCATGTGTCGGGCAGGGTGGTGATGAACGACGAGTCGATCATGTACCAGTTCTCCCGGTCGTTCTGCTGCTTCTCGTTGACAATCGAGTAGAGCGTTGCGCCACTCTCACCCACGGTGAACGAACCGAACTCGGTGAAGATGTTGGGCTCGTCTACGCCGTTGTGCTGGCAGATGTTCTTAATCTGTGCCACAATCTCCTCGATGAGGTACTCATACTCGTAGTTGAAGTTCAGCGAGTTCTTGATGGGCAGACCGCCGCCGATGTTCAGGCTGTCCAACTCGGGGCAGACCTTCTTCAGCTCACAGTAGACATTGAGACATTTCGACAACTCGTTCCAATAGTAAGCGGTGTCCTTGATACCCGTATTGATGAAGAAGTGCAGCATCTTGAGCTGGAACATCTTGTTCTTCTTGATGCGGGCCTTGTAGAAATCCACGATGTCGTTGTAGCGGATACCCAGACGCGAGGTGTAGAACTCGAACTTGGGTTCCTCCTCCGATGCGATGCGGATGCCGATTTTGCACTTCTTGGTAAATGCCTTCTCGAAGAGCTCCAACTCCTCCTTGTTGTCCAGCACGGGAATGGTGTTCTCGAAACCGGCGTTGAGCAGCTGGGCGATGTTCTCGACATACTGCGGACGCTTGAAACCGTTGCAGACGATGAAGCGGTCCTTGTTGATGATACCGCTGTCGTAGAGGGCGTTGATGATGTGGATGTCGTATGCCGACGAGGTCTCGAGATGGATGTCATTCTTGAGTGCCTCCTCCAGCACAAACGAGAAATGGCTCGATTTGGTGCAGTAGCAGTAGTTGTAAGTACCCTTGTAATCGACCTTGGCCATAGCCACATTGAACATACGTTTGGCACGGTTAATCTGCTGCGAAATCTTGGGCAAATAGGTGATTTTCAACGGAGTGCCATACTGCTTAATCAACTCCATGAGCGGAATGTCGTGAAAATTGAGCTCGTTGTCTTCCACCGAGAACTCGTCCTGCGGAAAATCGAATGTCTGTTCGATAAGGTCAATGTACTTGTCTTTCATCTCGTATCTACGCTTAAATCATTCAATCCGTCCGAGCTACATCGCCCGAAGTCGATAGATGTAGTCGAGACGGATATTTACAAATTTCGGGATGCAAAGTAGGCGAATATTTTTCGGACTGCCAACACTTTGGCCGATTATTTTTAATAATAGGTATATATTTTGGAATTTTACCCGAAAAAAGGTAATTTTGAAGCCGTAAAATCAAAACGCATATCACAGTGTTGAACGAAATCATATCACAATATCTCAAGTCGCACAAACGACTGGTCATTCCCGGTCTGGGTACTTTCGTGGTGAAGGACGACGAGGGTCATGTCATCTTCACGGAGATGTATCGCCGTGATGACGGCGTGTTGTTGTCGTTGTTGGTCGAGAGCGGTGTTCCCGAGTTGGAGGCCGCCGGAGTGGTGGACCGCATGGTGTTCGAAATCCGTCATGCCGTGCAGAATGGTTCTTCCTATCTGATTGAGGGACTGGGTGTTCTTCGTCAGGGCGAGAACGGCACAACGGCATTCACCTACGAGCCGGAAACCGTGTCGCAGGAGCCTCAAAAGCAGCATGAAGAGCCAGCTCCCAAGGTGGCGGAACCCGTAGTTGTACCCCACGAGGAACAGCCCGAGGAGGAGTCCAAAGAACAGCCCGTTCCCGAGACCAAGGAGGTTGCCCCTGCGGAAAAGAGCGTGGAGAAAACCCCCGAAACCGCAGAAAAAGAGCCTGTCGCCGAGAAGGAAGAGCCTGTGCAGGGCAGCTGCTGTCAGAAACAGCTCAACACGGGTCGTATCGTCAATACCGTGGAGACTGCCTTTGCCAACGAGAAGCGTATGCGCGGTGATGATGACGAGGATACATCGCTCGATGATTTGCAGTATCGCCGTCCCTATAAGAACACCGATGCCTACACCTACGTCAATCACTCGCCGCGCAAGAAGGGCGGTGACCGCTTCATTTGGGTGGCAATAGTGGCGGCTCTGCTTGCGCTGGCTGCCATCGCTTTCGGCTATTGGAACGACATGAACAGCACGGCATTGAGCGAGGAGGCCTTCATCGAGGAGACCGACAGTGATATGTAGTAAGTCCCCGACTAAAGAAAAAAGAAATCAGAGAATGACAGATAATCTATTATCCGTAAAACAGCGGTTCGGCATCATCGGCAATTCGCCTTTGCTCGACAGGGCATTGGACGTTGCACTGCGTGTGGCGGCCACCGACCTCACGGTACTGGTCACCGGAGAGAGTGGTGTGGGTAAGGAGTTCTTCCCACAGGTTATCCACGCCTATTCGAGCCGTAAACACAACAAATATATCGCGGTCAATTGCGCCGCCATTCCCGAGGGTACTATCGACTCCGAGTTGTTCGGACACGAGAAAGGTGCGTTCACGGGTGCTCTCGAAGCACGCAAAGGCTACTTCGAGGAGGCCGACGGCGGTACGATATTCCTGGACGAGGTGGCAGAGTTGCCCCACTCGACACAGGCACGCCTGCTGCGTGTGCTCCAGACGGGTGAATTTATCCGTGTGGGTTCGTCCAAGGTGCAGAAAACCAACGTGAGAGTGGTGGCAGCCACCAATGTCAATCTTCAGGAGGCCATTATTCAGGGTTGTTTCCGTGAGGATTTGTACTATCGTCTGGCGACCGTGCCCATCATGGTGCCGGCACTGAGAGAGCGTCCCGAGGATATTCCCCTCTTGTTCCGCCGCTTTGCCGCCGATGTGGCAGAGCAGTACCGTATGCCCTCCATCACTCTCGATGACGGAGCGCGTCAGATGCTCAAAACCTACTACTGGAGAGGTAATATCCGCCAGCTGAAGAACGTGGCAGAACAGATTTCGGCCATCGAGCAGTCGAGAGTCATCACTGCCGAGGTGCTGTCCAAATATCTGCCTGCACAGAATTCGGGCTCTGCCGTCATTCGCAGCGGGGCGAACTCGATGGGTGGTGACGATGCTTCGACCTCATCGACCGAGCGCGAATTGCTCTATAAGGTGTTGTTCGACATGAGAGCCGACATCAACGAGCTGAAGCGTATGCTCTCGGAGGTGTTGCGTGGCGGTGTGGTGATGCACCACGGTGAGCCGACTCCCGACATCAAGGCGTTGTTGCCCTCCTCCTCGTCACAGAGTGTACCTTATGTACCTTATGAGCAGGAGCCTGCCGAATATACCGAGTCGGAGGACGTCACCGACCTCCAGCCGCCCCACGAGATGACCAAGGCCGATATGCAGCGCGAACAGATTATCCGTGCCCTGCGCCGCAACAACGGACGCCGCAAGGAGGCGGCTGCCGAGCTTTTCATGTCGGAACGTACGCTCTACCGTAAAATCAAGGAGCTGGGCATCGAGGACCTCTAAAAAGATTATTCATTCAACAACATTTTTTACATGCTTCGTAAAACTATTCTCCTGCTGTCGCTCTGCGTGGCACTGTTGGCCACAGCGTGTGGCGTGGCGATTAAATACTCGCTGTCGGGTGCTTCGATTCCGCCCGATGCCAAGACCTTCTCGGTGGCTTACTTCCCCAACAACGCCACGATGGTCTCCCCGATTTTGAGTTCCACCTTCACCGAGGCGCTGGTCGATATCTTCTCGCGCCGTACCCGTTTGAGTCAGGTGGAGGAGGGTGGCGATTTCGCCTTCGAGGGTGAGATTGTTAATTATACTTCGACCACGGCGTCGGTGTCGAGTGACGATTTTGCGCTGTTGAACCGTCTGACCATCACCGTGAAAGTGCGTTTCACCAATGCCATCGACGAGTCGCAGTCGTGGAGCAAGACCTTCTCGGCGTATGAGAACTACGACTCGACTCTGCTGCTGACCGAGGCTGAGGGTACACTGATTCCCGAAATCGTGGACAAGCTGGTTAATGATATCTTCATGGCTTCGGCTTCGAACTGGTAAACTGATTTGAGATGAAGCCTTCCGCTATTTATTATGCCCCCATACCCGCCGATGCCCTGCCCTCGAAAGAGGAGCTGGACGCGCTGGCGGACAGATGGGAGTGGTTTGCCCCCTACCGCACGGTTCGCGAGCGTGTGAGTGGCGAAAAGAGTCCGCTCACGGAGCTGATGTCGCCGTGGCGCGGCGAGAGTTCCCTCAGCCGTGAGGCGGCCGACTTCGAACTGCTCTCGACCATTTCGACCGATGAGGTGATTGACCGCTTTCTCAACGAGACGGATTTGCGTATCGTTGCCGAGGACGGCGACCCCGAAAGCGACATCCGCATAGAACCCGAATTGGACGAAGAAGACGAGGTGGTGAGCGAACAATTGGCCGAAATCTACCTTTCGCAGGGTTTTCGTGAGCAGGCGATAGCTATTTATTCCAAATTAAGTTTGCGAAATCCCGAAAAAAGTGTTTACTTTGCCGAACTAATTAGCAAAATAAAAAAATAATAATAACTAAAAAACAAACAAGATGTTATACACTATTTGCATTGTTTTGATTCTTATTGCGAGCATTTTGGTGATCCTCGCAGTCTTGGTTCAAAACCCCAAGAGTGGCATGGCTGCAAACTTTGGTGCTTCGAACCAGGTTATGGGTGTGCGCGAGACCACTAACTTCCTTGAGAAATTCACATGGACCATGGCTATTGCCATCGTTGTTCTGAGCCTGGTAGCTACCGTGGCTATGGACAAGGGTCGTGCTGCCGAGGCTATCCAGGTAGCCAAGGATGCACAGGCTTTGCAGGAGACCGTATCGGTTGAAGTTCCCGCAATGCCCCAGCAGGAGATTCCCGCCGAGGGTGAGCCTGCCGCAGAGCAGCCCGCAGCCGAGGAGACAAAATAATCCTGATTGCACAGAGACTTGCAGGGTCGGAGCCTTATCGCTCCGACCCTGTTTTTTTTGTGCGCTCTTGCTTTGTGGAAAATAGCATGGTGGGTGCGTGAAGGGTTGAGGGGCTGACATTCCCTCGTTTCTCTGCCCCGTTGCGTACGGGCGTATTTTACAAGGAATATCGGCATTCTCATTGTGTCGGTAGTGTGGAATTGTCAGATGAGTGTAGAAGTGAAATATCTGCCTGAAATCGGCTTTTGCGAGGAATACAAACGGCGGTGGGGGAGCGCGGAATTAAGGATAGCATTGTGCGTGTCACGCTGACAGGCATATATCTCCCAAGAAGTAATTGCCCGTACTAGGACATAAAAAAAACAGACATGGATTTCTCCATGTCTGTTTTTTTTATGTAGTGGGGCGATGTTCGCTCGGTTTCACCGATGAGGGTGTGCGCTCTCGTTGTGTTTCGTGCCTCCTTGTGACATCCTTGCCTACCCCTCGCTGTGCCTTTTTGTGACACCCTTGCGTACCCCTCGCTGTGCCTCTTTTATTGCTCGACCTCTTTCTTGGAACGGGGACGGCTGTTGATGGCCATGTAGCGGTGGAGGGTCTGCTGGAGATGTGAGGGGTCGATGTTGCGGTGGAGCTGTCCGCCCTGCGCAATGGAGATAGAACCGGTCTCCTCCGACACCACGATGATGATGGCATCGGAAATCTCACTCATACCAATCGCCGCACGGTGACGTGTACCATAGGATTTGGGTACTGCACTCTGGGTGACGGGCAGGATACATTTGGCAGCCGCCACCTTGTCGCCCTCGATGACCACGGCACCGTCATGCAGGGGAGCATTCTTGAAGAAGATGTTCTCCAACAGGGCGGTCGATACGTTGGCATCGATGGTGATACCGCCCTCCTTGATGAGGGCCAGGTCGCTCTGCTGACCGATGACAATCAGTGCGCCGGTCTTCACCTGCGCCATCTCGCAGCAGGCGGTGACGATGGGGGTGATGTTGGTCTGCACGCTGTCGCTGGCTGTGGTGAAGATGCGTGTGATGAAGTCAAATTGCTTCTGACGCATGCCGATGACCTGCAAGAATCGTCTCAACTCGGGTTGGAAGACGATAATCAGCGCAATGGTTCCTACCGAAATCAATTGTCCCAGTATGCTCGACAGCAGCTCCATATTCAGGGCCTTGACCACCACCCACAACAGATAGATGGCGATGATACCCGATAAAATATAGGGCGCGTTGGTACCTTTGGTCATGCGGTAAATCCAATACATGATCAGGGCAACCAGTATAATGTCGATAAAGTCAATGAATGTAAAAGGAATAAACCCCATTGTTGCAGGTATTTGTTTGGTTTTTGTCTGCAAATGTATAAAAAATTACCGACTTTCTCTACGAAAGTCGGTAATTATCTGTCGGTTTGACGTTATAAGCCCCGAAGAGGGTTATTTCTTCTCTGCGGCTTTGTCGCTGGCGTACAATTCGTTCACCTTCTTGAGTACATCGTTGGTGATGTCGAGCGAAGGCTCAGCCTCGAGGAGCGATGCTGCATTGACAACCATCTTGTAGTGCTTCTCGCTGTTGATTTCCTTGATGGCGCGTGCAATCAAATCCTGTGCACGGTTGGTGAATACGTAGTTCTCCTCGTCGAGCTTCTGAGCCTCCTTCTGCGAGGTAGACTGGTAAGAAGCGGCGCGCTTCTGGAGCTTCTCCTGCTGCATCTGAGCATCGTTGGTGGTAATCAGACCCTTCTGATACTTCTCCTGCAACTTGGCCATCTCGGCCTGAAGGTTGCGCTCTTTCTGTGCCCAGCTCTCCTGAGTCTTCTTGGTCTTCTCCTGCAGGGGTTCACCCTCCTGCTTGAAGAGGTCGCTCTGTGCCAATACGGCCTCTACGTGTACGTAGACAATCTCACCGGCTGCGGGAGCAACGGTGTTTTCGGTGATGGCAGTCTCTGCCTCCGCCGCTTCAGTGGTTTTTGCGTCCTTGTTGGCGCACGATGTCATTGCGGCCGCAATAATCAACGCTGAGAGGAACAATTTTTTCATATCTTATTCTATGTTTTTAGTTTATTTATTTTTTCAACGGAATACAAAGGTAAAAAAAATTCTTTATTTTTGCCTAATCAACCGATTTTTTATTGGTTTTGGTAGATTTAACAGGAGGACTATGATGAACAATTTTGAATATATGCGACGTTTTCTGCCGTGTGTGACGGCTTTTTTTGTGACAATGGGTGTGGTATCGTGCGGTACGAAACCCGTAGCGGAAGTTCCCGTGGAGAAGGGTACTTTTAGAATCGAGGGTCAAATCAGCGAGGTGCCCGACAGTGCGGTGGTCTACCTCTTGAGAAGTGAGGGACGCAGCCTCGAAAAGGTGGCAACCGACACCCTCATCGATGGACGCTTCACCCTTTCTGACACCATTACACGCCCGACCTGCTACCTGCTTTGCTGCCGTGGCGAACGCTTCCCCGAGTGGCTCAAGAATGTGTGGGTCGATGACGGCGTGCGTGTGAAAATCACGGGCGAAGGTCACTGCTTCGGCTTGTGGAGCGTGGATTCCGCCATCGAGGAGCAGGCCAAGGAGAACCGCTACACCGAAGCCGAGCGCGAAGCTATCCTGCAACTCATGCAACTCGACTCGCTGACGGGTGACGAGCGTATGCAGGCCTACATGGAGGGTTGCGAGCAGATGGTACGCCAGGGATATGAATATATGATGACCGCCGAGGTCGATGATTTTTGGATGGACAAGTTCATCTCGCACCACGACATTTGGCGCACCACCTCGCGTCCCGAGTTGGACTGGGAGAAGCTGGCGGCACGCATGAGCGAGGAGCAGCGCGCCGGTGAGAAGGGACTCCACATCGAGTCGCTGGTTCACCCTATGAAGAAAATTGAGGTGGGCGACAAGATGCCCGATGTGACGCTGGTCGATATGGAGGGCGCAAAACACACCTTCGCCGAGCTGACACGCCGATATGTGCTGGTCGATTTCTGGGGCACGGGCTGTCATGCCTGCGCTTCGGCCGTTCCCGAATTGGAAACCGCTGCCGAAAAGTACGGCAGTCGTCTGGCAGTTGTCGGCATCTCGGTCGATAGCCGCGAGTTGTGGCAGAAGACCGTCAAGGCGCGCAATTTGCAGGGGCGTCAGTGGTGGGACACCACGCCCGTCGGCAAATCGCTGGCCGTACGTTGTGGTGCTGCGGACAGCGGCCTGCCTTTCTTCGTGCTGATTGCTCCCACGGGTAAGGTCGCCGATATGTGGGAGGGCTACCGCGAAGGCATCATCTCGGAGAAACTCTCTCCCTATTTGTAAACGAGTAACACAGTAACGAAATATGTACGAATATATCAGTGGAAAAATTGCCGAGCTGGCACCTGCCTACGCCGTGATTGATGTCGGTGGGGTAGGATACTATATTAATATATCGCTCGAAACCTATTCTGCCATCGAGCAGATGGAGAGCGTGAAACTCTACACGCACTACATCGTCAGAGAGGACGCACAACTCCTCTACGGCTTTGCCACCAAGGTCGAGCGCGAGTTGTTCCGCCTGTTGCTCGGTGTGTCGGGTGTGGGTGGCAATACGGCGCGTATGATTCTCTCGACCTACTCGCCGAGCGAGTTGCAGAGCATCATCAACACCGAAAATGCCGTGCTGCTCAAGAATGTGAAGGGTCTGGGTCTGAAGACGGCACAGAAAATCATCGTGGATTTGAGCGGCAAACTCACGGCACTCGATATTGCCGAGAGTCGCGAGGTGGTGACCCCCGACAACGAAGCCAAGAACGAGGCTCTGGAGGCACTCGTCATGCTGGGCTTCGGCAAGGGCGTGGCGGAGAAAGCACTGCGTGCCGTGCTGAAGGAAGAGCCCGATGCTTCGGTGGAGTCGCTGGTCAGACTGGCACTCAAACGCCTGTAACGACTTTCCGAGAGGGCGTTTTTATCCGTGTGCGATGGGGTGCGCCACTGCTTGGGAGGCATTGCGCACGGTGAGCGGTCGGCACTTTTGTGGCACGGGTTGGCGGATAAACTTCTCTGCCGTGTGACAATTTTTGGACTTTTGGTTCTTGAAAATCGGATTGTTTTTGTAAATTTGCACAATTATATGCCGATGAAAAGATTATTTATACTCCTGTTGATGCTGCCTTTGTGGGTGGTGTCGTGCTCCGATGACGAAGATATTCTGCCCGAACAGCAGAAGAAAATCGAGAGCTTCATGCGTAACACCCTCCGCCTGCTCCCCGAGGAGGAACTTGAGGAGGGCAGCCGTCTGCCGTTCTATACCCGTATGGCAGGCCGCTCGGTGTATCGCTACATCAACGAGGAGGATTACTATAACCCCGAACGCGAGAACTTCCCCGAGGTGACCTCCTCGTCGAAGGTGACCCTCACCTTCTCGAACTATGTTTTCGAGGGAAGTCGAATCAACGGAATCCCCGATGGTGGTATCACGGAGAACAACATTCAGTCGGTGACGCCTCCCTACTACTCCAATGACCCCGCATTCGAGGAGTATATGTACGCCATAGGTCTTACGCCCGGCGCGTGGAATTTCGAACCGCTGGTGGTCAATATGAGCCGCCCCAATATACTAAAAGGTGTTGCCGTTGCGTTAAAGGGTTGCCGTCAGGGTGACGATGTGCAGGTCTACATGACCTACGACATGGCATACGGCGATGACGAGAACATATATTGGGTACCCAAGGAGAGTTCTGTGGCAGTCTTTCTGAAGGTGGTAAAAGTAGAATAAAAGAATTGAACAAAAATATGAAATTGAATTTGCGTAATCTCGGTGTGGCAGCCTGCGCGGCTTTGATGTCGGTGGCCTGTGCCGAAGATGTAACGGACTCCTATACGACTTTGGAGAACCAGGCTTTCGATGCGTGGATTACCCAAAACCGTGACGAACTGTTGGAAAACTACCTGCCTTGTGGCGAGACGGGTCTCTATTTCGATATTCTCGATGCCGGAAATCCCGATGCCAAGCCCATCAACGATACGGTGTGTTGGGTGAAGTATGATTTCTCGGGTCGTGACATTTCGGGTAACATCGTTGCCACCCGCCGTGCTCCCGAGGCCAAGCTGGTCGGCTCTTACACCAAGCAGACCCACTACGTGCCTTTCTACCGTTTTGTGGGCAAGAGCGATGTTGCCGTTCCCGATGGCGTGTATAACGCCCTGCGCAACAAGCTCACCCTCGGTGAGGCGTACTTCAACAAGTATTCCAACGACAAGGACCCCAACCACAAGCGCATCACCTCGCGCGAGATTTTGCTTCGCGAAGGCTCGAAGGTGAGACTCTACATGCCGTGGTCGATTGTGGGCGGCAGTGCCGATGGTGACGGTGGTTATCAGGGACAGTTCGAGATTGCCGAGCGCAAACCCTTCGTCATAGAGATGGAGATTACCTCCCGCATCAAGAACCCCATCGAGTATGAGGGTGAGTATACCGATGCCTTCTGTAAACTGGAAGCCAACGGCGGTCTCCAGATTTTCAACAAGAAAAAGAAGGACGAAAACGACAAGGATAAGGAGGACAAAGAGGAGTATATCCCCATGCCCAAGGATCCCAAAGACCCCCTGCATCCCTATAACAACCCCAAGCGTTGGACAAGTGCCTGCGACTCCGTGCCTCAGGTCTATGTCAATGTGCGCTACACCCCCGAGGAGGATATCACCTTCCCCAATCCCTACAATGTGGGCTATGTGCCTTACAGTGATGAGAGTGCCGGTGTAGATCGCCCCGTGTCGAAGATGAAGGAGCTGAATGCCGAAATCAACCGCATTCTGCGCGAGAAGTTCTTCGAGGGTGACAAACGCTACGACTCGGTGGCTGATTTGAAGGCCGACTCTGTGAAGTTGGAGAACCGCTGTAATATATGGTATATCGGCCGCTTCCTCGACGGATTTATCTTCGACACGAACATTCCCGATGTCAAGGAGCTGATTTTCGGTGACAAGAAAAATGCCGAGGTGTTGAGCTACCGTCCCGAGACAGGCGAGCTTATCAAGGCGTTCTACTATGTCATTCCCAACATGAAATACGGACAGTGGGGTGCTCTGGTAACGGTTTCGACCAATGCCTACGGCGCGAGCGGCGTGAATGGTACCACACGTACCTCTTCGTCATCGTCATCGAACGGCTACTCGGCGGCCTACATGGACTACATGAACTATCTGAACTATGCCAATAGTTACTATGGTCCCGGTTACGGTGGTTACTATGGCGGCTACTACGGTCCCGGCATGGGTATGTATCCCGGCTATGGCGGCGGTATGTACCCCGGTTACGGTTATGGCGGCTACGGCTATGATTACAGCTACGGCACGGGTGACACCACCCAGAATGCGGTCGATCGTACCACATCATCGACCAGCACCGAGATTCCGCCCTTCACACCGCTGCTGTTCCAGTTCTACATTGAGCCGAAATCTAAATAATTAGACCTCAGTTATTGAGATATAAAAAGTCCCGTTCTTTGGAATGGGACTTTTTTATGTAATCTTATTCGTTGTTGAGTTTTTTTAGGTTTAAATTTTGTTATTTATAAAAATTGTAGTAATTTAGTTGTGTAGAACCAACTTAAAATCCAACGAATATGATTATTACTTTTAATGAGTTGCGTCGAATTAAGGACAAATTGCCCAGTGGCAGTTCGCAACGTATTGCTGATGAGTTAGGTATAGATGCAGATACTGTTCGCAACTATTTTGGCGGCAAGCATGAGTCGAAGGAGTGTGTGGGCGTGCATTTCGAACCGGGACCCGATGGTGGCGTAGTAACTTTGGACGACACAGCGATTCTCGACGTGGCGATGCGTATCTTGGGCGAACAGAACGAGCATCACGAATAAACGGGCATCAGTAAACATAAATTTATCGTAACAAAGCCATGCGGCAGAGCGGTTTTTCCGACTCTGCCGCAATTTTTTTTATGCCTTCTCCTGCCAAAATATCACGCAAAAACCCCGATTTATGCCTTTGTTTTGTCAGATGACTGACATTTTGTCAGAATTTCGGAATTGGTATGACCTTTGATGAAATAAGTTTCGAAATCGCGACACAGCGATGTGTGGCGACGGTCATCCCGATGGAGGATGCCGGTAGAATTAGAAATAAAAACAAATTAAAATATTATCATTATGGCAAAGATTATTGGTATTGACTTGGGTACGACAAACTCTTGCGTGTCGGTTATGGAGGGCAACGAGCCCGTGGTTATTCCTAACTCGGAGGGTCACCGTACCACACCTTCGGTAGTAGCATTTACCGAGAATGGCGAGCGCAAAGTCGGAGATCCCGCAAAGCGTCAGGCCATCACAAACCCCAAACGCACGGTGTTCTCCATCAAGCGTTTCATGGGTGAGAAATATGACAATGTAACTTCGGATATCTCACGCGCTCCTTACAGCATTGTCAAGGGCGACAACAACACTCCCCGTGTGGACATCGACGGTCGCCAGTACACTCCTCAGGAGATTTCGGCCGTAACTCTTCAGAAGATGAAGAAGACCGCCGAGGATTACCTCGGTCAGGAGGTGACCGAAGCCGTTATCACCGTTCCTGCTTACTTCTCCGACTCACAGCGTCAGGCTACCAAGGAGGCAGGTGAGATTGCAGGTCTGAAGGTTCGCCGTATCATCAACGAGCCTACCGCTGCGGCTCTGGCTTACGGTATGGATAAGAAGGACAGCGATATGAAGATTGCCGTTTACGACCTCGGTGGTGGTACATTCGATATCTCTATCCTGGAGTTGGGTGACGGTGTCTTCGAGGTAAAATCGACCAACGGTGATACTCACCTCGGTGGTGATGACTTCGACCACGTGTTGATTGACTACATGGCTGAGGCATTCAAGGCCGAGCACGGTATCGACCTGCGTCAGGACCCCATGGCACTCCAGCGTTTGAAGGAGGCTGCCGAGAAGGCAAAAATCGAGTTGTCGTCATCGACAACCACCGAAATCAACCTGCCTTACATCATGCCCGTGAACGGTATTCCCCAGCACTTGGTAATGTCGCTCACCCGTGCAAAGTTCGAGCAGTTGTGTGACCACCTGGTTCGCAAGACCATCGAGCCCTGTAAGCTGGCGCTGCGTGATGCAGGCTTGAGCGCATCGGATATCAACGAGGTAATTCTGGTCGGTGGTTCGACCCGTATCCCCGCTATCCAGAAGATTGTCGAGGAGTTCTTCGGTAAGGCTCCCAACAAGAGCGTGAACCCCGATGAGGTTGTGGCTATCGGTGCTGCCATCCAGGGTGGTGTGCTGACCGGTGAGGTGAAGGACGTCCTTCTGTTGGATGTCACTCCTCTGTCGCTCGGTATCGAGACCTACGGTGGTGTGATGACCAAGCTCATTGACGCCAACACAACCATTCCTACCCGTAAGAGCGAGGTCTTCTCGACCGCATCGGATAACCAGCCTTCGGTAGAGATTAACGTCTGCCAGGGTGAGCGTCCCATGGCTCGTGACAACAAGTCTATCGGTCGTTTCCACTTGGACGGCATTCCCGCCGCTCCCCGTGGTGTACCCCAGATTGAGGTAACCTTCGATATCGACGCCAACGGTATTCTGAACGTATCGGCTAAGGATAAGGGCACCGGCAAGGAGCAGAAGATTCGTATCGAGGCTTCATCGGGTCTGACCGAGCAGGAGATTCAGCGTATGCGTGACGAGGCTAAGGCCAACGAGGAGAAGGACCGTCAGGAGAAGGAGCGTGTCGATAAGTTGAACGCTGCCGACTCTAACATCTTCGCTACCGAGAAGCAGTTGAAGGATTACGGTGACAAGCTGCCTGCCGATAAGAAGGCAGCCATCGAGACTGCACTGGGCAAGTTGAAGGAGGCTCACAAGAATGCTGATTTGGCAGCTATCGACACCGCTATCTCGGAGTTGAACGCTGCATGGCAGGCTGCATCGCAGGACATCTACTCGCAGCAGCAGGCACAGCAGGGCGGCGCACAGCAGCAGCAACAGCAGGCTCAGGGTGGCGCAAAGCAGGAGCCCGAGGATGTGGAATTTGAGGAAGTCAAATGATTCCGATAAAGAAACATATAATAAATAACAAGCAAAAGCGTGTAGCTCAATGAGTTACACGCTTTTTGCATATATAGGGTTCATGGTTGCTACGTGTTTTCTATGTGCCTTTTTATCTCTTATTTGCGACATATTTGCGACAAGACAAAAAAGTAGATAATGTGGAACTAAATTCTACTTATTCATACTAATACACACTTAAAAGTAGATAATATGCCAACAATCGGATTTGAAATCAAAAGGAAGTGTAAAGTTTGCGGCAAGGTATTTATCGCAAAGACACTCGACAGCCATTATTGTTCCCCTAAATGTGGCAAAGTGGCTTGGAAACGTAAAAAGGATGCAAAGGATAGAAACGCCAAATTAGAAGCCGTTGCCCAACAGGTACCAGACATCAGAGAATACATCTCTGTAAAGGAAGCGGTTGCAATGTTTGGTGTGGAACGAAGTACCCTCTATCGTCTAATTAAATTAGGACGAATTCCTTCCATCAACATTGGTACAAGGCTCACACGTATCAAACGTTCCGAAATGGAGCGGCTCTTCCTGAATAGGCCTGCAAGTATAGCCGAGAAAGAAAAACCTCTTCCTAAAACATTCAGTTTAGAGCCAGAGGACTGCTATACCATTACAGAAATCTGTGAGAAGTTCCATATTAATGATAGCTCTGTATGGGCGCATGTCAGAAAATACTCCATTCCCTCAAGACAAATAGGAAATTATGTGTATGTACCTAAACAAGAAATAGACAATCTATATAAATCTGAAGTAGAATGAAGAAAGCATTACCAAATACCAAAGTGACTGTAAAACTCAGAAAATCGAATTATAAAGAAGAGTGGTACCTAAATATAGAATCATACCCAGTTTATAAGCGAGGTTCTAAACGTGCAAGCCGTGTGGTGGAATCTATCAATCGCACCATATCCACTCCTATATGGGATAAATCATCCATTGCACGTATTTTGCCGGATGGAACATTCAACTACAAGCCCAAGCGAGATTTGAATGGAATTATCCAATGCCGTTCAACGATAGATCAAGAGGCATGTATCTATGCCGACAATGTGCGTAAGTTGCGACAGCATGAATACGACAGTGCTATTCTTTACACAGATAAAGAAAACGAAATAGCAGCGCAGAATGAACGAAGCGAACAGGACTTTATCAAGTATTTCAATGGCATTATCAGCAAACGGCATCCTAACAGTTCCGATTCGATTATTGTCAACTGGAGACGCGTGGGAGAACTGTTGAAGATTTATTCGAAGGGACAACCGATTCCTTTCAAGGAGATTTCTGTCAAACTGCTTGAAGACATCAAGATGTTCTTTCTTCGAGCTCCGATGGGCGGCAATAAGAAAGGAACGATTTCGCAAAATACAGCATCCACTTATTTCTCCATACTCAAAGCCGGATTAAAACAGGCATTCATTGATGAATATCTTACCGTGGATATCAGTGCAAAAATAAAGGGTATAACAAACATTGAGAAACCTCGTGTTGCGCTTACCATGGATGAGGTACAAAAATTGGTTGATACTCCTTGCAAAGAAGATGTTTTGAAACGTGCTTTCTTGTTCTCCATTCTTACAGGATTGCGACATAGTGATATCCAGACCTTGAAGTGGAAACAGATTCAGCAAACAAGCAAGGGAACATGGCAGGCGGTTGTAATTCAGCAAAAGACCAAAAGACCCGATTATAAGCCACTCATTCAACAAGCACTTCAATTATGTGGCACACGTCCCAACGATGAGGAAACACTTGTCTTTGAAGGATTGACTGATGCTTTCTGGATTTCTCGTCCACTGAAAGTCTGGATAGAAGCATCCGGTATCAAGAAGCATATCACCTTCCATTGTGGTCGTCATAGTTATGCTTCACTATTGTTGGAGAATGGCGTAGACATATACACCATCAAGTCTTTAATGGGTCATACAAACGTCAAAACGACTCAGATTTACACGCATCTTGTAAATGAACAGAAAGAGAAAGCTGCTAATACACTACATATAGAAAATTTGGATTTATAGTTCGTGGTGCTAATGTACACCATTGAGCACTAGCTACTTATGTAATACCAATTATATATTTACCACCATTTACCCCTCATGAAGCATCGGCTTTTTGAGGGGTATTTTGTAGGGTAGTGTCCCATTGTAAAGGATGTATTCGTTCCAATGGTAGTTTATCCTTATTTCGTTATCTCTCCCGATTCATCTCGCGTTAATGAAGCTTAAATCTATTGGTGGTAAATGAGTGCTAAATTAGTGGTATCCGAGCACCTATTTAGCACCCATAAACAACCCTATACTTTTGCGGCATCAACTTTAAAACGAAATTAAATGGCTTATAAAGTAAATTCGTTGGAGGAAATGCCGAATGCATTGTCCTACCTGATTGAGTCCGTAGAAGCACTACAATCCAAAGTAAATGCCTTGCAGAATAAGCAAGCAAGTAATTCACCCAAATGGATGGACATAGACGAGCTTTGCGCTTATCTGCCATTGCATCCAGCCAAGCAAACAGTTTATGGATGGGTATCGGCGAAACAGATTCCCGTACATAAAATAAACAAGGCACTGGCTTTTCTACAATCGGAGATAGATGATTGGCTGAAGAACAAATCGCATAAGACGCAAGATGACTTAATGGAAGAAGCCAGACGATTTGTTGAATCTAAAAAGGCTATCAGATAATGGAAACAACAGACTATTGCTTTTCATTTTTTCGCAAGCCTATTCAAAATATCGAACCGATAAGGGCAGTAGGTATTGTGGACGTGTATCGGTATATCGTTGGCCATTATGCTCAATCGCAAACCGAAGCCTTGCGCTTGATTCAGTCTTCTTCCGAAGCCAAAAGATATAAAGCTACGCATTTTGACTATTGTACTTTTTCGGGATTATTTCGCAAACGGAATGAAAAGAAACTGATTATGCACTCTGGGCTGATGTGCCTGGATTTTGATCATGTGGAGGATTAAAGCAACAGTTACTCCATCATGAATATTTTGATACGGAACTGTTATTTGTCAGTCCGTCCGGTAATGGATTGAAGTGGATAATACCCATAGATTTGAAGGGATGGGAACATTCCCGATATTTCAAGTCTGTCGCCAACTGCATCAAAGCCACAGGATTGCCATTAGTGGATATGTCTGGCAGCGATGTGGCTCGTTCATGCTTTCTGCCCCACGATCCACAAGCATATATTAACCCTAAATACAAAGAGGATGTCGAAGAAAATATTTTCCGCCCAAGACTGGGAGAATGTCCCTTCTGAAATACAGGAATCACATATACCGAGTATTCTCTCTGTGGATCATACGATAGAGGAAGATGTGGAACGCATCGTTCGAGAGATAGAGCTGCGATCTGTTGACATAGCACCCAATTATAAAGATTGGTTGGAATTGGGATTTGCCCTTGTAGACGGATTGGGAGAAAATGGACGGGAGTATTATCACCGCATCAGCAGGTTTTATCCCACTTATAAATGGAGTGAGACAGACAAACAATATACGCATTGTCTGCAATCCAAAGGACAAGGCATTACTATTCGTTCTTTCTTCCATTTGGCAAACCAAGCCGGAATCTCGCTGGCTCCGGTCAACAAAGACCATTTATCCATTTTACCAAATATCCAAAATGGTAAAACGGGTAAATGGATAAAGTCCGATGAAGAGCTTCCTGCATTCCCTGAAAGTGTATATGAGCATCTTCCTCCTTTTCTAAATGAGGTTGTCAACAATTCCATATCAGTGGAAGACCGTGATACGATATTGATTGGAGCCATTGTGTGCCTGTCTGTATGCTTCCCCAATGTTTGTGGCGTGTATGATGAGCGTATTGTTTATCCCAACCTTTATCTGTTTGTTGTAGCTGATGCTGGTATGGGAAAAGGAGCATTGACCCTATGCCGAGAACTTGTAGCCCCCATCAACCGTAATTTGCATAAACTTTCAAAGCGGTTGGAACAGGAATATAAAGAAGCGATGAATACCTTTATCAAAGGCAAGAAAGACGGTGGTATGGTTATGCCGACCGAACCGCCCATGCGAATGCTTGTTATTCCTGCCAATAGTAGTGCAAGTTCTTTCCTGAAGATATTGGGAGATAACGATGGTGTCGGACTATTATTTGAATCGGAAGGTGACACATTAAGCCAGACTTTGAAGTCGGACTATGGTAACTATTCCGATGTGTTGCGAAAGGCATTTCACCATGAACTGGTCAGTTTGAGCCGTCGCAAGGACAGGGAATATTGCGAAGTGGCTAATCCGAGAGTTTCTGTTACTTTGGCTGGAACTCCAGAACAAGTTAGGAGATTGATCCCTGATGCAGAGAATGGTTTGATGAGCCGTTTTTGTTTCTATATCATCCCTTTCAAACGAGGTATAAGAAATGTGTTTGCTACAAGTGATATTTCCCAATCCAAAAACGCCTTATTCAAACTGTTGGGGGAGAAGTTCTGCCATCTGCAGGAGGAATTTGTGCGTCAAGGTAATTATTCATTCTCTCTTCCCTCCGATTTACAAGAACAATTTATAGAATACCTCAGTCGGGTAAATGAAGAGTGTTGTGACGAAGTGGATAACAAGATGCAGGGGGTAGTTCGACGGATGGGACTAATAGCCTATCGTATAATGATGGTGTTGACCGCTGTCCGAAATTTAGATAATATCCTTTACAAATCTTCTTCAGAGGAGACGATACAACTGGTTTGCCATAAGTTTGACTATTCCATTGCCATGAGTATATGCGACACCTTACTTTGTCATGCAGTATTTATCTATCGCAACTTGTCGGGAAATCATTTAAAACGATCCCAGTCCGCTTCACAAGAAACAGGTGTC
>JAHHQO010000004.1 GCA_020026335.1 Alistipes sp. | reverse complement strand
TTTCCAGAAGACGGTTGTGGCTGTCGTAGGTCCACTGCGTCACATAGGTGGCAATTGCTTGGTTGGGCACAATCAGCGTGCGGCAGGTCTTGGTGACTTCGCCCATCTTGCCGTAGAAGTACTCGATGGCTCCCGTTCCGTCCTCACGGAGCATCAGGCGACCGATGCGGTTCTGTGAGGCGTTGCGTCCGCCGTAGTAATACTTCACGTTGTTCTCCGGATGGTCGGGATAGTTGATGCCCGTCAGCCGGTGATAATCGTAGTCGTAGGTGATGGACTTGCCTTCCTTGGCAAGGTTGGCTGTCTGCTTGGTCAGCACATTGCCGAGTGCATCATAGGTAAAGGTGGTGATGCCGCTTGCAGGATGGTTCACCTCGATGCGGCGGTCGCCCATGTCATATACGGAGGTCGTCACGTTGCCTTCGGTATCAGTTACTCTGACCAGACGATCGATGCCATCAGGCTAAAATAAGATTACATCTATGAAGTATAAAACATAGTACAAAGTCTAAGCCAATAATTAAGAACTCGTTGTATAAAACTATACAACGAGTTCTTATTAACTATATTACTATCTATATTTAATGATATGAATTCTGAGTTTGTAATCTACCTGCAAATTCATAGCTTAGTCCACTAAACATAATTCTTTTATCTTTATAATCACCATATGTATAGTTCAGACAAATTCGAATATATAGTGGAACTTCAAATGTATCATTTAAGAAGTCAAGCATATTAACTATACATTGACAATTTGCAGCTGTATCTATAAAATCCAAAAAAGTAAATTTGTGAGGTAATTTTTTCTTGATAATTTCTAGCTCTTGAACTACCTGCATCTTGTCTTCCATAGATATTGCATATTCCAAATGAATGCTTCCTTTGGTTTCTTTTGAGACATTTAAGAATTTAATAAAAGATGCATATTCTTTTGGGTAGTTCTTGATACTTTTATTTAATAATTTCGTGTATTTTAATTTTATAGGACTACAATATCTTAAATTAAAAATTTTACATCGATTGCGTTTGATTGGATATCCTTCATAATCACAAAATAATCGATATCGTATCATTGATAATTGATAATCGCCTATATTCTTTCCTTCTGATGGTCTACTAAATTCCTCATAGTAGAAGTTGAAAACTTTATCAGCAATTGCTAGGCCTTCAATTGCACAGAACCAATCACCATCTTTTATCCAATTATTCAGTTCCATTTATTTGATGATATTTGATATGATCTTCTTTATTCATAAATATAATATTACGCGGATCTGTCGCTTGATCAGGATGCTTAGAAACGCTATTTATATGATGACCTTCTATTTTTTTATTTTTCTCATATTTAAGCGATCCTCCTATGTCTAGGCCTCGTGATTGATCTTTCCTTGCATCTTCAACGCCAAGGTTTCTCATTCTGCTCATAAATTGTTTGCGTTGCTTTTCCGGTAGTTTGTTTTGAATTTTATCAACATATTTGTTCTCTAAATCTTGCAATCTATCGTAAACGGTTTTTAATTTCTTTACAAACTTCGTAGATCCATATATATCACCAGCAACAGGAATGAGTTCCAAGGCAGTTTCCCACCAAGAATTATCTAATATACTAATTACATCATCCACATCTTTAGAAAACTGTTTAAGCATATTTTTCGACATATAATTTTGTAAACGACGCTGTATATTTTGCTTTACAAATGTTTTTATCCCTGTCTGTACTCCCTTTTTGGCAGCATATTTAATCAGTACGGAAAATGGAGAGTTTCCATCTGGATCAAAATTATTAACAGGATTATTCATTGTGTAACAATATGGAGTTGAGAAAATCAATTTTTCCCAATCTAAATCTACACTCATCCACAAACTCAGCCTAGGGTCATAGTACCTCGCACCATAGTAATACAGTCCAGTCTCCTCGTCGAATTCCTTCGCGTTGAAGAGATAAGGCGTATTCCAGATGCTGTTCCGCTCTTCAATGAACACTTCGCCGAACGGCACATACTCGATGTGCTGGACCACCTCACCGTCCAGGTTGGTGATGTGGCTGCTGTCCAAGTGGTCGGGATGGTAGTAGAACTGCAACTTCTCGTATGCGTCCGGATCCTGGAAGTTGTTTTCCAATGCCAGGGCACGGGCCTGTGCCGCTTCGGGAGAACCGTCATCGCAGCAGAATCCCTGTCCGTCCACCTGCGAACTCGGAGTTCACGTAGAGCTGTTCACCCTCACCGGAGGTCTTCACCGTGCGTTCACCGTCGGCATCATACTAGTAGTTGGTCACGAAGCCGTTGGCATCACTACAGGAGCTAATGTCACTTTTCTACTTTCAACTATTGTTGAACAGGAGCTACTTCAATAGATAAGGTCAGTATAAACTACATCTTGAGAAGTATTAAATGTATCAAGAAAGTCTTTTCGAAAACAACTACATACCCTGTTTTGCAAAGACATCCTGATAATACGGATGTTGTATCGATTCGGCATAATTGGGACATGACTGAAGGTTGATATAAGTTTTTGGCGGTATGTGAATATAGTCATTGGTGCAATGCCACACACAGTCTCCGTTAGTGCGAGGTGCAAACCTATATATAAATAGGCTCGCACCTTGCACTAAAATGTGTAGCAGTGGAATGGCTGAAAATATTTATTATAAAGCATTTGGCAATTGTTCTTTACCTTGATGTTATAAAGTTGATATACAGAGAGAATAGACTGACAAGTTCAGAACCTCTCTCTCGAACTCCCCTATTTGAGTTTGGCGTTGTTCTTGTGGCGGTCTTTGTCGCGCGAGGTTTTCTTGGCAATGTTGCGCTCGATGGCGGCAGTCAAATCGACACCCGTCTGATTGGCGATGGCGGTCACGACCCATAAGATGTCGGCCAGCTCATCGTCGAGGTTATCCTTTTCGCCCTCCTTGAACGACTGGTCGCCATAGCGGCGTGCCATGACACGTGCCAGCTCGCCTACCTCCTCCGTGAGGACAGCCATGTTGGTCAATTCACTGAAATAGCGGACTCCGTAGGTCTTTATCCAGTTATCGACCGTCTCTTGCAATTCCTTGATTTCCATATTATTTGACTCTTATAACATTCAGTCCGTCACGCAGCGGAACAATGACATTCTCCACGCGCTCGTCCTTCAGCACCATACGGTTGAACTCCAGAATGGCCTGTGTGTGACGGTCGTTGTGTGCCACGGGTTCCACCACCTTGCCTGACCAGAGGATGTTGTCGGCAATGATGACCGAACCGCTGTGCAGCAGAGGTTTGCCATCGATGTCACCCATCAGCATACGGTAATAGTCGGGGTATTCGCGTTTGTCACCGTCCATGAAGACCATGTCGAACTGATACCCCAAGCGGGGAGCCAATTCGAGAGCCGAGCCGATGTGAAGACGGATTTTGTGTCCGTGGGGCGAGCGGTCGAAGAACGACTGTGCAATCTCCTCCAACTCGTCCTCCACCTCCATGGTGTCGAGTCGGGCGTCATCGTCCAATCCTTCGGCCATGGAGAGTGCCGAATAACCCGTGAAAGTACCGATTTCGAGTACGTGCTTCGGTCGCATCATGAGAGTCAGCATCTTGAGCAGACGCCCCTGGAGATGTCCCGACAGCATTCTGGGTGCGATGACGCGCAGATGGGTCTCGCGATCCAGCTCCTTGAGCAGGTCACCCTCCGGTTCGGTGAAGTCGTGTACGTATTGTTCCAATAAATCCATATCTTGAGTGGTGTTATTCTATTTGTAAATTAATCGCGACATATTGCCGAGTACTTCTTCCGCCACCTCGCGAAGTTCCTGTGCCGTCAGCGCGTTGATTTTGGCGTAAATCTGCTCCATGGTATCAATCTCATCGTGGTTGAGCAGGCTTTTGCCGGCACTGAGCATATAGTTCTCGTTACCCTCGCCCGAGATGGCGAGCTGGGCGATGAACTGACGCTTGGCCATGGCTAACCGGCGTGTGGAGAGCGTGGTGGTACGCAGGCGTTTGAGCTGCTCCTCAATGAGGGTGATGCATTGCTCCTCGTTGGCGTGGTCGGAGCTGAAGTATATCATCACGTTGCCACAATCGTTGTAGGGCGTGTAGGCTGCTTCGATGTTGTACGACAGACCGTGTTTCTCTCTCAACTCGACATTGAGCAGGGAGTTGGCACACGGACCACCGAGGATGTTAATCAGCAGCGAGAGGGGCAGACGCTTGTCCTCCTCCATGCCGTAGGCGCGACTGCCGATGATGCAGTGGGTCTGGTGGGTGTGCTTGACGATGGTGCGCTCAAACGGAGCAATATCGGCTGGAGCCACGCGCTCGTAGTGGCGTGTGGTGCTCGGCGCATCACCGAAGTATCGCAGTGCCACCGCTTCGGCGTGCTTGGCGGAGAAGTTACCCACCGAGGTGAAAACCATCTGGTCGGTGGTGTGGGTACGTTCCGTGAAGTTGCGCAACGAGTCTCCGTCGTAGTGCGTCAGTGCACTCTTGCTGCCCAAAATGTTGTGTCCCAGTTCCGAGCCGGAGAAGAGCATATCCTCGAAGGTGTCGAAAATCAGCTCCGAGGGTGTATCCTTATAGGTGTTTATCTCATCGTAGATGACCTCCTTTTCGCGCTCCAGTTCCTTGTCGGGAAAGGTGGAGTGAAAGGCGATGTCGGCAATCAGTTCCGCCGCCTTGTTGAAGTCACCGCGCAGGGTCGTGGCGTGAATGGTGGTGTCCTCCTTGGTGGTAAAGGCGTTGAGCTCACCGCCCAAATTCTCCAGACGACAGTTCACCTGCCACGCCTTGCGGCGTTGTGTGCCTTTGAAAAAAGCGTGCTCGACAAAGTGAGCCAGTCCGTACTGCTCGCGCTCCTCGTCACGGCTTCCTGCGCCGATGACCAGACCGCAGTACGATACCGAAGTCTTCACCTGTCGGTGTATTCCCCGTATTCCGTTGGGGAGTCGGTAGGTATAAAATTCCATTATTGTTGTTCGTGTTTTGCTCTGAGGTGGAGGAACTCGCCCGTGTGGCTCTTCTCACACCTCTCCAAATCGTGTGGCGTGCCTTCGAAGACCAGCTCGCCACCCTTTGTTCCGGCTTCGGGACCCAGGTCTATCACCCAGTCGGCACACATGATGACATCCATGTTGTGCTCGACGATGACAATGGTGTGGCCGCGCTCAATGAGGGCATCGAATGCCGCCAATAGTTTCTTGATGTCGTGGAAGTGGAGTCCCGTGGTCGGCTCATCGAAGATGAACATCACCTTGCCTGTCGAGGAGTCCTTCGTGAGGAATGATGCCAGCTTCACGCGCTGGCTCTCACCGCCCGAAAGGGTCGAAGAGGACTGTCCCAACTTGATGTAACCGAGTCCCACATCCTGCAAGGGCTTCAGCCTGTCTACAATCTTGCGGCAGGTGTTGTTTTTCTTGTCCTCGCCAAAGAAGTCGATGGCCTCATCTACGGTCATCTCCAAGACATCGTAGATGGATTTCTCGCGGTATTTCACCTCCAGTACCTCGTCCTTGAAGCGTTTGCCGTTGCAGGCCTCGCATACCAGCTCCACATCGGCCATGAACTGCATGGATACCTTGATGATACCCTCACCCTGACACTCCTCGCAGCGGCCGCCCGTGGTATTGAATGAGAAGGACGAGGCCGAGAGTCCGGTGTGCACCGAATAGGGCTGTTCGGCATAGAGCTTTCTAATCTCATCGTAGGCCTTGATGTAGGTCACGGGATTCGAACGCGAGGATTTGCCGATGGGGTTTTGATCGACAATCTCGATGGATTTGAGGAGCTGAATGTCGCCCTCTATGCAGTCGAAATCACCCGGTTTGATACCCGTATCGAAAAGCATACGGCGCAGTGCAGGATAGAGAATACCCTTTGCCAATGACGATTTACCGCTACCGCTGACACCCGTGATGCAGGTCATCACGCCGAGAGGTATCTTCACGTTGATGTTCCTGAGGTTGTTCTCTCTCGCACCGCGAATGGTGATGTAGTTCGACCAGCCACGTGCCGTGAGCGGAGGTGTAATCTCGCGTCTTCCGGTCAGATAATCGGCCGTGAGACTCTTTTTACACTTCATCAGCTCCTTGAATGTGCCGTTGAAGACCACTTCGCCACCGTTGTAGCCGGCTTTGGGGCCGATGTCCACTATCCAGTCGGCGGCGCGTATCACCTCCTCCTCGTGCTCTACGACGATAACCGTATTGCCCAAGTCGCGGAGTTGCTCCAAGACCTTAATCAGACGGTGGGTGTCGCGCGGATGCAGACCGATGGAGGGTTCATCGAGAATGTATAGTGAGCCCGTGAGGTTGCTGCCCAGCGAGGTGGAGAGGTTGATGCGCTGGCTCTCACCACCCGACAGGGTCGATGACAGACGGTCGAGGGTCAGATAACCCAGGCCCACATCGGCCAGATATTGCAGTCGGTTGCGGATTTCCACCAAGATACGCTCCGCGGTTTTGGCATCGTACTCATCGAGGGTCAGCCCTTTGAAAAAGACTATCAGTTCATCAACGGGCATCTGCACCAACTCGGCGATGTTCTTGCCCCCTACGCGGACATAGAGAGCTTCCTTTCTCAGTCGCGAACCTCCGCATTCGGGACAGATGGTCTTGCCCATATATCGGGCTTTCATCACGCGGAACTGAATCTTGCGCTTGCCTGCTTCGATGTAGGCGAAGAAGTCGTCCAGACCGTGGAAATATTCGTTGCCGCGCCACAGGAGCAGTTTCTGCTCGTTGGTCAGCGCGTGGAATGGCGTATGTATCGGGAAATTGAATTTCGAGGCGTTCTCCACCAGCACATCTTTCCATTTGCGCATGGTCTCGCCTCTCCAGCAGGCTATGGCATCGTCATAGATGCTGCGGCTCTTGTCGGGGATGACCAAATCCTCGTCGATGCCCGTCACCTTGCCGTAGCCTTCGCAACGCGGACAGGCGCCAATGGGATTGTTGAAGCTGAAAAGGTGCTCGGTGGGTGGCTCGAACTCTATGCCGTCGGACTCCATGCGCGAGGAGTAGGTTTCCGATTCGTCACCGATGATGATGGTACAAAGTCCGTCACCATAGGAAAAGGCTCGTGCCACCGAATCGCGGATGCGGGTTTCGGTGTCGTCCTCGCCGTTCAGGCGCAGGCGGTCGATGACCACCGATATGTCCTCGGCACGGGTCGAGTCCTCAATGCGTGGCATGAAATCCTCAATTAGGAGGGTCTCACCCTTGTACTGCACACGCAGAATACCGTCGGCAAGCAGCAGCATGAGTTTCTCGATGATGCCCTGCTCGTGGGTGAGGACAAGAGGTGCGGCGATGATGACGCGACTACCCTCCTCGTGGGTAAGAATGCGGTTTGCGACATCGTCCACGCTGTAACACTTCACCTCGAGTCCCGTCACGGGAGAGAAGGTGTGTCCGGCACGTGCAAACAGGAGTTTGAGATAGTCGTATATCTCGGTGGTCGTGCCGACTGTCGAACGCGGGTTCTTGGTATTGACCTTCTGCTCGATGGCAATGGCGGGGGCGATACCCGTAATCACATCGACATCGGGCTTGCTGATTTTACCCAGAAACTGACGAGCATAAGCCGAGAGACTCTCGACATAGCGTCGTTGTCCCTCGGCAAAGATGGTATCAAAGGCTAGTGTCGATTTTCCCGAACCACTCAGACCTGTGATGACTATGAGTTTGTTGTGCGGAATTTCGAGTTCAATGTTCTTCAGATTGTGAACTCTTGCTCCCTTGATGTATATCGACTCTTCGTGTTTCATTTACTCCTCTTCGTCGGCAATTGTACCGCCGGCTTTTTTTAGTTTTTCGATCAGTCCGTCGGCCTTGCTCTCTCTGATGGAGAGCTCCATGGTGCAGAGATTGTCGAAGATTTGTGACTTGATGTCGGGCTGCCACTCCTTGATGGCGTGCATGACATCGTTCATCACCAGATACGGAAAGATGAGTTTTATACGGCGGTCCACCGTGCGCTCCACCACCGTGGCCTGCGCTATGGCATCGGCTGCCGACTCCTTGTAGGCGGCAATCAGTCCCGGAACACCCAGTTTCGTACCTCCGAAGTAACGCACCACCACGATCAGACAATCGGTGATGTTGTGGGAGAGCAACTGTCCGAGAATGGGCTTGCCTGCCGTGCTGGAGGGCTCGCCGTCATCGTTGGCTCTGAACTTCTCGCCGTGGGGCCCCAGTCGCCAGGCGTAGCAGTGATGCGTGGCATCGAAGTAACGCTTGTGCAGCTCATCGAGGTAGGCCTTGATTTGTTCCTCGCTCTCCACAGGATAGATGAAGGAGAGGAACTTGCTGCTGCGTTCGCGCATGGCGGTTTCTACGGGTGCTTCAATGGTCAAATAGCTGTCGTCTTCCACCTTACTCTACTTTTTTGAAGATTCTGTCCCAACGAATGTTCGAGGGGAACGATTTGTTTTGGTCGGACGACATCATGATGAAGGAGGCCTTGCCCACGATGTGGTCCTCGGGAACGAAGCCCCAGAAACGCGAGTCTGCCGAGTTGTGGCGGTTGTCGCCCATCATCCAGTAGTAGTTCATCTCGAAGGTGTATGTTGTGGCTATTTTGCCGTCGATTTTCACCTCGTCACCGTTGATTTCCAGGTCGTGATTCTCATAGACATCGATGATACGGCCATAGAGATTGATGTTATCGCGGGAGAGGGTCACTGTTGCACCCTTTTGGGGTACCCATATCGGACCGTAGTTGTCCTGACTCCAGCGCGGTGTGCGCCAGTGGGGATAGACGTCTCTGTTGGCGGGATAGATGGTGCGGTGTACCGACAACACATTTTTCATCGCCTTTATCTGTTCGGCAGCGTCATCGGTCATGTTCATGTAGTAGGCCGAACCGTTGCCCTGAATCTCGGTGATGTCGAGATTGTTGAGTGCGTACTGGGTAAAGGGAGCAGAGGTCTGCACCAGATACTGATATTGCAGACCGCGGATTTTCTCTTGCGGTTCGCCATTGACAAAGACCTGACCGTTTACGACGGCAAGGCTGTCTCCCGGAATGGCCACACAGCGTTTGATGTAGTTCTCGCGCTTATCTACGGGACGGGTGATGATGGTGTAGTCCTTCGCAATCTGTCTGCGACCCTCTGCCTTGCCCAACTGCGACTGATATTCGCGCAGAATATCATAATAGGTGGCGCTCTGATTCTCCAACAGCACGGTATCGCCTGCGGGAAAGTTGAACACCACCACATCATTGCGTTGGATAGTGCCGAAGCCTGCCAAACGGTGGTAGGGCCACTTGATGGCCTCCGAGAAAGACTTGGCAGTCTGTGAAAAAGGCATCGTGTGGTGAACAAACGGGAAGGAGAGCGGCGTGTTGGGCATCTGAGGACCGTAGGCCACCTTGCTCACGCAGAGGTAGTCACCGATGAGCAGTGACTTCTCCATCGATGAGGTGGGAATCACATAAATCTGGAAGATGAAGATGTGAATCAGAGAAGCGACCACCGTAGCGAAGATGATAGCATTCACCCACTCGTAGATACCTCTGTAAACGGGACTTTTATCGCACAATTCCTTGTTGTAGTGACCCACATAGTGGAGGAACAGGCGCGAGATGTAGTAATCGAAAATCAGAGGTACACCCAACAGCATCCACAGATTGCCTGTCCAGATGACCAGCCATAATACATATATCAGCGTAACAAGAGAAAATTTCACCCACTTGTTACCAAAGAATTTCTTGATATTACCCATCTTGCTTTATTTAGTCTGCTTCATTAAATCGTCCATGGAGTACACACCGGTCTTGCCACAGAGGAACTCGGCGGCGACGACCGCACCCAATGCTAACGCACGGCGGTTCTTAATCGTATGTTTGAGGCAGATAATATCGTCCTCCGACTCGAAGGTGACGGCGTGGATACCCGGAACCATACCCTCGCGCACGGAGCGTACCACCAGCTGCGAGTCTTTGGCCTCCGAGGGGTTGTCGATTCTGTTGGTCGCCTTGTCGATACCGGGGGCGTAGTTCACCCACTCCTCTTTCGATGAGAGGTTGTCGATGACACCCTCTGCCAAAGTGATGGCCGTACCGCTCGGTGCGTCCTTCTTCTGGGTGTGGTGCACCTCCTCGATTTCCACGTTGTAGTTGGCACCGAGCTGCTCAATCATGGCGGAGAGCTGCTTGTTGAGCTGGAAGAGCAGGTTTACACCCAGGCAGTAGTTCGAGGCGTAGAACATCGCACTACCCTTCTCTCGGCAGAGCTGCTGCAATTCGGCAAGACGCGAGGTCCAGCCCGTTGTGCCACTCACGATAGCGGTACCGGTCTCGATGCAGGTGCGAATATTGTGGTAGGCAGTATCGGGGGCTGAAAATTCGAGAGCCACATCGATGTCCTTCAAATGTTCGGCATCGAGTGCTTCGGTGTTGTTGATATCTATAATCAGGGCAACTTCATGACCGCGTTCCTTAAGAATGTTCTCAATCTCATGGCCCATCTTTCCGTAACCTATAATAGCTGCTTTCATATTAGAAATATATTAGTACAAAATTAATTGGACAAATTTAATAATTTTTGGCGGATTTTTAAGCATTTCCCAAATGAATCAAAAATTGTTTTTTTATTTGAAAATAATTCCTAACTTTACAAACCGTTAAGTTTACAATGTTAAACCTAAAACCAAATAAACTGACCAAATATTAATTTTGATATGGAACAGGTAAAAAAAACACGTACCGAAAGCGACCTGTTGGGTTGCGTTGAGGTTCCCGAAGATGTACTCTATGGAGTGCAGACCATGCGCGGTTTGGAGAACTTTGCTATCAGTAAGTTCCGTCTTTCGGAGTATCCGCTTTTCATCAACGGTTTGGCTATTGTCAAACTGGGTGCTGCCGAAGCTAACCACGAGTTGGGTCTTCTGACCGATGAGCAGTATAAGGCCATCGCACAGGCATGCCGTGAGATTATGGAGGGCAAGCATCACGAATTCTTCCCCGTGGATATGATTCAGGGCGGTGCCGGTACTACAACAAATATGAATGCCAATGAGGTGATTGCCAACCGTGCGTTGGAGCTCATGGGTCACAAGCGCGGCGAATATACTTTCTGCTCGCCCAACGACCACGTGAACCGCTCGCAATCGACCAACGATGCTTATCCTTCGGCTATCCACATGGGTCTCTATGCAACTCACCTGAAGTTGAAGAAGCACTATGAGGAGCTGATTGCCGCCTTCATGAAGAAGGCCGAGGAGTTCGCTCACATCGTGAAGATGGGTCGTACTCAGTTGGAGGATGCCGTTCCCATGACTTTGGGTCAGACTTTCCACGGTTTCGCCTCGATTCTCCAGGACGAAGTTCAGAACCTCGACCACGCTGCCGAAGAGTTCCTGACTATCAATATGGGTGCTACCGCCATCGGTACAGGTATCTGCGCCGAGCCGGGTTATGCCGAGAAGTGTACCAAGGCCATTGCCGAAATCACGGGTTGGAACGTGAAGTTGGCCGACGACCTCGTAGGTGTTACTTCCGATACTTCGTGCATGGTGGGCTATGCTGCTGCCATGAAGCGTATTGCACTGAAAATGAATAAGATTTGTAACGACCTCCGTCTCTTGGCTTCGGGTCCCCGTTGCGGTCTGGGCGAGATTAACCTGCCTGCACGTCAGCCGGGTTCTTCCATCATGCCGGGTAAGGTGAACCCCGTTATCCCCGAGGTGATGAACCAGATTGCCTACAAGGTTATCGGTAACGAGTTGTGCGTTTCGATGAGTGACGAGGCTGCACAGATGGAATTGAACGCCATGGAGCCTGTTATGGCACAGTGTTGCTTCGAGTCGGCCGACCTCTTGATGAACGGCTTTGACACTCTGCGCATCCGTTGCGTCGACGGCATCACCGCCAACGAGGAGCGTTGCCGCAAGTATGTACACGACAGCATCGGTATCGTTACCGCTCTCAACCCCATCATCGGTTACAAGAATTCTACCAAGATTGCTAAGGAGGCTTTGGAGACCGGACGTGGTGTTTATGAGTTGGTACTCGAGCACGAGATTCTCACCAAGGAGGAGTTGGACGAGGTCTTGAAGCCCGAAAATATGATTAAACCCGTAAAATTGAATATCAAACCCAGAAGGTAGGAATTTTCTCCTACCCTTCGGGGTATTTTTGACGAATGCGTTATTTCATAGAACTGAGTTACAACGGAGGTGCCTACTGCGGCTGGCAACGACAACCCTCGATGCCGACCGTGCAACAGACCTTGGAGCAGGCACTTTCGACATTGTTGCAGGACGAGATTTTGGTGACGGGAGCAGGTCGCACCGACACGGGGGTGAATGCCTCCTACTATGTGGCACACTTCGACACCCGCCGCGAGATTTCGAACCCTTCGCAGATAGTATATAAAGTCAATTTCATGTTGCCGGGCGATATTGCCGTAGGCAGTATCCGCGAGGTGTCGGAGGAGGCACACGCCCGATATGGTGCTCGCGAAAGAGAGTACCGCTACTACATCGAGCCACGCAAAAATCCGTTTACCCGACACTCCACATGGCAATACTATGTACCGCTGGACATTGAGAAGATGAACAAAGCCGCCGATTTCCTGCTTCACTGGGAGGATTTCACTTCGTTTGCCAAACTCAACTCCAACAACAAGACCAATATCTGTCATGTAATGAAAGCGCAATGGGAACGTAACGATGACGGAGTTCTCTGTTTCACCATCCGTGCCGACCGCTTCTTGAGAAACATGGTCCGTTCCATTGTCGGAACGCTGGTCGATGTGGGACGAGGTCGCTACTCGGTGGAGGAGTTTCGGGAGATTGTCCGCAGTCTCGATTTGTCGAAATCGAGTGCCGGAGCACCTGCACAAGGACTTTTCTTGAGCGATGTGCTCTATCCCGAGGAGATGTTCCAAAGAAGCATGAAATAATCAGTATGTCAATACGATAAAAGGAGTGTAACCTTATCCGGTTGCACTCCTTTTTTATGCCTTTTAGGGTGAGTGGCTTGGCAGAGTCTTGTTTCCACAGAGGACTACCCTTTCGCTCGGCCTCTAATAACTGCACAAAAAAAGACGACCCGCAATGAGTCGTCTTTCTTATAGGTTGTCGAATGATGGTTATTCGTACTGACCCGATTTGAGTCGCTCTACCTCCTCCTTCGAGAGGAAACGCCATGCACCACGCTTGAGGTTCTTCTTGGTAAGACCTGCGTAATATACACGGTCGAGCTTGGTCACGGTGTAACCGAGGAACTCGAAAATACGGCGCACGATACGGTTGCGACCCGAGTGAATCTCGATGCCTACCTCCTGCTTGTTGTCCTTTACATAAGCAATTTCATCGGCATAAATCTCACCATCCTCGAGGGTGATACCCTCTGCGATGCGGTCCATATCTGCACGGGTCAGAGGCTTGTCCAAAGCCACCTGATAAATCTTCTTCTTCTTGAACGAGGGGTGTGTGAGCTGCTTGGTCAAATCACCATCGTTGGTGAAAAGCAACAGACCCAAACTGTTCTTATCGAGACGGCCTACGGGATAGATACGCTCTGCGCAAGCACCCTTCACCAAATCCATCACGGTCTTGTCGGCATGGGGGTCATCTGCCGAGGTAACGAAGCCTTTGGGCTTGTTGAGCACCAGATAAACCTTCTTCTCGCCCTGTACGCGGCTGTCGTTGAACTTCACCTCATCGTTGGGCATTACCTTGGTACCCAGCTCGGTGATAATCTTACCGTTGACGGTCACCAGACCTGCGGTGATGTAGTCATCGGCCTCACGGCGCGAGCAGATACCCGACTGTGCGAGGAAGCGGTTCAGACGCATCTCGCCGGTCTGCTTTGCAGGGTCATACTTGGGATATGATGCAGGCTTGTCGTCTCTCTTGCGGAACGAGGGCTTGTCGGAGAACTTGCGGTCACCGTAACCACCCTTGCGATCCGAGAATTTACGGTCGCCAAACTTTCTGTCACCGAATTTGCGCTCACCCGACTTCTCGTCGTTGAACTTGCGGTCTCCAAATTTACGATCACCCGGCTTGCGATCGGAGAATTTCTTGTCGCCGAATTTTCTGTCACCGAACTTGCGGTCGCGGCCACCCTCGAATCCTCTATCCTCGAAGTTGCGCTCTCTGCGCTCGAAACCTCTTGCCTCCGATTTGCGATCCTCCTCGGCGTAGGTCGAATAACGTGACGAGCGGTTCTCGCCATACGAGGGCTTCGAACCGTAACGCTGTCTGCCACCGTACTCCTTGCGCGAGTTGCGCTCCTCGGATACGGGACGGTTGTCACGGGTGAAATTGGGGTTGTATGATGCTCTCTTGAAACCTCTTGACGGTTGCTCGGAGTCAGCAGCATCACGCTGCGAACGCGGGCGACGCTCGACACGCTCCGCCGTAGCTGACTCGGTACGCTGACGTCTGTCGCGGCCGAAGCGCGAAAGTACCGATGTCGAGTCGTTTTTAAAATCCTTCATAATTACTTGTTTATTTGACGGCGCAAAGATAGAAAGAAAAAAACGGAATCCGATGCAGCGCGAAAACAAATAACGTAAAATTAACGCGGCGAGAATCTAAAGCCCCTATCCCTCTGAAACAGAAGTGGCAACCAACGGTTAAAATTCTTCAATGCACAGCCCTGTTGTATCGTCAAATCTACACATCACCCTCCTCTGTTTCTAAAATAATAAAAATCAAGAGCGGAGAAGCTCGTGCCATAGTGGCATGTCATACCCTAAAAAGAAAAGCGGACAACCACCCTGTTTCGGGGGCGGTTATCCGCTCGTAAGTCTTCTTCTGAAAGGATTATCGTGCGTAGGCAGGGTGATATTTGTTGAGAATACAACGCACCTCCTGTTTGTTGCCCGTAAACTCGAAGCAATCGACTATCAAATCATCGTTTCTGAAGTTGCCAATCATGGGGGCGAGAACTTTCAGCACCTCCAATTTCTCGCTGTCGAAATTGTATTGGCGAAGAATATGGGCGCACTGTGCACTGGTGAAAAAGGCGGTGTGCTCCTTGTCCTTCAGCAGGAGCAGTCGTTCGCTGTCGAATTTTTTGCGCTTGAAGGCTGCCATGAAGCGTTCAAAGTCGGTATCGTTCATAATCTGCACATACTTCGAAGCCCTTGCGGCATTGACAATGATTTTGTGCACCTTGCGGCGGCTGTTGTCGAATGAGGCTAAGAACAGTTCCTCGATAAGGTCGCCGTTGTGGTAGTCCGTGATGTTGGGGGCTACCTCCTTAAGGCATCGGATTCGCTCGTCTTCCCAGTCGAACAGTTGTATGAGCTTCACGCACTGACGGCATGTGAGGTGCAGGTAGGGGGCTTCCTCCCTGACTCTTTGCATACGCTCGTCGGAAAAGTCCTCCTTTTGCAAGGCATCGTAAAAACGGTCGAAACGCTCCTCGTTGCGGTAGCCGCTGTCGGGCTGATGCGGTGCGGGCGGACAAATGGCGATGATGGGCTTGCGGGACTCCGTGACGGTATCGGTGTCGATGGCCACGACTTTGTCATCGACAAAAATGACGGTCAGCTTCACGGGCTGATTTTCGTAATGGTAGGCTTGTCGATATTTCCACTGCTCGGTGTCAGGGTCAAATCGTTTGAAGTCGGGTTTACCCATCAGTTCAGCCACTTCGGTGGTGGTCATGCCCCTTTTCAGTGCATGGATTTTGTCTTGTGGCGATTCGGCGAGGTGGACGACACCGCACGAAGTGGAGCCGAAGACCAGCAGAGACATCGTGATGACAGATATACTTTTCAACATAATTTTACGTTTTAAGGTTCAACACAAACGTATCGCTCGGCGATAAACCTCAGGGGTTCATTGCAACAAAAATAGTAAAAAATGCAGAACGCAACAACAACTTTTTGGCAAAAAATTTGAATTTTTCATCTCCGAAATTTCTTATCTTTGCATCCATGAATATGACTAAAGAAATAATGCGCATTGCGCTTCCCAACATCATCTCCAACATCACGGTGCCCCTCATGGGTATCGTCTCGACAGCCATCGCCGGTCACTGGGGTGATGACTCCACGGCCACCATCGGAGCTTTGGCCATCGGAGTATCGATATTTAACTTCATCTATTGGAATTGCTCATTCGTGAGAATGGGTACAAGCGGACTGACGGCGCAGGCCTTTGGTGCGGGCGACTGGAACGAATGTACCAACATGCTGGCGCGCGCCCTGAGTGTTGCCGTGTTGATGGGTCTTATCCTCGTGTTGTTGCAGTACCCCTTGGGCGAGTTGAGCCTGTGGGCGATGAATGGCGGCCCGATGGCAAGAGACTATTTCTATGCCCGTATTTGGGCTGTCCCGGCAGGTATCCTGCTCTTCGGCTTCAACGGCTGGTTCACGGGTATGCAGGACGCCATTACCCCCATGATTACCGCCATCTGCGTCAATCTTATCCATATGGCCAGCAGTGCGCTTTTGGCTTTTCAATTTGATTTGGGTATTGTCGGCATCGCCTATGGTTCGGTGATTGCCCAGTGGTCGGGTGTTTTGCTGGCATCGATTCTCTTGTGGCGCAAGTACCGCAAGTTCCTCAAGCCCGTGCCCTGGTCGGAGATTTTGGATATTAAGCCTCTCAAGAAGTTCTTTGTCATCAACCGAGACATCATTCTGCGTACGCTCTGCATCGTGATGGTCTACACCTTCTTCACGGCGGCATCGTCACGCATGGATAATCCTGCCCTGCTGGCGGTCAATACCCTGCTCTTGCAGCTCTTCACCCTCTTCTCCTACATGAATGACGGATTTGCTTATGCCGCCGAGGCACTAACGGGACGTTTCGTCGGAGCGAGAGACCATATAGCACTGAAGAAGTGTATCAAGGAGTGTCTGTTGTGGGGCGTGGTGCTCTCCATAGGATTTGTATGTGTGTACATCGGTTTCTGGAAAGACTTGTTGGGTATCTTCATCAGCGACTCGAATAAGGACGCTGCCACACTCATCGAGCTGGCGAGTCAGTATATCGGTTGGGTGATTATCATTCCGATTGCCAGCGTGGCACCCTTCATCATGGACGGTATCATGGTGGGAGCCACCGAGACGCAAATCATGCGCAACTCGATGTTCTTCGCTACCCTCGCCTACTTTGCCATCTACTACATCGGCTCCCCCTTCATCGGCAACAACGCCCTGTGGATGGCCTTCACCCTGCTGATGGTGATTCGCGGTATTCTGCAATATCTGATGACCCACCGTCTGACGGATATCTACAACAAAATTATCGCCCGACAATAGGTGATTTCCTCGTAAAACACAAAGCAGACCCGACAACCATCGGGTCTGCTTTTTTATGGTGGGACAGTAAAAAATACCCGAAGGCAGTGTTTGCTTTCGGGTATTGTCTTTTTGCGAGCGGTGGAGTTTACATCTTGTGGCTAAGGTCGGCAAACGTAGCCCCCACAAATGTGGCAAGGTCTTTGGGAGAGAGTCTTAGTTGTAAACCTCTTACACCGGCACTGATGTATATGAATTCATGTTCCAAAGCCGTCTCGTGGATAAACGTCGGGAATTGTTTCTTCATACCGATGGGTGTGCATCCGCCACGAATGTACCCTGTCGTGGGCAACAACTCCTTCATGGGGATAAGGTCTGCCTTTTTGTTTCCCGAAATCTTGGCGGCAGCCTTCAGATTCACTTCGTGGTCTCCGGGAATCACACATACAAAATGACCGTTCTTGTCGCCCTTCATCACGAGGGTCTTGAACACGCACTCGATGGGCTCGGAGAGCTGTTCCGCCACATGTGTCGCTGCCAGATTGTTCTCATCGACCTCGTAGGGAATCAACTCGTAAGCTATTTTTGTGCGGTCGAGCAGTCTGGCGGCATTCGTTTTTTCGATTTTTTTAGTAGCCATAATTTTTGTTCGAAATTTCCCATTAAATATCACAAAGGTAGTATATTTTAGCGAATTGCACGCAAAATTATTAAATTTGTCAAGTGTTTTCTCATTTGAACTCTATGCAAAGAATTATATCACTGATATTTGTTCTACTATTTTTCTGCGGTCAGGCCGTGGCTCAAAGTACCCGTGTGAGGGGAAGAGTCACCGATGCCTCGAACGGTGACCCTTTGCAGTTTGCCAGTGTGGTATTCCCCGGTACGGTGGTGGGCATCACCACCGATGAGAACGGTATCTATACACTTGAAACCCGCGACACGGTGTCACAAATCTCGGCTTCGATTGTCGGTTATGCCACCAAGACCCTGCCCGTCAAAAGAGGCACATTCTCTCAAGTGGATTTCGCCCTCGACCCCGTGACTTTTGGTATCGGAGAGGTGACCATCACCCCCGGTGCCAATCCTGCCTATCCCCTGCTGGAGGGCGTCCTGCGCAACCGCAAGAAGAACAACCCCCGAGAGTATGACCGTTACCGTTGTGCCACGTACACCAAAATGGAGTTGGATTTGAGTAATATCAAACCCTACTTCAAATCCAAGCGTCTGCAACGCAACTTCGGCTTCATCTTCAACTACATGGATACCTCCGCACTGACGGGACACTCCTACCTCCCGGCGATGATTTCGGAGACCCATGCCGACCGCTATCACAGCAACAACCCCTCATTTTCGCGCGAGGTGATACGTGCCAACCGTGTGTCGGGTGTGGAGGACAGTTTCAGCGTGGCGCAGTTCACGGGACAGATGCACGGCGATGTGAATTTCTACGATAGCTTCATCGATATCTTCAATATCCGTTTTGCCAGTCCTTTGGCCGAAGGTGGTAAGGCATTCTACAACTACTTTTTGGTAGACAGTCTCGATATTGACGGCCGCAAGAACTACAAAATCCGTTTCCACCCCAAGCGTATGACTACCCCCGTATTGGACGGTGAGGTGCTGATTGACTCGGCGACCTACGCCCTGACTTCGGCATCGGCACGTATGCCCAAGGGAGTGAATGTGAACTGGATTAAGCACATGAGGTTGGACAACGAATTTCGGTTGGTCAATGACTCGGTGTGGTTTCACAACCGTGATTATGTGGCAGCCGAATTCTCACTCACCAATGCCGACTCCACCAAGCTGACCTCCTTTATCGGTACGCGTGAGGTGTTGTACACCGATGTGGTTCTCGACGAGGAGATTCCCGATGAGATTCTCCATGCCGACAACAATGTGGTGCTCGGGCACGAGGACATTACACAAAAGGACAACGAATATTGGAACAAGGTGCGTCCCTATGCCCTTTCACGCAAGGAGCAGGGCATCTACGCCATGGTCGATTCCATACAGGACGTGCCTCTTTATCGTAATATCTACACCCTCATCAATACCATCATCTGCGGCTATTGGAACACGAAGTACATTGGCATAGGCCCTTACTACAAGCTGGCGAGTTTCAACCGTCTGGAGGGCTTGCGTATGCAGCTGGGCGGACGAACCACCACGGCGGTGAGCAAGCGTGTGCGTCTGAACGGATATATGGCCTACGGTACGCGTGACGGTCTGTTCAAGGGTGGCGGTTCTGTGGAGTTGGCCTTCAACCGCCGGCTCACCCGCAAGTTGGAGATTGGCGGTCGTCACGATGTGCTCCAGTTGGGTGCAGGTCAGAATGCCTTGGCGGAGAGCAATATCCTCTCCTCGATGTTGTCGCGTGGTGACCAGCGTATGTCGATGATTAACCGCGGAAACATCAACTACGAGCACGAGTGGCGACACGGCATCAGCAACACGCTGGGCTTCCAGCTGCAACGTATCTACTCCAACCGCTATGTGCAGATGTTGCGTTCCGACAGCTTGCGCGTCAATTCCGTGGCTGATGCTTCATTTAGCGTGGGTATGCGCCTGTCGAAGAACGAGAACATCTACCGCATGACCTTCGACAAAAACTATTTGGGTTCGAAATACCCCATTTTCATGTTCAACTTCACGGCAGGCATTCCCAAGTTGCTGTCGGGAGGCTCGGAGTATTACCGCTTCGAGGGTGGTATCCGCTATCGTCCCGAACTGCCGCCCATCGGTCAGTCCGACATCTACATCTCGGGCGGTACCATTCGCGGTCGTGTACCCTACCCCCTGCTGAAGTTGCATGAGGGTAACGGAACCTATTTCTACGACCCTCGTTCGTTCTCGTGTATGAACTTCTACGAGTTTGCGTCCGACACGTGGGTATCGGTCTTCTTCGAGCACAATTTCGGCGGTCTCCTGCTCGGTCGTCTGCCCCTAATCAAGAAACTCAAGCTCCGCGAGGTATTTGTCTGCAAAGGCGTGTGGGGAACACTCCGTGACGAGAACAACGGAGCACTGCCCCAGACCAAAGCCCCGTTGCTCTTCCCTGTCGGTATGTCATCGGTTGATGACCCCTATGTGGAGATGGGATTCGGTATAGAGAACATCTTGAAACTTATCCGTGTGGACTTCATCTGGAGAATGACCCATCGAGGACCTGTCGCGGGACAGGATATCGACAATTTCGCAGTGAACTTCTCCCTGCATTTGAAGTTCTAAGGCGAAGAATAAAGGTCGGGACGAGGGTATGCGTAAAGTTTTTTATACCTTTATCCCGATATTTTTTGTTCGAACTTACGGGCGGACTTCGTTTTCCGCTAATGATAAAATACAGAGCTATGATTAAAGCAGCGATTTTTGACATGGACGGTGTGTTGGTCAACAACACCGATGTACACATAAAGGCTTTCGAGGTATTCTGTGAGCGTTACGGCGTGAAGGACTGGAAGGAGAAACTCTCCACGGCTTACGGTATGGGCAACGATGACATCATGAAACTCATCATGCCTGCCGAGGTGCTTCGCGAAAAGAGCACTGAGGAACTGGGCGAGGAGAAGGAAGCCCTCTACCGCGAGATTTACGCCCCCACGATTGCCCCTGTCAAGGGTTTGGAAGCTCTTTTGAAGCAGTTGCGCGATGCCGGCATACGTTGTGCCGTCGGCTCGTCGGGTTGCAAGGATAATGTGGATTTTGTGCTTTCGCACTGTCATATCCAATCCTATTTCGATGTGGCGGTCAGCGGTGACATGGTCACCCACTGCAAGCCCAATCCCGAAATCTATCTCGCGGCAGCCGAGCGTCTGGGGGTGAAGCCCGAAGAGTGCATCATTTTCGAGGACGCCAAGGCGGGTATCGAGGCGGCACACCGTTCGGGTGCGGCAGCCATCATCGCCCTTGCCACCACCTTGCAACGTCATGAGTTGGAGCATACGGTTGCCAACCTCATTATTGACGATTACACCGATATTCGTTCGCTCAAAGACCTGATGCCCTCGGGCATAGTCTTCGGCGATACAGAAGGGCGCAAAACGGACTGAAAAGCCCCATCACCACCCTTTCGCACATAGACACAAAAAAGACGGAGGAAAATTCTCATTCCTCCGTCTTCTTTTTTATGCTTGCCCGTCGGGGCGCGTCACTTACTCGAAAGAGTGGATAACGATACCCGAGCGCAATTTCGGCTCAAACCAAGTGGTCTTGGGCGGCATGATATTGCCGGTGTCGGCAATGTTGATGAGCTGCTGCATAGACACGGGATAGAGGGCAAATGCCACCTTCATCTCACCGCTGTCTACTCTGCGCTTCAACTCGCCCAAACCGCGGATACCGCCGACAAAGTCGATACGTTTTGAGGTTCTCAAATCCTTGATGTCGAAAATCTTATCCAGCACCAGATTCGAAAGCACCGTAACATCGAGTACGCCAATCGGGTCGTTGTCATCGTAAGTACCCTCTTTGGCTGTCATGCTCCACCAATGACCATCGAGATACATCGAGAAGTTATGCAGGCCTGTGGGACGATACTCCTCCACGCCCTTGTCCTCGACTACGAAATCCTTTTGCAGACGCTCCAACAGCTCCTCTTTCGAAAGACCGTTCAAGTCGCGGAGCACGCGGTTGTAGTCGATAATCTTCAACTGTGATGCGGGGAAGGTTACTGCCAGGAAGTAGCAGTACTCCTCGTTACCCGTGTGGTGGGGATTCTTCGCCTTGCACTCTGCACCCACTCTTGCGGCTGCAGCGGTACGGTGGTGACCATCGGCAACGTAGAGGGCAGGAATACCTGCGAAAATCTCCGTGATGCGGTCGTTGGTCGCCTTGTCGCGAATGACCCACATCTGGTGACCGAAGCCGTCCTCGGCGGTAAAGTCGTAGTCGGGAATGTTGTTCTTCACCACATTCTCAACGATGGAGTCAATCTCCTTGTTGTCGGGATAAGCGAAGAATACAGGCTCGATATTGGCTTTCTGATTGCGCACGTGAATCATGCGGTCCTCCTCCTTGTCGGGACGAGTCAGCTCGTGCTTTTTGATGGCACCCGAGAGATAATCCTCGAAGTGGCAGCACATCGCCAAACCGTACTGTGTACGGCCGTCCATGGTCTGTGCATAGATGTAGTAGTGCTCCTCCTTGTCCTGAATTAGCCAGCCGTTTTCACGCCAGCGGCGGAAATTCTCCACAGCCTTGTCGTAAACCTCCTGAGAGTGTTCGTCGGCAATGGGTGTAAAGTCGATTTCGGGCTTGATGATATGAAGCAGCGACCTGTCGGTGGCCTCACGCTTTGCCTCCTCGGAGTTCAGCACGTCATAGGGACGCGATGCAACTTCCGAAGCGTATTTCTGAGGGGGGCGTACTGCGCAGAAAGGTTTGATTCTGACCATATTTTCAACTGTTTGAAAGAGAATGTAAGTGAACCCCCGAAAGGAATTCACTTACACTCGGATTAAACTCTATTTGTTGACTTGGAAACGGCGGTTTCCTGTTGTGAAGAAGTCCACAATCTGATTTGCGGCTGCAAGACCTGCATTGAGATTGGCCTCGGCAGTCTCGGCACCCATCTTCTTGGGTGTGGCGAAGACACGTTTGCCGAATGCCTCGCTCAACTCGGGCATGATGGCAGGAGCAATATCGGTGATGTACTTCAAATCCTCACGCTCGGTGAGAGCCTTCTTCAGACCCTCCTCGTCGATGACTTCCTTACGTGCGGAGTTGATGAGAGTAGCTCCGTGGGGCAACTTCTTCAACAGGTCGTAACCGATGGAACCCTTGGTCTCGGGCGTTGCGGGAATGTGCAACGAGAGGTAGTCGGCACCTGCGTAGAGCTCGTCCAAAGAGTGTGCTCTCTTGACACCGTCATTCTCGAATACGCTGTCGTCCTTCACGAAGGGGTCGAAAGCGATGACATTCATACCCAAAGCCTTGGCCTTGCGACCTACCAGACGACCTACGTTACCGTAAGCCTGGATACCGAGGGTCTTGCCGATAATCTCGGCACCGGTTCCGGGGGTGAACTGATTACGCGAAATGAAAATCATCATGGCGATAACCAACTCGGCAACAGCGTTTGAGTTCTGTCCCGGGGTGTTCATCACAACGATTCCGCGTTCGGTGGCGGCTGCCAGGTCCACATTGTCGTAGCCTGCACCGGCACGAACAACAATTTTGAGATTCTTTGCCGCATCAATCACCTCGCGGGTAATTTTGTCACTGCGAATAATCAGCGCATCGGCATCGGCAACTGCGGCGAGCAGTTCCGAGTTATCAGCATATTTTTCGAGGAGAGCCAGTTCATAGCCGGCCTTTTCTACGATACCACGAATTCCTTCAACGGCCTTTTTAGCAAAAGGCTTAACTGTTGCAACCAATACTTTCATTTTCTCAACTATTGTTTGTTCAACCAATTCTGTGTAATCCCATGCCTTCACTTCGCCGGTCAGGGCATTATACCCTGTGGGAATCTTAACGGCGAGAGGCATAGTTTCGAAATGTTATTTCTTGTGAAGCTGCTCGAAGTCCTGCATGCACTTGACGAGTACCTCGACACTCTCCTTGGGAAGAGCGTTGTAGCACGATGCGCGGAAGCCGCCCACCAGACGGTGACCCTTGATGCCCACGATGTCGTGCTGCTTGGTGTACTCCAGGAATTCGGGAGCCAAATCCTCGTAACCGTCAGCCATGACGAAGCAGATGTTCATCAACGAGCGGTCCTCCTTGGCAACTGTACCACGGAACATCGAGTTGCGGTCGATTTCGTCATACAGCAACGCAGCCTTCTCCTGATTGCGGCGATAGATTTCGGGAACACCACCGATAGACTTCAGCCACTTGAGAGTCTCCTTCAGTACGTAGATGGGGAATACGGGAGGTGTGTTGAACATAGAGTCCTTCTCAACCTGAGTACGGAACAGCATCATGGTCGGCAGGTCACGCTCTACCTTGTCGAGCATATCCTCTCTGATGATGGCGAACGATACACCGGCGGGAGCCAGGTTCTTCTGTGCACCACCGTAAATCATGGCATACTTTGTCACGTCGATGGGACGCGAAAGGATGTTCGATGACATGTCGGCGATAACGGGAACGGGAGAATCGAGGTCCTCGTGGTATTCTGTACCGTAGATGGTATTGTTGGAAGTGATGTGGAGATAATCCAAATCGGAAGGAATTTCAAATCCTTTGGGGATATAGGTGAAGTCGCGGTCCTCCGAAGTTGCGATAACTTCTACCTGGCCGAAGTGCTTGGCCTCCTTGATGGCCTTCTTCGACCATACACCGGTATTCACATAGCCGGCCTTCTTGTTCAAGAAGTTTGCAGGGATGTTGTAGAAGAATGTGCTGGCACCACCACCCATGTATATGATCTTATAATTGTCAGGAATATGGAGCAATTCGCGGAACAGTGAGTCCGCCTCTGCCATCACCGCATCAAAATCCTTTGTTCTGTGAGAAATAGACAACAGGGAAAGCCCTGAACCGTTAAAATCCAAGATGGCCTTCGCTGCATTGTCGATGACTTCATCAGCCAGGATCGATGGTCCCGCATTAAAATTGTGCTTTTTCATAATGATTAGTAATTAGATTTTGGTGATATACTTTTCAATTGTTATTTAACTAACACAAATATACACAAAATTATCATTGTTGCAACAAATTACCCAAGAATTTTCAATCATAATCCCAAAGTATCTTCATATTTGAATTGTTTTTACTATTTTTGTCGAAATTTAATAAATGTCATTGTCATGATAAAGTCTATGACCGGCTTCGGCAAGGGTGAAGTCGCTTTAGGAAATAAGAAAATTACAGTTGAAATTCGCTCGTTGAATTCCAAACAGCTCGACCTCAATCTCAGAGTTCCCGCCATATATCGCCAATCAGAATACGACATCCGCTCGATTGTGGCCAAGGAACTTCAACGCGGTAAGGTCGATGTCACGGTGAGTGTCGAAACACAGGCTGTGGAGACCTCCGCAAAAATCAACCGTGCACTCTTTGCCGAGTATCTTTCGCAGTTCCGTGAGACCGTAGTGGAAGCTACCGGCAAGGAACCCGAAATGGAGGTGGCGTTACCTATTATTATGCGTATGCCCAATGTGGTGTCGGCCGAGGCTGAGACCGTGTCGGAGGAGGAGCAGAATGCCCTTCTGGAGGCCACCCGTCAGGCTGCCCTGCATCTCAATGCTTTCCGCGAGCAGGAAGGTGCCATTCTCATCGCCGACCTTTTGCGCCGTGTGGATCTCATCGAGAACTACAAGGAGCAAATCATACCCTTCGAGCAGGCACGCACCGAGACCATCAAGGCGCGTATTCTGGAGAACCTCTCCAAGTTGCAGGTCGAGGTGGACCACAACCGTCTGGAGCAGGAGATGATTTTCTATCTCGAGAAGCTCGATATCACCGAGGAGAAGGTGCGTCTGACCAACCACTGCAAGTATTTCCGCGAGGTGGCTCACAACGAGGACGCCGCAGGCCGCAAGTTGGGATTCATCGCCCAGGAGATGGGTCGTGAAATCAACACCACGGGTTCGAAGGCCAACGAGACCAACATTCAGATTCTCGTGGTCAAGATGAAGGACGAATTGGAGAAAATCAAAGAGCAGGTACTTAATATTTTGTAATGGGAAAAGTTTTAATTTTTTCGGCCCCCAGCGGTTCGGGCAAGACGACCATCGTCAATCGCCTGTTGAGCCGCTACCCCGAATTGGAATTCTCCATTTCGGCAACCAGCCGCGCTCCGCGTGGTACCGAACAGCACGGCAAGGAATACTACTTTCTCTCGCAGGAGGAGTTTGAAAAGGCGGTTTCGGAGAATCGCTTTGTCGAGTGGGAGGAGGTCTATAAAGGCACCTGCTACGGCACCCTGCGCAGCGAAGTGGAGCGCATCTGGGAGAAAGGCCATGTCATCGTTTTCGATGTCGATGTTATGGGCGGTATCAACCTCAAACATATCTTCGGCGATGACGCCTGCTCGATATTCATCATGCCCCCTTCGGTGGAGGAGCTTCGAAACCGTCTCGTAGGTCGCGGAACCGACTCTGCGGAGGTGATTGAGAAGCGTGTGGCCAAGGCCGAGTTCGAGATTACCAAATCGCCCGAATTTGACCACATCGTCATCAACGACAATTTGGAGGAGGCTGTCAAGGAGGCCTGCTCGCTGCTCGATAAATTTATTGCCCGATAATGAAGAAACGAATCATGCTCTACTTCGGGTCGTTCAACCCGATACACAAAGGGCACATCTCGTTGGCGGAATATGTCATCGAGCGCAACCTCGCCGATCAGGTGATACTGATGATTTCGCCGCAGAGTCCCTACAAGACGACCCAGCAGCTGGCACCCGAGGTTTCGCGCTACGAAATGGCGGAGATGGCCTGCAAGGCATCGAAATATGCCGAACGGATTGTCCCCTCGGTGGTGGAGTTTCTCTTGCCCAAGCCCTCCTACACGATAGACACACTGCGCTATCTGGAGCAGAACTTCGGTCATCAGATGCAGTTCTCCATTCTTATGGGTGGTGACCAGATTGAGCGTCTCGACGGCTGGAAGGAGTACGAGAAGATTTTGGAGTATCCGCTCTATGTCTATCCGCGACGTGGCGAGAAGGTCGATAAGTTTGCCGACCGCATCCACCTCTTGGAGGACGCTCCCTTGCTCGACTTCTCATCGACCGAGGTGCGTGCCACCATCGAGCGCGGTGACGACACGGCAGGCATGCTGCATCCCGATGTGGCGAAGTACATTCGTGAGAAGGGGTTGTGGTCGCCTGCACAGCGCATGGCAACGCTCAACGCTCTTTTGGACAAGGAGGCGGAGAACATCGAGTTGCTGTTGGAGCGCGGACAGTTGCACTACCGCATGAACGAATGGGGCGTGGCGCTCAACGATTTCAATGCCGTGTTGCGCATTGACCCCCAGCATGCCGAAGCACGCCAGCTCATCGACATGGTACAGGATATACTTGCATTCAGATATAAAGATTTATATAATCCATGATGGAGAAACTTAAAATAGCTCTTTTGGCCGGAGGTGATTCTCCCGAAAGAGAGATTGCATTGCAGAGTGCTGCGCAGATTGAAGCGGCTCTCGACCACACGAAATACGATATCACGGTCATCGACTTGCATCACCGTGACTGGCACTACACTGCTCCTGACGGTCGTCAGTGGCAGGTAGACAAAAACGACTTCTCGCTGACCGTTGACGGTGTGCGCAAGGAGTTCGACTACGCGTTGATTATCATCCATGGCACACCCGGTGAGGACGGCCGTTTGCAGGGGTACCTCGACATGATGGATATCCCCTACTCGTCGTGCTCGATGACTTCATCGCTCATTACATTTGACAAAATCACCACCAAGCGTACATTGGCCGGTGGAGAAATCAACCTCGCCAAGGAGGTATTCCTCCGCAAGGGTGAGGAGTGCGACTATCAGAAGATTATCGCCAAGTTGGGTCTCCCGATGTTCGTCAAGCCCAATGCCAACGGTTCGTCGTTCGGCGTGAGCAAGGTCAGCACCCCCGAGGAACTGCCCGCAGCTATCGAAGCGGCATTCAACGAGGGTGACGAGATTCTTATCGAGGAGTGTATCGCAGGTCGTGAGATGGGTTGCGGCGTGATGATTGCCGGAGGTAAGGAGTACATCTTCCCCATCACCGAAATCGTCTCGAAAAATTCGTTCTTCGACTACGAAGCCAAGTACACCGCAGGTTTCTCCGATGAGATTACCCCTGCCCCCATTTCCGATGAGGTGAAAGCCACACTCAACCGCATGACATTGGAAGCCTACAAGCGCTGCCGTTGTTCGGGTGTAGTGCGTTGCGACTTCATCGTTACTCCCGAGGGTAAGCCCTACTTCATCGAGCTGAACTCTATCCCCGGAATGAGTGGCGGCAGTATTGTTCCCAAGCAGGTGCGCACCATGGGCATGACCTTGGGTGAGTTGTATGACATCATTATAGCCGATACCTGCCGCAAATGATAGATATTGATAATAAGATTGTCAGCACGGATTTGCTGCGCGAATGTTTCGCCTGCGACATCTCGAAGTGTAAGGGTATCTGCTGCGTGGAAGGCAATGCCGGTGCTCCGCTTGAGGAGGAGGAAGTGGCGATTTTGGAGAAGGAATATCCCAACTACAAGCCCTACATGACAGGTCTGGGTGTCCAGGCTGTCGAGGAACAGGGCTTCATGGTACTCGACGAGGAGGGTGATTTGACCACCCCGCTGGTCAATGATGCCGAATGTGCCTACGCCTATATGGAGAACGGCGTGACGCTGTGCGCCATCGAAAAGGCATGGGCAGAGGGCAAGACCTCGTTCCGCAAGCCCATATCGTGTCACCTCTACCCCATTCGTCTGATTAACTTCTCGAACGGTACGGTGGGACTCAACTATCACCGCTGGTCGGTATGTTCTTCGGCACGCGAATGTGGCAAGAAGCTGGGACTCCCCGTATATAAAGCACTCAAAGAACCCATTATCCGTCGTTTTGGCGAGGACTTCTACCATGCCCTCGAAGCTGCGGAAGCATACATCAAACAACAGTAACCATACATGGAAAAAAATATCATAGCACTCTTTGCCGCGTGCACCCTCTTTTCGGCTTCGGCTTTTGCCCAGCAGACTGATTCGCTGGTGATTCCGACCCCCGAAAACACACTTCCGGCAGCTGTTGCCGACTCGCTCTCGGCACGTCAGAGCGAAGCCGACTCTTTGGCAGCCCTCAAATACAGATTGCGCCGTTGCGCGATTAAGTCTGTCCCCGAAATTCAGGATTTGACCGTCATCGACACCCTCGACTCGGGAGATGATGCCGTGAAGGTGGTACTTTACAGCAACAGCACATGGCGTTATATCCGCAACCGCGAGTTCCAGCGCGATTCGCTCATCTTCAAGAAGTATTGGAGCAACGATGTGTTGCTGCCCTATAAGGATGTCGATATGTCGAAGGCTATGCCCAAGGCCATTGTCATCGACCTGATTGACTCCATCACAGGTTACCACTGTCCCTATCAGGGTGTTCCCCACCCCAGAGGTAAGTTCGGTCCCCGCCGTGGTCGCCGTCATCAGGGTATCGACCTGCCTTTGAAGACCGGTACTCCCATCTACGCCACTTTCAGTGGTAAGGTGCGTGTGGCCAAATTCACGGGTCGCAACAGCTACGGTAATCTGGTCATCATCCGCCACGACAACGGTCTGGAGACTTACTATGGTCATTTGTCGGAGATTTTGGTGGCCCCCAACGCATGGGTGGAGGCCGGACAGGTGATTGGTTTGGGTGGTTCGACAGGTCGTTCGACAGGTCCTCACCTCCACTTCGAGACCCGTTACTACGGTCAGTCTTTCGACCCCGAGCGTCTCATCGACTTCAAGACAGGTATTCTCTGCCGCGAGTCTTTCCTGCTGAAAAAATCGTTCTTCAGCATCTATTCGAAAGCAGGACAGGATTTCGAAGACGAGATTGCCAACGAGGAGCAGGACAAGAAGGAGGCTGCCGAGCGTGCAGCCCGCTGTTATCACACCATTCGTTCGGGTGATACCCTCGGTGCTCTGGCTCGCAAATACCACACTTCGGTGAGCAGCATCTGCCGCTTGAACGGTATTCGTTCGACCACCATTCTCCGTCTGGGTCACCGACTCCGCGTAAGATAACAAACAACATCAGATATTTGAAAGCAGGATGCCTTTCGGGGTGTCCTGCTTTTATTTTGCAACTTGGGCGTGTGAGTCGCTGTCGTTGCATCGGCTTCTACTGCCTTGTATTGCACTTCTACGAACCGTGGAGGACGCTTGCAAGATGCCGTGAAAGTCGGATTTGATTGTAATGTTATAGTTTGTTACATCTTTTTTATAAGAATTTGGCTCCTCCGGAATTGTCTTCCGTCATCACCCCGAGAGCGGGGGAAATCGTTGTAAATCAAATCGCCGGAATGCGACATTTTGAGAAAAACAGACTACATTTCAGAGAATTTATCACCTGAATATAGCCATATCTGACAATATTTTACATTTTAAACCCTCGTAGGTTCGGAAAAAAATTCCTACCTTTGTTTAAACTTAACAATACAGTTATGGCTAAAATTAAAGGAACAATCGTTGTCGATAAAGAGCGATGCAAGGGTTGTGGAGTCTGTGTGGCTTCGTGTCCCCTGGGGGTACTGGCTCTCTCGGCAGAAGTAAACAGCAAGGGCTACCCCGTCGCGTACATGGCGACCCCCGAATCGTGTACGGGTTGTGCTTCGTGTGCAATGATATGCCCCGACAGTGTCATCACGGTTTATCGTCAAAAATTTGAGTAAGCTATGGCAGAGAAAGAGGTGAAATTAATGAAAGGCAACGAAGTGATAGCTCATGCGGCAATTCGCTACGGTTGCGACGGATATTTCGGATATCCTATCACTCCCCAATCGGAAGTGATGGAGACTTTGATGGAACTCAAACCCTGGGAGACTACCGGCATGGTCGTTTTGCAGGCCGAGTCGGAGGTCTCCTCTATCAATATGGTATATGGTGGTGCATCAACAGGCAAACGTGTCATGACTTCGTCATCGAGCCCCGGTGTCAGTCTTATGGCTGAAGGACTGAGCTATCTGGCCGGTGCGGAGCTGCCGTGTCTGGTCATCAACTGCCAGCGTGGCGGTCCGGGTCTGGGTACTATCCAGCCCTCGCAGGGTGACTACTTCCAGGCTTGTAAGGGCAGTGGTCACGGTGACTTCCACCTGATTGTACTTGCGCCCAACTCGGTGCAGGAGATGCACGACCACGTGGCTCTGGGCTTCGATTTGGCATTCAAGTACCGCAATCCTGCAATGATTTTGGCCGATGGTGCCATCGGTCAGATGATGGAGAAGGTGGTACTCGCCCCCCAGCGTCCGAGAAAGACCCAAGAGGAAATTGTGGCAGAGTGCGGTTCGTGGGCTGCCATGGGTAAGCCCGCCGACAGAGAGCGAAATGTGGCGACATCGCTGGAGTTGCAGTCCGAGAAGATGGAGATTATCAACAAGCGTATGCAGGAGAAATACCGCGCGCTGGAGGAGAACGAGGTGCGATACGAGGCTATCGAATGTGACGATGCCGACTATGTCATCGTGGCTTTCGGTTCTTCGGCACGTATCTGCTCGGCCACCGTGGAGATGGCTCGCGAGCAGGGACTCAAGGTCGGTCTGTTGCGCCCCATCACCCTCTATCCCTTCCCCACCAAGCCCATCGCCGAATTGGCATCACGCGGTGTCAAGGGTTTCCTCTCGGCCGAGCTTAATGCCGGTCAGATGGTAGAGGATGTCCGTCTTGCTGTGAACGGTAAGGCTCCCGTGGAGCACTATGGCCGTCAGGGCGGTATGATTTTCAATCCCGAAGAGGTACTCACAGCCCTCAAGGAGAAACTGATTAACAAGTAAAGAGATGGCTGAGGTTGAAATCAAAAAGGAGAATTTGGTTTACGCAAAACCGAAACTCATCATGGATAATGTCATGCACTACTGCCCCGGTTGTAGTCATGGTACGGTACATAAATTGGTAGCCGAGGTAATCGAGGAGTTGGGTTTGGAACACAAGTCCATCGGTATCTCGCCCGTAGGTTGCTCGGTGTTCGCCTACAACTACATCGATATCGACTGGATTGAGGCCGCTCATGGTCGTGCTTTGGCAGTGGCAACGGCAGCCAAGCGTCTGAATCCCGACCGACTGGTCTTCACCTATCAGGGTGACGGTGACTTGTCGGCTATCGGTACGGCAGAGTCGATTCACGCCGCAGCACGTGGCGAGAATGTGGTGGCTATCTACATCAACAATGCTATCTACGGTATGACCGGTGGTCAGATGGCTCCCACTACCCTTTTGGGTATGAAGACCGCCACCACCCCCTATGGTCGTGATGCACATCTGAACGGCTATCCCTATAAGATTGCCGAGATGATGGCACACCTCGATGGTGCGACCTACATCACCCGTCAGAGCGTGCACAAGCCCGCCAACGTGCGCAAGTGCAAGGCTGCCATCAAAAAGGCGTTCCAGCGTTCGATGGAGGGCAAGGGTTTCTCGCTGGTGGAGGTCGTATCGACCTGTAACAGCGGTTGGAAGATGTCACCCGTAGCTGCCAACAAGTGGTTGGAGGAGAATATGTTGCCCTTCTATCCGCTGGGAGATATTAAGGAAGTAAAATAGTGAAGGTGAGATATGAAAGAGACATTAATTATTGCAGGATTTGGAGGACAGGGTGTCCTCTCGATGGGTAAGATTCTGGCTTACTCGGGCGTAATGCAGGACTACGAGGTGACATGGATGCCTTCCTACGGTCCCGAAATGCGTGGTGGTACAGCCAATGTTACGGTCATTCTCTCGGACAAGAAGATATCTTCACCTATCGCTCACGAGTTCGATACCGCCATCATTCTCAATCAGCAGTCGATGGAGAAGTTCGAACCGCTGGTAAAGCCCGGTGGTGTGTTGATTTACGATACCAACGGTATCTCACGCCACCCCGTACGTGAGGACATCTCGGTGTATTCGATTGATGCCACTTCGGAGTGTGCCAAGATGGGACAGTCGAAGCTCTTTAACACCATGATTTTGGGCGGTTACCTCAAGGTGCGCCCTCTGGTGAAGATGGAGAATGTGATGATTGGTCTGAAGGAGTCACTGCCCGAAAGAGCGTGGAAACTTCTGCCCATGAACGAGGAGGCCATCAAGCACGGTGGCGAGATTATCAAGAAGCGATAATCCTCGGGCTAATGCCCAAAATATAAAAAGGACGACCCCGCGAGGAGTCGTCCTTTTTGTTTGTATATGTATAGCGAATATCTTTATTTAAAGCAGTACTGGAGCACATCTCTGAAGCCCAGCAGCAGTTCCTTGACTTTGAGTCGCTTCTTGCCGGCCAGCTGCACCTCGTCGAGGTTAATCCAGCCGTTCTTGCAGGCTACACGGATATAGGTGCGCGAGTCGCTCTCGATGGTGCCACACGCCACCTCGTGGTGTTTCTCCTCGAAGGTCGCCGAGAAAATCTTGGCTCTGTTGATCGAACCGTCTGCCTTGACCATCTCACCCCATGCCGCAGGATAGGGCGACAGACCGCGGATAAGGTTCACAATCGATTCGCCCTCCTTGTTCCAGTGAATCTCGCCGTCCTCCTTGAAGATTTTGGGAGCGGGTTTCAGCGTGCTTTCATCGACATTCTGCTCCACAGGAGTGATGTCTCCGGCTGCGATGCGCTCCACGGTGTTCAGGACGAGCTGTGTACCCTCGTTCATGAGCTTGTCATACATCGTACCGATGTTATCCTCGGGGAGGATAGGCATGCGTTTCTGACCCAAAATAGCACCCTTGTCAATCTCGTGGTTCAACAGGAAGGTGGTGATACCCGTCTCCTTCTCGCCATTGATAATCGCCCAGTTGATGGGAGCGGCACCTCGGTATTGCGGAAGCAGCGAGGCGTGGAGGTTGAACGTGCCGTAGGTGGGCATTGCCCAAATTACCTCGGGCAACATTCTGAAGGCGATGACAATGCCCAAATCGGGCTTCAGTGCCTGCATCGCCTCCACAAATTCGGGAGCTTTGAGCTTTTCGGGCTGAAGAATCGGCAATCCCAACTCGCGGGCTGCCACCTTCACATCACTCTCGTGTTGCTTCTGACCTCGTCCTGCCGGTTTGTCGGGAGTGGTCACCACGGCCACCACGTTGTACCCGTTGTCAACGAGAGCACGCAGTGAAGGTACCGCAAATTCGGGAGTACCCATGAAAACGATTCTTATATCTTTTGCATTCATAGTTTTGCGTATTAAAACAGATGCGGAGTACCCTTTACAGGCACTCCGCACGCTGTCAATGGGTTTTGTTATTTTGTCTCCAAGCCGAGGTTGTGGTGCATTCTCTCCTGCTTGGTCTCCAAATAGTGAGCATTGTACTTGTTGGGCTTGATGACGATGGGAACAATCTCATCAATCTCCAAACCGTAGCCCTCCAAACCAGCCTTCTTCGAGGGGTTGTTGGTCATCAGACGCATCTTGCGGATACCCAACTCGCGGATGATGCTGGCACCCACACCATAGTCGCGCTCGTCGGCCTTGAAGCCCAACTTGATGTTGGCATCCACGGTGTCGAGACCCTCGTCCTGCAATTTGTAGGCGTGAATCTTGTTGCAGAGGCCGATACCGCGTCCCTCCTGATTGAGGTAGATGATGGCACCCTTGCCCTCCTTCTCAATCATCTGCATGGCCTGGTGCAGCTGTTCGCCGCAGTCGCAACGGTATGAGCCGAAGATGTCGCCCGTAGCGCACGATGAGTGCACACGAATCAGCACGGGTTCGTCCTCAGTCCACTCGCCCTTGGTCAGTGCCACGTGCTCCACACCGTTCGACTTCTGGAGGAAGGGAGTAATCTTGAACTCACCCCACTCGGTGGGCAGGGGTACGGTAACACCCTTCTCGACAATTGACTCCTGCTTCAGACGGTAGGCAATCAGCGAAGCGATGGAGATAATCTTCAGACCGAACTTTTCGGCCTTCTCCAACAGCTGGGGCAGACGAGCCATCGTTCCGTCCTCGTTCATAATCTCGATGAGCGCACCTGCGGGCTGCAAACCCGACAGACGAGCCAAGTCTACGGCAGCCTCGGTGTGACCCGGACGTCGGAGCACGCCCTTCTCACGGGCACGCAGGGGGTTGATGTGACCCGGACGGCCAAGGTCGGTAGCCTTGGTTTCGGGGTTGGCCAAAGCGCGGATAGTGGCAGCACGGTCGTGAATCGACACGCCGGTGGTGCAACCCTCACCCAAAAGGTCAACAGTAACGGTGAAGGGAGTACCGAGCAACGAAGTGTTGTTCTCCTCCATCATGTTGAGACCCAGCTCGGCACAACGGCTCTCACTCAAGGGAGCACACAGCACACCGCGACCCTCCTTGAGCATGAAGTTCACGATTTCGGGAGTAATCTTCTCGGCAGCAACGATGAAGTCACCCTCATTTTCACGGTCTTCATCGTCTACAACGATGACGATTTTACCATTACGGAAGTCTTCGAGAACCTCCTCTACACTATTCAGTTTTGTTTCGTTTCGCATGGCGTTTGAATTTTATCGTATTATTTATTTTTTCAATGATAGGGAAACGCTCCTTGAGTGCTTTAATTTTTCCTGCATACCAGTCGGTGTCGAGCAGTGCCGAGTCGTTGGTGGCCTTGTAGGTCAGATAGACGGCTATGGGAGTAAGAATGAAGGTCGATAGCCACATACCGTAGCAAGCCTCCCAGCTACCCTCCTTGGCGAGCTTCTCGCCCGAGATACTGATAATATAGTATATCACAAAGAAGATGACCGACACCACAACGGGAAGTCCCAAACCACCCTTTCGGATAATGGCACCCAGCGGAGCACCGATGAGGAAGAAGATGATGATGGAAACAGGCAGAGACACCTTCTTGTGCCACTCCACCTTACTCTTGTAAAGCTGGTTGAGCGAACTCTTGGCGGACGACTCGTCGAAGGAGAACATATTACGCGAGTTCTTGGCACGGGCGCGTGCCGCGTTCCATATCTTCTCCTTGTCGCGTACCGTCAGCTTCGTAAGGCTGTCAATGAAGAGGTTCTCCGCGCAACTGCTCTTATTGACCCATGTTGAATCTTTCGAGGGAATTACATTCTTGTCGCTGACGAAAATCTGGTCTTTAATCAGCGGCTCGTAGGAGTTGGTCGTTGCCATATCCACTCGCTTCTCCAGCGAGTCGATGTCGGTCTGCAACTCGTTGATGTTCTTGGTCTGACTGTTCGAGAACTGGTTGGCATCGCTTCGTCCCATGGCAAAACCGTCCATGGCGATGTCCTGCTTCTGGGTTTCGAAGGTGTGGTGACGCAGGGCACTGTGGTTGTACCACTGTGAGTTACGTGTCTGCTCGTAGGTCTGACCGTTGTACAACTCGACCAGCAGGTAGCGTTTGTCGTCCGACAGGCGGATGTAACCCGAATCTGCCACCACGGTATTCATGTTACCGTTGGAGGAGCGGTTGTCGTAAATCAGCACATCGCGCAGGAGTGATGTCTTGGGGTCCTGATGTCCGACACGAATCGACATATTGTCGATACCGTTGAAGAACAGACCGTCCTGGAATTCGAGGGTCTGACGCTGTTGGCGAATGTCGTAGATGATACTGTACATTCGCTTGTTGGCATAGGGTACAAGGTTGTTGCCGATGAAGAAACTGCCCACGGCGATGCAACTCACCAGAATGATAAGCGGTTTTGTGATTTTGACCAGTGACATACCGGCCGACTTCATGGCCAGCAACTCATAGTTCTCGCCCAAATTACCGAGAGTCATGATGGCAGCCAGCAGAACGGCCAACGGCAAGCCCAAAGGCAGCATATTGGCCATGGCATAGGACATCAGCTCGATGATAATGCCTGCACTGAGACCCTTACCCACCAATTCGTCGATGTATCGCCACACAAAGTTCATCATCAGCACAAACATGACAATGAAGAATGTGAGAATCATGGGACCCAAATAGGACTTCAGAACTAATTTATGTATGGTTTTCATGCAGTGGCAGCTAATTTTTTTCTATGCAAAGTTAATAGTTTTACTATTATAAGCATAAGGGTGAGCGTAAATATTATTGCAGCACCGGGCGGAACATCGAAATTGTAGCTGAAAATCAATCCCGACACATTGCCCATGGCGGCGATGAGGGATGCCAAAAGGGTGATGACCCGATAGGATTTTGACAGGGAATTGGCGATGACCACCGGAAGGGTAATCAACGAAATCAGCAGGACGATGCCCATGATGCGTATCGAAAGCACGATGGTGATGGCGGTGAGTATGGCCAGCAGATAGGTGATAAATCGTGTGGGGATTCCCTTGCTGCGGGCGAAGTCCTTGTCGAAGGCTACATAGATGACAGGCTGCAACCACAGGAAAGCACCGATGACCAGCACGGCAGCCAGCAGAGCCAGTGCCACCACATCATCGCCCGTCACGGTGATGATACTTCCGAAGAGGTACGATGACAAATCGCCCGATGTGTAGCCCGGACGCATACACATGAACAGCGCACCGATGGCCATACCCAGCGACCAGATAATTCCGATGGCGGAATCCTCACGGATATTTCCTTTTTCACCGGCCCACTCGATGCCCAATGTCGAAAGCACGGCAAAGACCATCGCACCCAAAATGGGATTGGCGCCGAGGTAGAATGCGATACCGAGACCTCCGAACGAAGCGTGTGTCACACCTCCGGTCAAGAAAACCATGCGGCGGCATACTACGTATGTACCTATTATACCGCAGGTTACACCCGAGAGGACACATGCCGTCAAAGCATTCGCGAGATAACCGTATTGAATCAAATCATTGAAAAAAGACATATCTGATTTTTATAATGCTTGCAAATTTATATTTTTTTATTCTAAAACCCCTCGATTTTCCCCCACTTTCGAGGAGTTTTTTGTATTTTTGGCACAAATTTTATATTAACACTGAATTTTCATGCAACAACGCAGAGTCAATTTCCATACTTTGGGCTGCAAGCTCAACTTTTCGGAGACCTCTACCCTCGCCCGTCAATTCGAGGAGGGCGGCTTTATAAGAGTAGCTCCCAATGCCCCTGCCGATATATGTGTCATCAACAGCTGCTCCGTGACGGAGCACGCCGACAAGAAGTGTCGTAACCTTATCCGCAAACTCCACCGTCAGAACCCCGATGCCATCATCGCCGTGACGGGCTGCTACGCGCAGCTCAAACCCTACGAGATTGGCGACATCGACGGTGTGGACTTGGTATTGAGCAACAACGACAAGGGTTCGCTCTACCGCCGTGTGTTGGAACTCACGGGCAAAGGTCGTGCCCACATTTACAGCTGCGATACCGACGACATCACCTCGTTCTTCGCAGCCTTCTCGACAGGTGACCGCACGCGTACCTTCCTCAAGGTACAGGACGGTTGCGACTACTGCTGTTCGTACTGTACGATTCACTATGCACGCGGTTCGAGCCGCAATATGCCCATTGCCGACCTTGTGAAGGAGGCGGAACGTATTGCTTCCGAGGGACAGAAAGAGATTGTCATCACGGGTGTCAATACGGGCGACTTCGGTCGCACGACAGGCGAGAAGTTCATCGACCTGCTGAAGGCGCTCAATGAGGTGGACGGCATCGAACGCTACCGTATCTCGTCCATCGAACCGAACCTGCTCACCGAGGAGATTATCGAATTTTGTGCCGCCTCACCCAAGTTCCAGCACCACTTCCACATTCCCCTGCAAAGCGGATGTGACCGTATTCTGGGACTCATGCGCCGCCGCTATACCTCCAAAAAGTTTGCCGAGCGTATCGCTTCGGTGCGCCGTCTCATGCCCGATGCCTTCATCGGTATTGACGTTATCGTGGGCTTCCCCGGCGAGTCGGACGAGGATTTCATGACCACCTACCGCTTCCTGGAGGAGGTGAAGCCCGCGTTCCTCCACATCTTCCCCTACTCGGAGCGTCCCGGCACGCCTGCCATCAACTTCCCCGACAAGGTGCAGTCATCGGTGGCGACCCACCGCGTACAGGAGTTGGAGAAGCTGTGCGACAAGTTGCACGCCGACTTCTGCCGACTGGGTGTGGGACAGGAAGATACCGTTCTTTTCGAGAGCACACGCCGCAACGGAATGATGTTCGGTTACACGGGTAATTACCGCCGTGTGAAAGCCCCCTACGATGCCTCGCGCATCAACACCATTTGCAGGGTAAAACTCCTCAATATGGATGAAAAACACGATTTGGAGGCCGAGTTTTGCGATTAAATCGCTATCTTTGTAGTATTATTGTATGTTAGTAACATTATGACCGGTTTGCAAAAGAGAATTACGATAGGTTTTTTGAGTATCGTAGGTCTGTTGTTTTTTTCGGGTATGGTCTCCTTTTGGGAGTTGAGTAATTTGAGTAGTGACACCGACAATATTCTGAAGGCCAACAAGCGAAATATCGAGTTGGCAAAGGATATGCTCGATGCGGCTCACGCCCAGAATGTAGCCATGATCAGAGTGTCGGTGTTTGCCGACAACTCCTATGACAGCCTGTGCCGTGCAAGTCTCGAAAGATTGGAGAATACATTGGCCATGGCACAGAACGAGGCTTTGGAGAAGTCGTTCCTCGACTCGCTGGCCATCGCCACAACGGAGCTCAAACTGCAAACCGACAACTACATGACCTTTGGTCGTGCCCACCTGGCGGACAAACCGCTGGGCAGCCAGCCCGACTCCATCGGTGCCAAATGGTACAACGAGAAGTATGAGGCATGCTACGACAAGCTGACTTCCGCCATCACCAACTACATGACCTCGACACAGAGTTCTCTTGCACCGCGTGCCGAACAGATGAAGAAGAACGCCTATCGTGCCGTGACTCCCGTGCTGATTTCGCTACTGGTGATGATTGCCATCGTGCTGATGCTGTTCTACTTCACCAACATTACGTGCGTGAAGCCCGTCATCAGAATGAACAAGGCGTTGGGCGACCACCTCTCGTTCAAGATTCCTTTCAACGTGAGGGGCGACTTTAAAGATGAAATGTTGGAACTCAAAGAAAAGATTGAGGCTTTGATTGCTTATTCGAAGCAGATGAAATAAGGCTTGGAATTATGCGTGTTGAAGTTGTTTTACGATATGTGGGTATGGTGATGTTGTTCATCGCCGCGTTCATGTTTGTGTCGGCAGGCATTGCCTACGTCAGCGGCATGGACTCATCGTTCTATCCCCTTCTGTTATCCACTCTCCTGACGGCACTGCTGGGTGCTTTCCCGATGATTTTCGTCGAGAAGCAGGCACAGATTACCACCAAGGAGAGTTTCTGCATTGTGGTCGGTTCGTGGTTGCTGGCTTGTCTGGTCGGCACATTCCCCTATCTGATTTGGGGAGGTGAGTTCGACTTTACCAACGCCTGGTTCGAGAGTGTGTCGGGATTCACCACTACGGGTGCAACCATTCTCACCGACATTGAGGTCCTGCCACGCGGTATCCAGTTCTGGAGAATGTCCTCCACATGGATTGGCGGTATGGGTGTTGTGATGTTCGCGCTCATTATCCTTCCCTCGATGGGGCGCAACAAAATGTCACTTTCCAACATCGAACTCTCGTCGATGGCCAAGGACAACTACCACTACCACTCGCAGTTTGTGGTTCAGATTCTGATTGTGGTCTATGTGGGTCTGACCCTTCTTTCGACCCTCACGCTCAAGATTGCCGGCATGAACTGGTTCGATTCGCTGTGTCACGCCATGTCGGCATGTGCCACCAGCGGTTTCTCGACCAAGAATGCAAGTATCGCCTTCTACAACAGTGCCGCCATTGACACCATTCTGATATTTACCATGGCCATCTCGGGTGTGCACTTCGGATTGATTTACTCCACGGTGACGGGCAAGCGCAACAACATCTTCCGTTCGGAGGTGACGCGCTGGTACTTCGGAATGTTGCTTGTCGGCAGTTTGATTATCGCCATCAGCATCTTCTCGGCGGATATCTACCCCACGTTCTCCAACGCCTTCCGACACGCCTGCTTCCAATTGGTATCGTTAGTCTCGACCTCGGGCTATGCCACGGCCGACTCCAACACATGGACACCTTTGGCGATGATTATCCTTATCTTCGGTTCGCTGGTGTGTGCCTCGGCAGGTTCTACGGCCGGAGGTGTGAAAATCAACCGTGTGATTTTGGCCTTCAAGATGATTAAGGCTAAAATCCGCCAGCAGCAACACCCCAATGCCATCATCAGAATCCGTCTGGACGGCGCGGTGCAGGAAAACGAATTTTTAAACTCTGTCCCCATATTCATTGTCGCATATCTGTTGCTCATTTTGATTGGCACGACATTTGGTGCGGCATGTGGTCTCGACCTTCTGACCAGCTTCTCGGGTTCGGTGGCGTGCATCGGTAACGTAGGTCCCGGATTTGGCGAGTTGGGCTCGATGGACAACTATGCTGCGCTGCCTTCGACCTTCAAATACACACTCTCGGCGCTGATGTTATTCGGACGTTTGGAGATTTTTGGATTGATTCAGCTCTTTTTAATTAAATGGTGGAGATAAAAATGTTAAAGAAATCATACATATTAACGCTGGCTTCGCTGTTGGGCAGCTTGTGCCTCTATGCACAGGAACCTGTGGTCGAAGCCCGTATTCCCGGATTGGAGAACAACGAAGAGTATATGTCGCTGCTTCGTAGAGATGCCATTCTCCAGTTCAGAGAAGACTCCGTGTTGAACATCATCAACACCAAGCGTGCGGCTCTGCGCAACGACCCCTCGCTGGCCAAGAGCTACACGGGTGAGATTCTCCAACTCGAGAGTTCCATCTTCGACATCCGCAATGCCAAGGGTAAGCTCATCGATAAAATCAACACCATCGAGCAGGAGTGGGTATTTGCTTCGCTCGATGCAGGTGTGCAGGTGGAAACTACCCAGCCGCAGCCCAGCATTGTCTCGACACCCGACTCGTTGAAGGTGCGCAATCTGGTGGACAACCTCTACTTCAAGGAACATCTCCAGGAGTCCGACTATGCTGCCCTGCACGAGGCACAGCACAAGGAGACCCAGGCCGCCGAGATGGTCAATAATATCTTCCTGAACTATAACACTCTTTCGGAATTGGTCGAGGCCTACAATGCCGCCGCCACACAGGAGGAGGCTGTGGAGGTGCAAAACAGATTCAAGTCTTTGGATAGTCTGAATACCACCATCGCCCACTCGCTCTCCGAGACATGGAACTATGTCTATGACAACAAGAACTACGCCTACGGATATATCCTCGATGAGTTGAGCCTCGATGAGTTGCTCACCCAGCAGGAAGAGGAGATGCAGAGTGCCATGCGCAAGGCTTCGGCTTTGCAGGGCGAGACCCTCTCCGATGAGGTGGTCGATTACTTCGTCCGCAAACAACAGTTGGTCAGCTACGAGAAGAAGGTAGCCGACCTTTTGGAGTTCAAGCAGGCAGCCGATTCGTTGAAGGGCGTGGAGTCTCAACTTGCAGCGGTGAACTACCGTCTGCCCAAATTGAAAATCGAGGAGCGCAACTTCATCGTCTATGACTCGCTGGAGTTCCACCGCACCACAAAATACAGCTATCAGAATCCCATTCCGGAGTGTAAGGTCTATCCTCGCGGAACGGTTTATCGTATCCTGCTCGGCACTTACAACACCAAGCGTGCAGCATCGATTTTCCGCGGTGCTTATCCCCTCTCGTACCTCGTGAACGAGAACAAGAAGTGGTGTTACTACGCCGCAGGTTTTGCCACCTATCAGGAAGCTGAGGAGGCACAGGCTCTGTTGAAGAAGCGCGGTTTCCTCCGTCCCGAAATCGTGATGTGGCGCGATGGCGAGATGACCAACATTTCTCGTGACGGTGACGAGTCACCCATCGTTTACCGTGTGGAAATCTCCGGCACTTCGACCCTCTCGGACGACATGAAGGCCATCATCGATGAGCTGGCCGCCAACTATGACCTCACGCGCGTGGGGCAGAATATGTTTGTCATCGGCAACTTCTCCGACGGTGCCGAGGCCGACAAGCTGGCTGCCGCTTTGCAAAATGTAGCATCCGATTTGGAAATTAAGGTCAAAGAGGTCGCCAACTAACGAAATTTTCACTATATTTATAGCATTGTTCAACTTATATCGGAGCATATGTTGTATATTGTATTTCTCTCGCTGCTCGGCATCCTGTTTCTTGTTGCCGAATTGGTACTGCTTCCCGGCGTGTCGGTGGGTGCTCTGCTGGCCATCGGCTGCTACGGCACTTCCATCTACCTTGCCTTTCGTGACTTCGGCATGGCGGGCGGCTTCATCACTACCCTTGTTATCGTTGTCCTGTCGCTGATTGCCATCGTTATCTCTCTGCGTGCCAAGACCTGGCAGCGCTTCTCTTTGAAACAGGAAATCGGCTCGTCGAGTTCGAAACTGCCTGCCGAAGAGGTGAAAATCGGTGACCGCGGCACGACCATTTCGCGCCTTGCACCCATGGGCAAGGTGACCATCAACGGTAAAATTTGGGAAGCCAAATCGCAGGATGTGTTCATCGACCAGCAATGCAACATCGAAATTGTCGGCTTCGAGAATTTCAGCATCATCGTCAAAAAATCAACTAAAAACGAATAACTATGGACTTTGAAATCGGATTGATAGTATTATCATTCTTTATGGGCCTCTTTGCCTTATGGCTCATCTTCTACTTTGTTCCCGTAGGCCTGTGGTTCTCGGCATTGGTTTCGGGTGTGAGAATCAGTCTGCTCCAGCTCGTTCTGATGCGCTGGAGAAAGGTGCCCCCCTCGGTTATCGTCTCTTCGATGATTGAGAGCACAAAGGCGGGTCTGCAACTCAACCCCAACGAGCTGGAAGCCCACTATCTGGCGGGCGGTAACGTATCGAATGTCGTTCACGCGCTGGTGTCGGCACAGAAGGCCAACATCATGCTCGACTTCAAGATGGCAACCGCCATTGACCTTGCAGGTCGCGATGTATTCGAGGCTGTGCAGATGTCGGTCAATCCCAAAGTCATCAACACCCCTCCCGTTGCTGCCGTGGCAAAGGACGGTATTCAGCTCATCGCCAAGGCGCGTGTCACCGTGCGTGCCAACATCAAACAGTTGGTGGGTGGTGCCGGTGAGGAGACCGTACTCGCCCGTGTAGGTGAGGGTATCGTTTCGTCCATCGGTTCGGCAGACTCCCACAAAATCGTGTTGGAGAACCCCGACTCCATCTCTCGCGTGGTGCTGGAGAAAGGTCTGGACGCAGGAACGGCATTTGAGATTCTCTCCATTGATATAGCCGACATCGACGTTGGTAAGAACATCGGTGCACAGTTGCAGATGGATCAGGCACAGGCCGACAAGAATATCGCACAGGCTAAAGCCGAGGAGCGCAGAGCCATGGCGGTGGCACTCGAACAGGAGAACAAGGCCAAGGCACAGGACGCAAGAGCCAAGGTAATTTTGGCAGAGGCTGAAGTACCTCTCGCCATGGCCGAGGCTTTCCGCAACGGTAATCTCGGTGTGATGGATTACTACAAGATGAAGAACGTGATGGCCGACACCTCGATGAGAGAGAGCATCGCCCGTCCGGAAAAGAAATAAACAATGAGGAAATTTATAATTTCATTAGCCCTGCTTTTGCTGGGCGGTTCTGCATTCGCTGCCCAAGTCGACACCTTGCAGGTACACAGCGCAAGCATGAATCGCGAGATTGCGACATTGGTCGTCACTCCCGAAAACCCCGATAACAAGCTCTTCCCCGTGCTCTATCTCCTGCACGGATATTCGGGAACGCATTTGGCATGGCAGAACGTCATGGGCGGTAATCTGGGTCGCGAGGCCGACCGTTATCAGATGATCATCGTCTGCCCCAACGGAGCCAACAGTTGGTATTGGGACAGCCCCGTGGATTCGACCTCCCGATATGAGACCTTCGTTGCGAAGGAACTTGTGGAGTGGGTCGATGCCAACTACCCTACTCAACAGCGCCGCGAAAGCCGCGCCATCACGGGTTTGAGCATGGGCGGACACGGCGCACTGTGGTTGAGCACCCGGCACAAAGACACGTTCGGCGCTGCCGGCTCGACATCGGGCGGTGTGGATATTCGCCCCTTCCCGAAATCATGGGAGATGGAGAAGATGCTCGGTAAGGAGAAGAAATTCCCCGAACGCTGGGAGTCACACACGGTCATGACAGCGGTAGACAGCCTGAAGGACGGCGAGCTGGCCATCATCTTCGATTGCGGTAACGAGGACTTCTTCTCGGAGGTCAATCGCCAACTGCACGAGAAACTCTTGAAAAAGGGTATCAAGCACGACTATATCGTTCGTCCCGGCAAGCACAATGCCGCTTATTGGAGCAACTCGCTCCCCTATCAGTTGCTATTCTTCAGCCGATACTTCGAGTCGCACCAATAGTCGGAAAACAACGACAAAAAAGAGTACCCCGAAAAGAGGTACTCTTTTTTATGTCATGCCGTCTTGCAGAAATTTTGATTTATGCTTACATTTGTACTTACCAAAATTTGTAAAATAACCCGTGGAACAAACCATTAGCACGGTTATTGCAGCAACACGTAATAGAAGTATAACCTATTAATTTAATCAAAGTACCAATGGAATTTTTGGCAGAATACAACCTCACGGGCATCGTCATCGGTTTGGCGACATTTTTCATCATCGGCATGTTTCACCCGATGGTCATCAAAGGAGAGTATTATTTCGGTGTCAAATGTTGGTGGGTGTTCCTGCTGATGGGTATTGCCACAATCGCTGCTTCGGTGGCGGTGCACCACATCTTGTGGTCTACGTTGCTGGCCGTGTGGGGTGCGTCCTCGTTTTGGTCCATCGGCGAACTGTTCGAGCAGCGTCAGCGTGTGAAGAAAGGCTGGTTCCCCAAGAATCCCAAGCGCCAATAATCGCCCAAGGCAGATAAAACAGCGAGGACGCAACCTGCATGGGATTGCGTCCTCGTTTGTAGTATTAAAAGTGCTTCTATGCGGTCCGTTTACGGCTCTGGAGGATAACTATCACCACCGCTGCGATGACCAGTACAATACCTGCGGCAGCACGCAAGTCGAAGACCTCACCGAAGTGCAGTACTCCGATAACCACCGCCGTCAGCGGTTCCATCGAGCCGAGAATGGAGGTCATCGTAGGACCGATATTCTTGATGGCGAGAATCAGCGTAAGGTTTGATACCACGGTGGGCAGGAGTGCCAGTAGAATGAAGTTGAGCCACATATATCCGCCCTCGATGGGTTCGATTTCGCCATTGTTCACAAAGGCGAAGACGGCAAATATCACTGCGGTGAAGCAGAGGACATAGAACGCCAGCACTAAGGAATCAATCCTCGAGGCGCGGCTTTTCATCACGCCCATGATATATATGGCGTAGGAGAAGACCGTGATACCGACATAGAGGAGTCCCTTCACGGCATCGGTTGTCTTACCATCACTGTTGGCCATGAGTGCCACGCCCACCAGCGACATGACAATCGAGATGAAGACCCACACCGAGCTTTTCTCCTTGAAGAATAGAATCATCGACAGGGAGACCACCAGCGGGTAGAGGAAATGAATCGTGGTCGCCACGCCTGTGGGGATATAATTGTAGGAGAGCAGCAGACCCATGGAGGTACATCCGTAGAGGACACCCAACAGGGCAACGATGCTCAAATCGCGCAAGCCGATTTTAAAACTCTTGCCCATGATGAGGTTGAGCAGTCCCATCATCACGGCCGAGAAGCCCATGCGGTAGAAAAGTATCGACGGCGACGACATGCCGGCCTGCAAAGGTGTCAGTGAAAAAAGCGGCACAAGACCGAATGTGGCGGAAGAGATGACGGCATAGACCACCCCTTTGAAATTACTCATAGCGAATCGTTTTATTTAAGCGTCGGCAAAGATAACACTCTTTTGCCGATGTTATTCCCAAGGGGTAAAATATGTGGTAGAAAGCACAGAACGAAGAGTATAATTCGGGCTTATACCGATATAAGAATATCCGATGATTTTTATTTGTTTTATCAATTTTTATTTTCGTATCTTTGCATCAGAAATAAAAAATAAACCTATAACAAACACACATTAAAAAACATTACAACTATGGAAAAGAGCATCAAAGGAACACGTACAGAGCAGAACTTGTTGAAGTCATTTGCAGGAGAGAGCCAGGCACGCATGCGTTACACCTACTTCGCCAGCAAGGCAAAGAAAGAGGGTTTTGAGCAGGTAGCTGCCATCTTCATGGAGACCGCAGAGCAGGAGAAGGAGCATGCAAAGCGTATGTTCAAGTACCTCGAGGGTGGCATGGTAGAGATTACCGTTTCTTACCCCGCAGGCGTTATCGGCACTACCAAGGAGAACCTCCTGGCAGCAGCTCAGGGCGAGAACGAGGAGTGGACCGATCTCTATCCCGAGTTTGCAAAGATTGCCGACGAGGAGGGCTTCCCCGAGATTGCTGCCATGTACCGCATGATTTCGGTTGCAGAGGCAGAGCACGAGAGACGCTATCTGAAGCTGTTGAGCCGCGTTACTGGCGACAACTTCTTCAAGCGTGACGGTAAAATCTGGTGGCAGTGCCGCAACTGCGGTTACGTATGCGAGGCATCGGAGGCACCCGTTGTCTGCCCCGCCTGCAAGCACCCCCAGGCTTACTTTGAGCCCCGTCGCGAGAACTACTAGTAGTTGTTCGATACATATTGCAAAACCGAAGTCGGCTTTCGACTTCGGTTTTTCTTTTTTCCCGGTCCGCCCCATCGCCCCAAAATATCGCCCTCCACGCGCTCCCCGCGCAAGAAACCTGCATCGGGATAGGCGGTAATTCGGTTTTTATTTGTATCTTTGTCCGTTAATAGAATATTATGAATTTTTAAGATATGGCAGACGAAAAAATCATCTTCTCGATGGTCGGTGTATCCAAGACTTTCACCAACCAAAAAAAGGTATTGAACAACATCTACCTCTCATTCTTCTACGGTGCTAAAATCGGTATCATCGGTCTGAACGGTGCCGGTAAATCCACGCTGATGAAGATTATCGCCGGTATTGACAAGAACTACCAGGGCGAAGTGGTCTTCTCACCGGGCTACACGGTCGGTTATCTGGAGCAGGAGCCCAAGTTGGACCCCGGCAAGACCGTGCGTGAGGTCGTAGAGGAGGGCTGTGCCGAGACTGTGGCACTGCTCAAGGAGTACGAAGATATCAACATGAAACTCTGCGAGCCGATGTCGGACGACGAAATGGCGCGTCTTATCGAACGTCAGGGCGAGTTGTACGAAAAGATTGACCACTGCAACGGTTGGGAGCTGGACAGCGTATTGGAGCGTGCAATGGACGCACTCCGTTGTCCCGACCCCGACCAGAAGGTCGATGTATTGTCGGGTGGCGAGCGCAGACGTGTGGCATTGTGCCGTCTGTTGTTGCAGCAGCCCGATGTGCTGTTGCTCGATGAGCCGACCAACCACCTCGATGCAGAGTCTATCGACTGGTTGGAGCAGCACCTCCAGCAGTACAAGGGTACGGTTATCGCCGTTACCCACGACCGTTACTTCCTCGACAACGTGGCAGGTTGGATTTTGGAGCTCGACCGTGGCGAGGGTATTCCCTGGAAGGGTAACTACTCGGGCTGGTTGGAGCAGAAGACCACCCGTATGGCCATGGAGGAGAAGCAGGAGTCGAAGCGCCGCAAGACCCTCGAGAGAGAGTTGGAGTGGGTGCGCATGTCTCCCTCGGGTCGTCACGCCAAGTCGAAGGCGCGTCTGTCGGCTTATGACAAGATGATGAACGAGGATGTGAAGCAGAAGGAGGAGAAACTCGAGATCTTCATTCCCAACGGTCCCCGTCTGGGTGATGTGGTCATCGAGGCTCACGATGTGAAAAAGGCCTTTGGCGACAGAGTGCTGTACGAGGGTCTGAACTTCTCGCTGCCCCCCGCAGGTATTGTCGGTGTCATCGGTCCCAACGGTACGGGTAAGACTACCCTTTTCCGCATGATTATGGGTCTGGAGCAGCCCACCGAGGGTTCGTTCCGTGTAGGTCCTACCGTAAAGTTGGCATATGTGGACCAGCAGCATAAATCCATTGACCCCGAAAAGAGTGTCTATGAGGTCATCTCGCAGGGTGCCGATTTGATGATGCTCGGCAACCGTCAGGTCAATGCCCGCGCATATGTGGCTCGTTTCAACTTCACGGGTGCCGACCAGGAGAAGAAGTGCGGCATGCTGTCGGGTGGTGAGCGTAACCGTCTCCACTTGGCACTGGCACTCAAGGAGGAGGGCAACGTACTCCTGCTCGATGAGCCGACCAACGATATCGATGTGAACACACTCCGTGCATTGGAGGAGGGTTTGCAGGACTTTGCAGGTTGTGCGGTGGTTATCTCCCACGACCGTTGGTTCCTCGACCGTGTGGCTACCCACATTCTCTCGTTTGAGGGCGACTCGAAGGTGGTCTTCTACGAGGGGTCTTACTCCGAGTATGAGGAGTGGAAGAAGGCTCAGGGCGAGGACACCACTCCCCACAGAGTCAAGTACAAGAAATTAATCGAACAGTAATCAAACAAACAACAATAATGGCACAGAAACCGTCAATTCCAAAAGGTACGCGCGATTTTTCTCCTTTGGAGATGATGCGCCGTCAATATATTTTCGACACTATCCGCGGTGTGTTCCGTCTCTACGGATTTGCACCCCTCGAGACCCCCTCGATGGAGAACCTCTCTACCCTCTTGGGTAAGTATGGTGACGAGGGCGACAAGCTGCTCTTCAAGATTTTGAACTCGGGCGACTACGCTGCGAAGCTCAATGACGATGAGGTGCGTCAGGCCTCGAAGATTTGCGAGAAGGGTCTGCGTTATGATCTCACAGTTCCCTTTGCACGCTATGTCGTGCAGCACCAGGGCGAGCTGACCTTCCCCTTCAAGCGCTACCAGATTCAGCCCGTATGGCGTGCCGACCGTCCCCAGAAGGGTCGCTATCGCGAGTTCTACCAGTGTGATGTCGATGTCATCGGCACACGTTCACTGTTGTGCGAGGTAGAACTTATCGAGATTGTCGAGCGCGTATTCCGTGCTTTGGGCATCCGTGTGGCTCTGAAGATGAACAACCGCAAGATTCTCTACGGTATCGCCGAGGCCATCGGTCATGCCGACAAGATGATGGACATCACCATTGCCATCGACAAGTTGGAGAAAATCGGTCTGGATAACGTGAAGGCGGAGTTGCTGGAGCGCGGTTTGGAGCAGGCCGCTGTCGAGAAGTTGCAGCCCATTTTGGAGCTGAGCGGTGACAACGCACAGAAGCTCGCCAAGCTGAAGGAAGTACTCTCGGCGTCGGAGACCGGACTGAAAGGTATCGAGGAGATGGAGACCGTATTCCGCTACCTGGAGCAGCAGAAACTCGACCTCAATGTCGAGTTGGATTTGTCGCTGGCTCGCGGTCTGAACTACTACACAGGTGCTATCTTCGAGGTGAAGGCTCTCGATTTCGCCATCGGTTCGATTTGTGGTGGTGGTCGTTACGACGACCTCACGGGTATCTTCGGTATGCCCAACACCTCGGGTGTGGGTATCTCGTTCGGTGCCGACCGTATCTACGATGTGATGACCGGTCTGGAGCTCTTCCCCGAGGATGTCAATTGCTCTACCAAAGTACTGTTCGTCAACCTCGGTGAGAAGGAGGAGGCCGCTTCGATGTCGTTGCTTAAAGACTTGAGAGATGCAGGCATCGCCGCTGAAATCTACCCCGAATCGAGCAAGATGAAGAAGCAGATGGAGTATGCCAACCGCCGTTCGATTCCCTATGTAGTCATCATCGGCTCACAGGAGTTGGAGGAGGGTGTGGCAACCGTCAAGGACATGAGAAGCGGCGACCAGCAGAAGGTGGCGTTCGCAGAGATTGTCAAGAGCATAAAATAAACTGCGGTGCGACGGATATTCCCCACTCTACTGCTGTCGCTGGCACTGCCCCTCTCTGCCGGAGCACAGGATATGAAGACGCTGCAACAACTCCAAAAGTTGGCGCACGTCTATCGCTACCTTGACAAGATGTATGTCGATGAGGTCGATATGCAACCCATTGTCGAAGGAGCTATCATCGGTATGCTCGACAAGTTGGACCCTCACTCCGCCTACATCAGTGCGGAGGACATGAAGGGCGTGGAGGAGAGTTTTGATGGCGAGTTCAGCGGTATCGGAGTGGAGTTCAACGTACTGCGAGACACGGTCGTTGTGGTGAACACCATCGCCGGAGGCCCTGCCGAAAGCGTCGGTGTGCTACCCAATGACAGAATCGTGAAAATCGACACTGTCGATGCCGTGGGAATGCGACAGGCAGATGTTCCCAAACATCTGCGCGGTAAGCGCGGCTCGAAAGTCAATATCGAGGTCGTACGCCACGGCGAACGAGAGGAGTTGCATTTCACCATCACACGCGACAAAATCCCCATCAACACGGTAGATGCCGCCTACATGCCCGAAAAAGGCATCGGCTACATCAAGGTCAATCGCTTCGGACGCACCACCATGGAGGAGTTTCGCGAGGCGTACAACCGACTCAAATCTCCGCAGTCGCTCCTCCTCGATTTGAGGGGCAACGGTGGCGGTCTGATGGACCAGGCCATCGAGATGGCAAGTTTCTTCCTTCCCAAGGGAAGCGACATTGTTTCGATGGAGGGTCGAGCCGTGCAGAAGGCGACTTTCAATTCACAGCCCTCGGGTGGCGGTCATCGCGGTAAGTTGGTGGTTCTCATTGACGAAAGTTCGGCCTCGGCCAGCGAGATTGTCTCGGGAGCTATCCAAGATTGGGATCGCGGAGTCATTGTCGGTCGCACCAGCTTCGGCAAGGGATTGGTACAGCGTCAGATACCTCTGACAGACGGTTCTGCCGTGAGAATTACCATCGCACGCTATGCCACCCCCTCGGGTCGCATCATTCAGCGTCCCTACGAAAACGGCAAGCGCGAGGAATACTATTTGAGCCATTTGAAGGACTACGCCGGTGAACAGGACAGCCTCAGAGCGGACTCCACAGCCACCTATTGCACGCTGCGCACTGGTAGGACGGTGTATGGTGGTGGCGGTATTCGTCCCGATGTGATAATTCCGGCTGACACGGCAGGCTATTCGCCCTACTACGGTCAGATGGTTCGCAAGGGTATCTTCTCCGACTTTGTCATCGACTACATGGACAAGCATCGCGCGGAGTTGGAAGCAGCCTACCCCACCGTATATGAATTTATCGGTGGCTATACTGTCGGCGAGCCGTTGCTGAAGACTTTTGTCACGGCAGGTGAGAAGAAAGGCATCGCATACAACGAGAAGGAGTTTACCACCTCACGCGAGTGGATTACCCGACAATTGAAAGCGCTCATGGCGCAGAAGCTCTACAATGTGGAGGCTTACTATCGGGTCATCAACACTTCCGACAAGGGGGCATTCCGTAGGGGAGTCGAAATCCTGCAACATTGGGACGAGCAGGGCAAGCCCCTCCTCGAAAACAAGTAAAAACACTAAACCCCATTTCACCAATATGAATTATTTGCTTTTGGCGTTGAAAGGTTGTGCCATGGGTATGGCAGATGTCGTACCCGGTGTTTCGGGCGGAACCATCGCTTTTATATCGGGTATCTACGAGAATCTGATTAATTCGATTAAGAGTTTCGACATCACGGCCGTGAAACTTCTTCTGAAGTTCCGCATCAAGGAGTTGTGGCAGCACATCAACGGTAAATTCCTCTTCCCCGTGCTGGCAGGTGTCGGTCTTTCGGTCTTCTCTTTGGCCAAGCTGATGACCTACCTTTTGGAGCACCACCCCATCTCGATATGGTCGTTCTTCGTGGGACTCATCATCGCCTCGGCACTTCTGGTATCGAAGCAGATTACCAAATGGAGCTTCTCCACTGTCGTTGCCGCCATCATCGGTATTGCGGTGAGCTGGTGGATTACCATCGCCACCCCGGCACAGACCCCCGAAACGTGGTGGTTCATCATGCTGTCGGGTGCCATTGCCATCTGCGCCATGATTCTGCCCGGCATCTCGGGAGCGTTCATTCTGCTTTTGTTGGGTAAGTATCAGTTTATCATGACGGCCATCGGCAACTTCGACATTCCGGTTATCCTCATCTTCGGTTTGGGTGCCGTGCTGGGTATCACCTCGTTCTCGCACCTGTTGTCGTGGCTGTTGAAGAATTGGCACGACATCACTATCTCGGTATTGATGGGCTTCATGTTGGGTTCGCTCAACAAGGTATGGCCGTGGAAAATCACCTTCGAGACCTATGCCGACAGCCACGGTAATATCCACCCTCTGATTGAGAGCAACGTACTGCCCGACACCTTCGAGACCATCACCAAGAGCCCTGCACAGATAGGCAATGCCGTTATGCTGTGTGCGCTGGGATTCATGGTCATCTACGGTGTGGAGATGGCAGCACGTATCGTGGTCAAGCTCAAAGAGAAATAATATCATGCGTCAGTTTGGTCTTATCGGTCGCAGTTTGAAGCACTCGGCTTCGGAGAAGTATTTCACCGAGAAGTTCTCGCGTGAGCATATCGCCGACTGCCGATACTCGCTCTACGAGTTGGAGGATATAGATATGTTGCCCCAGCTGTTGAGTGAAAATCCGAACCTCGAGGGACTCAATGTCACCATTCCCTACAAGAGGGAGGTGATGCGCTACATCGACACCCTCTCCTACGAGGCGCAGATGGTGGGCGCAGTGAATTGCATCCGCAGAGAGGCAGACGGCACGCTGTCGGGACACAACACCGATGTGTTGGGTATCCGTGAGACGCTGAATCAACTTATTGGGGCTGACGACATCGAACAGGCCATTATTTTGGGTACGGGCGGAGCGTCACAGGCCGTGCAGTTCGTTCTGGCGGAGCGAGATATTCCCTTCGTCATCGTGTCGCGTGACGCGGCAAAGGGCAACTACACCTACGACAATATTCCCTGCGAGGTGGTCGAGGAGAGCCGTCTGATTATCAATGCCACCCCTGTCGGCACCTATCCCGATGTGGACGAAGCACCGCGCATTCCCTATGCCTATGTCACTCCGGCGCACTATCTCTTCGATTTGGTCTACAATCCTGCCGTGACGCAATTCCTCGACTACGGAATGCAGCGAGGGGCGCGTGTCATGAATGGCGAATGTATGCTCAAAGCGCAGGCGGAAGCCTCATGGGAGATTTGGAATGCCCGATAAGACATCATTGCATACAACAAAAGCGAAACACCTCAAATAAGTGTTTCGCTTTTTTATTTCTCATCGGAGCGCCTTAATCAATGGTAGGCAGAAAGAAGAGATAGGGTGTGGTAAACAGTGTCATTGCGACCGCTACCCTTCCGCGCAGGCGGTCGTCGGCATCGAGTCGGCGTAGTGCCCATTTGTAGTTCAAAAGGTATATCAGTGCAGCAGAAACACCCACACACAGCAATATGCCCAAAAATCCGGGCAGGGTCTCCGTCGGACGGTTCAACATCGGCACCGCCACCTCATTCACCCACCACGAACCGTTCACCCCTTCGTTCGACAGCCACATCGGCAGGAAGGTCATACCCACGGCAAGCAGTACGCCCGCAAAATCTGCCACCAGACCGCTTATCCACACCTTGAGGATACAACGCCTCATATTGCCGCGAATATCGCGCAGAGCGTAATATTTCATCGCGACAAACAGCACGACAATGTCCACCACCAAGCTCAACGCCAGACTTACTCCCCACAGTTGGGGCATCACCAGCAACAACCACAGCGGCAGCATTACGTTATACAGACAACGAAATGGTTTCACGACTTCTCCTCCTCATAAAAAATGGAGAGAAGTGGATTCACATCGACTTCTCTCCCGCAACTAATTTTATCAATAATTACAAACAGACATCTGTTATCTGTTTCGAAGCAGTTCCTTGGCTTTCTCTAAATCGCTACTCCTGACGGTAACGGCGGCAGGTGCCACTCCGGGCGGATATATAGATGACATATACTCATTTTGTATTGTCGACCATATTCCGGCACTGTCGAGGATAGATTTAGTAATCTCGGCCTCCGTAATTGAGTTGTATTCGGCTAATACAACCATAGTTTCATCTACCATAGCTTTGTTTTTTTTATTTGTTTAATAAAGTTAGACCATTTATTTTTAATTTGCAAGAATTGGGCCAATATTTTTAAACAAATTTCTCCAAAAGCAACAGTCTATTCAACAAAACGAACAGCCGAAACTGCCCCATCTCTGCGAATCGTGATTCGCAGATTACAATGCCTTCATTTTATAATCACCGGCTTTGTCGAGGACAACCTCCTGAAGCTCGTCCAAAGAGAGCTCCTTACCGCCGAACTCCACCTCCGCAACAGCGGGATTGAGGGTTACGGTAGCCTTTACACCTTCGATGCTGTTGAGAGTATCCTCCACATGGCGACGGCAGTGGTCACACATCATGCCGTCAACGCTAAATTTCTTTGTCATGGTTTTTATTGTTTTTTGAGTTAATTGTATCTTTTTACGCTTGAGTCGCAAACTGTTGCTCACCACGCTCACACTGCTGAATGCCATAGCTGCACCGCCAATCATGGGGTTGAGCAGGAATCCGTTGATGGGATAGAGCGCACCGGCAGCAATGGGCACACCAATCATATTGTAGACAAATGCCCACACCAGATTCTGACGAATGGTCTTCACGGTGAGTCGCGAGAGGTGTATCATCTCGGGAATCTTCTCCAAATCGGAGGAGAGAATTGTTACCGTGGCGGTGTCCATCGCAATGTCACTGCCACGTCCCATGGCGATACTTAAATCCGCCTGCGCCAGAGCTGCACTGTCGTTGATGCCGTCACCTGCCATGGCGACCACCTTGCCCTCCTGCTGCAACTTCTTGATGAAGTCGGCTTTGTCCTGTGGCAGGGCTTCCGCCACCACCTGTCGTATTCCGGCCTTGCGTGCCACCGCTTCGGCAGCTCCACGGTTGTCACCCGTGAGCAACACCACCTCGACACCCATATCGTGGAGGTGGGAAATGGCGGCCACCGAAGTGGGCTTTATCTTGTCACTGACGGCAAAGGCGGCAAAGGCTCTCTCCGCATCGGCGAAGACCACCACGGTGTGGGCGTCGGAAGCCCATCTCTTGCATTTGGCCTTCATGTAGGCGGACAGACGTATGCCCTTGTCGGTCATGAGCGACAGACTACCTGCATAGTAAGTCACACCCTCGTAGTTACCCGTCACACCCTTGCCGGGAATCACGGCAAACGCGGCAGGCTCGGCAGCATTCTGCATACCCAGAAAGCGAACAACGGCATCGGAAATCGGGTGCTCCGAGCGGTGCTCCAATCCATAGAGCAGGGCTTCGAGTTTATTCTGGTCGGCATCGTCCTCCCAAAGTACATCCGCCACTTCGGGGTGTCCCTCGGTCACGGTACCCGTCTTATCCAGCACCACACAATTGGTGTTGTGTGCAATCTCCAAACTCTCGGCATCCTTAATCAGAATGCCCATCTCCGCGCCCTTTCCGATGCCCACCATAATGGCAGTGGGAGTCGCCAGACCCAAAGCACAAGGGCAGGCGATAATCAGCACGGTAACGGCAGTCAGCAGTGCATGGGGAAAGGCTTCCTCGGTGGCGAAGATGCTCCACATCACGAAGGTGAAAATCGCAATGGAGATGATGGTCGGCACGAAGATGGAAGCCACACGGTCAACAGTCTTCTGAATGGGAGCCTTACTACCCTGCGCGTCCTGCACCATGCGGATAATCTGCGACAGCACGGTATCGGCACCCACCTTTCCGGCACGAAAACGGAAAGCACCCTTTTGGTTCATTGTGCCGGCATATACCTGCGTGTCCTGCTGTTTGAGGACGGGGACAGGCTCACCGCTCAACATACTCTCATCGACATACGACTCGCCCTCCACGACAACACCGTCCACGGCGATACGCTCACCGGGGTGCACGGCAATCATGTCGCCCACCTGCACCTTATCCACAGGTCGCAACTCCTCGCCCGTAGCCCCCACAACGGTGACCAACTTGGGCTGCAAGCCCATCAGTTTGCCGATGGCATCGGAGGTGTTCTGCTTGGCACGGCTCTCCAAAAGTCTGCCCAGCAGGATAAAAGCTATGATGACGGTCGATGATTCGAAATAGAGGTGGGGCGTCACACCGCGTGACAACCAAAATTCGGGCATCAGCAGATTGAAGACGCTGAACAGATAGGCAATACCCGTACTCACTGCCACGAGTGTGTCCATATTGGAGGTGAAGTGCATGAGCTGACGCCACGCATTGACATAGAAACGTCGTCCGGGGAAGAAGATAACAACGGTGGATAACGCCCAAATTATGTATTTCACCACATCGGACTCCATGAAGAACATACTCAGCACGAAGACCGCAACACCCAAAATGCCGGCAATGAGTGCATCGCGCTTGAGGGCTTCAAATCGTTTCTTGCACTCCTCGGCGGCTTCGTCCATCGCCGACTTGCCGTCCTTCGATGTCGAAGCCAGCAGTTCATAGCCTGCATGATGCACCGCAGCCTGCAAGTTGCCGATGGAGCAGACCTCCTCGTCAAAGACGACCTGCGCGGTAGCTGCCGCGTAATTGACATTGGCCGATTCGACTCCCTTTACTCCGTTGAGTGTCTTGTCCACTCGTGCTGCACACGATGCACAGCTCATTCCCACGATGGGAAATGTCTCTTTTCTAACCTTATTGCTCATCTGAAATAAAATGACAACACGAATCTCAGATTGTGACTCGTTGATATTCGATTACAAATTTCGCACCTTTTCTCGGAATGTCCAAAAAATCTACTCCGAGAAACCGCATTTTTGCACCATGGTTATTAATTCCTCGCGCAGCGACTTGGGTGTAACGCTCTTTCGGAGCACCAACCAATAGGATTTGCGAATCAGCTCCTCGACTACCTCCAGTGGCAAATCGCCATTCACACGCACGCTGTTCCAATGCTTTTTGTTGAAATAACGTGGTGCCGTGATGTCGGAATAGCGGTCGCGCAAGGCATCTACCTCCTCGGGTTCGCACTTGACGGCTATCTCCTCAAAATGGTTCATATTACCGCAGGCGAATATTTTGCCCCCGATTTTATAGACCAAAGTCTCCTCATCGAAGGGTGTGGTCTCCTCCACCAGCGGCAGCGAGAGACAGAACTCTCTGAAGGTGATAACATCCATATCTTTTTTTCTCGAAAGATAGCAAAATTTGGCATACGGATTGCAGCCGTGGAGGGTAAAACCACAAAATCTATCACACGATGAAAAAAATTTTCCTCTTTATTTCCCCGCTCCTGTTGTTTGCATTTTGCATTTCGGGCTGTAACCGACACAACGGCTGGAACGCCCAACAGCGCGAAGAGCTGCACAACGCACTGAAAAATTACCGCGAAATGACCTATCGCAACCACCTCACCCCCGCGGAGTATGATGCCTTTGCCGATGAGGTGGCACGCCTTATCGAGGAGGAGTATCCGGTCTTCACCTCCTTTATTCAGATGCAGGGCGTGGCGGACACCCTCGATGTGGTGGTCGTGGAGACCATTGCGCAGGAGTTGGACGAGGACGCGCACAACCTGCGCCACATCTACCCCTATAATTTCTTGGTCGATGAGGTATTCTTCCGCCGGGACTCTCCTACGATCAGCAACAGTAATTCTACAAATGTCTGGCAGGGAAGGTGAACAACGCCTTCACCATGCAACAGTTCATCAATGCCGTATTGCGCGACACGACCTGTGACTCTAAAATTCGCCGATTGGAGAGCCGTTGCGCCGGTGAGTTATTCAATTGGAGAGTCACCGAGGTGGAGGTGATAGAGACCATCGACTAAACCACGCAAAACATATTTGCCCAGCACAAAAAAAAGAGCAGCACGATAATGTGTTGCTCTTTTAATCTTATGGGGTTATCCCCTCTTTCCACGGATGTCCTATTGTTCCGCGGCGGCGATTTGCTGTTGCTCGCGCTCCTTCATCTGGTGGTAGAACTTCTCGCCCACCACGACTCTGATAGCTTTATGCAGTACGGAGAACTCCAGCGGGGTTTCGCCCAGCAGCTCACCATCTACCTCCACCGATACCTCAGGTGAGGACTCAATGCGGATATGACTACCGCGCTCCTTGATGATGTGACGGATGCGGTAGATACCTCCGTTGAACAAGTAGTGGAAACGGAACAGCAGGTGCCAGAAGTGAATGGGACGGAACAGTGACAAGTCCAGCATACCATCGTCCGCCACCGCTTCGGGCAGCAACTGCACACCGCTACCGTTGTACTTACAGATACCTATGGCGGCGGAGAACAGCAGGTTGTTATAGACCAACTTGCCATCAACCCACACCTTGATACCCGTACTCTTGTAACGGAAGAACGACTTGATGAGACACCATGTCGCGCGGAAACTGCTGCGATGTCCCTTCTTGCGAAGGTGGGTCAGCTTGCGCGTGATTTGAGCATCGAAGCCCGCGCCCGCCACATTGGCAAAGTAGCGGCTTTGGCGGTAATGCGACTCCTCATACGACACCACACCGACATCCTGCAGGAAGGAGTACTCATCGGCAATGGCCTTCACGGTATCGGCATAGCGGTTGTTGAGTCCGAAGGTTCTCACCCACTCGTTGTCCGAACCGACACCGATGACTGCCAACAGCACCTCATCGGGCTTGACTTTCTGCTGGATAAACAGACCGTTCACCACCTCGTGCATCGTGCCGTCACCACCCACAACGATAATCTTGCGATAACCTTCGTTGATGGCCGTAACGGTCAGCTCCGTGGCATGAAACTTGTGTTCGGTGAAGACCGGCTCACAGAGGATGTGGGCGTCCCTCAAATGTTTGGATATCTGTGGAAAATGGTCAAGCCCGTGACCTCCTCCGGCCACGGGATTGACGATGACGAACCATTTGTTTTCGTTATTTTCCAAACTCATTACTTTTGGGGAACATTCTTCAGAGTCTGCACGAGGAAGTCATAGAACTTCGCTACCGAAGCAATGTTGACCTTCTCGTCGGGAGAGTGAGGATAGCAGATGGTAGGACCGAACGAAATCATATCCAGGTTGGGATAGTTCGAACCGATGATACCGCACTCCAAACCTGCGTGAATGGCTGTAATGGCAGGTTTCTGTGCATAGAGCTGCTCATAGGAGAGGGTCATGGCCTTCAAGATGGGCGACTCCATGTTGGGATTCCAACCATCGTAGCTGCCTGTAAGCTCGGTTGTGGCACCGGCCATTGTGAAGAGTGCCTTGATGGCATCTCCCAACTCCTCTTTCTCGCTTCTGACAGAGCTGCGAATCAGGCACTGCAACTTCACGCACTTGCCGTCCGATACCACACGTGCCAGGTTGGTCGAGGTCTGCACCAGACCGGGCATCGACATCGACATCTTCATCACGCCGTTGGGGCAAGCCACCACGCAACGAATCAGACGCGCAGCCTCCTCACGGGCAATCACCTCGCAAGGCAGATCGCACTTCTCCATCTTAATCGACACGCTGTCCTCGATGCCTGCATACTCGGCAATGATGGTCTTCTCGTAAGCAGCCACAGCGCCAGCCACAGCCTCATACTCCTCGTTCTTAACCAGGATAGTGGCAACAGCCTCGCGTGGAATGGCATTTCTCAGACCGCCACCGTCTACCGTAGCCAGCAACATCTCGTGCTGCTCCATGGTAGCATTCAGGAAGCGGAACAAAGTCTTGTTGGCATTGGCGCGCTGGCAAACAATCTGAATACCCGAGTGACCGCCCTTGAGACCCTTGACGGTCAGACAAGCAGCTGTGTAGCCCTCCTTGGGAGCCACCTCGGTGTGGTAGTTCATGCAGATGTTCACATCCAGACCACCGGCACAACCTACATACAACTCGCCCTCGGTCTCCGAGTCGAGGTTCAGCAGGATGTCACCCTGCAACAGACCGCCCTTCAAACCGAATGCACCGTCCATGCCGGTCTCCTCGGTTGCTGTAAAGAGGGCTTCGATGGGGCCATGCTCCAAAGTATCGTCCTCCAAGACCGCCAAAATGGCAGCTGCACCGATACCGTCATCGGCACCCAGTGTCGTACCGTCGGCTGTTACCCATTCGCCATCGATATAAGCATCGATGGGGTCTTTCTCGAAGTCAAATACCTTATCGTTATTCTTCTGGGGAACCATATCGAGGTGAGCCTGGAGGACAACACCCTTGCGTCCCTCCATGCCTTTCGAAGCAGGCTTGCGAACATACACATTGTGTGCATCGTCCTCCTTGTGCTCCAATCCCAGTGCAGCAGCAAAATCGAGGATGTACTTTCTGATTTTCTCCTCATGATGAGAAGGACGCGGAATGCGTGTAATCTCGGAGAAATGCTTCCATACGAGAGCCGGCTTCAAAGCCTTTAAGTTTCTGTCCATAATTAATTATGTTTTAATGTTCTGTTGATTCTTTTGATTCGTTCATGCGGGCATCCTTGTCGAATGCATCGACAATGTATTTCACCAGCTTGTGGCGGATAATGTCCTGCTTGCCAAACTCCACGATGCCGATACCCTTCACATCACGCAGGATATTCATCGCACGCACCAGACCGCTGTCGCTCTTCTTCGGCAGGTCAATCTGCGTCACATCACCCGTTACGATGAAGCGCGCGTTGCGTCCCATACGCGTGAGGAACATCTTTATCTGCGAGAGCGTGGTGTTCTGCGCCTCGTCCAAAATGACAAAAGCATTGTCGAGTGTGCGACCACGCATGTAGGCCAGCGGTGCAATCTGCACAGCCCCCTCCTCCATGTACTTGGTCAGTTTGGCAGGAGGTATCATGTCGTTCAAGGCATCGTACAGCGGTTGCAGATAGGGGTCGAGCTTGTCCTTCATGTCACCGGGAAGGAATCCCAGCTTCTCGCCCGCCTCGACAGCCGGACGGGTCAAAATCAGACGCTTGACCTCCTTCTCCTTCAGGGCTCTGACCGCCAGAGCGATGGCCGTGTAGGTTTTACCCGAACCGGCAGGACCTACGGCAAACAGCAAATCGTTCTTTTCGTACATCTTCACCAGACGCTCCTGATTGGGAGTGCGTGCGCGAATGATGTTACCGCCATTGCCGTAGACAATCACATTCTTGTCCACGGGAGCTTCCTGCTCGGCGATGCGGCCCGAAAAACATTGGTCGACAACCTGTGTCGAGATGTGGCCATACTTCAAATAATAGTCCACCAATCCGTGGAGATGCTTCTCGAAACGCGCGGTTTCGGCATCGGCACCCAACACCTTCAATGATGAACCACGTGCTATAATTTTCAATTCCGGGAACAGAGATTTCATCTGCTCAAGGTACGCATTCTGAGGTCCGTACAACTCTCGAGGATCTACCCCGTCGATTTCTATCTCTTTTCCAACAGTTTCTGTCATATCGTTTAAAATAAGTAACCTACACTAAATGCAACATTGTGCGAACGCATCTTGTCGATGTAATTGCCATCGGGCAGTACCACATCGTGCTTGGCACGGAACTGACCGTTGTAACGCACATCGAGCAGCGTGTGACCCAACTGCACACCGATACCGGCAGTGAAAGCCACCGTGGGACGGATACGGCCGAAATCGAGCAGGTTGCCACCCGACTTCTGCTTGCAGTCATTCATCACCGTGAATACGGGACCTGCGTAGAAACGCACCGGTCGCAGCAATCGCAGCGAGACGAGGACAGGCACATCGATGGAGTTCGAACGCAGTCTCACGCTTGTTTTCTCATCACCGTAGTAATTCACTCTCAATCCGTTGCGCACGTAGAGAATCTGCGGCTCGATGGCAAAAGCACCGAAGTTCACGGCCGTCACGATACCGGCCTGCCAGCCCAGATGTTCACCGACATCGGCAATCGGCATATTGGTGGTGTAATTGGCTACGTTGAGTCCGGCGATAGCACCCCACTCAATTCTCACTCGCGGTCTGTGACCGCCCTGTTGTGCCAGTGCTGTGCCCGTAGTGGCCAACAGCATCAATATTACAAGTAATTTACGCATTTTCTTCTTCAGTTTTAAGTTTGAACGAAGCCCATAACATATATAATACACAGGCTATGACAAATAACAATCCCATCTGGCTCTCGCCGTCGAACATCGAGATGATGCTTCCGCAGGCCGGGCAGGCAACACCGCCACCCGAAATGGCCATAATCATCAATCCTGCCACGGCATTGGCTTTTATAGGCTCTGCCTTGGTGGCAGCGGCATAGAAGGTGGCAAAGACACACGACATGGCAAATCCCATGAGACCCATGGCCGTATACACCGCCACGGGATTGCTCCACAGGAAGAGGACCACGCACAACACAAGTGCTAGAGCCATATTCCAGCGCAGATACTTCACATCGGAAATCTTCACCAGCACCCACGCACCAATCAGCGTGCCGACAATACGGCAGATGTAGAAGCCCGTGGAGGTGAGAATCGACGACGAGGTGTCAATGAGCTTACCTGCCACAAAGTTCACACCGATGTCGGCGGCAATGAAGCACGCGATACCCAGTGCCGAAATCAGCACCACCTTGTTGCGCAACAGCTTGAAGCAATCCGCAAAGCTGGCGGCATCCCTGTTCTCCGCTTCGGGAATGTGGGCACTCTGCAACAGGATACCTCCGATGAGGGTAAACGCGGCGTAGATGTAGAGGATATTGTGCCATGCCAGCTGTGAATTATCACCCCACAGATAGACGGCACAAGTTACCAGAGGGCCGACCAACATCAGCGCCGTATTACGGAACACCTGACCGATGGTCAGATAGCTGGTCATCTTCTCTGCCGGAACGATGGTCGCCAACAGCGGATTCATCGACACCTGCACGAATGTATTACCCAGTCCCAGAATACCGAACGCCGCATAGTACCAGTTCAGCGAAGGGGTCTCCCCCATGCCCAACGGCAACAACAATCCGACCAGCGTCAGCAGATAACCGATGAAGGCCGTAGATTTGCGTCCTATGTGATTCATCAACGAGGATATCGGAACCGAAAGGAATAGGAACCAAAAGAACACCATTGTGGGCAGGAAGAAGACTGCGCCTCCCTGCTCCTCGGAAAATTCATTGACGATGACGCTACCCGTGACAGGAGCAACGATGTCGCAGAATCCCATGATAAAAAATCCAAACAAAGCAGATATCAACAACTGCTTATTCACTTTTTCTGTATTCATTCATCTAAATATAACTCTCAAAGTTATATAATTTTTCGGTAAAAGTGGCCAAATCCCCATAAAAATGTCGCTTTGCATCCCATTTTATTTTGCACATAAGTCATGACCGCAAGACCTCGGTTTTTCCTCCCGCCATCTGCCGACAACAAAAAAAGCCGAACCTTTTTGAGGTTCGGCCATGCTATGGTGTTGATTTACAATTTGCTCAAAATTCTGTTTCTTTCCTCCTCGGAATAATACTTCTCGAAATCGGCTCTTGTTCGCTTCCAGCGGTTGTGTGTCCACAGCCAGTAGGGAGGATTCTTCTTGATGGTATTCTCCAGCGCACGGAAGTACATCTCCGTGAGTTCAAATTTCTTCAGACTGCGTGCCGAGTCGGTCAGTTTCACAAAACGCGCCACGTAGTGACCTCTGCGCGGACGGGTGATGTCCACATAGAAGCACGAGGCATCGATGAGTCGCGACATACGCTCCGCACCCGTGAATGCAGGTGTGTCGTGATTGAGAAAGAACGGCCAGTAGTGCATGCTGTTGTAGAGGGGAATCTGGTCGGAGATGTAGCCCATGGCATTTCTCACACTGTTCTTCTGCCACTGCAAGATGGTCGAATAGGTCTCTTTCATACTCACCGACTGAGAGTTGAAACGACCGCGCGAATACAACATCAGCTGGTCGAAGACCTTATTTTCCAGCGGGTGGTAAATCTGACCGCCATTGACCAAGTCAAGGTGCATGGGCAGCGAACTAATCCACTCCCAGTTGCAGTAGTGCCCCAAATAGAGTGTGCAGGGGTGTCCGTTGTCGAAGACCTTGTTAATCTCTTCGAGATTCTCGAACTTCATGCGGTGCGTCATGTTTTTCTTACTGATGGAGAACATCTTGACCGTCTCAACCACCATGTCGCAGAAAAACGAATAAAACTCCTTTTCTATTTTTATGATTTCCTCCGTTGATTTCTCGGGGAATGATGATACCAAATTCTTACGGACGATATGCCTGCGGTAACGAATCACATAGTAAAGCAGGTAGTAAATGCCGTCGGAGATGATATATAGCAGCCAAAAAGGCAACAGCGACAACAGATACCAAAATGTGAAGAATATATAATATAGTATTTTCATTACTTGCATTTTTACTACCGACAAAGATAGGAAATATATCTCTCACAGAAAAACCATGTCGTCCATTTCAGAAGTAAAAAGGCCGGAACAACCAATAAATTGGAGTTTCCGGCCTTAAAAAATATCAAAACGTAAGGTTTCGCCTAATCGTAGATTTCGTTAAGAAGTCTCGCCAGACGAAGACCCGCTCTGAGGAACTGCTTCTCGATGACGGGAGCATATTTGTCCATATAGTCATACGCAATACGAGTACCCTCGGGGGTGAAGTTGTAAATCTCGGTGCATACCGAGTGCGACTCCTTCATCCAGTCGTCGGGAGTGCCGGCTGCAATGGCCTGCTCCTCGCTCTTGCTTACGCGGTCAATCTGCTGCTGCCACTCGGTGTAGCTCCACTTGTGAATCGACTCGGGAAGATCGGTATCCCATGCCGAGTGGAGGCTGGTGTTCTTCGAGAAGAACTTCACGGGGCGCATATTGCCACCTCTGTCGCTCTTGCGACCTGCGTGCATCGGGCAGTGCATGTCACCAACAAGGTGAATGAGAAACTTGAGCTGGATATTCTCCTCCTCCTTCGAGAGCTTGCCGCTCTTGAGGTTGGCACACAGCTCCTTCACGGCCTTCACGACATCGCCCTTGGGCTCGCGAGGCATATTCTCATAGGTGTAACCCTCATCGATGTTGAAATAGTGCCAGGTCTTCGAGTAGGCAAATTCGGGAGTGTGGCTCGCCGAATCCATCCAGTTGGCGTAATAGACGGGCGAATGACCCTCCAACACCTCGGTAACTTTGGCGGCAGCCTTCTTGGTAAGGTGACACTCGGCGATGTAGGCTGTGACATCGTGGCCCTTCTGTCCCCATGCAAATGCACCGTTGACCATCGACAGACAGGCCATCAACATTAATAATTTCTTCATATTTTTCTTTTTGTTAAGGTTCCTACTGATTCATTGTTGCCAGGAACTCCTCGTTGTTCTCCGTCAGGTTCATCTGCTTTTGCAGGAACTCCATGGCCTCGACAGGTGTCATGTCGGAGAGATATTTTCTCAATATCCACGTGCGACTCATCACATCACGCGAGAGGAGCAAATCCTCGCGGCGCGTACCCGATGCGATGACATCGACGGCAGGATATACACGCTTGTTGGCCAGCTTGCGGTCCAACTGCAACTCCATGTTACCCGTACCCTTGAACTCCTCGAAAATCACCTCGTCCATCTTCGAACCGGTGTCGATGAGTGCCGTGGCAATGATGGTAAGCGAACCTTTCTCCTCGGTATTACGTGCAGCACCGAAGAAACGCTTGGGTTTGTGGAGGGCATTGGCATCCACACCACCCGACAACACCTTGCCCGATGCCGGCTGCACGGAGTTGTAGGCGCGTGCCAGACGGGTAATCGAGTCGAGGAAAATCACCACATCGTGACCACACTCGACCATACGCTTGGCCTTGTCGAGCACCATCTCGGCCACCTTGACATGGCGCGAAGCCTGTTCGTCAAAGGTCGAAGCCACAACCTCGGCCTTCACATTGCGTGCCATCTCGGTGACCTCCTCGGGACGCTCGTCGATGAGCAGGACAATCATATACACCTCGGGGTGGTTGTCGGCAATGGCGTTGGCAATCGACTGCAACAACATGGTCTTACCGGTCTTGGGCTGTGCCACAATCAGCGCACGCTGTCCCTTGCCGATGGGCGAGAACAAATCCACGATACGGTTAGAGAGGTTGTTGTGACCGTTGCCCGTCAGACAGAATTTCTCGCAGGGGAACAACGGAGTCATGTATTCGAACTGCACACGGTCACGGATATATTCGGGAGCAAGTCCGTTAATCTCGTTGACACGCACCAGCGGGAAATACTTCTCACCCTCCTTGGGCGGACGAATTGCACCATTGACCGTATCACCCGACTTCAGACCAAAAAGTTTGATTTGCGAGGGGGATACATATATATCATCGGGCGAATTGAGGTAGTTGTAGTCCGCCGAACGGAGGAAACCGTAGCCGTCGGGCATAATTTCCAGCACGCCCTCACCCACTATCTCGCCTGCGAAATCATCTTTTGTGATGACCTCCTCGACTTCCGAGGTCTGAGGTTCGGTCTCCTCCTCTGCGGGAGCGACATTTTCAGCAGCAGACTTGGCAGAAAATTTGCGATGATGATATTTTGATGAGTTTTCCGATGACGAACCCTCTAATTCCGATACCAAAGTATTGTGACTCTCCTCCCCAGAAAAGGCAGTTGAGTCGGGAGCTTCGTTCTTCTCATAGCGGGCTATTCTCACGCGCTGATGCTTCGACGGAGTATCGACCGCTGTTTCGCGGTGTCCTTTCTCCTCGCGGTACTTCTCCTTCTTATGAGCCACAGACTCAGCCTCTTCCTGGGGTCGGGGTTCTGCCGCAGGGATTTCGGCTTCGGAGGGTTTCACATTTCGCACCACTTTCTTGGTACGGGGGATTCTTCCCCGCGGGCTTCTGGGCTTCTTTTCAGCCACTTCGACAACAAGTGCTGTCTCCTCTACGGAAGTGCTATTGTCTTGTGTTTCACCCGACTGGGCAAGACTCACTATTTTCTCTATAATCTCGCTCTTTTTCATGATTGTGGTATTGCGGATACCCAAAGTTTTGGCTATTGTCCGCAACTCAACCAGTTTTTTACCTTCGAGCGCTTTCAGGTCTTGCATATTACTATTATAATTGAGATTTAGTTATCGGACGGACGCCCGACTGCTGGAATATCAACGCAAAGATAGTGCAGAAAATTTAATATCAAAACAAAAAACAGGCATTATTCCACACTTTTTTACTTTTTTCGGTAGTCATCAATTTTCAAAATACCTGCAAATGGTGATTGCCCACAATTATTTTTTCGGTCATCTTTGCAAATGAAAATAACAATGATTTCATTCAGCCATTCATTGTTTGTATTGTTAATGTTTGTGTGTGAAAAATCCGCCGGGTTCTCCGGCGGATTTTTTAGTTTATTCACCGCCGATGGTGCTGACTACCTCTACCCGACTCTTGGTCGTATTCTCACGCACGAGACGGATTTGAGTGGAGAGTCGCTCCTTGAGGCTCTCCACGTGGCTGATAATGCCCACTTTGCGACCACCCATGTGGTGCAACTTCTCGAGGGTGTCCATCACCGTATTGAGATAAGTGCCGTCCAGCGTACCGAAACCCTCATCGATAAAGAGTATATCCATCGACACATTGCTGCTGCCCAATGCCGAGAGCCCCAACGCCAGAGAGAGCGACACGAGGAAACTCTCGCCACCAGAAATGGTCGTTACGGGACGCACGATACCTCCGGCATCATTATCTTTGAGGAGGATAATCAGCGCACCCGACTGACACACCAGCTCGTAACGCGATGTAAGGGTACTCAAATAGCGGTTGGCATTTCGTATCAATTCCTTGAGGATATAGCTTTGGGCTATGATTCTGAAATATTTGCCCTCGCCTGCACCAAACATACTATTGAGCACCGACCATTTGTCTCTGACGCTCCTTGCCGCGGTCAATTGCTGTTCTACGACCCGGTAATGACTGCCGTCCTCTGCATCCTTGGACAACTTGTTCTGCTCGCCACCGATTTTGCGTGCCGTTTCCGCCTGTTCCTGCTCCAAACTATCCATACGCAGGGTCAGCGACTCAATATCATTCAATCCCTCCTCAAATTGGGGCATATGCTCCTCTAATGCAACCAGCTCCTTTTTCACCGTCTCGATGTTCGCACTCAAAGCCGTGCACTTCTCACGATATTCGTTATGGGCAGCTCTCACGGCATTGACTGTCTCGGCCGATTGTTCCGCCAATTGGGCAATTCTCTCCTCCGAGACGGCATCCTCCTGTTGCAAATAGGTATGTATCTGCGCTTCCTCCTTCTCCAACTCCTTTTGCTTCGCCACGACATTGCTCACATGGTTGGTCACAGCATCGTACAACTGACGCCCTACCGACTCGATGTTGTGAAAGGCTACCTCATCTTGGGTATTGACATCTGCCCACGAGGGTTTCTTCTCGCAGATATTACCCACACGCGAGCGCAACTCCTCCAGACGATGTTCGTGGTTGCGAATCTGCTCCGTGAGTGTAGACAGTTTCTCCTGCTGTGCCGTGTAGGCATCTGCCTGCCGGCGAATATCAGCGCGGAACTCCTCGGAGGAATGTGCGTACATCTCCTGCCAGTGCGGAAGAGTTATCATCTCCGCAAGTCGCACCATATTCTGACTGATGGTCTCCTCATGGGTGGAGATGCCTGCCTTGAAACCCTCCGCCTGTGTTCTATATTTCGAAAGTTGCTCCTGCGCTTCGCCAATTTCACGGTCGGCATCGGTGAGTCGGGACAGTGATGTCTCGCAACACTTGCTACATACTGAGACCTTCTCCTGACAAACACCCACCTGCATGATTTTCTCGTCCAGCTCCGACAACTGCTGTTCCATCAGCTGTATATCTTCCTTGATGCGTTCCTCGATGTTGTCTGCCTCACGATAGGGCTCGCCTGCCCCATTCTCCCGATAGTTTTGGGTAGCGGTCTGCAACTCCTTTTCGGCAAGTGACTTATTCTTCTCACACCGGGTAATGTCACGCCGCCCCATCGTCACCTCGGCACTTTTGTCCGAATAGGCCCGATAAGCCTTGTCGAATTGCTCGCGCTTGGTCTCCAACAGTTTTTTCATGGGAGCGAGCACCGACTCGAAGGCCTCATCACGATGCACGACCTCCACCTTCTGACCGCACAGCGGACAGGTGTCCCCCACAACCAATCGGCTGCGAATGTTCTTCAGCACATCGTCACACGACATCTTCTGCTTCTCGAAGGTCTGCTCCACGTTGTGGAAATCTTTTTCGGCTGCCGTATATTGTTCCTGCAACTCTTTTTGCTGACGCTCGCACACCTGCACACTTTCGCAAGCCGTGCGGTACTCCTCGTCCGCTTTTGCCATCAGTTCCATTGCCTGACGGTATTTTTTGTAAACGGATTCAAATTCCGTGAGAGCGTTGATACTGCGCTGTTGTCGGGTGCGCTCGGTTTGCAGTTCCTTTAAATCGAACTGACGCAGTTCGTCCTGCGCCTGCTGCAACGCCTTGCGGTTCTTCGCATCGCTCTGTTGCAACTTTTCGCGCTCGGCGTTCAATGTTCCAATCTTCTTTTCCTGCTCTCCGATATTTGCCTTCACCGACTCCAAACGTTGCTGATTGCCTGCGATTTGGCGGTGGGCATCGTCCGTCTGCCCCAGCAAGAGCAGAATGGTATCCGCCTGTCGGAACATGGCGGCCTGCTCACTCCGCTCCTCGATATAGGCGTTGCAGGCATCGTGGTTACTGCACAATTCGCTGTGTTTGCGCTCCTCGCCGAATATGCCGCGCAGGAAATTCTCGTAACGTTGTTTCAACTCGGCATCCGCTTTTTCCAAATTGAACAGCTCCGCCGTGAGTGCCTTCTTGCGCAACCACGACTCGCGCACCATGCATTTGTCCCAATCCTCAAGAAGCTGTCGCTCCTTGACAAAATTTTCGGACTGCTCGATGCATTGAAGTTCCGATTGCCGGACAGAATAATCCGAGAGTTTGCGCTCGGCTTCGCTTCGGGCTTCCAACCAACGGTGCTGCTCCATAAGGCGCGATTTCTCGGCCGACATCGCGGAAGCAGACTGTTGCAAACGCCTGATTTCTTCGTTGATTGTCGTTTTTTCTTCGTCCGTCAGCAAGCGGATAGTGCCCAACTGCAACTCCAAATCTGCATAAGCACGCTTCTTTTCGGAGTAAATTTGACTGATTTGCGCGCCTATCTGCGTGTAAATCTCCGTGCCGGTCACCTTCTCCAGAATAGCGGACTTCTCATCGACTGTCGATTTCAAGAACTTCGTGAACTCGCCCTGTGCCAGCATCGTTGTACGGCAGAACTGCTCGAAGGTCATGCCCAGACGCTCGACAATCATATCACAAAACTCGCGTTTCTTGTCGGTCAGCAGGTTTCTCTTGTCGTTCCACAACTCGATGGTGTAATCCATGACACGATAGGGCGCACGCTGTGACTTGGCACAACTCCAGCGCGAAGTCAGCACACAATCGTCCTTATCGGTGAAAACCAGCTCCACAAAGGCATCCTTCGCACCACGACGAATATACATACGCACATCGGTGCTATCTACCGTTGCACCACCGTTTTGCCTGGTGTTGAAGGTCTCCTTGTCATCGACATATTTCTCGCTCTTACACTCCTTGATACGCGGTGTGGTGCAGTAAAGCGCCAGACAGATGGAGTCCAAAATCGAGGATTTGCCCGAACCCGTGATTCCCGTAATCAGAAACAGCGAGTCGTTCGCCAAAGGTCCGTGTTCGAAATCGATGACGGCATCCTCGATGGATGTGATATTATGTATGGTTAGTTTTTTCAGTTTCATTGCTACTCCTCCTTGCGTTTCATTTGCTCATACACCTCGCTGACCAGCCCGACCAGTTCCGAGGGCATCTCCTCGCCACAGTGCTCTTTATAATATTGACGCGCCACCTCGACAGGACTCAACAATCGAAATTCGTTGATGTCGGCAAACTCTCTCGCCTGCAATTTGTCCGCCTCTTTGCGCTCCCACTTGAAACAGCAGAAACGGCACGCCTTGCCGTCCACCACACGCTCGGCGCGCTCCATGGCATCGACAGGTGCCACGCTGTCCAACTTCACGTGCAGACGCACATAGGCCTTCTCATCATCGGGGAAACACGACAGTGCCTCCAAAGCCGTTTCGAAGTCGGTCGCCTCGCGGGGCAGTGTCACCACGGGACGCGGATTGACAACAGGTATGGTGCGGCACGTGCCTTTTTCGCCATGCCGTTCGATTTCGACAATCGAGACCGAATGCGAATACTCTTCATCGAAGCTGACAGGCAGCGGAGAACCGCAATAGCGCGCACGGCAGGTCGGTCGCCCGGTGGCGATGTCCTGCGGATAGTGGATATGTCCGAGTGCCAGATAGTCGAACGGCACGGGGTTCAGGGTCGAGATGCCGATATATTCGAGATTCCCTCGCGAGTCGTCATGCCCCGAAATGTTGCACCCCAAGACCGCCATGTGCGCCATCATCACGACAGGCAGATTATGGGTATCACCCAACGCTTCGGCCACCTTTTCGTAGAACATGCGCTGCTTGTCTTCGACACTCTGACCTCCCGTCCACGAGGGATAGGCTTTATTAAATATATGTGGTATCGCAACAACATATCCGATGGTGTCGCCACTACCGCTTTTTACCGAGATGATATTCATCGACAAATCAACCTCATGGTCATCGGTGCGCTCTATACTGCCGACAATCGACACGTTGAAGCGCGACCACAAAGAGCGATTGACCTCCAAACGAGAGTTGCTGTCGTGGTTACCGGCGATGACCACCACGTTCATCGTGGGGCACGCCCCGCAAATCTCCACCAACGAGTCGGTAAACATCCTCATCACGCCATTCGATGGGGCTACCGTATGGTAGACATCACCACTGACCACCATCACATCGGGTTGTTCCTCTCTGACGATGTTTTTCAGCTGGTCGAAAAATGCCTGATGCTCCTCCCGTCTGTCGTAGGAGTAAAATTCCTGTCCCAAGTGCCAATCGCTGGTGTGAAGTATCTTCATTGCTCTAATTATCTATTGAACGGATAAAGGTACGATTTTTCGTGTGGATTACCTAATTTTTCCTCCACAGCACAATTTCCGTCTTCGGGGATTCATTTGGCAAACACTTTGCAGTGTCACGCATAGAAACATTTGTAGCCATGAAATACACACTGTCACCCCTCCTTTTCCTCCTTGTCGGAATCTGCGCCACGCCCCTCTCGGCACAGGAGCGCGACTCTTTTCCCAAAAAGATTGACATCCTCCGAAGCAAGAATCTGCACTCGTTTTATATGGCGAGAAAATCGCCACAAACAGACAAATGTCACCTCGCACAGCGCATCATCACGCTATCGGTTGCCACCTACCCCAAGGCACACCCCATGAAAGGTTTGCCGCTCCAGCGTCTCAGCTTACATATTACGGAGGACTACCTCGCCGATAAGTTATCACTCACCCTGCGAATGCTTCACCGCGACACTACGGCATACTTCCCGGAGTCACAAACCACCGAGGTAATTCGGCTGACGGAGAGATGTATTCCTCTTACGCCTCCATACACCGCCGCCCCGTTTTACATGGCACTGAAAACCAACCTGCTTTACGATGCCCTGCTCATTCCCAACCTCGGCGCAGAGTTCCATCTGGGGCGCAACTGGTCGCTGTCGGGCAACTGGATGTATGCCTGGTGGAGCAACCGCCACCACCACAGATATTGGCGCACCTACGGAGGTGATTTCGCCCTGCGCAAATGGTTGAGCGAGAGAAGCCGAACAAACCCCCTCACAGGTCATCATGTAGGCATTAGCGGACAGTTGCTCACCTACGATTTCGAGTTGGGCGGACGCGGCTATTTGGCCGACCGATGGAATTATGCCATCGGTTTGGAGTACGGTTATTCGCTGCCCGTGGCTCGTCGTCTTAACCTCAATTTTGTCATCGGCATAGGTTATGGCGGGGGTACATACAAGGAGTATCTGCCCCGAAACGGGTGCTATATCCGTCAGTGCACCAAACACCGCCATTGGATAGGCCCCACCAAGGCGGAGATTTCGTTGGTATGGCTCATCGGCAGGGGCAACACGAATCAATTAAAGAGAGACAGGAAATGAGTTTACGACAGATATATAAGTGGTTAATCGTGGTGTGGCACTTATCGGCATGACCGCCTGCCAGCACAAGCGTCTTTGCGAGGCATACGAATGCCCCTCGCCCCGATTATGGGTGGCGGCAGACTACCGTCAGGAGAGGGAAATTCCCTACATAGGGCTGACCGATTGGGAGATGAACTGGCCCTCGAAATTCGGCATTGCCTACGATGAACTGCGCCCTGCGCTGCCACAGGGACCGCGTATGTCGTTTTATGCCGATGATGCCCTTCTCGGCTCAACCAACCTGCCCACTCATGACGGGCAATACCGCCGTCAGTATGGTGACTACACGTTGCTGTTCCACAACAACGACACCGAATACATCATGTTTGAGGATATGAATCATTTTTCGACCGCACGCGCCACCACACGCAAGGTCACGCGCTCCCAGGACGGTACACAGACTGCCCCCCCCTCCCGATATGCTCTACGGTTGTCACCGCGACAACTTCCGCATCGGGGCAGACACCCGAACGCTGCATGTCGAGCTTCAACCCATGGTCTTCAGCTATCTGATACGGTATGAATTTCTTTCGGGCATCGAACATGTGGCACAGGCGCGCGGTACTTTGTCGGGCATAGCCGACGGAGTGATGCTCCACAACGCACACACCTCGTCCACGCCCGTCTCCCTGCTCTACGATGCCGACCTCACCCCGTGGGGTGTGCAGGCAGTGGTGCGCTCGTTCGGCTGTTGCAACTTCGAACCGACCACCTCCGCACCCCGAGGTCACACGTTGGGTTTGGTGCTCAAACTCAAGAACGGCAAGGTGAAGAAATTAGATTTTGACGTTTCGTTCCAACTTAGATACCAACCCCGTGGCGGTGTTATCACTGCGGACAGCATCGTCATCACCGATGGTGAAGCCGTCTGCGGAGAATTTGAGGTCGATGTGGAGGACCGGGGCGATTACGAAGATATTTTACTCCCGATTGGCAACAATCGGCGAGACAATGTTTCATCCATTAATTAATAAAAAACCACATTGAATTATTACAAGCAAAATATAATTGATTGATATACAAAATATAGAGTGCTATTTTCACATTTGTAAGTAACAAATTAGGAACAATTTTATCCCAATATAAAGTTTCTGTTACTTGCCATTTTCAGTTTGTATCCTGTGCATTTTTGTTTATTTGCAGATACTTGGTTGTTGTTTTCATTTCTTCGTTTTTAGTGTTTTGTACTCATTTGAGATATTTTGCCGACCAAAAGAAAAAGGAGTTACAACATAGTAATAACAACATCAGTGGAATCAAAAAACAACATTGCTACAACTTGATTGCAGTACACATATATAGTTTATTTATCCTTTGTATATATAGACAAAGAATATAGACGGATTGAATCTTGAGGGTTCAATCCTTTTTCTTTTCGTAAGCAACTCTCTTTTATACCTTACCAACGTAATTAAACACACAAAAGCATATACAGATAGTTTGTTCATCCTTTGTATATATAAACAAAAGATTTGGATGGATTAAATTTGACTTATCTCTCCTTCTTTTCGCCAGCCAAGACTTCTTTTTTATCCGCCATTATTTGAAATGCGGTTCCCCGTTTTAGTGTTCCTATTATACTGCAATTTGTCATTTCTCCTCTTCCTCATCACCTTCGGGCTGGTTGAATAAGAATTGTGTCGCGAAGGTATATATCCTGTCTTTCTTCTTCGCAAGGTCAAGCCTGCCGGTTCCTGCCAAAATCTCCACACTCAGTTTGCAACAGTGGTAGTATTTTGCCAATGAAACCGTGCAAGAAGAGCCAGGACACCTTGCAATGCGCCATAATTTTAATCAAACCCGAAAGTAGCTGATGCAACCAGAGGGAAAAATAAAAAATCAAATCAGAAGCGATTATGGCAAATTATGCGACAAACATCTTCTACGCAAGTACGGAGAACGAGAAAGACCTTGATAAGGTAGAGAAATTTTTAGATGAAACTTTTTGCGACTGTTATCTTGACAGAGCAGAAGACCATATCGAGGGAGAGTTTTCCTCAAAGTGGGATTACCCCGAAAAAGAGATAAACGAAATGATTTCTCTTTTGGAGAACAAGAACGAGATTTATATCCGAGTGCTGACACACGAGTTGTGTAATGAGTATGTGAACTTTCAAGTATTCTCAAACGGAGAATGGTCTTACAGATAACCCTTAAACATAAAGCGGACTATGTATTACGAAGATGAACAAACAACAGACATTATTGGATGTCCTTGTACTTTACTCACACCTTACAAAGGATATACAGAGGGCGAAGTGGTTGGTGATTATGGTAATGAAATAGTGGTTAGGCTCAACAACGGCAAAGAGGTTGTGGAATACCGGGACGAGGTACTAATCTATGACTAAAGGAGGATTGACTTATGATGACACCGATAGCGACAAGGTTCGTGGATTGGGATATTCCCGAACTTTCAACCCTGCAAGACAGCAAGGTATATCAGTTGAGACAACAACTCAATGAGGGCGTTCCCTTGTGTCGGCAGCAGAAGAATTGGCTGACAAACAACGTGAACAGTAATGTCTATTTCAAGAGGTCTGTTCCACTTATGGGCTACCGCTTTGACTTTTCGGATGTGCTGAAGCGTTTCTTTGTCAAGCAATATGAGCATATTGCAGAATACTATGCCGTTGATAAAACTGCTTTGAGGGCCTTCCTTTGCGGAAGAGTCGATGAAATCATTGAGATAACCGATTAACTCCAAATATTATGTTGTACGATTATAGTCAAGAGTGCAAAATACCGATGCTTCTGACTTTGGAGAATGGCAATACCATTGAGGGCGAATTTATAGACCTACGGATAGATACCAACACATTGCCTAAAGGGAAACTATGGTATCACATTCGGCATATGGACGATGGTTGGACCGAACCTGCCTCATTGAAAAACGGTTGCGTGGAGGTCAATTTCTATGGTACGTTCATTTGCGACCCCATCGACGATTTCCCCTGTGGACAGGAACTGGAGATAGTCGACTGGTCATATCTGGAATGATGACAAGCTTCAAGTCAATGGCAGCACGGAGAATGCTTCTCTATGCTGCCATTTCTGTTATTGACCAATATACCCCATAAATGGCAATCGACTTTTATAATCCAGGCTTGTAGAAACAAGCCAGACTACCTTTTTTATATTTGCTTGAATCCGGATAAGTCAGCGATACTCCTTTTGTAGATGTTGATATTCCATACTTCGCCAATGGCGTCCAAAGTAGCTTTGTCCGGCGATAGCGGGGCTTCTGTTTTCGTTTCTTTTCTTGGGGAACCCTGTCTTGTCGGCCGTTGAAGTAGAAGTCAACTATTCTGATGCAGTTTTCGACTATTCGTCAAGTTGGTCTGTTATTCGGGCAGCACTCTCCACGGCAGAATGCTCTTGGCCGACTTGCGGCATAAGTGCAGGCATTGTCCGGCATCCACTTTTGACGGTAATACTCGTTTCTCTTCAAACATACTTCTTCTTTTGGACTTACAGCCGAAGCGTTTCTTTAAACTTGCATTTACGGACGGATGCTGTCCATTTACGAAACCTTGCCCATTTGTTTTCATCAACCTGTTTCACAATTGCTTTTGGTCGTGTTATCATACATTTTTCCGTTGCAAAGTTAGTATGCAGCCGGGTACGGCTAAAGAGCCTTGGTCAATGGCGTAGCTTCACAAATCTTCCTTTATCGAGCCTGTGGTTTTGACGGCTTGCGCTGACAAAAATAAAGCGTATTTGATTACTATCCTTGCCGCAACCCTATACTGCACTCACTTATGTTGGCAGCGTAAAAATAATTTTAATAACAACTTAAAGCATTGTAATATGAAACAGATTGAGAACAATTTCGCAGTATCAGGATTCGTAGGTAAAGACGCAGAAATCCGTCAGTTCGCAAACGCAAGCGTGGCACGCTTCTCATTGGCAGTAAGCCGTCAGGAGAAGAATGGAGAGGAAACAAAGCGTGTTTCCGCTTTTATAAACGTGGAAGCCTGGCGCAACAATGCCAACACCGATTCGCTCACCCAGATAACCAAGGGCGTTCTGCTGACCGTGGAGGGGTACTTCAAACCCGAAGAGTGGACCGATAAAGACGGCGTAAAACACAATCGCATCGTCATGGTTGCCAACAAATTCTATCCAACGCCAGACAAGGAGGAAGCTCCGGCAGAGCCTAAGAAGAAAACGAAAAAAGGCAAGAAGTAATTCCTGCCCCACCTTAATGAACAAAGCGACTTCGGTCGCTTTTGTTTTGCTCGTAGATTTGCCTGTTATATTCTAATAGTTGCGCCCTTATAATTTTTCACCCATCCCGTAAGCGGCTTCTTCTATTCTTCCTGAAGAGACTTGTTCGGTTACGCAATGTTACACGTTGCTCCACTCTCGCAAGACTCTCCGGCGTACACTCCGATACAAAAAGATTTGCCAACCGCTCCAAGACTTCGTTTTATCCCGGTAATCAAAACCTTTTGTTGATTATCGGACCTAGAGAAGAAACTCGCTTACTGCCCACCCTTTGCTTGGGTTGGTATTTTCGACAAGAGGGAGAATTAAATACTGATTTTCACACCCCTCGCTATGCCAGATAGGAAGATTGGCTTAAGTTGCTTTCTGTCGGTTGAATCTTATTTGTCTCGTTGGTAGTCGCTTTTACTCCAACCTCCGAATATCACTTTCAGGATTTTGATAAACACCCACAATCCCAATACTGTAATGATAACGTCTCCCATATCACTGATTTATTTCTGATTACTACTTGTGAAGATACGAAAAAATCACGATATAGACAAATATATAATGTTAAATATCAATGCAATATACGGATGCTTAATTGTAAAGCAAGTATGCCAAGCAGACTAAACTTGGATTATTCTCTGTAGTATTATTATTGCAATCTCGATTAGGATACGATGGTCAACGGGAATTGGTATTGTCAGGATTTTTTTGCTAATAATGTATTTCTATTTTCTTTAATAATTCCGAAGCGGTTAAGCTACTTGAACTATAATCCATATAAACGGCAAGGCCACCTTCTAGATAATCAAACCAACCTTCAAGCATCCATTCATAAGAGTCATCTAAATCAGAAAGAGCAGAATATTTACCTACATAATTATTCCTTGAACACCATGTCTCTTGACTTACAGGATAGGTGTGTTTGTCAAAATTTCCTGGTATAACTTGTGCAAAGCCAAACTCGTTTATTACAAGTGTATTCCCAAGGCGATCATCGGCACTTTCCATTAGCTCTTTGATTTCTTGTTTTGTAAACATATGTGTTGGCTTTCCTGTTTTGTACAGAGTCATAGAACAGTAAATTGATTGGAAACCTTCATTTTCAAAACCAGCATTATGATATAACTTATCTATGGCTTTTCTTATCTCCTCAACAAGTGAATTGGTTGTACAACGGTCATGCAGTTTTAATACTTGATCATCTTTCCAGCAGGTTTTTCGTATCTTACCATCATTGCATAGGAACCAGTGTGTCTTTTCCTCGTAACTACAAAATAAAGACTTAGAGTTTTCTAACACTTTGTTTGTGACATACACTGCAAAAGTGGCTGGTGAATTTTTATCTTCAATGCTTAATAGAATGTCCGAAATATCGATATTTTTAACGATATCCAGAATATCTGTTTCTGATACAGAAACATACTTTTTCAGTTCATCTGCCCAACTAGAGTCCTCTGGACATCTAAATGGATTAGGCAATTTATCTAATGCGTTTACGATTTCGGAGAATGAATATCCTCTGTTTTCTCCTTCATCCGCAAGTGCTTTCATGTTTTGTATGTATGCCTTAAACTCCTCGACTGTACAATTATTTTGGCGCCCGTCATAGGTTGAAGGCTGTTGGTTATAATAGCCCAATTTAGGAAGAATCAAGAAAATACAATTTTTACAAAACCTCTCTACTCTTCGTGCACTTTTGGGTAATTTTTTACCGGAGTCATAATTATAAACGCCATATACAGAATCAAGAGCATCGCAGTAATTGCCAGGAGTATCTTCTAAAAGATCCTCGGAAAGAACATCATTTTTAGCCAATATTGGGTCGAGAGTATCAGTTTCAATTAAAAAATAGAACCACCTGTAGTCATCAAAACTCTCAAATACGAATTGCTTGGGCTTCAATATGCTTATTGTTCTTTGTTGAGAATGAAGAGCTATGCACTTTCCCTCGTTTACCATTTCCGCAGAATCAAAATCAAGCCCCCCTCCTTGCGGATACAACATATGATTCAATATTGGTGTAAGCTTAAAATAGTTTAAGGCTTTTACAATTTCTCTAGTATTTGTTATTGTGAGCGAATTAATTTCGCACGAAGGACTGAGGTAGTGCTTTATCATTCTCAATTCACTTCGTTGTATCGCGGCCAAATCTTTATTCTTTGATATTGTAATCCAATTTGACAATCTATCACAGAACTCGTTGATTGTTGGTCTGTCTTCAGGATTATCCTTTGTCGCATCTTCAAGTAGAAATTCTATTTCAGCAATATATGAGTCTTTATATTGCTCAAAATAGTGCAGGCCAATACTTCTTTCCAAGGGATTGTATATGCCATCAAATGCGCACTCGTTTTCAGTGAGATACATCCATAATGTTTTCCCCATAGAATACACATCTGCTTTATATGGGTCAGACTTTTTTGAGTCACGTCTCATCTCTGGTGCAATAGTGAATTTAGCACCGATATTATCGCTCTTTCTAGTTAATCTACTATCTTCAATATGGCATAATCCAAAATCACAGAAACAAAAATGTTCATTGTAATATAAAATATTGGCTGGTTTGATATCTCTATGCGATATCCTTCTGGAATGAATGATTTTAAGGGTTTCGGCAATGGATAGAAAAACTTCTATCCTTTGGTCAAGATCCATGTTTCTCTTTTTGATTACATCCATAGACTTATCTGCGACTGGCATAACATACCAATATCCCTTATTACAATAATCAACAATAGGTATTACTCCAGATAAATCATCAAGATTTTTCTTCATCACCTCCACCTCGCGTAAGAACCTTTCTCGTTTCTCTTTCCGCGTTGCATATTCTTTATCTAAAGGTTTTAGTGCAAATTGATTCCCGTTATTGTCTGTTACTAAAACGACTTGCGCATTACCACCGCTACCTAATGTTTTCACCTTTGTGTATTTTGACTCCCAAGATTGATTTCTTAATAATCTGTTTATTTTTGCCTTCCCATAATACAGACTACGTGAAATTAGAGTGTTTAAAGTATGAATAGGATTTGTTAGTTTCATATTCTTGAATGATAGATAGTTTGTGTATGTATAAAATTCGATATAACGGTTGTATTATTCTTTTTTGATTTTTCTTTTTCCCAACGGCCCACTGAACTTGCCACGATTAAGCGAAACACCGTATTTATTGAGAATGCGGAACACCGAACTGCGGCTATTGAATCCGCTCACCTTCCAGATGTCATCAATGGAATGACCGTTGTTATACATGGCTACGATGGTCTTTTCACGCTCCGCCCTGCTGATGTTTTTCTCTTTGGTCGGCTGGTTGATATTCTGTTTCAAATGGATGATGTGGGCTGAAGCTTTGCGCAGCATGGCACATTCCTCCGGCAAAGAACCGAACATCTCCAACACATCGGAGGCTTTGGTTTCCGGGAACAAATCCCCACGGCTGTCAATCTTGTCGTGAATGGATACAATTCGAACCACCTTCACCCGACAGAACTCAATAAATGTCGATAATTCACGGGAGCCGCGCAGGGCATTACTGAATTTTGAAACAACCAATTCGTCCCCACGTTCCAGACTTGCCATAAGCTGTTTCCATTGCGGGCGCAGTTTCTCGAATCCGTTCTCTTCCTCTATTACTTGTACACAGCCGTATTGCTCCATCCACTCCTTATCGGTGTCGAAGCTGTCATAACCGGCTGCCTTGAATATGTAACCTACTTTTGCCATACTTGTGTTCAATGCTAAATGATACCAACTGCAAAGATATAAAGTTTAATATAAATAAAATCATACTTGCGAAAATAAATGGTAATAATTATACTCTGTATTTTCATTTGTTGTGCTTTTGTTTTTCCTGTCTATCATACTTTTAAGTATGAAAAAGAAAGTGTATTAAAGTTTTATTATTAAGTATTATAATGTGAATTTTTATATTTATCTTTACCGCTGTAAATCAATAATAATTACATACAAAAAGGCTTACTAATAATGAAATCAGAGAGAAAAATAAAGGGTATTAATATTACATCATACTTAAAAAATCGAATTCCTATTGCCAAAAGTATTGCCGTGTGTTTTGCCATCTTTACATTGGCATCGTGCGAAAAAAGTACGGATGACAGTATGTTTCATACAAGTGAAAGAGCTGTCAATGCTTACAAAACCTATTTATCCAAAATGCGCGGTATGGAATCTCTTTCGACCGAAAATCTGATAGTGGCTATCAACGATTGGCAGACACTTCGGGATTCGGTATTTGTCCGTATCGCCAAAGACACGGCAAACCATATCCACGCAAAGTATGAAAGCACTATACAAATGTTGCACGATTCCTTACAAACTGAGTTCATCCGCCTGGCTAATTCAACTCCAAAAACATTCAAGGATGTATTGCTCATCAAGGAGCGGACTTCCCCATACAGGCAGGATACGGAACTGGCACAAGCGGTTGCAATAGCAGAACCGTTCTTTTACTCATTGGATTCGATACCGCTTTATCGAAAAACGGCAAAAAATATCGTATCTGTATATAAGACCTTTCTTGCTCAAACTCTAAAATCCGGAATAAACAGCAAAGATGAACTGCTTGACTTTATAAGAGAAGAAGACAGACTATTCCGTTCATTCCTTGCCCATCTTCCGGAACTTGCCGATGCCAATCTTTCTGCCATTACAGACGGAACGGAGCAATGCTGTCTTTCGGTGTTCCAATCGGCAGAGGACGGCAGGCTCTCTTACCAAGACGCCTTGATATATTTCGCAAAACGTATCGACCGAAGAATCGTTCTCAATGCGTTGGCTTGCAGGAATGACATCAACCAAGACAAAGTCAAGAAGGATGCACAGGCACGTGCATATGTGTGGATGCTGTTACAACCCTATATTTCATTGGACAATTTCAGTATGGCAGTGCTGTCCGATAAGGGGAAGGTCTCATTGTATGGTATGGCAGAACAAATGCCTTCTATGATGGCCAAACTAAACAGGATTATCGGTACTGACAATGACCAATGGAAAACTTTGCCAAAATTGCTTGTCAAAGTTATGATTACTTCCATTTGAAAAAACAGAAACAAATAAAAACAACAACGATATGCTACAACTCTTTTACGATGACTTTCTTTCCTTTGTACCGCTCCAGCTTCCGCAACTGTTGGGCGTTACCATGATGGAGCAACCGCAGTTCTATGACGATTATGTCCTGCTCTCTTTTCCTCTTGCGGAACAATACGATCTGGAAGAAGTAATGGATATTTTGGAAGATGACATGGAACTGATAATCCTTTACCATCACGTTCCGTCAGGAGCTACCGCCTTCGGCAGCAGCACTTGTGCCTATTCCAATCCGGCTTTCGGACAGATGTTCAAGATGAATGCCAGGATAACAGATACCGGCAAGGTTGACCGCATTGATGTGACCATCTATGATTCCTTGGAGTTCATGTGTTCAGACCTCTGCCTTGACCTGAAACTCCATGAGCAGTGCGGTTACTTCAAATATCGCAAGAATAAAGAAGAATTGCTCGCGGAGTTTATATGAAACGGACGATATACCTGCAAATGCTTTACCTTATCGATATGCACCGAAGTTGGATCGCCTTGGATGACAGTAGCAGTTATGCGCCTCGCATCATCTATATGCGTGGCAAAGTAATTCGATGTACATTCCGCACCATTTGTCTTCGGGCTATCTATAAACACAATGGCTATGAGTGTGGCACGAAATGGAGCATATCAGAATATGAACTGGACAAGGCATTGGCCGTATATCGCAAGCAGAATTCTAACGTAAAGACACGTCTCCAAAAAGGAGCGTCATATCTTGAAGCCAAAGATGTCAATGCCATTATGGAGATTGCCACATACGGCTTGCTCAAACTGGAACTGTCAGAATTTCCATTATACAAACAACGCTGATTATACAATACCCATTCATTATGATTTGGATTATCATTGAATTTCTTTTCCCATCATTGCTCATCGCACTGCCCATGTCATTGTACAGAAGCAACCGTCCTTTTATGGCAAAGTTCTATTTAAGGATGACGGCAAACGAGGACGTACGCAAACTCTATGTGCGCTGTATGCTCATACTTATTCTCCTGTATCATTATATCTATGCAGGCGGACATTTCGGAGAATGGGGCATCCTGGCATCTACCATTTTGTGTGCCATTCTGTTCCCGTTCAAACGTTCGGACAAATGGCTGGCCAAACTTCACGAGGAACAGAAGCATTTTTTTCTGACTGCATTGCTCGCATTGGCAATTTGTGCATTACCGCATCTGCACACCACAGCCGTTACACTAGGCTTTCTTCTTTTGGCTGCCATGTTCTATCCCTCTTGTAACGTACTGTCAAAATGGGAAGATGAAGAAACTAAAAAACAATGGTGTAAGACTCCCGGTTCATTGTCCGAATACTACTATTGACATCATCATGCAATGCTGCCATGAATAAGTGGATAGTGGCAGTGGACTCGAATCCACAGATAGTCAAATTAAAAATCAACAGAAATGACGAAAGACAAGAATAGATGCGCCAATCAGATATTGGCGGATATGGAACTTTTCGACTACCTCAAAGAGAAAGTCGGAGAACGGAAGACTAAGACCGGTGCTTACTACGACCTGTTGGAAAAGTGTGCGACAGGATTTGTAGTTCCTTTCCTGAAAAATCACGAATACGTGTTGCAGGTAGACCAATGCCATGTAACCATTTCTGACCTTGCATCGGAATGGCACTGGCACAGAGCTACCGTCAGGACATTCCTCGACAAGTTGGAGGATATGGGGCATATACATCGTACACGCTTTGCCAAGAGTGTGGTCATTACAATGGTGTTCAACAAAACCGGCATTGGCAATTCTACTACCTCTTATAATGGTCAATCCATGATTCGACCTGCCGATGAGTTTGATGCCGCCCTATCCAAATGGATAACCGGCAATTTGACAGACTCACAGATGGGTGATGTTTGTGAACAATACTATGAAAAACGTATAGAACCGGAAGCCGATCCGTCGGACATTGCTTCATTGATAAATCAGGCTACGGTATGTCTGACTGCTTGTGATGAACTCACCCAAGAACTTGCCGAGCGTATAGCCGTGGCTGCATTGAAGCACACCATACGAAATTCACGCTTTGATAACCCGTCAGCTTTTATAGACTTTTTTGAGTGCCAATTGGGTGGAGAATGGTCTTCGTTATTGGAGACATCAAGGAGGACCGCTAAGATGATTTTACTTGACGAAGAGGAAGCTGCCGACGATGACTCCGGTGAGAAAGAGATGTTGCTTACCCTCCGTAAACCGTTCAAGGCCCTGTTGGCGAAATACCAGGAGCATAACTCAGACCTTTTATAGGCTTCACAACTGTTGTAGTAAGTCTTTCCCAATTGTACAATCACGGACAAGCCGTGATGTCCTACGCTTATAGGCTTGCCATTCCAAGCGTGCAGCAGTGCTTGCACGTTGACCAAACAAAGGGAAGTAGGGGTAGCCTAATCCCCCAATAACATAAAGCTATCGGGAGAGGTCCCGGATGAGCAGCAAGCTGGGGCAAAATAGGATGTCCGAAAATAAGAAAAGAGAATATGGCAAATGCAAAGCAGGTGATGGATTTCCGACCATCAAAAGGCATGACCACAGCACAAAGCAATGAACACCAACGCAGGTGGACGGAAAAAGGCTGGGAACGTGCCATGTCAGTCGGGAACTATGATCCGACAAGAGAACATTTGAATTTTGAAATAAGGGCAGGCAAGATCTGCCCGATAGATAAGACACGAAGCATCCCGGAAAGGATGTCCGATAATTTGTTGGCGAGAGGAATCAAAGACCCCAATGCAGGTTTGTCAGAGCCACGTTTCCGCACGGTGGTCAATTTTATTTTTGGAGGCTCGCGTGAACGTATGCATGCAATAGCTTTCGGCAATCAGATTGTAAATTTTGATAAGGGAGCAGACAACTCTCATGTCGAGAGGTGTAAGGATATTGAAGAATGGGCCAAGGATGTCTATTCATTCGTTTGTGGCAAATATGGCGAGGAGAACATTGCAGCTTTTATTGTACACATGGATGAATTGAATCCCCATGCGCATTGTACTTTGTTGCCAATCCGTGACGGCAAGTTTGCATACAAGCAGATATTTGCAGGAAAGGACAAGTACGAGTTCAGTGCAAGGATGAAACAGTTGCATAGCGATTTTTCAGAAGTGAACAAGCGTTGGGGAATGTCACGTGGTAGCTGTATATCTGAGACCGGCGCAAAACATCGCACTACCGAAGAATACCGCCGTATGCTATCGGAAGAGTGTACAACAATTGAGCAGCAGATCGTCCGACATCAGGAAGTCCTTTCCTCTCTCCATTCGGACATCCGGATGGCAGAACGCAGGGTGAAAGGCTTGACTGCAATGGTGGAGAACCTCAGAAAGGCAAAAGCGGAAAAGGAATCCCAATTGTCAGCATTGGAACGCACCCTTCAATCCCATCAGGGAGATACAGCGGCCATTATAGCCGAGAGGGAGCAGTTGGAAAAAGAACTGGCTTCTATCCAAACTAAACTGGAAGACAAGCAGGATAAGCTACGGACAGCAGACCAACAGCTGGAAACTCTTCAAAGAGACATGGATGCCATTGGTGAGCGCACGGAAGAACTAAAAGGCGAAGCCTATGAGTACAGCCGTGAAATCCACTCCAACGTGGATGTGCTGCTCAAAGATGTAATGTTGGAGACATTGGTCAGGGGACACTCGGCACGATTGGAAGAAATGGAATTTTCCGAACAGTCCCGATTTGACGGTTCATTATTACAAAGCCTGACAGAGCAAGGATCGGATGTGATGCACTGCGCCACGCTTCTGTTTCTCGGTATGGTCAATGATGCCACCACATTTGCCGAAACGCATGGCGGTGGTGGAAGTTCCTGTGATCTCAAATGGGGACGGGATGAAGATGAGGATAACCGGATCTGGGCAAGACGGTGTATGATGATGGCAAGCAAGATGATGCGTCCAGCTTCCGGCAAAAAACAGAAACGATAATCGGCAAAAGGTAGTTTCCTGTATTGAATGTGAAATCTATAATAATAGAAAACGGATGAAAAGTAAAATAGTATTTGTAATCGCAATGGCAGGAATATGCTGCACATTGCAAGCGAGTGCGAATGTACAACCTGTTCCACAGGATAGTGTACACTATGAATCCTATATGGAGAAGGATCTGATGTTTCAAACCATAGAGCCGACTTTCCACAAGGGAGTGCTGATAACTTCACCATGGAACGGCAATTGGTTCGTCAGCCTGCAAGGTGGCATAAGTGCTTTCATCGGCAGACCGATTGGCTGTGCTGATTTGTTTGACCGAATACAACCATCGTTATCCGTATCAGTCGGCAAATGGTTCACTCCACAGATCGGGGCAAGAATCGGATACGGAGGTTGGCGGTTTAAGGACTGCAATCTTGCTACCAATGACTATCATCATTTCCACGCCGACCTGATGTATAATGTCCTTGGCGGGCAGTATGCAAAGAAAGAAAATCCACGTTGGGGCATCATTCCATACGTCGGTCTTGGTATGATGTATAATCCTCAGAACAATCAGAGCCCATTTGCCATTTCTTATGGAATACAAGGGCGATATCGCATCTGCAAACGGCTGACGGCATTACTGGAGATTGGCAATGTTTCCACTTTTCAGAGCTTTGACGGATATGGGGAAGCCAACCGCTTCGGCGACAATATGCTTTCCGTTTCCGCCGGATTGTCTTTTACGATTGGTAAGATCGGATGGAAACGATCCGTGGATGCGACTCCTTATATCCGGCAAAACGAGTGGCTGACAGAATATGCTTCGGTGCTGTCGGAAAGCAATCGCAGGTACATTGGGCAACACGACAGAGATATGCGTACCTTGAATGAACTGAAGAAAATCTTGGAGATTGAAGGATTGCTTGAAAAGTATAGCCGGCTGTTTGATAATCGTGATAATTTAAGTCGCCGCTATCCTAAAAATGATTACAGCGGACTGAACTCGCTTAGGGCAAGGTTGAAGAACAGGCGTTGGGATGGCAAATCGCCTTTGGCCAATGACAGCCTTGCGGTTTGTTCCGGAATTGCCAATGTGAATGTAGATGATTGTGGAAAATCAAATGAAGTCCAATCGGACAATCTTGCCAAAGCTCAGGAATTGACAAATATGGGTGGAGACAGCATTGCCACTTATAACCACTCGGATTATCTGTCCTTTATAAACTCCGGCAACGAGTGCATCGGTTCTCCCGTTTATTTCTTCTTTAAACTCGGCACAGCGAAGTTGACAGACAAGTCACAGTCTGTCAATCTTGATGAACTGTCACGTGTTGCAAAGAAATACGGATTGTCTGTTACTGTTGTAGGCGCGGCTGATGCTGCCACAGGAACTGCCGATATAAACGACAGATTAAGCGTATCGAGAGCCGATTATATTACCACGGAACTGGTAAAACGAGGACTGAAAGTTGATGTGATAACCAAGGTCAGCAAGGGAGGAATCTCAGATTACAATCCTGCCGAAGCCAATCGGCATACCAAAGTATTGCTCTATATGAAATAGAATCCGGAAAAAACTTTTTGCTTCATGATTTAAATAGGGAGAGCCGATCTGTGATGGATCGGCTCTCCTTGCTTTATATTATGTTGTAATACTTTTTGTTACGTTTTAATAGCATATTAAAATAGAGCATAATCATATTAAACCTTTGTACATTACTACATATCATTCGATAGGCTGATTGTATATAACGACTTAATTCTAATCGAAAAATGTGTCACTAGGTGATCTAATTTTCAACTATTAAATCTCCTCGGCTCACTTGTCGGCTCTATTTTCCTTTGCAAAGGTACCGTGGTGAGGGAACGCCAAGTACCGTTTCACCGGTCGTTTCCACTAATGCCTTGGTGGACTTGACAACAACTTTCCACAATTTCTGCCTGCCAGAAATTGGGTGTTTCATCAACTCCTCTGTCATTTACTTGTTTTATCCCTCTTTTCCCACAGTCTCTGAATGCACGTAAAATTCAGATCCCGACAAGAAAGCCGATAAAGGTTTCAAAATAAGGGAAAAGAAAAACAAAAGTTCAACGATTAAAACAGACAGATTATGCACAGCAAGATTTTTCAAATCACAGAGGAGAAACCCTTAAAGGACAACATTCTGAATGACTGCACCCTTGAACAAGGAGACGGACACTATTACGACTATTGTTCGGAGATTGACGAAGAAGAGCGTAAATACCACATTGACAATCTTATAAACAACATTCTGCCCAAAGGTATGTTTGAACTTGTTTCAGATGACACGATACGCTACAACGGTGGCGCGGACAAATGGAAGGAGGAATTTGTGGCAACATTGCAAGAAAAGGCGAAAGCCGTTACCACAGAAAACTGCACTTTTTGGATTGGCGAGGTGTACCAACTTGAAAAGTACCTCAAAAATCCGCTTGACACCAGCTATCAATTCTATATGGACGAACAGTGTATCAACGGAGCAGCCGAACAATCCTACGAGTTCCTGCGGATAGTAAGCCAATTAGAGCCGAGGACATTGCTGTATATCGGTGGAGTGATAGACTATCATTTCTAAGGTTATGAGGACACGACGAATGACCATAAAACAAGGAGAACTCTGTAATATCAGCCGATTTCCCAACTTCCATAACACAGGCAGTGTCAAAGGAATGAAGCGATTGTATTACGGGAAACAGGCATTGTTGGTAAGGTGCGGAGCATACATCTACAATGTTTCAAGTGAGCCAAGTATTTACTATCAAGCAAAATAACAGACGATATGAAAGGAACAGAACAATTCAAGCAGACCATAAAGGCATATTTGGACGAGAGAGCCAAAAGGGATGAACTCTTTGCCGTGTCGTATGCCAAAGAGAACAAGAATTTGGATGATTGCATCACGTTTGTACTTAATCAAGCAATGGCTATATGCAAAGAGGGCGGATGTGGGATGACCGATAATGAGGTTTATTCGCTCTGTACTCATTATTATGATGAAGAGAATATCGAGGTGGGCAAAGCCGTCAACTGTGGTGTGATAGTCAACCACAAGGTAGAGCTTACTTCCGAAGAGCAAGCCGAAGCAAGGGCAAAGGCACTCAAAGCCTATCAAGACGAGGAATTGCGGAAGATACGACAGCGCAACAACAAACCCATATCAACACCCAAAGCAACGAAACAAGAAAAACCACAACCATCATTGTTTGATTTAGGACTATGAGAGCCAGAACGAGATTACAGCACAAGGTAGTAACCGCCAATGAGCGGTTATTGCCTCTGACAAAGAAGCAGGAATTATGGGCATTTCGCCATTGTTTAAACCATTATGCGTTCCGTACTAAAAGCGGTATGACCACCTGTATGGATTGCGGACACCAATGGAGAGAGACCAAAGAAAAGACCTGTCGTTGCCCTTACTGCGGTACAAGTTTGGAGATACACAACACCCTACAGCGTAAGTATAAAGACAAATCCTATTACTCCATACTGACAACCCAAGACGGCTTACAGGTGCAGAGGGTGTTTCTTCTGACAGCTCATTATCGCAAGGGCAAGAGAGCCGATTTTTATTCTATGGAGGTAGTCCGCTATTGGGTAGATGATAACGGCAAGACAGAAGTAACAGCATTGAGGCGTACACTCGGCTACTATCTTGACAGCTTTGTCTTTGACAATCATATAGAATTGCGGAACGACAACAATGTTTACAGACAGATTGCCGATTGCAAGGTTTATCCTTATTATTCCGCCACAACCAAGTTAAGGCGCAACGGACTGAGAGGTTCTTTGTCGGAGATTGAGCCAACGAAGCTGATTGAAACCTTGTTGCAGGACAGCAGAGCCGAAACGATGTTCAAGGCAGGAAGAAAGGTGGATTTAAACTATTTTCTGCAGCATTCTATGTATTTCGATTTGTATTGGAACACTTATAAGATAGTCATGCGCAGCAATTACCACATATCCGATATTTCCCTTTGGGTGGATTACATCCGCTTGCTTGAAAGGTGTGGCAAGGATATTCGCAATGCCCATTATGTCTGTCCATTGGATTTGAAAGCTGAACACGACCGCTATCAAGAAAGGGTAAGGGTTATCCAAGAGCGAGAAAAACGTGAAGCCGAGCGAAAAAAGGCGCAGGAGAACGAAGCAATGTTCAGAGAGTTGAAAGGCAAATTCTTCGGATTGTCATTCACTGATGGGGTGATTGTGGTCAGCGTATTGGAGAGTGTGGATGATTATTACAAAGAGGGAAATGCTTTACATCATTGTGTGGGACAATGTGAATACTACCTCAAACCCAAATCTTTGGTTTTTTCTGCACGTATAGATGATAAACGTATTGAAACCGTTGAAGTATCGCTTGAAAATTTCAAAGTCCTGCAATCAAGAGGGCTTTGCAATCAAAATACAGAATACCATGACCGCATCATACAACTTGTACAGAAAAACGCACGGCAAATTCGTAAACGTATGACAGCATAAATCTGTTTTGTTCTTTTCGTCAGCCACTTGTTACGATATACAATGTAGCAGGTGGCTTTTATGTATCCGGCCGGCTGCAGCTGCTCGCTGATTGACGCTGACAGCCGTAGCGATGTACTGTTTTAGCTTTATCCCCAAGTGGATAAATGTGTAAATGTGATCCGTTACAAGTTAAACGGATATAAAATTCATCCATTTATACAACCACTTTTGCCACTTATGGTACCACTTAAAATATGGTTCTGTTTTATCCACTGTCCACCCATTATAATAATCTGAATTTTCTCCTTTGAGCCGACCACCACGCCGAGGGGATTGTTCTATGGTGCAAAGGTACTGTTGTGGGAGAATGTCAAGTATCGCTAAGGCTAACAAATCGCCGGACTTAACGACAACTTTCCTCAATTTCCGGTAAGCAGAAATTGGGTGTTTCATTAACTCCCTGTTTGTTTACTTGTCTTATCTCCCTTGTAACACAGTTTTTAACGCACATAAAACATATCCCGGTGGCGAAGTCGGAAGGCTTCCAAGCAAAGGGAAACAAAAACAAGTTTAACAAATTAAAATTTACGATTATGCCAAATTGGTGCAGCACAGCGTATGCGATAGAAGGCAACGCAACAGAATTGAAAAATCTCTATGAATTGATGACAGAGTTACAGGAGCGACAGAAGCCGTCTGTTCAAAATGGTTTTGGAACTACGTGGTTAGGGTGTCTTGTAGAAGCCCTCGGAGAAAGTTGGGAAAAGATATATTGCCGTGGAACGTGGGATAACTTGAACTTCAATGGTGAGGTACTTACATTCGATACTGAAACAGCGTGGTCTCCCTGTAACGAAATGTTTGATATGGTATGTGAAAAATATCCCACACTGCGATATTTCTATCAGTCGGAAGAGCCTGGCATGTGTGAGTATTGGACGAACGATAATGAGGGTAAATACTTTCCAGACAAATACTATGTTGATGTATGTACTTCGGAGGAAGAATACTATACCGAGTATTTTCAAGATTTGAAAAGTTTATATGAATGGCTGGAGGATATTTGCGAAATACAAGTCAAATCCCGTCAGGATGTCGATGCGATTGTCAAGCAATGGAAAGAAGAAAATGAATACGCATACTGTTCTATTCACGAATATCAAATATCAGAATAATCGGAGAGCATAAAAGAAAGGAGTATGGAAAAGAATGGGTGTTGTGCTTATGTGTTTTCGCAAAAGCACAACACTCGTTTTTATGAATTGCCAAAACTATGTTGGCGGCTTCCTTTTATATATCAACCTTTATATTTTGCCCAAGCCATCTTCCTTTTATAGGTATAACTGCTATGGCTCATCTTCCGTCCACACCACCTTTGGTTTTATCAGATGCAAAGGTCTGCTGTCGTGCTTGATTCTCCGGCTTGAAGTGCATTCCCTGCAAATTCTTCCTTTCCGTGAAAGAGTAATTGGCCGGGAAAGCCGTTGCATGAAGCTGTACCGACAGCCGTTTACAGCATCCATAAAAATCCAAGGCGGTTCAGACGAGAAAGAACCAACCAAAGGGAAAAGAAAAAATGTTCAACTTCAAAATTCATTAGCAATGGAGTACAACAATCAATTATCGGAGAACGACAAACGCTTTGCGGACGAGTTCTCAAATTATGTAAACGGGAAAATGGCTTCCCCCCGAAAGGTAGGTAAGGCATTGGCGGACGATCACCGCTATTTGGTAAACGAGAAAGCCAAACTGATGTTCTACTTTATGGAGCAGTTGGCAGAGAACTGGCACAAGGGACGATATGACCAGCGTAACGAATGGGCGTGTCGTCTGGCTGCGGAAGCCATAGATCACTTGGCAAAGAACGACCTTTATTATTTGACCGAAGAGTATTACGAAAACCATAAACAATAACGATTATGCAAGCACTTAACATCGTCATCCCCAAATGGAACATAACAGAGTTGAACGGTTACGAGCCGATAACCACCTTTTGGCAGGACTTCTCCATTGCCGACAAGTTCGGGAACAATGCCATAACCGACACATACAGGCGAGCCAAGTCCGAATGGAAAGGCAACTACAAGTATTGGACGGAACTCTGCCTTGTACTCAATCACAAGATATGGCAGTGGCACGAGAGAGACAACCAAAGAGCCATTCTCTATGACAAGTTATGGAGAGAAGCGGATGAAATGACCTCTGAATGGTCGGACGAGAAGCAGGAGTATTATTTTCAAGTAACGGATTAAGCCAACTTGTGGGGAAATGTAAAAAGTTTCCCCACTTCAAAACCATCACAGCATGACTAGCCAAGAACAGATACAGAGAATATCCGATATTGCCCAAGAAAAAGGCTGGAGCGTGAACGTTGAAGACAAAAATGAGTCAAGAGTATTGTTAGAGTTTCAACGCTACACCAAGTACGGACAGGATTTTCTCTTCAATGCCGATATGCAGGGCGAGAATATTGATACCCTTATAGCCAGTGTAAAAGAGTATTATGAGGGTTTTGACCCCGATTATGAAGCCTACTTGTGGATCGGCGATGATGGACACGGCAAGAATGGCGCACCTTATCACATCAAGGATATTGTAGCGGATATGGAAGATACCGAAGAACAGATATATGAATTACTACAAACATTTGAAATGGAATTTCTTTAATACGCATAATTATGACTTTATCGGACAAATCATATTACAGAAGACTTTGCAGGAATATCCTTGCAGACCGCTTTAACTGGCGAAAATACTGCACACCGAGCCTTTATTTTGGCAGGGAAATATGTGTTACACCGCTTCATTGTTCCTACGGACAAATCGGCTACACCATCAATTTCCCCTATACCAAAGCACCGGAAGTGGAGTATGATTGGGAAATGAACAAACTTACGATTGATGATGAAAATTGGGAATTGGTATGTTAGACGAAATCAGACAAAACGGTAAAACAGTGTTGTCAGGAGAGGATGGGTTTTCAATACCCATGTTTTTCAATAACTTGTGCGGTAAAAACTTTTCAGACGAGAAGTACCTGGATTATATCAAATACATAGCCTTCGGAGAAATGGGCTTCAAGCCCGGAGAAATCATGCTTTACCGCAATGGTACACTGGTAAGGACAGGTAAAATAAACATTGAAAAATAGATACAGATATGGAAATAACAACTATTCATCCGGCGGAGAGCTATCTTCGCAACGAAACCAATCCTCCGTCTTTATACGTGCGGATTGCAGGAAAACGCAGACGCTTGTTCATCAACCGAGACAGAGGTGTTATTGGCATTATCGCTCTCGGCAAGCGGACAAAGGGCTATGTGTTTACAGATTGGGCAAGCATCGAGCAAATATACTATCCCTCGCAAGAACAGGACGAGAATACGGACAGGAAACTTATTCTGAAATATCAGAAACTTGCCCGACTTGCCACACATACAAATTCCTGGCTTCGTGAAATCGCCAATGCGGATTTGGATAAAAACCTTTACGAGAACCACATCACAACAGGCACACACATCAACGGCAAATGTATCGGACTTGCCACCATTGAAAAATACTGTGGAACGACAGCAATGCGTCTCTTCCGTGAGGCACTGAAAAACAAAGAGAAATTTTCCACTTGCCGCTTTGATTTTGGCGGTTATGACGGAACGCTTTGGTGTGAGCCACGAGACAATGGCGATATGGCGGCAGGCTTCAGCAAGGAATATCGGAATTGTGGAAATGGTTACTACTATCTGCTTATCAACGATAAATACATGATTGGCTATGATATAGACTGACTGTATAGCTACAACAATCCAACCGCAAAGAAAACTAATTTGATTTGGAAAAGCGGGTAATATAGTCTCCCCATACTTCCAACTTGACAATCAGCGGATGCGGCATAGTGATAGTCTTGCCATAGAAAATGGCAGCTACCACCTTGCCACCGCACCGCTCTATCTCCCTCTTGTAGTCGCTCATACTTTGCCCGGTAGTCAGCACATCGTCAACGATGATAACTTCTTTCCCTTTTATATCCCCTAAAATTCGGTAATTCCGTTCAAGTATGCGGTTCTCGTGACCAATGGCTTCGTGCAAACATTCACGAGGCTCGAACACATCAACATCATATAGTCCTGATGTCAGATTTGGACAATGGGTACAGATATACCAATTCAACCGCTTAAACCGCTGGGCATATTTGAACTCACGCTGCACGGCATAAACATGATATGAAAAAGGATAGGCATTCATTTGTAGGGCATTCATGCAAGATTTGAAAAATTCAATGCCGTGTATTTCCCCTTCTTTGAACTCATAGATGGAATGACAGAACGCCTGTTGTTCTTTGTTGAGAAATGCCTTGTACCGGGACGGATAATAATACCCATGGAATACCACTCTTGTACCGTGCAACTTGAATGGTTTGAGTGGTGGTTGTTCTTCAAATAAATCCGGGTGTAAACAACAGAACATACGACAAGCATCCCGATGGCTGGCTCTTACCGCCAAACGGCATAAACGGTCATGCTCTTCAGTCTTGTCTGTCATTTGTGCGGCAGTAAATGCAGCTTCTCCGGCTCTCTTCCGCCAATAACCGATGATTCGCCACAATACCACGATAACACAGAGCAGGGTCAAAAATATAAGCCTCTCGTTCATCTTGACCGTGAATTATGCGAGAAACTGCCTTCGCATTGCTCACAAAAAATCATATTTCCAACAGTTCGCTCGTTTTTGCCCAATAATAGAAGGCTTCTGGAAGATTACTTTTCAGCTTATTCAGTTTATTGGTCAGCGATGGGCGGATAAGCAAGTCCTTGATGTCAGCGGGATTGTTCGGATAAAGTTCTATTTCTGTGCGCCCCTTTTCAATCAGCGTAGCTAAGTAAGCTGCTCGTGCCGAGTCAATGATAGCATTTTCTATCCGATACTGTTGTTTATACATAAACGATTTGACACGGATAACACCGTCTTGTATCAAATTAAAATCACCTTCTCCAGCTTTACCACGTGTGGAGATACAGAGTGCCGTTTGGCGGATGTCGTTGAATACCTGTCCTATATCCGTTCCTAAAGAACGGTACGAGAGTTCGACTACCGCAATCTTGCGGAAAGCCTCTGCGGTAATCTGCAATCCTGAAACATTTTCAAACAACCGCCCCACATCATAAAGTTGCTTGGCTATCTCCATCGAACAGGATCTGTCGTTCTTATAATAAGGTATTCCTGTAGTGTTGGGAGCGAAAGCCGTCAGCTTATCGCCCAAAATGTCTTCTGCGGATGGTACAGTCACCATTAACGGTTCGCCTTCCAGTCGTATGAACGGACAATCGATGGCTATTTGTCGGGTTTGGAAATAATGAATATCCTCGTACAATACATCCAGTAGAATATAAGATTGGGCATCCGTGTCGTTCCGGTAAGCAATCTGATAGAAAAACTTGGAATGACTTTTAGGAATATCAGCATCGTTCCTTTGCTTACGCTCTACGAGTTCCAGGTCGATAAAGCCAAAATCGGCAAACGATTTCAGATAGTCCTCTATATTGGTTCCGGGAGGACAGATAACATCAATGTCGATAGACAGACGATGAGCGGTTTTCCCAAGGATGAGCATAAGTGCCGTACCACCCTTGAAGACAAGAGGACACCCGGCTTTGACCAACATTTCAAGCAGGGACAAGGCGCGGATTACTTTCTCTATGAGGTTCTTGTCATTGTAGTGCAGTTCGGATGCAACCTGTTCGATCCATTCTGTCGTAAAACACTCTTTTTTTATCATTGTATATTCAAGTTTTCTAAAATTGACGATAATTCTTTCTTCACCTTACGTCTGTCGGCATACCTGAAAAGCCGGCTTCTGTTGATTGTGTATAGGTTAAAGGCGTTTTCTATGATACGGTCGCTCTCACTACCCTGTAGGTAGAAAAAGTCCGTATCTCTCAATATATCCACCAACAGCTTTTCCAGCGTGGGCATAGGCACGCCGGATATTTCTTGTAAGGGAGCTTCCGAAACAAGATTTTTTACGAAAATAACACGATTGTCCATATCCACATATCGGTATATTATATTTTTGTCCGGTCGCAGGTAAACATCATGGTTTCTATCTTTCAGGAAGTTGAAAATGGTTTCTGCCGAGTCCCTGTCCGTTTCCACGTAGATGATGCGGTTGGATGAAAGGTGATGCTGCAAAGGTGCTATGATGTCCCCTTGATAGACACAAAATTTCGCAAACGGAAAATCCGATTGCAACAGAGCGTAAATCTCCCTCACTTCCTCTACTGGTTGTGGTGAAAAGACCTGCTTCATCACTTTGGCATACTTTCCTCGCCCGGTTCTGACCAGCACATTTTCATTCACGAGCTTGAACAGATACCAGGACAAAGAAGATTTTTTGATGCCTGTCTTCTCTTGTAAATAGGCAAACAAATCTCCTAAACTAAAGTCATGATGGGCTTCAGCATAGTCAAGTATGTATGTCATTGTCTCGTTGAACATATGATTTTAATTCCTTTTTTCAATTGCAAAGATAACAAATTTTCGGCACTAATTCAGAATAGTGCCGATATTTTGCAATTAAAAGGTGAATATTTATCTATTACTACCTTAAAAAAACAAGGTTGAGCAGCCAATGCCCAACCTCATATTTCCCATTTTACAGTGTTGGCAATGAGCCTTAGAGTCATTACCGGCACTTTCACACCGCAAAGGTACTACTTTTCTGTGAAACACAGAATAACATCGAGCATAAAAGCAATCCAACCGCAAGGAGAACAACCTCCCTACGGTTGGATTGAATACAAAAATACCCCATTATAGTCATCGGTGCATACCGCTGCTATATTCCACCTTTTCCTCCTGATACTGTTCCATCTGACTTAATTCCGAATGGACGGATTGCAGGTTTGAATCGAGGGAATTGTCGTGGTCGTAAGGGAACTGATGGATGGGAACAGAACCGGCATTGACTACCGTTCCGACATCAAGCGTATCGGTCTCCCTGTTATATCCGGCATAGAGAATATCTCCGCTCGGCATTTCAAAGACAGGCATTCGCTGTTTCGTTATAACCTGGAACTGTTCTGCCACCATATCCTTTGCCACCTCTTTGATGTCATCGCTTGCCAGACGGGTTCCATACCTGGTAATATGGTCACGGATTTCCTGTTCCGAATATTTCAGCATCACCTCGTATGTGCCACCCACGCTGTTGTTATAGACCACGGCAAAATCCTTGTCTTCAATCAGCAGGTCATCCCCCTTGTTCTGAAGGGGAGAGACAAAGGTATATTGCTCATTGATACCGTTCCCGTCATAATACTCTTTGGCAGCTTGGAGCAATCCTTCATAATCACCCTTGTCCCGAAATTCGTCCAGCCGGGAAGTATCATCGGTTGATTGCAGGTAGGTGACTGAAGAATAGAAAATCTTTTCGCCGGATGCAGGTTGTTCAACTTTCATTCCCTGCTTGTTGTCCTGCTCTTCCTTTTTCTCTTTTCCCAATTCTTCCGCAATCTTATCCACGTTTTGCGTAACCATCGAAGTAGCCTTCTTCACATCCAAAAGCGTGGTCTTGATGAATTGTGGAGACTCTTTCAGTTGCTCCAGCCACGATTTCAGATAGGCACAGCTATCCTCCTTGATATGCTTGGACATACCGTAACGCTGCGACACCAGTGCACTGCCAAGTTCGGCGACCAGCTCTTCACGGGCATATTCGTCCGAGCCGAAAGCAGTGGGCTTGATGCGGTCAAACTGCCCCTCGATACCTGTGCTGTGGATCATTTCATGCCAAAGCGTGCCATAGTACGATTCCCCGTCCTTGAACTGTGCCTTATCAGGAACCACAATCTCGTTTTTGGTAATGGAGAAGTAGGCTTTGTCCTGGTGCATCGGCTTGATGGGACAAATCCAGCGATTATCACGGATCATCACATCCATCGGTTCAAAAGACATCTTCTCGCTCTCGTCCAATTTTACGGCATCCCCATTCGCCAGCTTGTTCCAAAGTTCCGGACGAGCTTCCTGAAGATTGGTCTGGGACACATTAAAAACCCGAAATACCTGCATTTTCGGATATACGTTGTACATCTTCTTCTCTTCGTCGGAGAGCCTCTTGTAATCGTCATACTTGATTTTCTCCTTGGTCTCCTTATGGATGCAGGTAAAGGTGGTAAGCATGACCGGGAACGATTTTTCACCACGGTTGACGGCAACCCTCGGCAGTTCCACACCCTCTTTAGCCTGCTTTTCTGTCGGCTTGTTCAACCGCTGCACACAGTCAAAGGTACAGAAACGAGGAATCTTATATCCGTTCTTCTCGCAGTGGAGAAGCAACATCAGCGCGTTCATCCCATTGTACTCACGCCCGGACAGGTTCTTCGGCCACCCTAAACTTTCCTCGGTAATCCACGGTTTCGACCAGTCCTTGCTGATGGTCTCGATGCGCTTGATCATCATTTCCGCAAAAAGGTCAAGAGCTTTGTCTTCTGCGGAAGGGCCATCGTTGTTATATTTCTTGTAACCGGCCATACCTGTCAGTTGTTGGGGTTATACGGAGGCTTGACATACGCCGACATCTCGGCAATCTTACAGGAAAGGTTCAACCTGTCGTTATAAACGGACAGTTCCATGTCGCCTTTGACCTCAATGCCTGCCTGGGGTTGCAGCCACTCTTCACGTTTGCAGTCAAAGCCAAAGAACCGTACCCACAGGTATTCGAAGCCGTCATTGACTTTCTCTGCGGAAAAGCCTGAGAACTGTAAAAAGTCCTTGCCTTTCTTGTCAGTCTTCTCTTCAATGTATTTTCCTGTCATTCCCCGGAAGTGCATTTCTCCCTTGATGGAATCTTCATTGGAAGCTGATAGAGTGACCTCCGAAGCCGAAAGATTAAAATAGAGTTTGTCCCCACGTTTCTTGAAAGTCAGTATGCCCGACACATTCACCCGTTGTCCCATGGCACAATTCTTCAGTTCGTTATCCTCTCCATCTTTGGCAACGGAGATTTCCACGGTTTTGTTGATACCGCTTTTGGCAGGAACCACACAATTAACGGCAAAAGCAGTGAATACTTTATTCTCTCTGTTGGTGCGGACGGTAGCCACACGGCAGATTGTACCGCACATTGTTACATTACACTTTATCATATTGCTTGTAGTTTAATTTTACCAAGACCATTTGACCAAAATATCCTGTTAAATGTGAACCACTTGCCTGTGCAACCTTCTTAGTCGGGCGCACGGATTTTAATCCAGACTATCCCGATGGCGATGACGACCTGCACCCCTATGATCACGAGTGTCGCCACCAAGCCGAACAGCTTGTAGCATACGAGGGTGTACAGTGCTGCCATGGACAGCCCGACAAACAACAATCCTATTTCCATCATCACGCGTTTCATTATCTCTTGATTAGTTCTTCCCGGCCCTGTTGTTCCGACATTCCCTGCTCGAAGTTCTGCGAAGCCTGTTGTGACAGCACCAGGGCATTGACCATCCCGGCTACACGCATACGCTTGCTTTCTTCCGAGAGTCCCGGACTGTTCAGCGTGACAGACAGGCGGCGCAGTTCATTGGCACTCAACTCCCGTGAGAATTGGACAGAGCTGTTGTCTGCCTGCAATACGGCTTTGTTGTTCTCTCCAACCACGAGAGCGCAGGTTTTCATGTGTGGCAAAAGTGTGGTCAAATCCACTTTCCGTTCATCGGCCATTTTAGAAACGGCACTTATCTGTTTCTCTTCTTCCTTGCTGTCAATGACTACTGCCAGCATCATCAGCGAAGAAAAGGATTTGACCACCATATCCATAATCGGGTCATTAGTCCCCGATAAGCCGACACCACTGTCCTCCGAAGAGAGCAGCTTTTTCATCCAGTCTTCAGGACGTTGAATATTGTTTTCTTGTGGAATGGTCTCTGCCTCCGTCTTGTATTTTGCCAGCAAGTCATTCCCGTTATGGAGGGCTTGCAGCCGAATTTCGCCTTTTTCGGCAATCTCAGCCAGATAAACAGCCGGATCCATAGCTCTCTTCTGTCCATCCGCTGAAATCAGTACCACCCCAAAATGCAGGTGTTCGCCGGTAGTCCGTGTCCCGGTATTCCCTGAAACACCGACTTTCTGCCCAGCTTGGACGGTATCGCCCACCTTGACATCGACAGAAGACAGGTGCATATAGGTGTTCTGCACCTTGCTCCCGTCGCTCCTTGGGTATTCGATGGTGACGGACTTCCCTCCGGCGGTATTTGCATTTTGGTTGACGGACACCACCTTGCCGTTGTTCTCAGTCGCCAGTACCGCATCTCCCTTGCAGCGGATGTCGATGCCCTTGTGCATCTGTTGCTTGCCGGCATCCATCGGGTCGGTGCGCATACCAAATGGAGAGGTGACAAACATAAATTCCGCACGTTCCACTGGGAATGAATATACTTCCTTGTTTGCATCGGCATTCATTTCTTGTCCAATCTCTAATCCCTGCGTTTTCATTTCCGCCATCACCATCCGGTCATACTTCTGCAATCCGTTGACCTCAATAATTTTTTGCAGGCTTCCGGCATAATTGCTGCCGCTGGCATATCCTGCCTTGGCAAGCCCTTCCGTCCAGCCCTTATAGTCATCTGAAGCCAAGGCGAAACATTTGTCATACCGCTTGTTCTCTACCAAAAATCTGGAGTGGTGTTCGTAAGAATCACCCACACTGTCATAACTGCAAAACTTCTCGTTGGGCTTGTCATCGGTGTATAATCCGTACTTGCCACCCTCCGCAATCCACTTTGGAGTGGCTTTGATACCGAAATGGTTGTTCTCGTTCAGAGCCAGACGGCTTTGTCCGTTGCTGCTTTCCAATATGCCTTGCGCCAAGGTCACAGAGGCAGGAATGCCGTACTTGCGCATCTGTTCCATCGCAAAATCGGCGTATTGTTCCGTGTATTGTTGGTTCTTGCTCATATTCCGTTTCGTTTATCGGTGCATACCTCGTGATACCTCTTCCTGTTTCCCGACTTCCTCTTTAGGCTGTTCAGGCTTGATTTCCTCTTTCCGACCGACTTTTGCCTCCTCTTCTTCTTCCTGTTTCTCGGAAGAGGTCTGCTCCTGTGATTGGTTCTTGTTCAGCAGATCCGCAAAGAGTGTTGCAGCCAAATGCTGCTTGAAGCTGTTCCGGTCTTCGGCAAGCCACATCCGTTGCCATTGTTGTGGCGTGACACTTCGGGGCTGTGGCTTCTGGTTGTCTATGGTGGGAGCGCAGAATATCGCACCGTTCTTGGTCTTGAACACAGCCACACGCTGGATGCGGTTCAGGTCGATGCGCTCGTCCGATGTGTGGAACAGATCCACCTTCAGTTCGGGTTTGCTCTCTGCCAAGGCATAGTATTTCTTCGCCAGTTCGCCACGTACCTTGTCGATGTTATCCAATGACTGCTTGAGGGTGGTGAAGAAACGGTTCAAGTCATCCTTGTCAGGATAAATGCTGTAACCGGACTTGCCTTCGGGTTTGATATACAATGCCCAACGGTTCTTGTCGTCCTGCACCATTTGGATTTGCTCAAAGCCAAGGTCATAAGCCTGCTTTACTGCCGGATGAGCGTCAATGATGGAGAGCGTTTCCAAAGTCCAGTTCTTCAATCTTGCCACTTCAATCTGCTTCTCGGCAAAATATCGGTCATCGGGACGATACCCCAATGCTCCGTCAGGATTGTAGAAGCGGACATTTTCAATCCCGCTTTTCTGCAGGGCTGACTGTATGCGCTGTTTGTTCATTCCCTTTATCTCGTTGTTCACCTCCAAGGATGCGCCGGCAGGTAAAATGACATCGGCTCTCTTTCCGTGTCGGTCTACGACCAACACGATGGTCTTGTTATCCTTGTCAGGGTGTTTCTTAATCTCGTCAGCCACGAGGAAATGCTTGGGCATCTGCTCCTGCATCCGCTCGGTCTGCCTGTGGTTACGATAGGTCGCATACTCGATCTTCTCGCCACGTTCCGCCTTGCGAATGACCTCTAAGGCATTGTTCACATCGCTCTCGATGGCATCAATCAGATTGGGATTCTCTTTGAGTTCCCGGCTCCAGTAGTCCACCATCTTGATATTCTCATCCGACAAGCGTGCCGGAAGTCCCATTTCCAGCATCTTGATTCCCGAAGCGATTTCGGAGATAAGATGTTCCTGCTTAACGGCATCTTCAGTGGGTGACACTCCGTTCTTCATCACCATGCCTTCACGGGCAAGGCGTTGCTGGTGTCCGGTAGCCGCTATGATCTGCCGCAAGGTCTCTTGTGCATAGTCGGTATAATGTTCAAAATCCTTTTGACGGGGAATGTAAACCGCATCCTTTTGACTGTCGTAATGTGCCACGCCGCTTCCGTCCGTGCGGACGGGCACCATGTTTTTGGAAATGGCTTGCACAAAGGCATTGAAGCGGGGGCGCAATTCACGCAGCTCCTTTTCGCCGAATCCCTGCTCCACGCTGTTGCCGTGCTTCTGCACAAGGGTCTCATATACATTCTTGTCAACAAGGGGCAGCAGGGTCTGGTCTATGGTGAACAGTGTGCGAATCTCCCTGTTGTGTATGCCCTTGTACCGGTTCCTCTCTTCAGGAGGCAGTTGTTGGTAGTCGTTTCTTGAAATGATGTCGTTGGGATTGTTCCGGTTTACATACTTGTTCCAGTTGTAGAACAGGAAGGGCACACCTTTCTCGTGTTCTCGGACAGACTCTCCCCGTGCCTTGGCTTCGCTGTATAAGGTGAAGAGGTTGGTCTTGCTTCTGGTCTTGTCTGAATGCAATGCCATGAACAGGGCGTTGAACGGACTGACCACAACTCCTTTCGGATAAAACTTCGGATATCCCTTGCCCGTGGCGTTGAGCCAATGGCCGCCGGCACTGACTGCACCGTTCAATGCTTCGGAAAGCAATTCGACTTGCTTGTCCGCAGCATTTTTCTCAAACTGTGATTTCTCTTTCATATATGCTTGTCTTTTATTGTATTCCTCTGGTTCTTATAATGGTCTCCTGTTCTCCATCCTCAAAGTTGCGCTCCATCATGGCCCTGGTCTGGTCGCTTTTGGCGAGAATGGCGTTGGCAAGGGTGTTGAGAGGCAAAGCTCCGGCGTGATAGGCGGCTGTTACCTTTTCGGATAGCTGGATGGTACAGGGTACACGGTCTATTGTCGCTATCAAGTTGTTGCCTTTCAATATCGGATTGAAAATGCGCGGATTGAGCGGTTCATCCGGATAAGTACGGTATTGTACCGCTCTATTGTACCCCTCATTCCGTTTCCAGTCTATGGCTTCATGTCCTGCCTTGTTCAACAGGTTGGCACCGCCCAATCCAATCATCAGCATTTTAAGAACAGGGTTCTTGACAAACAAGCCGGCTAAGACGCTTGCCATAGGTACGATGTTGTCTCCCATATCCAAAGATTTCGTCCTGCCTGTAAACATCCCCACCAGGATGTCGGGCAGCATGGAGAACACATAGCCTAAGTTTCTGCCTATATCACCCATACCGTTCAATCCCAGGGAGGAGAACAGCCCATTCCAGCCGTTTTTGTTGGTGAGGGTATCGGATTGTACCGCTTGTTCTTCTCGTGTAACCGCTTTCAAATATGATTGTTGCGATATTTTTTCATTATCATCCTGTCGGGACAAAATCTGTTCACCAGTATCAATCTCTTTCTGCTGTGTAACTTCGGCAGAAACTGTTTCTTCTGCCTTCTCGTCTTGTTCCTGCTCTGAATTTTGCAGATAGGCTTCCCGGTATTCCGGCATAATCACCAAAGGCACATTCTTATACCGTTCCTTGTTTTTCTTTTCGTCAGTCAAACTCCATATGGGCTTGCTTGTTATCGTATGTTCACTCATCCATTTCGTGAAGTCAAAAGTTTCGATGGGAATCTTCTTGGTCAGTCGCTCATTGGTAGCGATGATGTACGGATTCTTGTCCTTCTGTATGTTTTTGGCTTGTTTGCGGAAATCCGCAAAGACGCTGGTTTCGCTTCCAAACACGCCTTTACTAATACAATCCTCTACCGATTGCCCATTTTCTTTATTGCCTTGGGAAGGTGTCAATGCGGAAAAAGCCAGATCCACCCCGACAAATTTGGCAAAGCCCGTCCAATTGGCCACACCACCTAAAGAGAGGGCGTCAATCCCTGCACCGATGACACGGCTTGTCCCTTTTTCTAATTTGGAAGGCTTGTAGGCCGCTTCGCCACGTTGCTCGATCTCGGCGGCAAGCGGTGATTGGCCCAGTGTCGCTGACAATCCTAACAGCGTATTCTGTGCAGCTTTGCGGATGATGTAGTCTGCCGATGACTTGGGCATACGTTCCCGGACCAACCTGTCTATCATCAGTTGTTCCATACGGTAATCCGTGTAGGCGTAGGCAAGGTCGCATCCTAATTGTCCGGATAATGTGTCATAACGCTCCCTGCCGATTTCTCCGATTACAGCGGAACGCCATTCGCCGGCCATCATCGCCAGGTCGGTCTGCATATCCTTGTTGCCGGAAATTTGGTCCTTGACCATCGCCAAATAGTCTTCCGTAGTCTTGGAGTTCCATTCGCCTGTTATTTTCAGTGTCTGGTACGGATCGATCATCGGATTATTGGCGGCTGCCATTGAACTGAGAATACCGGCTGCACTGGTAGAGTATTCCGCCATTTCCTCCACCTGCTTGCGGTTGAGATAACTTTGCGTGTCACGCATGACAGGGGCAAGGTGGCAATCGAAGTAGTCACCGAATATCCTTTCTAACTCTGCAAAACGCTCTGTATGTTTGATTTCGCCCATATTCTAATAATTCAATTGGTTCAAAAGCTGTTCTTTGGTCTGCTCTATGGCATTATGGTATATCTCCATCTGTTTGGGAAAGAATTCCTCCAGCCATTCATCCTTTTCTATCCTGTCCTGAATGAAACGGATGGCATTGTTCCGATCTATCTCTACCGACAGTTCGCCTTCCTCCCGGTTGTTGAACCAAGCCTTTGTCCACCATCGGACTCCGGCACGGTCAGGATAGACGGACACGACTCTCGGAATGTCAAAACTCTGCACATCAATCTCCAATTCTGCCAAAGGATCGATGATTCCACTACTCGCTATGGCCTCGGATTGAAGTTTTTTTTTATATCCTCACCCATGGTGGATAGATAGACATTGTGCCGGAGAGCAAGGTAATTCAGAAAGTCGGCTATCAAAAGATTCTGTACCTTGCTTGCTAACGGCAGGGCACGGCTGCCGATACCTAAAGGATTTGCCATGCTCGGCATCGTCTCAAAGAAATAATTTTTGGCGGCACCCACTGCAAACACGTTCCGCAGCGATTGCTCGGTGTATTCGGGTACGATATACGCTCCACGAAACAGGTCTTCCATATAGACCGGCAGGAAACGGATCATCAGTTCCTCTATTTCTTCCTTGTCACGGTCGTATCTTGTCTTCATCTCGCCGTCAAATTGGATAAACTCGTGGGCGGCTTCGTGCCCGGCTTTACGCAATGCCTGGATATTGCCGTAGAGCATGGTCAGGAACTCTATCGGATTCAGTTCCTCTCCGTTAAACGCCACTTCCATGTGAAGGGCACTTCCACTGACGGCTACCGTCTGACCTGCTTTTACCTTTTGTCCGAAACGGACGAATACATTGGTAAGATGGGTGTAGGTCACTTCGTATTTTCCGTAGCGTATGACAATATACACGCCACGTTCCTTGTCCGTAACGATTCCCGATACGATACCGCTGGCTACTGCCGCCAAAGGGCGGTGACTGGCATTAAAGTCTATGCCGTGATTAAAGAAAGATTCTCCGGTTACGGTATCTTTCTGTTCGCCATAGCCTTTTGAAAGGCTTACTTCTTTATTGTTTTCTTCCTCGAAGGGCATACAGTAGCCGCTTGGGGAATGTAAAATCATTTCTTCCGTATATTTCATTGTTGTAATATTGTTTTTCGTGGGTGTTATCTTCTCATTCCTCCGCTATGGGTCTGTTCTTCCTGTTGGGAGGGTGTCTGTCGGGGTGCGTTGGCGACTGTGGTTTCTTGCAGCAGGTTGGCGTGATTGCCGATGGTCATCATCATCAGGAAGGCACCGGCAATCTTGCCGAGCCATCCGAAACGGCCGAATACCAAAAACGCTCCGGCAATCAGTCCGGCAATGCTCATTCCCGATACCTTGCCGTTTGCAAGGTTGCTGAAGAAGTTACCCAACATATTGCCGCCGTTCCCATTGGACACATTCCCCAAGAAGGTGGATGCCCCGTTGAGAGTGGATGAGAGGTTGCTTGTCGCCTGGTTTACATTGGCCATGGTCTGCTCTGCCTTGTCGGTAAGCCGGCTTACTTTGTCCCCGGCTGACTTGGCTGTACCGCTGATGGCATTGGTGGCTTCTTCGCCTATGACGGCATCGCTCACGATACGCACCACGCTCTTGTCCGTGGTCAGTTTCTCCCAACCGACATAACCGACAGCACCGCCAGCGGTGGCTGTCTTCAACGCACTTCCTGCTCCACGCAGTGTTTGTGAGGGGTGCAATACAGCGTTGCCTACACTTTTCCCGGTAGCGACTGTTGCCTTGCCACCGTATGATATGGCTTTACCGCCGGTTTTTAATAATGAACTCCAAAATCCCATATTTTTATATTTTATTCGTTATTCTAATAAGCTCCGGCTTTGCCGCTCCGTTTCCACCGTCTTATGGCAGATCGGGCGATTTCCACCTTGTTGGCTTTCGGGCGTGCCTCTTCGCTGATTTCTGCCCATATATCGCCCATGGAGGTGTACTTGACCGCAATCGACAGCCGTTGCAGTTTCTTGTTCATCAGCTGCAGCTTGGGGCGGATGCCGAACACGATTTCCATCCGCTCTTTCTCCGTCATCTTGTTGTCCGACAGGCAAACCGTCCGTATATCGTTGATTATCTCTATGGAATTGTATATCAATTCTCTGTATATTTTATTTCGGTTCCTGGATAATACAACCGCCAAGGCATTTGTCGGAGAGTTTTTGAGTTGACCGGTGAACTCGCCCATATTCTCCGTCAAGTTTGTTATCTCGTGGTAGAAGCCGTATATCTGGGCGGCATAGCAGACAACCGAACGGAATGAATCCAGATAGTCGTTGAACTCCCTTTGCAAGTCGGTGACGGCTTCCACCTCTTCCTTTGTCCAAATGTGGCCGGTGGTTTGGAGCAGCATGACTTTCTCCTGGTTCTTCAAGGTCTTCTTTGCCTTTTCGGTGTAGGTTAGAACCATTCCGGCAAGGGTCGGGTCTGTCTGTGCATAGACTTTCAACCCCATGCACAGGAGGATTGTTATGAAGATTGTCCGTTTCATTGTATTCTCTGTATTTTCATCTGACTGTAGCAGCCCTGTGCCATCTTCGCATCGCTATCTGTGCGATTTTTCCATTGTTCCGGTCCAGCATTCCAGCGGTGGCATTATTCCATACATCGGTCATCGTGTAGGTGCGGATACTCAGGTAGAGCAGATTGAGTTTCTTCTGGAATGAAGAGAGCTGATCGTTCAATGCCCATAAAGTCTGACTCCGTTCTGCTCCCGTAAGCATATTCTCCCTGCCACCCTTGGCAACGGCATCACGGAGCAAGGAGAATACGGTTACAAGTTCGGTCGCCGTCTCGATATAGAGGTTATTCATGTTCATGGAAGCCACAATGCCTTGCGAATTATCGCTTACGGCATTTTGTAACTTGCCCAATGTGATGAAAATCCTCACACCGTCATTGTACAGATGAGTACAGGCTTTAATGGAAGAAGCGAATCCACTTGCCGTTTTGAGATAGCTGTTGTATTTCTTTTCCCACTGGCGCATTTGCTCAAACTCTGCGGCAATGGTGTTCTGTAAAAGAGCGGTCTTTTTCTGCCCGTCAATCTGCTCTCGGACCTTGGAGAAAATCAACTCGTTGCCTTCTGCCAATGCTACGTATTCCAAAGGATTGGTCGTTACAATCTGTGCCTTTGCAGTGTGAATCAGCAACAGAACGAATGACAGAACCAGTATTTTAATGATTGGTGATCTCATAGATGCCTTTTCTTTTTTTGTTTAACTCTACACGCTCCCTGATAAGTTCTACGATGGCTGTTTGTTTGGACAAGCCTATCAGAGCTAACTTGGGTGTGGTCCTGTCCATGGAGAGTAGCGTCACAGTTTTCAGTCCGAAAATCTGTTGTAGCAGGGTCTGATGTTCGTGAAAATCCACTACACGGTACAATTCGATATAATCCGTGCTGCGTTGGAACACGCCATGTTCTGCCGTCAGTTGTTCGCTCCCGATATGATAGCGTATTCGCTTCAGATAGATGAGCCGGTATGCCAAGTAGAGGGAAAGGAGTACGGCAAAGAGTGTGGCAATGGAGCCAAGAGGTATATCCTCCATACCGCCATAAACCAAGCCTGTTATAGATACGAACAACAAAGGCAGCTCATCAATGAAGAACTGCGTGGTTTTTGGACGAAGCGAAATGTCTCTGTATATCTGTCTGTTCTGCATGGCTCTTATCTGTGGATGGTGGGTTTGTTTACTTCTTCTTCGCCGACTGTGCTTCCTTTTCTTGCGAGTGGCACACCTAAGGGAATAACCGCATCTTTGATGCTGTCAAGGTATTCTTCGCTCATCTTGCCAAGCAGGGCATCGTTCCAGTCCTTGTAACAGGGCATCAAAGGGATTGCTCTAATCTGTTCCGGATCGACATGCATGGATTTTGCGATAAGCCGGAATTTGTTTACAAACTCGCGCCCGGCACTGTCGTTGTCGAAACACAGGTAGTGGTTCACATTCGGGGTGGCGGAGAGCATTCCCCGAATCTGCATATCGGTGGGCGTGCCACCGGTGGAGACAAACACGCTTTTCTTGGAAAGTTCGGGATTATCCCGGAAGGTGCCACGGTGCAGTTGGTGGAATGCCATTGCATCGTAGCCGCTTTCAAACCAGGCGACACCTCCGGCTTGATGCAAAGGCTCTTCACTGAAATTGGCTATCCACAAGCCTTCGCTACTGTTACTTCCCTCGGCCTTCCCTTTGTAGCTGCCGCTGCCGTCCATCTTGGGACGTCCACGTTCTTCCAAACCGACAACCTTGTCAGGCTCTTTGGGCAATACCAACGGGAAAGCAAGGTTGGCGTATGACAGACCGTCTGTCCTGTGTTTGGTTGCTAAGAAAAAATGGTCGGCAAAAGCACGTTGTGTGAAGATGTCAATGCCACGGCTCTTGAAGTAGGGATAGAAACGCTTGTGGGTCTCCCGGTCGTTTACGTCAAAATGGTGTATGTCGTAATCATGGAGACTGAACGGACGGCTGTGCTGCTTGGGTTGGATGATACGGATTGGCCTGTCTTCGATGGGGTGGTTCAACAGTCGGTTACAGACAAGGTTGACCAACCTGTCGGAAGACACTCCATTTCTGTGTTCCGCAAACTTTTCGGGGAACGATTTGATAAAGGAGATGATGTTGTAGAGCTTTTGCTGTGGGGGCTGGAAGCAACATTTGCCACCTCCGGTCACGATAAACTTGTCTCCACGAATGCGTGTGCCATTACTATCAGTGCGAATATAGGACGGATAACGCAGACCGTCACGCTTGTTCAGGTGATAGCCTGCATCTATCAGTACATCCTGTATGTCCAACCGTTGCAGGAAGTCTTCGTATGTCAGTTCTCCGTTTGCCATTTGTGTATCTATTTTAGTTAAAAACCTCTGCGTATCTCTGCTACTTCACGGTTCATCTGTGCCTCGAAGTTCCGCGCGGCTACATCCCTCGGTGAATCCACTCCAGGCTTGAAATAAGGATGGGGCGCATTACACAAATACTCACCGTATAATTCCGGACAGGGATGGTGATGTATGCCGTGGGCAAGGTCGGAAACCACGACTGTTCCTGCGGCAAGGGCTGCGAATATCTTTGCACCCAAGTTGCTCCGCATCTCCGGGCGTGTCTTCATATCGACCTCGTTGAACACTTTTGAGAAGAGCTTCATGCGGTGGTAGTCATCCACTGCCAGGAACTTATCGTACTGCTTTTGGCTGATTTCGTGGGTGATGGCTTCTCCATTGATAATGGCTGTCATCCTGTATTTTCCTTCCGTTTCTGCCGGCTGTACGGCAATCGCTTCCACTTCCACTTCCACCTCCCGTCCGTGTTCTCCTTCCCGATACCATCCCTTGCTTTCATGGAGATACGGCAAGTCACGTCCGTCAATCAAAGCCCCTTCCTGTGGTTCTCTGATAATGGATTCATCTTCTTGCAATAAGGTCTGTTCGTTTGATTGTGGTGCAAGTCCGTTTTCTGCTTCCAAGGGCAGGAGTATTTCCTGTTCCTGCTGTTGGCGTACTGCCAAATCTTGCTCTACTTCGGAATGCAAGGAGATACCGATACGCTCGGTATGATTCAGGGAATCCATCGTGATCTTATCGGCGAAGTCTTCCTGAATAACCGTGTTCATCAGTTCCAATCGTCTCTCTATCGGGTACTCCTCAATAGAATTGGAGGTAAGTGCAGATAATTCCGCATCTGTGATATCATAGACTAAATCTGCATTAACCTGTTCCGACTGTATTGTCAGAGTCTTTTCTTCCTTGTCTATGATGATACCGTGTGAGGACAGGCATTCCTGCCACTTCTCATTAGAGAAATAGACAGGAGAGGTAATCAGCTCCTTGTAAGGCTTTGCCGGCTCTTCGCTTCTGGACTTGCCTACCATCGGGGTGATGACGACTTGCAGTTCTTGCAATACATCTTGTTGGATGGGCTGCGTTTGCTCACGAGGTTGCGGATGGCCTTTGTAATAGAATCCGTAACCGCCCGATTGGAGTTCTCCGGGTTTCATACGTCCGTCGGAACGTTCTGCCACCATGGGCGTTCCTGCATAGAAAAGCTGACCGCCAACCCTGCGGAGGTGATAGCCTGCCTGCTGTCTGGGGGTCCAACCTAAGAAAGGCGGCGGCATCCCATATCTGCCAATCCTGCCGTATTCTCCGATACCGATACGGTAGCCGTGCAGTCCCATGGTCACCCTGCCATTGGCATTACGGGCATGAACAAAGTTACGTGGCAGATCAAAGTCATTCTTTACTATCTCCGTAAAGGTGTTATATGCCTTCTTGTTGGCATAGTTCGTTCCCCAGTCGGTAAGAGCTAAGAACTGCTGCTTGCTGATGGGGTATCGTAAGAGCGGAGAGTCGTGCCCTTGTACTACCAACTGGTAGCCCTCTCCGGCAGGCACGATGTGGGCTTGCATACCGTTGCACATCAAAAGGTCACACATTTCAGGTTGCAAGTCTGCTATCCTCGGATTTGTATGAGTTCGTATGGCCATAGTGTCTATGCTTCACCGCTCTCCATGGCGGCTTCTAATTGTTCGCTTTTGTAATGGACGAACTGCTCGGCAGAGGCATTGTTGATTTCCAATGCGTGTTCCGTACAGTATTCCGCCAGTTCATCCTGCCATTCGGCAGAAAAGTGGTTGACATAATCCAGCCAACCGTATTCTCCACTTTCCATCTTCTCGATGAGAACGTCTTCGGGATAAAATGAGTTTTGTGCCATAATCATAAGGATTGAAGATTATTTGTGAAGCCCTGCGCCCATATTGCGTTGGGCACTCTTTTTCTGTTCGTTCCAGAGTTCTTCCGTATACTGTTCTTCGGGTACATAGTCAAGACCTCCGTCATCGTCCATGATCCAACAGCCGTAACAGCCGAAGGTGTATTTGTCCCATTCTCTTTTGGTGTGCTCGCTCCATTTCTGACTGTCGCCATGGCAGAAGCGGATGCCGTTCTTCTCGTTCAGGTCTATGCCGACCGTAACCGGCTCGTCTTCCATCACGAAGGTCAAAGGTTCTCCTTGCTGCATCACCTTGATTTCGGCATTGCTGAGTTTCAGTTCCTCTGCCAATACCTGAAGGTTGCGGGCGATGACCTGTGTGGGAACGGACATGACCTGTTTGGTTTCGGTGTCGATCTGCACGAATACCTTGGTCTTGCGGCCGTCAGCCGTTACAGAATCTGCAACGATGGTCTTTCCGGATTGGAGCTGCTTTTTCTGCTCCTCGTTGTATTTCTCCAAAGGCGATTTCTTCAATACCGGGAAGAATATCACATCGGCTTCTCCGTTTTCCTTGCGCACGAAAGCGAAACGGCTTCGCTCGGTAACGATGTTTCCGTTCTCGTCATTTACCTTGATGGGCAGTACTGGAGAGTGTCTGCCGTGACTAATCGCCTCCAAGGTCTGCATGGGCAGGTCTTCAATCATTTTTGGGTAAATCCGAACTGCGACAGGGTCTCGTATGGCAGTTCCTCAAATTCAAATCGCACTTGTTTCATATTTTAATATGATATTTTAATTATACTTTGACAAAGGTATATACTATTATTCACACTTCAATTTTTATTACTGTAAATAGCTCAATTATTTGCGTTTATTTATGCTTTAAGTATGATTTTAATGCAATATTCATACTCTAAACTTATTTAATGTTATATTTTGAGGATAATTCAAGACAACTTTTGGCGTGGATGGAAAACTGTTCCTACATTTGCATCTATGAGTAAAACACGAATCCTTATATCCATTCTTTTGCTATTGTTCGGGAACCATGCAAAAGCACAGTTCAACACGGTTTCCTGTCCGGGCAATCGCTATAAAGTCGTTGTGGAAAATCCATCCCGAACGACAAACGAAACAGAGGCGACACCCGAAAGCGTCACCTCTGAAAACGAGAAGTACGTACCCGACAAAGTTGTTTTGTCAAGTGCGGACACCAAAAAGAAAGAGCAGGTAGCACGCTATCTCAGCGTATGCTATCCGCTCTCGTCTGTCAAAATCAATTCGCCTTACGGCTATCGCAAAGACCCTTTTACAGGGAAGAGGAAGTTTCACAACGGCATTGATCTACATGCCAGGAGTGCCAAGGTGTTTGCCATGATGCAGGGAAGAGTGCTGAAGGTAGGACAGGATAAAGTATCAGGAAAGTATGTCACACTACAACATGGCAGCTTCACCGTCAGCTATTGCCATCTCTCACATATTTCCGTAGCAAAAGACCAGAAGGTTAAGGCCGGGGATATTGTAGGCATTACCGGTAATACCGGACGCAGTACCGGGGAACATCTACACATCACGATTCGTCATAATGGAACGTATATCAATCCCCGGATTATCTTGGACTATATCAGTTTCGTTGAAAACTCTTGAATAATGGTTGCTATCCCTCTATATTAGTGAAATGAATTGAATTTGAGAAAAATGAATGATTGGTAAATATAAAGATTGCCATTGTATACAATCATAATAGTAGCAGAATTAATTACCAAGCTCCAGTTGGTTTTTCACGAGTTGATAATATCGTCCTCGTTTAGCCGTAAGTGTTTCGTGTGTTCCTTGTTCCACAATTACACCATCATCTAGTACGATAATATGATCTGCGTTTTTTACTGTACTAAGCCGGTGAGCGACAATTACGACCGTTTTATCCATATAAAATTGTTCTAGATTACCTATAATTTCCCGTTCATTATAGGCGTCTAACGAGGAAGTTGCTTCATCAAAAAATAGAAAGTCTGGATTACGGTAAACAGCTCGTGCAATATGTATTCGTTGTTTTTCTCCTCCACTTAAATCTATTCCAGTCTCTCCCAATTGTGTATGAAATCCCATAGGTAATTCGTTTATTCGCTCTGCGATTCGTGCAATTCGTGTAGCATATTTTAGATGCTCCAAGTCAGGTTTTTCATCTGACAAAGCAATATTTTCAGCCACAGAACCACTGAAAATAAATCCGTCTTGCATGACTACGCCGCACCGTGCTCGCCATGAGTCGAGATTTACATCGCATATATTTTCGTCATCTATATATATACACCCTTCAGTTGGATAATAAAACCCTAACAGAAGTTTTATGAGAGTCGTTTTCCCACTTCCGCTTACACCTACTATGGCTGTAGTTTTACCCAGTGGTATTTCAATATTAATATGTTTGAGTACTTCTCTAGTTGCACTACCTTCGTAATGGAAACTTACATTCTCGAATCGAATTCCACGAGTCAAATGGCGATTATTTAGAGATATCATTTTATGATGGTTCTCGTCAGGTTTTTCGTAAATGTCCGCAAGTCGTTTGTTGGAAAGATTAGCATCCTGCATAATTTGGCTAAATTTGATGAGTTCCCCCATAGGCCCAGAGAGTTGACCGAGTACATAACTTATCATCATCATTCCACCGAGAGTCATTTGATCTTGAATTACGTAAAACGAACACAAACCAGTTAGGAGTATATCTTTGAGCCTGTCAATGAAATTCGAACCATTTGACATATAATAATTTAGGTAAATTGACTCAAGCCGTAGTTCGTTGATTCGCATTTCTTTTCTGTGCCATTCGTCAATTCGTGTCTGTTGAGCATTATTGAGTTTTATTTCAGGCATTCCCATAACTATTTCGTAAAGTACATTACGCCGTTCGGATTCCGCAGTAAAAAGTGAATAATCAAGATATTTGCGTTTGCGAAGGAAAAATAGATTATAGATAATCGACAATACACTAAATAACATGAACAATAGAAAAATATTCATATTAAGTACCAATAACATTACCGAAAAGACCAAAATATTGAGAACTATAAAAAGCATCCCTATGAAATTGTCAGTAATGAAATTGCTAAGCCTTTCCTGATCTTTTAGACGCTGGATGAGGTCGGAACGAAAAGTCGAATCAAAAAAAGACATCGGGAGATGGATTATTTTCTTTAAGTAATTAGAAATCAAATCCACATTAACCCGGATGCTGGTTTTTGCAGAGATTAAATCTATAACATTGTCAGATATCATATATCCTATAAAGAAAGCAAATTGGCTAAGCAATAAAATCCCAATGAGATGGATGTCCTTCTGCATGATACCTTCATCAATAGTCTTGCCCAGTAGTAATGGCATGGCCCAGCTAGTGCATAACACAACTAAAGTCAGCACGAAAATATATAAAAAGTTTCTGCGATACTTCCGCATCATGCCTGTAATAACACCAAGCATTTTGCCTCGTTTCTCTTCCTTTTCGCTTTCGATACTTATTTTATGAAAATCTGATTTAGGAGCCATCACTACCGCCACACCTTTTCCTGCTATCAGCCATTTTTCCAAAAACTTATCTTCTGTTAGGCATACCTTCCCATAGGCAGGATCTAAAATCGTGAATATGTTGCATGAATGCCTTTTACGTATCTTCTCAAGTACGACAAAATGTCCATGTTTGAGATAAAGAATAGCTGGCATAGGCATTCGATACATATCCTTACGTTCAACATTAACACAAGATGCCTCAAAACCAATAGTCTCGAAGCAACTTATCATATCACTAATCGATATGCCTGCACGTGCCTGTTGACAAAGTGTTTTGAGTGTTTTTGTACTATAGACTTTACCATAATAAGCCGAAATCATTCGGATACAGGCAAGACCACAATCGTTTGATTCTAGTTGTCGATAGATTGGTATACGCATAATATACTATTCTATATAACAGTCGTAAAAACGTTGCATTACAACCCTGTCCATATCTTCGTTGTCAAGTCCTTCCAAACAGATTTCTTCTCCATTAGATTCTATGGCTTTCTGGGAGCAACTACCTCCACATAACAGTAAAATTCGGCACTTGCGACATATCTGGCGACTTAATTTGGTCATACGACGAGAGTTGATATTTTCAGTCCAAATAATATTACCATCATTGGAGAGTATACCGGATTTGTTTTCAGAGGAAAAATCGCGTGCTGTGCATTTGAATACATTGCCATCATAATTGACGACAGCCTCATTTACTTTATCAGCATAACACGGATTACGTAGATTGTTCATTGAAAAGGTATCGCCAACATTAGGAAATTCCTTACGGAAAAGTTCTACTATATCCGTAACTATAGAGTCAGAAAGATTCTGAATACGATGGTCTTGCCATACACGATGAAAACTTATGGTTAACAATTTACGTTTTTTCTCATCAATAGTGTTGATGTCATTTAACACATCCTTGACTGACAAAATGTTGGATGCTGTATAATTGAATCTCAAAATCACTTCTATGCCACAATCAAGTAATCTTTTTACATTTGTTAGGATTATGTCATATGATCCTTCTCCCCGTAAAGGAAAACGGGTTTTATCGTGTCTTTCTCTGTTTCCATCCATCGTAATTTGAAAACACTTCGATTCGTCTTTTTCTGTCAAGTGGGCTATTGTTTTATCGTTAATTAAGTAGCCGTTGGAAGTGAAATTTACTAGCAGATGCACACCAAAACGTTGGCACTCTTGCCGACAATGGTCAAGAATGGGACGCACGATTTCATCGTAATACAGTAAGGGTTCACCGCCAAAAAAGGACAAATCAAAAATCTCTAAATCTTTCTGAGTACGAATAATTCTTGAAATCATCAACAAAACACGATTGAGTACTTCTGTACTCATTTTTGATCCTGTGATATGGTTTTCATAACAATACCAACATTTAAAATTACAGTCCATCGTTGGATTAAGAATTAGACGGTACGATTTCGGTGAACACTCTACTTCGTCAGCTAGACGCTTTAATTTATCAAATTCATCCTCTTCGTCATTAACAATACCACCGCCTCTGACAAGTTCGGCATAAAGACCAGGTGCTTCGATAGCTAGTTGGTCAGCTGATATAGATTCTAACAGTGGTGTAAGAGCTCTTTTATAAATAACAAATTGGTCGGTAGAACCACAATAGACCAATCCTAATTTTTCGCTCAATGGTAATATTGTATTATAATCGCTGTACTTCATAATTAGTCGATTCTTTAATTTTAAAAAACAATAGAAGTAAATGCTTGTAAGAAGCTATTCACTTCTATTGTTTAATAATAAATAAGACTATAGCTCTTCTTTTCTATCAATGATCGTACATTTATGATCATTGATTGAACCTTCACAACCTCTTGCCGTTCCATTCGTACATTTTCGATCATTGATGCATAGATCACACGAAGAGGATGTGTTTTCACACCTATTGTTGCTTCCTGCCTGTAGAGTGTCGGCCTTTCCGACAAGCAGCATAGCCTCTTGTTCCTTACTGAATTGATTGTTTTCTAAGGATTTTACGAAATCCCGCATTTTCTGATTTTGGGTCATTGTGTTAGAGTTTTAATTATCCCTACTCTATGAGCTTTTCGGGTGCCGCTAAGATTTGTTTATTACATTCGTTTTTCAATATTGCTGTTCTGTCTTTTTTCTACGCGGCGGGCACGCTGGTTACCGAATGTGTAGGAAAAAGTGACTACGCCGGTAATGTACCGTTTATTAGTGATTGAAAACCGATAATCCGAAAAGGTATTGGTAACAGTCGTATTCGATCTCAGAATATTATATACTCCTACTGAAAGTGAGGCTCGGCGGAACTGTTTCAGTATATATATTTCCAAATCGTGTGTGGCTCCGATATCAAAGGCTGCAGCTTGTCTTTGGCTTGAATACTGATATTTAAGGTCAAGAAGCCAATTGTATTTCTTTGATAATGCAAGATTACTTTTTACGGTAACTCCGTAGCTAAAATCATTGAAGTCTATTTTTCTATCACTCACCGCACCACGAGTGGATACATAACCGAGTCTTGCTTCAACTGAGAAATTCCAATAGTTCTTGAACAGGCTTTGGGATATAGACAGTGAAATATCCAATGCGTGGCTGTTTCCATAGTTATCCGTATATGTTTGGGTCATATCATCTATTGGCAAAACAAAGTCCGTCCATAAATCCTTGTCATAATAGTAATCCACTGTCAGCATATAGTCATCAAACAGAGTATAGTTGAACATCAATTCGTAGCCTTTGCTCGATTTGAGATTAGGGTTATTCTGGATATAAGTGGAGGGCGAGGTATAGGTGATGAATGGGTTTAGCTGTCCATAATAGGGACGCATAATAGAGCTGGTAAAATCCAACGAGAGTTCGTGGTTGTCAGAGGGCATATAGAGTATGGATAGCGTCGGGAAAATGTCAAATTCGTTTCGATAAACGGTTTCAGAAGTAGTTTTCTGTGAACCTTTTGCGTGGTATTTTTCGGCTCTGAGTCCTATTTCAGTCTCAAGTGTTTCAGACCATACCCGTTTGTAGTTGATATATCCGGCAAGATTATAATCTTTATAAACAAATCGGTTGGTGCGTCCGGCATCGCTCACATAATCGTCCCCAGAACGCAACCCATAGAAAAAATCATTATCTACTGTTCCGCGATATCCGCTTATTCCTACTTGAAGCGTATTGTCAGAGTTGAAGCAATGTTCATATTCCGCACGTCCCCCATATACCATTGTACTTACCGATGGTCGCTGGAGAAAATCGTCTGTTATAACAGATGAGGATAAGTAATTTTTACGATATGTGTTGTTGATGTTGCGTTTGTTGGTATTGTTTTTAAAATCAAGGTCAATGTTTAAGCAAGAACCTTCATTGTCTGTTTTGAAGACATAATTGAGGTTTGCTCCCCATGTCAGCTTAGGGGTAGGACTTTTCGTGATGACATCTGCTGTATAGATTGAATCAACTATATCACTGTTTATCCGTCCGTAAGTACTGGTTGATGATGAGTTCTGACGGTAATCAAGTCCACCCAAACTAATCTGTGCTCCTAGTTTATGGTGGTCATTGATGTTGTAATTCAGATTGATATACCCACCTGCGTAGAGAGTTCTATTCCGCTCACGAAAGTCTGATTGTGTTGAAAGTCCAGTCTGGAGGTAATTGTATGAATGATTGGATTCTAGTCTTAATTGGTCGTATGAGGTCGTTATACCTGCTGTCAAATCGACTCTCTTTCCCGCATAGTTCATAAATACTATACCGCTTGGGCTGTTGTAGTAGCCTTGACGGTCTTCTATTGTGGCAAATACACGGAGACCTTCGTCCGGTTTTTTCTTGAGTACGACATTTATGATGCCGTTGCGATTTTCTGCCGATTGAGTGCTTCCTGTTACAGGAATAATTTCTATGCGGGCGATTTCATTGGCAGGAATACCTTTTAGCATTTGTTCTGCCATTTGGTTGTTTCCTACACTACGGCCGTTGATATGAATGTTCGCATCGTTTTTTCCCAGAATCGAAATACCTCCTTCAGACTTAATGTCTATCATCGGCATAAAGCGCATAAAGTTATATGTATTACTTCCCGCTGCAAAAGGGGAAGCAGCAATGTTGCGTATGACGAATTTACCTACTTCACGCTCAATACGAGGTGGTTCAGCCGTTACGACAACTTCTTGTATTTGCTCTATAGCCTCTTGCATACGGAGAATTCGTGCTGTTTCCATGTCGGTTTTATTATTAATAGGAATATTCAAACTCGTGTAGCCGATATGGGTGGCATTGAGTATGAATGGCATGGGTATAGCAGGAAAAACATATTTACCATCAGCACTTGAGGTTGTGGTTGCAAGCACTTCGGATGTTTTAGGATTAACTGCTATCAGATATACTCCAGGTATGCATTCCTCTTTTTCATCCAAAATGGTTCCTGAAAGCGGAAGAGTTTGAGCTGAGAGATTACAATAAACGCATATATTCACCAAAAAGAACAGCAGTTTTCGAGCGAATGCAGTGAGTCCTATGTGAGGGAATAAAGGTTTTAGGTGAAAATTTGCAACAATGTTCATCATATTTTTTGTAATTAATGTGAAACATTTTATGTTTTCATATGCTCATGGCAGAATAAATATGCCATATTGCTTTTCTGCCATTAAGTTATAAATTTATTTACAGATAATACGCTTGTTCTTGCAAAAATTTTATGAGAAAGGGGAAATATTTTGCGACACCATTCAAAACTTTAGTCCAAATGAGGTAAAATCAAGCATATATCGTTGACGACTAACTCTATGTAAGAGTGAAAACTGTTCCCAAACAACCGCATTTTATCACGATATATTACGGCACAAACATCTAGCATTCAATACTTTTCATATCAAATGCAGCTAAATTTTCATATAATCAGATTGTTTTTTACTTGTTTCTCTCCAAAAAATACAAAATCTTATTATTGGCATTGTCTATAACATCGGTTTGAATAGAGGCAAGGTAAATGCGTGTCATTTCTTCATTGTCATGCCCCATACCAAGACTGATGACCTGCATAGGCACATTTTTCGATTGGGCGATACTCGCCCAGGAATGCCGGGTCACGTACATGGTAGTGGGATAGGGATTTTTGCAAGTTCTGCAATCTTCTTCAAATACCTGTTGATTAACATCGTTTTATTCAAATACTGATTGCGCTCAGTTCCATCTTCCTTTGTGATAATAGGGAAAAGAAAAGGATTGTTTGAATCAAAATACTTATTGGCTATCGCTTCCATTTGTTTTTCCCATTTTACAACTAACCGTTGCCCTGTTTTACGTCTGTTATATACAACAAAGCCATTTGCAAGATTTTTCTTTTTCAAATATGCATCTCCAACGAAAGACATTCCACGCATATAAAAGGAGAATAGAAATATATCTCTTGCAAAATCAAGGGTTGGCGTTTGGCTCAAATCCAATTCTTTAATCTTTTTTTGACTTCTTTCAGGCTGATCGCGTGTTTGGAAGTCTTGTCTACTCCGGTATATACACGTTTGAAAGGCATATTCTGTTTTGTAAGCCCATCTTCTACCGCACGATTATAAACACTGCGCAATATTCTTAAATAAAACGATGTGGTATTTCGGTATAAATTGGAAATTCTCATATGACTTTCATATTGACATCTTAGATGTTCATCTATCATATCAAAAAATAAATCTTCCTCATTCCTAAACTTCATAAAGCTGAGAAGCATCTGCTTGTATGTTTCACTTGTTCGTTCTTTCCCTGCACTTTTCAATCTTTCTATTTGAATTTTAATATATTCAAAGACAGTTGTATTTTCAGAGGATAGGGCATAATACTCTTGTACTATTTTGTTGTAGTAAAAGGACCCCCATTGTTCTATAAATTTTCAATGATTTTATGCAAACGCTTTCTCTCCCACGTAACCATCTCTCTGATAGATTTGATAAGCCCTTATCTGTTTGGAGATACATACGTGGATTTGATAATATCATTACGATGCTTGTCCCACTCTGATTCTAATGTCCGATAGGGTGTTCCTACCTGTTTTACCGCTCTTTCGTGGATAACTTGAAAATACAAAGTGCCCTCTTTCTTAGGGAGAGAGGACACTCTAAACTTTAATTTTACTGATGCCATTGTATTACATATTTATTTTACCTTATACTTCTGTATCTCCTGAATCATCTCCTTGACATCCTCGCCGACCTGCACAAAGTTCTTGTAAAGGATGCGTTCCCGTTCATCCCTTGATTTGAAGGTGTAGAACTTAGGGAGAGAAACATAGCCGGCTTCTTCTTTGATTATCTCCTTCATGTCAAAATCTGTCTTGCAGTAGAACTTGGATGTCTTGAACTCATCGCTTTCCTGGATATTCATCCTGCCACCGCTTCCAGTCTTCGTCTGTACAAAATCACGTGCCGTCTGACCGCATATCCAGCCGGTAGGCATATCGGAGATTTTGGATGCCGGAACAAGGCTGTCCATATTCTCATTGAGGTTGATGGAGGTCTTGTCCCGGTCGATGGTCACGCCTTTTTTGAGCTGTACCACCTTACCGAAGATGTCGGATGACAACCATTCCAAGGTCTCTTTGGAACGGGCAGAACCGCTGACCACATTGCCGACAGTGGTAATAATCTTCTGCATACCGACCTTACCATAATCCGCTTCGAGCTGCGGCAACTCCTGAAATCCCAATGCCACCGATACCTTGTTGCTTCGTGCCGTACCGATAAGGCGGTCAATCTTGTGGAAATACAGAGTAGGCAACTCATCCACGATGATGCTTACCGGGATATTCTTGCCCTGTCCGGTATTTACTCTTGTAACAAGACGATTGAGGATAAGGGCGTTCAGAGCTCCAATGATGCTCTCCATTTCGGGGTCATTGGCAATAAGCAGGTAAGAGGGGCTCTTGGGGTCAGAGACTTTCAAATCAAAGTCATCCCCGTCCTTGTGGAATATCCAATAGCTCTCCTTGGTCGCAAGACGCGAGGTATAGACACGCAACGTACCGATCATACCTTCCAACTGCTCCATCGCCTTGTTCTTCAAGGCGGTCTGGAACGGACCGAGCAACGGTGCCACCTCGTTATCGGTCTCCAATACCTCGAAAATGGTCTGATAACTCTCGTTAAGGAACGAAAGGATATGTGGCATATCGGAATACTTGCCTAACCAATATGCCGGCTCCACTTCCTCACCTGTGGAATTGAATACACGCCCGGTGGGAATCATCCGCTTGGTCTGTTTGTCTTGTACCTTTTCTGCCGTGAGCATATTTCCGTCCTTGTCGTAGGGTTCTTTACCCCAATTACAGAAGAAATAGATACAGGCTGCCAAAAAGTTGACAGCAGAGGTCTGAAAGAACTGGTCGCTACCACCGCCTCCTTCTTTCTTACCTTTCTGCAAGGATTCAAGCAAGGTTTCTGCGGTTTCGGATGCGGCAGCCAGATTGTTGATGTATTTCAACTGGATAGGATTCACCCTGCGGCTGTATTCCACATCCACGAAATTGATAATATTGAACTTGCACCCCTTGGGCAGTTTCCCGAGCTTCTGGTTCTTCTTGTAATGGTAGTACAACTTGGTCGCCAATGTTGGAAATTTATAGTCGTAAACTACTAAGGCAAAGCCCTTTGCAGAGTGCTGCCGGATAAACGGTTCTATGATGGAAAAAGTCTTACCACTGCCCGGTGTACCGACCACCCAAGTACCACGGAAAGGGTTAATGATGTTCACCCAGCCTTTACGGAACTTGCCCTTGTAATAATAGCGCATGGGGATATTGACCGAGTATTTGTTTTCCTGTAACTCCCGACATTGCTCGAAACTTTCGTTTTCAAAATTAAAGCGGTCTTTGAGCAAACCCTCTTTGAGGAATTTGGAGATATTGTCAAGAGCAATGTGAACCAGTACCACGCCGACCACAGAGGCAATCATATAAAGCCAGATGTTCAAGCGTAAGGTATAAAGTTTTGTTTCCATCGGATAACCATACAGCCATACAGAAAGCACAATCAGCCCTATACCTGCCATGACAGGATAGAGAACTTGCTTACGGCCATTGAGCTCCAGCTTCTTCTTGTTCCTCGTACCTATACAGGTGATACAGATAAGCAGGAACGTGGCAAGTTTGCTGTACGCAAGATTTCCGTCGTTGTATATCATCCACTGTTTGATACGTCCGTGTATGTCACAGAGGATGCCGCCCCAATGATCAAGCATAGTGGGGTCAATGGCATACTCGAAAAACTCCATTAGGATGGAGACATAAATAACCGAGCGGAATATCTTGTAAAAGCCCTGTAATTCTTTACTTTCTTCCATTTCTATTATTCGCTAATTCCTTTATAATCCGGTTTTCAATCTCTCAATGTGATGATTGCCCTTGATTTATGAGCCTGTATTTTGGGCGTATCGTGAATCGTTCCGCTTCCCATAGAATAGAGCCACGCTTTGGCGGTCTGTTGCTCATTGACTTCCGTACTTGTCCAGTACCAGCAATCATCGGCTTCAATGGAAATAGGGTCTCCACCACATAGCTTGATGATAGGATTGATTTGCTCCTTGGCATGATATAGTAAACGCATCTGAGCCACAGAGGGAATATATGCGGATTGTCCGTATTTCCACAAATCAAAAACTTTCACAGCCAATGGTGAAGATGTTTCTTTAGAGTTCAATAAGGCAAAGGTATTTTCAAATCCGTCCAGTGCCGTTATATCAGCAGAAGTGTTCTGCTTTACACCTATGCTGTCGGCAAAAGCCAATGGCTCCAAATCCCACAGATAGACGGCATAGCCGTTACCCTCGGAGTTCTCATCGTGATTGATATGGAACACCACGGCAATGGGTTGTTTTTCGGATTCCTTGAAGTCCGATACCGACAAAACTTTCCCGTCCGTGCATAGGATGTGACAGGGTTTCATTGCCGTGTCCGGAAAATCCCGGTGTTCGTCACAAGCCACGAATAAAGCGGTGAGGGCTAATGTCCCTACCAGTCTGCTAATTTTGTTGTATATCTTCTTTTTCATCTTTCCCTTAGTTTATAGGTAATTTAATTCCGAGGACAATACCTGTGCGGAACAGGTCTTCACCTTTTATCATCAAATCGGTCTTGACTTGGCAGAATAACTGCCAGCCACCACGCAATACATAATTGTGCTCATATCCGAGGTGTATGCCACCCAAGAAACGATCGGTATCACTTCCTGCCGATGCACCGATACGGACATTGCCGTAATGGTTACGCCCACGTACCACACAGGGTTTGTAGGCGACACCGACCCCATAGCTGCGGTAATTCTTCCAGAATGATTCGGGACAGATATGCTTGCAGGAAGCGCATTCGGCCCACTTGATGTAACCGTTGGCAAAAAACTCCCAAACGTGATGGTATTTGCCCTCACGCTCATAGGAAAGGGTAAGATCCAGACCGTTTTTGTACAGACAGCCAACACCTAAAGAAAGCCGGGCGCTGTTACTTTGTGCCTTGCCGGTAATGGCAAATGCAACGATTGCCACCAATACCAATACTATTTTTCTCATACTTATTCCTCCTCTAACAATACAGCATTAAACGAATCGGCGGAAAGCACATCTTCATAATCGATATTCAGATGTATGTTCCTGCCACTTATCTGTTTCTCTGTCATCTCAATGGTAAGCACCTTGTCGTTGGGGAAGGTCATCTTCTTAACCACAATCACATTGCGATAGCCGTGACGGAATGATTTCGCCTGTTCAAGAACCAATGCCGGAGTCAATTCGATAATCTGCGTATTGGTCGCTTTGGAGACTTTCTTGTCAGCGAGTTTTACCCGGATCTCGTCAATGTCAAAACGGATGTTTGTCTTATTCTCAATGGAGAAGTCAACAAAGAAGTAATCTCCGACCGCATAAATGTTGTTCAGTCTCATATTCATGCGATGTTCTCTGTTGCTCACATTCCGATACTTTGCAGGAGAGTTCCATATCCGTCTGGCATAACGGGTCATGTCCGACACCGGCATGCTGATTGCCGGATTGTTATAGGCATTCCGTTCCCGGAACTCTATCTCCTTGTCCGTTACGGCTTCCTGCATCCTTGTAGTATAGACCAATGCGTATTGAGTACGGTAACGTTCCGTTACAATGGTGACGATTGCAAGTACCTCTCCGTCATCATGTCCTGTTTCTTTAGGTTTCAGACGAATGGTATTGTTAATAGGCTGGTCTCCAACCACCTTGTCCGTGGAAATATCCACGAAACGTATGGGTTCGGAAGCAGTGATGACTGTCGTCACCTGTTCGTTGACGGTCAATTGCTCCAATTCCTCGTAGGTCTGCTGGGCGAAAGTCGGCAGGATTGAGACCACTGCCACGATTCCGATACAGATTATTTTGATAGTTTTCATATCTCTGAATCTTTGAATGGGTTATTTACTTTGATTATTTCTTCTTCTGGCTGTTGATGATATAGACAAAAGTGCCATATTTCAGATTGACTTTGTTCTTCTTGATATTCTTGCTGATGGCGTTGCTGGTCTTCTGATAGGCATCCTGAATAGCCTGCATCCCCCATTGGGTCAGATTGTTCCCATTACCACCGGTGTTTATGCTCATGTTGCTGTTGAACGCTCCACTGGCCACATCCTTTGCAGTCTCCCGAAAAGAACTGGACGGCACATACAATCCCTCCAATCCGTCGGTATCGTAAAGGGAAAGACTGACCTTGATGATTTCATCGTTTACAAGTATACTGCTGATAGTCCCTTTTATTCTTTGCGAGGAAAAGCCGCTCATGATGGCATAGAGGTAGGAGCCACTCTTGACCACGGTCTCGTTTATCTCCACATCATCCAACAGGCGAAGCCTTACACGGCTGCCTTCCACGGCTTTGACATTTTCGTCAATGATTGCCTTGATAAGGTTCGGCTCATGTTCGTTGTGGGCAATGGTGTTGAAATAATCGGAAGGTACTTTAACCTTCTTGACCATTTCACCCGGCTTCTCTGCATCGGATGGCGCACTTACGGCACGGCTGTCTTCCTCGATGGTTCCGCTGACGGCAACAGGAGTGTCGGTTTGCTCTTCAGTATAGTCTTCCACAATCGGGGCAACCTGCTCCTGAGCTTTCAGTCTTGCTTCGGCAAGGGCACGTTCCAACTCTTTGAGGGCTTCCTGTTCTCTCGTTTCCGCTTCGGCTGCTTCCGCAGCCAATGCTTTCTGCTGTTCCTGTTCATCCAAAAGGGCGACTTCGTCCTGACTGTACTTTGATTCGTATTTTTCTTTATCATCTTTGGGTTCTTCACGTTCAATATTGTCAATAGCGGTGTAATCAGCTATCTTTCCCCACGATTTTGCCATATTCTCATATTTGCTTCCAATTCCGTCTCCGCCCTTAATCGTGGCATCGGGCAGGTCGGGGTTCAGGAACTCCGTTGTCTGGAGGCTTTTGTCGGGTATCTCCGCTTTTCCCGTATTGAACAGGTCGAAAATGAAATACGAGGCGGCCAGCAACGGTATGTACAGAATGGCAGGGAGCATATACTTCGGCTGCTTGAAATTGATTTTCTCAAATATATTCTTCATCGCTGTTCTGATTGTCGGGGTTCTACTATGGGTGTTACCAAATCCATGTGCCGCTTCCTGAGCAGGCTGTCCTGTACTTCCGTGGCACTTCTCGTTTCCTGTCCGTGGTGATAGGCTTTTGCCAAACGATAGATGTTGAATGTGAATGTACCGATGACAAGACCGAATACCATAACCAGGAACAAGATCTTATTCTTGTTGGCAAACTTCTGTATCTTTGCCGCCATCTTGTCTATATGTGTCGTTTTGGCGAACTTACGGCCTGCATTCACGTCACGCTCATACCGCTCTTTATATTGAGGATCGTTCTTGTCTGGCATTTTCTCGCCGACCAGCATCCTGCGGAATCCTTTGATGTTCATAGCTGTATGTTTTAATATGTTGTTTTCGTTTTCTGTTCGATGTCCTTATTGAGAAGGGTGCGCCAATTTACTATCAACAGCCCATGCGGATTGTTCTCTGTTCTCGGCACTCGTTTAAGCTGTCCCGCTGTCACTAATTCACGCATCAGGATATTGCTCCTGCGTTCGATACGCTGACGGCCATAGTAGGTGAACTCCATTTTTCCCTTATCAAAAGCAATGCTGTCGCAATAGATTGAAAAGACAGCACTCGTTCCTAAGATATTGGAGTAAAAACCTTTCTCTTTGAGCGTGTTGTATTGTGCCAATCCTGTCTCATCCACTAAATACATCGCCTTATTCATCGTGTAGTGGATATATTTGTCATCCGGTGGAAGCGTAAAGAAGAAATGGTGGAACATCTCCACATGGCTTTTGGCTTCCACATCTAGGGTTTCTTCCATGGTGGTACGGTTAACCAGTATAGGCACGTTACCGTCCAATACATATACTTTCTGTTGTGCATCTGTCACCATTGTCCTTGCTGTCCAAATGCTGACCACGCTGATGAGAATGCAGCCTGCAAGAAAGAGCGAACAGATTATACCGACCAGTTTTATTTTATTCTCCAGATTCTTGATAACCATAGTTTATTGTCTTTTTGTTTGCAAACTTTGGATATATTCACTGTGGAGCATGGGCATAATCTCCTCTTGTAATTCGGTCAAGAGATTGTACACTTCATTTTCAAACACATTTATATAATGCCCCAACATCATAACTTGTACGAATACCCACCAGATACCACGTCTGCGCTTCCTTTTGTTTCGGGACAATTTGGCAAGTTGCAATCGGTAGGTCAGATAAGACACCATCGGGTCGATGTAACGGTCATCCACATCAAACCTTTCATCCAGTTCTTCAAACTTGGGATCCAATACTCGATTTTCCGGCACAAGGCACAACTCCTCTCTCATACGTTTGTCTGCATATGTCAGGAAATTTCCATCCTTACACCATTTCTCAATTTTCTCTTGTACATTCATCTTAATTATCTGTTAATTGTTTACTCATCTTATCTTGCCAATGTGCCGATTGCACCTGTCGCTGTCATCTTTGCCTGCTGCGCTACCCCCTCTCCGAAATTTCGGGTAGAGAAAGCTGTATCTCCTTCAGGAATCATCCATGCCGCCAAGTCAGGCACAAGGTTCAGGCATTTCAAGGCAACAATACTTGCCGCCATAAGATAGCCGGCAGAGAAGAAACTGTTTTGCAGGTAGGCAGCCATAGTCTGTTCACTGACTGTGATGGCTGTCAGGTTCTCTACCTGTATGCAAAGCACGATGTCGAAAAGCAACAGCACGTAAAACCCGACGAAGTAGAGCATCGCACCATAGAAATGCACCGTCAGATACCTTGTCAGCCATTTTGCCCAGGCTCCTTCCCACTTGGGCAATAGCGAAAATGCCCACTGTATCGGACCGAAAATAGTCAGCATTCCGAGCAGGATTTGCTGGCAGTAGATCGTAGCCCACCAACCGATTCTAAATACGATTAAGGCTATGAGCATCACAATTTTATCTATACCTACCACAATTCCAGATGTAAGAGAGGTAAACCAAAGTTTGGCTGCATCTTTTTCCATGTTTGTCACTTCATCCACGCCTGTTTGCTCCATGGTGGCTTCTATCAGGTTGGGATCGGAAGTTCCACTATGTGCCACGTCTGCCTGTGCTTGCAGACTGGTGTACATTGTGTCTCTCGCATAAATGAGTTGCTGTACCTCCTTGAATTTATCCTCAATATGTGTGGCTTCTGCCTGATACAGGTCGTGTGTATAAGAACCGATGCAATTCGGAATATAGGACAGAAAGTCCAATACACACCAGTTGCTGCCGCTGTTCACCATGCCTGTGTCTGCCGGTGGATACCACCAACAGAGAATAATTGAAATTGCCAGTGGCTTGAACAGTTTCATGACATCCAATGGCTCGTTCTTGACCATCATCTTATACGCCATGCCTGCCGCCATAATAATGGCGAACAGGGCTGCAAGTGCCATGCACATCTGCAATATCCACCAAAACGGCCCCTGTGAGCCTGTAAACGTGGCATCTGTCAAAAACTCATTGGTCTGAAAAATTACGTCATCTATCTCTTCTTCAAGCAGATTGATGCCGAAGTCTGAAAGGATATCTCCGCTTGCCATTTTTCTGTTTGTTTATCATTCTGTTATTATCTGCTCACACTCTCATTACCGCCATCGCCTTGCGACCCTCGTACTGCTGCCTGGGATTCATTCCATCGACTCATGGCATTGCTGATGATGCTTCTCTTGTCTATCGAGTGGTTGTTACTTGCCGAAAGGAGATTTTTCGTGGCATTGCGGTTACTCAACTGGACGAGGTATTTGACCAGTACATCATTCTGCCTGGAGACATCGGTATAGATTTGCAGGTATTGTCTCTTCCGCTCTGCATTGGGCATATAGGCATCCTTTGTCGCTTTGATGGCGCATTGATATATCTGGTAGTAGTCGCTCCAACGTTCTTTCTCTTTTGGTGTGCCGCCAGTCATCACTATACGGTCTATGTTCTTCTGAAACTGCCGCATCTGAGATTCGATTTTGTCCTTTTCCGCAAGCCAGGCAAGATCCACCTGTCGGTCTGCCACATTCAAGGCTTCAATCTTGGTCCGACTGGTCAATACGGAATCAATGACTTCCGCTTCGTCCACCTGTTGATAGGATGCCACACCTGCCGTTGTCCGGAATGAGAGTTTGTTCTTTACCGCTGCCGTTTTCTTGTATTTGTTGTGCAGCAACATATAATAAAGTTCTGGTTTGAGTGCCCCGGCTCCGGTTTCTCCCACTGTAATCTGATTCATCTTGGGCGAATCGTGGTTGTAAGTGACATATTGGGCTTTCGCCCCGATTGTCACAGACATCATCATTGCTGTTGTCAATATCCATTTCATATGATTCTCTGTATTTTAGTTGTCAATAATCCAATTTTCCTGATTGTCTCCACCTGCCGAAAGCATCGTCAATAAGTTCCCGTTTGCTTTTGGAGCGATAGACTTTCTCTTTCCAATAGCCAATACGGACTTGTATGTACTGCCATGTCTCAAAGTAGGCCCTGTTCAGATGCTTTTCGATATTGTCTAAAGAATGGTTGATGCTGTTCAACACCATCAGCAAATCTGAAGTGGAACAGGCAGCTGCTCCTGTGGCATACAGAACTAAATCGCTCACGGACTTGTAGAGGTATTCGCCCTCTTGAGCTATCATCCGTATGGCTCTGGCATTAATGGAGAGTATCAGCGTATCTGCCAGTTCAATGTGTTTCCTTTTGATTACCTTTTCATTGAAATCTTCAAGCATTGCATTGTAGTCGGATATCCTGTCACTGACACCCTGATAGGTGGAATGGACATTCAACGCTGTGCGTAACGACTGGTACATCACGTCAATCACATCGAAGGCTCTGGTATATTTATCTAAATCCACATTCAATTCCTTGTAGCCGACAGTCTCCTTACGGCTATATTCGTGCAGGAGTTTGTTACTGTGTTCCAAAGTAGAGCGAGCCAGCAAAAGGCTGCGCTGTTGTTTATGGTCGTTGATGTAGGCTTCCACCGTACCTATGTCAAAACTCCACTGTGCCTTTGTGGACAAAGGTGCAAGCAGCATGATTATCAGTCCGAATATGTATGTCTTGCTTGTGTTCATCGATTACGCTCCTTGATCTTTTTGTTTCTTGCGTTCTCCATCCATCGGTCGTGGCATTCTTCGACAAGGGACAATCTGCGACCTTCCTCGTCATTGATTGGAGGCAACACATCTTTCAGCATGTCGATAATACTGCGTTTGTAGTGCATCATCTTCTCCATGGACACCAGGTCGGCATAAATCTTTGTAAGCCGGGAATCCACTTCACGGGCTATCTCCAGACGGTCGCTTGACCAAAGCAGATGGTACATGTCGTTGGTCTTCGTATCTTCTGGCGGGACAGTCCGGGCATATTCCGTGGTTATCTTGCATTTGGGATATTCTTTCGCAATCTCGGCTATACGGTCATTGACTAATTTTGTCTTTTCCTTTTCACTCATGCCGGGATCTAGTGTTATCACTTCCACCACGTGGGTATCGGAATATTCCGTGGTCAAGTTCCACGAGATTTGCAGGATGGCTCTGTGTATCTTGATACCCAGAAAATATTTCGGCTTTCGTGCAATTTTCAGTGTCGCCCTGAACGTGATGATGCCGTTGATATTGGGTATCGTTCCTTTTCTGATAAAGGTGTAACCGCTCCACGTGCCGTTATCTTGCCAGGTGATGTTGTAAGCCATCTTGCAGTCCTGCATAATTGCCGGTATGCGGTAGTAGTCATCGGTCGCCACATCATTTTCGCTTTTGGCTTCTTCCTTCGCCTGTGAGATTTCGGCCTGTTTTTGCTGCCAGGAGGCAAGTTCCGGCTTCAGACTCTCTATTTCCGCCTTATTCTCATTGTATTTCTGACGGAGAGGGAGGGCATCTTCCATACTGACATTGGCTATTTGCTTGATCAGCAATTCATTTTCCTTTTCCAATGCGGATATTTGAAACTGGAGTGCGTAAACCTTGTTGTCCGCCTCCCGTTGCATGGCATCCAGTTCCGACAAGTCAAGTTCTTCGCTCTCAACTGTGGTCTTCATTGCACACTCTTTGGAATGGGCATTAAGTGTCTTACCGCATTTACGGCACTTGTATTGGGTTGTTCCCTGCCCAAGTGTCGCTCCATCCGAACAGGTCACACTGATTGTTACGGTCTCACAGCCTTTCAGCTTCTCTTCGTTGGTCGCCTGATAATAGTTTCGGCTATCGGATGCGATGTAATAGACATACCCGTCTTCGTTTTCATTATACTCTGATAAAAGCGCATTTAGTTTTGCCTTGAAAGTGTTTAAGTCCATAGTGTAGGAGTCAAACAGATCCTCGTAAACGATTTCTTCGTCGTTCCAACTCTTCGTGACGTGGATTTCGTAGGCGTATGCTTTCTTGGTCTGTTTCTTTCCTTTCTTAATGATATAGCAGGACTGGTAGCAATTGATGGCGTAATTGAATCCGTCATTGGCATTGTTGAGCTGCTGCACTCTGTTCCTTGACCATCCTGCATAACGCTCCGAATTGGAAAGGGCCTGCTCCCTTTGTGAAGCATTGGGATAGAAATTCGGATCCTTTGTCTTGAAACGAGTCCATTCACCACCTTCAAGGATGCTCTTGTCATCGGTCGGAGGCACATAGTCACAAAGCGACATGCTACCACGATTGCGTCTGGCAATATACCACCGCTGGGTATAGTAGCTGCCCGAAGTCTCATCCAAATAGTCGGTAATCCATGAGGCAAGGTCGTAATCACTGAACTTGAACAATTTTGCAACATTGTCCGGACCACCTATAATGCCGAGTATGGTCTGCCCTGTATTGTTCTCCAATTGCTTGAAGAGACCGCTGTAATGTTCAAAGATGTCCATGACCTTGCCGACCTTGCCGTTCATCAACTCATGGAAAGAGTTTTGCTGTAAAAGGGCGTTACCGATGTTGGTGATACCCGAAGTGGCAAGGCCGGCTCCCATCCGGTAGAGCTTGTCCAAATCGGCTTTCAGGTTTTCTTTCGTGAAATTGCCCGGAACTTTGGATAGATCGTCAAAGAGGCGTTTCCAATCCGCATTGCCGATTTCCGAGAGTCTCAAAATAGCGGCTATCTCTTCGTTGAACTCCAAAAAGGCGATGTCCGAAAATGATAAGGTGCTATTGGTGACAATGCTCTCGAACTGCATACAGAGAGCTTTGGTATCATCACACACCTTCATCAGATAGCTGCCCCAATGAAGGGCTGTCTGAGGGGAACGGAGCATCAGTCTGGCGACAATCCATGTCTTGGGGATAATCTTGTGTGCCACTAAATGATAGATTCTCCGGTAATAATAATTTTCCGTGGCACTGCTCCAAATACCCAAATCAGTGAGTGCTTTGCGTTCCAAAAATTTGCTTGTGAATATACCGGCTGTTGCCATTTCCGAAGCCTTATAGTGTTTCAAGATGGCTTGTACCTGCTCGTCATAATATGCCTCGGCAACAGTTTCTGTACTGTAAGCTGCAACCATGGCGGCCACGGTTTTCGCATCGTAGTTCACGCTGTAATACTGAGCGTGGGCTTGTTGGACGAAAATCGTGGCTATTGTCATTATTATGAGAGCGAATCGTTTCATTGTTGTTTTGTCTTTGGTTGATGAAGATTCAATACTTTCCCGGCTATGTTCACTTTTTGGGCGAACGGCAGGGATTTGCCTATTCCGGAAGCTTCCCAGTCGGCACAATACCGTTCGATAGCCTCCTTGTGGCTGCATTGCAACTCTGTTTTATAGAGTTTCAACGCCTCTTTTTCCGCACGTTCCGTGGTATAGGTCATATAGCATTCATGCGGTTCTTCCACGCCATATACTCCGCTGGTTGTGCCACGGCGGATGAAGACTTCACGGAAAAATGAACGTCCTTCTTTATTCTCCAGTCGGTTGATGGTGAATATTTTCTTACAGTCCACATCGGTCAGTCCGAGTATCGCCTTGATCGTGTCGAAGCGTTCACGGAATTTGCTTTGGTCAAGCAGCATCACCACATCGGAGTTATTGATGATGGCTTCCTTTACGATTTCAGAGCCGATGATGTCCTGGATTTCCTGAGTCACTACGCCCACGCTTGCCCAAAACTTTCGAGCGGTTTTGTACATAAACTTGATGTATTCCGCCATAAGTGGAGAAGCGATGGCTTTCCATGCCTCCTCAATGACCAAGACCTTGCGGTTCTTCTTGATGCGCATTTTCTGCAGGAACACGTCCATGATGATAAGTGTTACCAAGGGGAACAGGAGCGGGTCATCTTTTATGGAATCGATCTCGAAGACGATGAAGGTCTCATCAAACAGTGAACTGTCCATATTCTCGTTCAGGGTCTTTTCGTGATTACCGCCCCGATAGAAGTCTTTCATCATATAGCGGTAGGTAGAGAAGTCTATTCCCAAAATGCTGTTCTCATTGCAGATGTCGGGAATACGCTGTACGGAGAACTCATAAAATGTGTTGAATGACAATGATTCTACTTTCAATTCCTTTCTTCTTCGCTCTATCTCGTTGATAACCTTTTCTATCCGTACATTCAGTTCCGCTTCGTTTTCGGAACGGTTGCCGCCTTTGTTGCGCTCGTCAATCAGGAGACTTTTGCGCAAATCTTCCCTTTGGGGCGGTGTGAAACCATTGAACTTATTGAAGTAGGTGTCGTAATATTCCGTGATGACCTGTTCTATCAGCCTGTCTTCTGTCTTGGTAACAGACCCTTGGCTTCCTTTCCAGATCAGCAGCACAAGGTTTTTCAGGAATCCGGTCTTTTCCACGTTCAGCTCCTGCCGGTTGATACGGAACGGGTTCATCGTGATGGGACACTCCTCGGTATAGGAGATATACTTGCCGCCTAAATATTCACACAGCCCTTCGTAGGAGTTACCGGTATCGACCATCACTACATCCGTACCCTGTTCGTGGAGCTGTCGTATCACGCTGTTCATGTGGAACGACTTGCCGCTCCCCGAAGGCCCCAAACAGAAAAAGTTACTGTTGTCTGTAAACTTTTCTGCACCCTCTTTTCCTGTGATGTCGATAGCCACAGGTACGCCTTGCCTGTCCGTATAATAGATTTTCAAAGGAGTCTTCTCGCTATGCAGGATGCGCTCCTTGTACATCAGACAGGTCGCTGCATCTCCTAAAGTGAGGAAACGATCATACTCCGGATTCATGCCGTAACAGTTACCGGGAAAGGAATTGACGAACAGTTCCAACTGGTTATAGGCTCTCTTGGATATGTGAATACCCATTCTTGAAAAACTGTTCTCCAGATGGTTCGTGCATTTGTGGATGTCAGTCTTTGCGGATATGGCTACCACAAGGTTGTAGTGGGTATATACCAATTGTTTGCTCTCTCGTGCCACCACTTCCTGCACACGCTTGATGTCCTCGACTGCCATCTGGTTGCCGGGATTGGGCATACTCGCATGGCGGTTTTTCTTTTTGTCAAGCAAGGCCAGTTCCCTCTTTTGGTTGGGAATGAATATCATCTGATTATACACCACGGCTTCGGCGTTGGGTATGGATGATACCGCGGATACCAGATCCATTGGCATACTGCTGTTGTTGACCTCCACATTCATGTAAGGACGGATGACGGAAGGCAGGCTTACACTATCTACATCCACAAGGCTATATACCTTGCAACGCTTGTCGCCCATGGTGATACATTCGTCATCCACTTTGAAATTGGTCATGGAGACTACCTTGTCTTTGAAATTCATGGCGAAGTAGCGGTCTGCATAGTCGCTGACTTCCTGTTTGCCCAGAAACTTAATCTGAACACCTGCATCACGCAACTGGTCATGTACCTTGCGTATCTTTACAAGGAAGTCACGCCATTTCTTGCTGTCGTATGAAAACAGGCTGCTCTTCTTGGATTCCTGAGTGATGGTCAGATAACATTCGCTGTCGGTGTAGGGTCTGCCGTTAAAGTAACGGAAATAGGATGAAGAGAGAAATTCACGTTCTACACCGTTCATTCCTTCAAAACTCTTTTTTACAAAAATATCCTGCTTGTGTAGGGCGTATCCTTCTCCTAATGTCTGTGCTATGGCGGTAAAGAGTTGGGTGAACTCGTAATAGGCATCAATGTTGGCACAATACTTCTGTACCGGATTCTCCACTTTCAGCACAGCAGAATATTCACCTGTCTTAGTATATATCACACCGATACCGTCTGCATCTTCCACGGAGAAATAGATGTCCTGGAATATCCGCTTCCGTTTGCCTCCCGTGCCAAAGGCATAGACAGAAATAGCCATGCCTGCGCAAATGGCAATAAAAATCAGGAAGATGTATGTAATCATTCGGGTATTTACAATTAAGGGTAGGCTGACCTAATCAAAGGACAAGCCTACCCACGTTCAACATTCAATATATCCATTCATGGTCAAATGGTTTTCTGTTACATTTTCTTGGAATAGGCATAGATGAACACACCTCGCTCCTCTCGTTTGCTGTGCAGTCCCTTGCGCTGCTTGAACAGAATCAGTCCGGCACCGCCTGTTATGGAAACCGCCAGTACAATCAGTGCGAGAACGAATCCTGCCAGACAGTAGGCTATGATAAAGCCGACTATGGCAATGCCTATCGTAGCTGCCGCCCAATAGATGTATCGTCCTTGAATACCCATAAATTCAAGGGGACGTTGAAGCCCCTTGAACAATGGATAATCTGGATAGTGTTCCTCTCTGCCGTCCATGTCGCCTATGGTTTAAGAGAGACCGAAGAACAGAGGTAATGCCTGGGCTGCCGCAATGAGGAAGATACAGGCACCGACCACCATCATGATCTTCTTCTTCACATCCTGCTCCTCGTTGTTCATCGCGATATAAACCGAGATTGCACCCACAACGGCAACCACACCGGCAATGGCGTAGCACAGTTTTACCACAATGGGAACATACTTGGCGATTTCTTCGCTCACTTGGGTCAATGCCGCTGTACCGGCCGAATAGTCTCCTGCGGTGGTCTGCGCCATCATTGCGGTTACACCACACATCATCATCAGGCAGGTCATTTGCGTTTTCTTGGAGGTCGCAATCTTCTTTGCGAAGACCGCATAAGGCAATAGCATGAAGATTAGGATTATTGTTTTTTTGATGTTCCATCCTGTCATAGTTCGTCTATTGCCGGTTTTGTGGTTACACCTCCGTTGGATGGGGAGTTGCCAAGACCTTTTCCCATCATCAATTTGTATAGCTCTGCGGAATTGTAAGGATTGGAGAAAGTGGCATGGGTCTCTTCCATTTTCTCTTCAATCCTGTGGTTGAATGCTTCAACCACATCCTGCTTGTGCTTTTCGCCCTCCGGTTCTTTATCGTCTGACACATACTGCGTTCCATCAACGTAGTGTGTCTCATACTCGTTGTCCCCGACATTGAACCCCTTGTCGTTCTCCACCACGCTGACACTTTCTTCCGCATCAAATTCGCCCACGTCAAACTCTTCTTCCTCGGATTTCTTCTTTTCACCGTTTTCGTGAAGGTCTTTGGTTATCATTACCGCATAATATACGATGTATGTTATGGTCAGTGTAACAACGAAAATGAAGTATGCTTTCATGCTTTTGTAGTCTGAATTTAAAATATGATTAAATATGAACGCAAAGAAAGTACAATATTTCCATACTCTGAAAAATATCTAAGGAAAAAGGTGAAATCTTAAACATTTTTTGGTGAAAATTAAAAATCATACTCAAATATCATACTTTGAGCGCAGTTTTAAGCTAAAAATGGCCCCAAAAGAAACTATAATATATTTTCTCGAAATCTTTCGTGAATAGATGAGTTTATATACATAGCTTTGTGTGGCCGATATTCTCTTTACCGATGCTTGCAATACAGTTTAACTCAACGATAAAGTTGAATTTATTGGTTTTTTTCTTGCCAAATTCAGATAAAAGCATTATTTTTGTACTCAAAATAACAGGAGTTTATGGCTACAAAGGAAGAAGTTGAGTTGTTTCTCTCCAGATTCATTCAAAAGGTAAAGGTATTCGGCATTGTCTTTCGTGACGACAGGGGCAAGAATATGCAGACTCTTTTGGAACTGGAGATAACGCCTAAATACCGGGAAGATGTCATCATGAACCTTGACCCCGAAGATTACGTGGAAGGTCCTATCGAGGACACACTGAATAAAAAAGGAGAAATGTGGGTATTCGGGAAAGAGGTCAGCGGACGTGATGTGTATATCAAGATTTCAATGGGCATCAGTAATTCAAGTGCCATTTGTATCTCTTTCCATATAGCAGAATATCGTATCACATATAAATTTAAGTAAGTCATGAAAAGTCCATTTACAGGAGGCGAAGCAGTCCTTGTCACAGAGACTCGAAAGACTGTTTTCAGAAAAGAGGAATACGAGTACACCCACCTGTGTTATCAATGTGTCGATACACAGGAGACATTCACGACCACACAAGTGGATACGTTCAATACTTCGCAGATATATAACAGTTATCGTACTGCCCATGGCATCCCTTATCCCGATGAGATAAAGGAAATACGCAGCCGTTATATGTTGTCGGCATTGAAGATGTCAAGGATTTTAGGTTTTGGTGATAACCAGTACCGTTTGTACGAAAATGGGGAAATTCCCAATGTGGCCAACGGACGAGTATTGAAGGCTATCCAGTCCCCAAAGACATTTGAGACATTTGTGGAAGCGGCCAAAAATGTATTGTCTGACGATGAATACACGAAGATCAAAACACGTTTGGAAGAGTGCGAAGACCAGTCATCTATGGACGGTTTGATACACAAACTTGTTTTTGGTGACAATATACGAAGCCGATACAATGGCTATGCCATGTTATCCATAAGCAAGTTGAAGAACGTTCTGTTGTTCTTCATTGAAAAATTCAATGGTGTGTTTGTTACCCAAATGAACAAGATTTTGTTTTATACTGATTTCTTGTCTTATCGGGAAAACGGACAAGCCATTACAGGATTGTCGTTCAAAGCCATTCAATACGGCCCGGTGCCCAACAGATGGGACAAGGTGTATAGTTTGATTGATGACATTGACCAGATTGAGGTGGAAGGCAAGAACGGAAATGTAGGCAACAAACTTGTGTCGAATATGCCATGCGACATTTCAAGTTTTTCAAACGAACAGTTATCAATACTTGAAAAGGTTTATGATACGTTCAAGAACGACAATTCAGTTTCTATTTCAAAAAAGAGCCATAAGGAACCAGCATGGATAGACAATCAAGAAACTCACGCATTCATTGATTTTAAGTATGCTTTTTCATTGAAAGCGATTTGAAAGAACAAGTAATTTTATAATGAGATGGTTATTCGGAATATCTACGGATGGCCGTCTTGTTGCATATTCTGGTTGCATCAATAAGTGGTGTGTACTCAAAAGTACACCAACAACTGTACTGTAAACTTAAAACACGAAAGCCCTCCTTGTTAGGGAGAGCCTTCTATGAGTTGTGAAACACTATCAGAGGGAAGGTGAAGTCTAACGCCTTTTTCCTCTCAGATAATCGTTCAGGTCTTTGTGGTTGTAGTAGCTTTCGGAGTGGTCGATTACCTTTTCCCCGTAAAGTCCGGCAATGGTCTCGACAGTCTTTTGTCCGGCGAGGTCGTTATCCAGATAACAATGGATGGAAATATATTGCTTCAGTTCCACAAGACACTTTTTCAAGTTACTTATGGAGTTCATCACAAGAAAATCGGTCGGGCTGTCAACACATATGTGGTAATCTCCCTTTTTATACAACATTAGATAAGAGAGGAAATCCACAAACCCCTCAAAAACACAGACGTGTTTTTGGATGACATCTCTGTTGTTCCTGACGACGGATATGTCTTTGCCTTTGATACATCCTTTATAATAAGGATTGCGGACTTCGTAACCGCCCTTGATGTTCTCAAAGGCTATGGCAAAATAGTGCCGTTTACGCAGTTCATAGTGTATCTCCTTACAATAGGTTCTGCCGACATCTTCACTAATGCCTCTTGAACGCAGATAAGACAGTAAGGCGTGGTGGTTCAAATCTACCACTTCCACATTCTCCATCTCGACTTCGACAGGGCAAGGTCGAGAGGTTCGGCTTTGCAGCTGTTGTCCCGATACACCAATGACGTTCTCGCTGATACGTAACAACACCGTACTTACATTGCTCGTTTTATAGAGATATTTTCCAAATTCTATGATGTCTCCACCGGCTGAAAGTCGTAGGCTCGGTACAAGACGCCTTGCCGCCTTTCGGCAGTAGGTTTCCTCATACCTGCCCCCAAACCGTACTTGCATGTCTCCACGCATACGGCTCTCCATTGATAACATGGCTTTATCCTGCATGGCTCTGTATTTTTGCATTACAACTTGTGCATACGACCAAAGTCTTTCGATGTTTTGCGAGCATCAGTTTTTCCCATTCCGTATCTCCTTTCAGATGATTCAGATTTCTTGCATGATGCATTACAACAGGACCGACTTTCCCACACAACTCACACACCTCGGATTTTAACCTTTCAACCAGCGTTGGTTGTGGTACTGTGATTATATATGGGATATTGTCCACATCTGCGAAAGACGATGGCAGTTTGCGTTTGAAACCTTCATTGTAGAATACTCTGTAATGTAGTTTACCTTTTGCATCGTGATACGGAACAATGATGTCATTTCCTTTTTTGTATTTGTCAATGACCTTACTGATTGAACTGTTTGTTTTTGCTGCAATGGTATGATACATACTGTATTCCATAATGTAGCCAAATTTAGAAGCTGCATACGAGACGTTATTGGCTATACTGTAATAGTTGTAGAATCCTCTGATTTCAGAGTTGTACCGTGCTACTATGTCTTCTATTTTCTTTTTCATCAGTTTGCCCCTCAATTTAGGAAACCACGTTTGAACCCCGTTTTCCATCTTATATTTAATGGCTTCATAGTGTTCCAATCTGTTTTTTACAGTTTCTGTGGCTACCTTGAGGACAACTGTACCATTGAAACTTCGGACTGGTACATTGAACTTGTTACGTTTGGTTACGTCAGTTTTACGGACTAAGACTTCATATCCGAGAAATTTTGCAGGCTTTTGAGCGTTTGTTATCAAAGTCTTTTCTTGCGACATTTCCAAATGCAGACATTCTTGCATATATTGAGTTATGTCAGACTTGATTTTGATACAGTCCGCCTTGCTACCAATAACACCGATTAAAAAATCATCGGCGTATCTCGTGTATTTCAGTCTTTTATAGGTATCGTCCATATAATCCCTACATGTAACCTTTAGCCGTTCACGTCTAAGTTTCTCATATTTGTCTTTAAGTTGTTTCGCACTTTCGGCATCTTTCGCACTTTCAATCTCAGCTTTCAGTTTGTATATCTGTTCGCTGAGTCTTGAATACTCCTTTGTTAGATGTCTTTCTTTTCCCTTGTTGAAATTACGGGTATATTCTTCCATGTACTTATCGAAACAGTCAAGATAGATATTTGCCAATATAGGACTTATTATACCTCCTTGCGGTGTTCCCGAAAAGGTGTTATGGTATTCCCAATTTTCAATGTAACCAGCATTCAAGAACTTACGGATGAGTCTGAGAAATCTTTCGTCAGAGATTCTTTTCCTCAGAATTCCTATCAATACATTGTGGTCGATGTTGTCGAAGAATCCTTTGATGTCTCCCTCTATGAACCACTTTGTACTTTTGAATGTTTTTTGTATGCGGGTTAAGGCGGTATGGCAGCTCCTGTTAGGTCTGAATCCATGTGAAGAATCTCCAAACACTTCTTCATAAATAGCTTCAAGAATTGTCCGTACTACCTCCTGCACAAGCTTATCCTCAAAGGAGGGTATGCCAAGCGGTCTTTTCTTGCCGTTTTTCTTGGGTATATACTTTCTCCTTGCCGGATTCGGTTTGTAAGATTCATCCTTTAGGGATGCGATGATGCGGCTTATTCTTTGAGGGCTCATTTGGTCTATTGTCTTACCGTCAGAGCCGGGTGTCATATTTCCCGGCTTTGCATAGATGCGTTGGTAAGCCATATAGAACATTTCCTCGTTGAACAAAATGCGATACAATCTTTTGAACTTGTAATCCGAAACTTTGCCATGCTTGTTTAAAGCTTTTAATACTTGCTCTGGACTTCTCATAATGTCTCACACATTTTCCGTTGTTTGTATTAAGTTATCTAACTGCTTCCCTTCGCCATGTACAAGGCTTTCCCTTGCTCGGACTACTACGGAAGCTCCGTTCCCATGTCAGATATTCAGAGCCTATGCTCATAGCTTTTCAGCATTCTGATTTAGGGAATCCCCATTTGCTTTCACAATAACTATTTGGCGCGACTGACTGTCGGATGCGACTTACGTTCTGTATCCGCTTATTGCGGTTGCTCAGAAGCCAGTTCTTGCCCTGTTGTAATTTCGGTTTACATAGGGTGCTTCTGCCCGACATTTCAATTACCTTACGTCGGGGCCGGTACAGGTGCCGCAGAACTATCGTTCAACCAATCAGGCTTCATCCTTGTGTCTGTCTTTTCCTCTTGCCATACAGTCGCAGCGTGGTAATTGGCTGACTAATGGCTTTACTGACATGCTTCTGTCACCTTTGGGTTTCCCCTCCAGCTAAGTCGTTGAGGATAGGCCTATTTGAACTCTAACCTAATCTCTTGCCAAAGAGATATTTATTGTGTAGCCTATATGGGCGCATCGAAGTCGTACCATTCGTTCAAATTGTCATTGATTTTGAAAGATGGGGAGCGTTCCTCTCTTAGTGGCGAGAGATACCAATACTGGTTCCCTCTGACATTGACAGGGTGGTATCCGGCTATCCGCAGATATTCCACAAGACGTATTTGTTTTGCTTCTTTGATATTCATTGTATTTCGGTTTACTTGATTAAACACTCCGCGCTTTATATATTATATATAGACGGAGCAAAGTGGAGTGTTTGGGTGGACACTTTTTACCAGCCACCATCAGAAAATTTCTGTTTAGCTCTCTCCATAATAATATACCTTATCCTGTTTTGTAACCAGTTTTACATCAGACAGCAGGAATGCGAGTATTTTAGTCGCCGCACTACGTTTGCGGATATAACCGATGCCTGCATATCCCCTTATCAAGGCATTGATGACATTCTCGTAACCTTTGATAGGTTTGCCTTGAAAAGCATTTCCCAACGCTTCCTTGTGTTGTTCAATGGAAAGTTGCTCAACGCTCATACTGCTTACAGACTTGATGGATTTCTCCGAGTGGTACTCTTCCACCATTTGGGGAAGTCCTTCTTCGTCAATCTTGAAAGCGAATGGTGTAAAGTCTTTGTCGCGTATCTGCAAGGCTCTGACTTCACTGATGTTGGCATCTTTACTGTCTTTGCTAATGACAAGCACCGTTTCCGCCTTGTTGTTCAGTTCCGTACCAATATGACCACGAACATTGTCATCCCCCTTATTCAAGTGCAGAACACAATGAATATGAATATCATAGACGGAAGACCACTTCATTAACGTATTTATCAGACAAACAGATTCGGAGGCGTTATTTATATCCAACATCATATCCCGTATTCCATCAATAATGACCAATCCATAACCTTTGTTTCTGCGTAAGGCATAATCCACCACTTGCAAACGGATTTTGGGAGAGTATTCTCGTAAACCTATAAAATCAAGGTTTTCGTTATCCATTGTGGTAGGCTGTCCTGCCAGTTTCAAGATGCGTTCCAACACGTTGTGACAATGGAAACGACTTTGTTCCGTATCTACATACAAAATCTTACGTTTGCCTTCCGGTAGTTGGGCTCGATAATTCAAGACTTTTCTATTGGCAAGAGCGGCAGCCACAATAGCAGAAATATTGAATGTCTTTTTAGACTTGGCTTTTCCTGTCGAAGCACTAAAGTTACCCAAGGTAGCTATGGTAGAGTTATCTATCCAGATTATCTGGGGAGGTGTTTTATAGGTGTCGGTCGCCTTGATTAGCGCGTCATCCAAGATCTTCGAGAGGTTCATCTCATCGACTTCATTGAGCGACAAGAACTCATTGTTTATTTCGCTTTCCATAGTTCTTTTTCTTTGGAATTGGTAAAATGGAGGTATAGTAAGCTGCTTCCAGTTTGGCTTGCTCTACAGTTATGACCTGATTATGCAAAAGCCATTCGTTTAATTCCAGCTTCTTGAAATAAATCATCTTTCCTCGTGGTTTGTAATGTGGTACGGCTTTAGAAGACGTCAGTTTGTACAACAGGCTGTCCGACACGCCGAGGTATTTACAGGCTTCATCAAAGGTCAGGACATCTTTGTTCGCAAATTGAGAGTCTTCAAGATTTTCTATCCGTTTGTACAGATTGGCTATATTGCCGAGGGTTGCCAACGTACCTTCTAATTTGTCAATCCGTTCCAACATTCTGGATACGGTTGCATCTGGTTTATCTTCATTTGTTGCCATAAGAAATACTTTAATATTGAAACAATGGGAGGTGTACCTCTCTCTTAAACTTGACCGGTTCGGAGAACAAAGGTACACCTCTTATTGTAACGGAAATGTAGTCCTACCTTATGACAGGAATTGTATTAAGCTGTTTCTTAATAATTTGACATTTCACTTGATTGCATTCTTGTCAGTTGTCGATATTCTTTGCAATTCTTTAGCCATCTCTGCAAACCTCGGTCTGTACTTGATGTCGTTATTTTGCGACTGACTCAAAGCAGAGGAGAGTTTATTGGATGTGAGCTTCGTTCCGTTGGATGATAGAAGCAGTCCGTGTCTGTCTATGACCAACTGCCATTCACGGCAAATTAGATTCTTACGGCTGAGTTCATCAAAGAAGATGGCAACTTGCCTGTTGTTGCTAACCTTTAATGGTGTTTTGAGAGTGCAGGAAAACAAGGATTCTATTTCAGTTTCACTAACGGTTCCTGAAAACAAAGTTGGAGGTGCATCTATGAATTGCTCTGAAGATATGACATGATGCTGTTGGGGAAGCAAGGTTGTATCATACTCTTCCAGCATAGAAATTAGTTGTGCATTTGAGACGGGTTGACCTGTGAAGTATCGTTCAACCAAATCCTGTCTCGTTGTCAGGATACCTTTTACGATGTGCCAGTTCGTGGAATGGATATTCTTACCCAAGGCACATTGACAGTTTGTGTAACGGTGCAGATTGATGAAGTCGTCTGCAAAACGAATGTAAAGCTTGTGATGATTCAAAACTTCATCAGCATAGACATTACATGCTTCCGACAGAAGCTTAATGAGGTTTCGCCTACGGACATCTTCCGGGCTACCTGAATGCATCCGGCATTCAAGGCAATTTCTCTCAAAAAGAGAGAGGCATGTAAATTTTCTTCATGCTTGAAATTTTTATTGATTATTCAAATGCACTGTCCAAAAGAGAGACAGCTTCTTCTTTTTTGCGGTTCACTATCTTGGCATAAATAGTTGTAGTGTTTACATTCTTATGTCCCAAAAGTTTGCTTGTGGTATAAAGGTCTGCTCCCATGGTCAGCTCCAATGTAGCAAATGTGTGTCTGCTCACGTGGTAGGTCACATGCTTGGTGATGCCTGCATCCTTTGCCCATTTGGTTATCTGTTCCCGGTGTACCAGTGATACTCGGGGAAATATCTTGTCATCAATCAAAGCATCGCCTCGCTTGGGTAACCAACGCATGGCCTGCTTGTTAAGTGGAAGATAGAGGGGTTGCTTTGTTTTGGTCATCATAATCTCAACTCGATATTGATCGTTTTCTTGTATGACATCCCGCCAAGTGAGTTTGCATACATCACTCACACGTAATCCACAAAAACAGGAGAATAGGAATGCGGACTTTAATTGTTCGTAGTTCTTCTTGATGGGAGTGTCAATCAACTTTTTGACTTCTTCTACCGTAAGGAACTCACGTTTGGATTCCGGGAGTTTGAATACATCAGACTTTACACGATAAATTGGATTGATGGCAACAATATCGTTATCGACTGCTTGATTGAATGCGCTCCGAAGGCACTTTAGATAGTTGACGACCGTTGATTGGTTCGGTTTAGTACCCTTAAAAGTCACATAGTCATTCAACAGCCATGCGATAAATTCCTCACACCATTGTTTATCCACATCCCGTAAGGTGGCATTGGGTTTCCATAGTTTGATGACGTGAATAGTGGCAGCCACCCATTGCTTCACTGAATGGTGCCCCTTGGCATACTGTAAATCCCGGTACACAATCAGATAATCAATCAATAGCATTTTAGCCTTGTGACTGTTGTTCCTGATTCCTGCCACATCATTGGTAAGTTCAAGAATACGTTGCGACTTAATGGCATTGGCGGCAATCAGCGTGTTTTCGTTTTGTATCTTCGTTTCCGTTGATGTTTCCGGGACAAGGTACAATTTCAAAAACTCATAGACACGTTTGCCTTTTTGATAGATGTCGAGGTAAATCGACTTGTTCCCATTCGCCAGATCTTTGTAGCGAATGCGGACAGGCTCTTTCGCCTTGCTAGTTTTCTTTCTTGGCATATTTCAAATGTTACTTGGTTTCGTATATAAAGGTACAAAAAATAATCCATATTCGGTAACAAATAAGTAACAAAAATGCACCTAATAACAGTTATTAGATGCAAATAATGAAATCAACTGAAAATTCAAGACATCAGCATAATCTATTGTTATATAGTGTTTTATTTTCTCTTTCTTGTTAGTTGCTTATTTTAATACACGTATATGAATTTTCCACATTGCATTATGCAAAAACTAATCTTATTAAGTATTGCATTATCCTCGTTGGCAGTGAGTTGCAACGAGGACTCCACCTCGGAATCCGCCCTTCCTTCGAAGGAGGTCATATCTTTCGAAAACCTCTTTATCGACAAGTCCACCCGAAGCATCGTAGACCCCTCGACCGATTTGAAAAATCTCGACATCATGACCGTCTATGACTACATGGACTCGCCCGACAATGTGGCATTCAACAATCAGGAGGTGAAGATTGCAAACGGCAAAGGCACCTACAATCCCCCTCAGTATTGGGAGACAGGACACAAGTATGTATTTGCGGCAGTCAGCCCCGTTGAGTGTGAAAACCATGTCATTCAGCACAACGGTGGTGAAATCAAGTCACTGACTATCACCAACACGGGTGATAGCGACCTGCTGTTCGCCACTGCCGAGACAACAACACCTGCCGATCTACAACATCGAGGTTAAGGACCTCAAAATCAGCAACGCTTGCAGAACGGGCGTCTTCGACATAGGCAAATGGGCGTGCAGAGACCTCACCATTGTGTTGGATTACGGAGCCATCACCGAAGCCGTGCAATCGAGCACCAACAACACCTACATTCCCGCCGGGGCTGAATGGGAATCCTACTACGAGCGTTTCCTCATTCCTTCGGGTGGCAGTTACAATGCATCGTTCACGGCCAAACTCTACAAGAACGGAAAGCTCATGGGCGAGTACCACCACAATGCCACTGTCACTGTGAATTTGCTGGCAGGCTATTCCAACGATTTCAAAATCGTGCTGCCCCTGGTTTTCATCCGCCTTTCTTTTTCGTTACCGTGTCATGGTGCATATCCCGTGTAATAGATGAGAGGAGTCCACGGTTCTATGGGCATCTCATCACCACGCTCAATCGATACTCGGTCACCCGAGGCTCCCTCATTCCACCACATATCGAGCGGTCGCGAGGCTATCTGATAGCTGACGCTGTCGGAGAAGTTGAACGAGCAGAACACTCGGCTAAACAGTGTGTGAAGCCGATAGGTCATGACCTCGGAGCGTGCACCCCACTCGCTATAATACTCTCCGCCACGCTCGCCACAGCACAGGGCCTCCATCTCGTGTTTGATGTAGTTCATTCTGCGGTAGAAGTTGGTTTCCAACTGCGGTGACCAATCCGAGACGGCATCTTTCTCACACAGACGTACACGCCCCTCATAGCCGACCTCCTGCCCCGTGTAAATCATCGGCTGACAACGGGGAAGCATGTAGGTGAGTGCCGTCATGAGGGTGGCACGTTTACCCCAACGCTCGTGGTCGTTGCCATACTTTTCGAGCGTGCCGTGGTGCGAGGTGAAGGTCAGATGAATGGCTGTCGGGGGCGACTCTTTCAGCATGCGGACAACGAAGTCGCTGACATCGCTACCCCTCTTCTTGCCCTGCGCCACCTCCTCCATCACTTTCGACAGAGACAGCGCATAGGTGGCATTAAATCCGCTCTCGTAAAGTTCGTTCCCCTCACTGTCGGCAATGAAGTACAAATCGGGGTTCACCTTGCGCAGTTCCGCCAGCGCGTCTTTCCAAAATTCGAGAGGTACACGCTCCACATCACAACAACGGAAGCCGTCCACACCTTTCTCCACCCAAAATTTCATGGCATCAATCATCGCCACCCTCATTTCGGGATTGCGATAATCAAGCCTCACACGGTCGCGGTGTTCGTCCACGTACTTTTTATCGTCCGAGCAGTACCACTCTCTCGATTGCTCCTTTGTCCAAACGGCATCGGCAGAGGTACATGCCGCCACCCAATCAATCAGCACATGGAAATCCTCCTCGTGCGCCACCTTCAGAAAGTGGCCGAAGTCGTCCATAGTACCCATATCGGGATTTACCGACCGATAGTCTCGCACCGCATAGGGCGAACCATACGTTCCCCGACAATTCTTCTTCCCGATGGGATAGATGGGCATGAGACACAGAATATCCACACCCAAATCCGACAGCCGTTCCAACTGCTCCTCGGCTGCCACAAAAGTTCCTTCAGCACTCTGACGGCGGAGGTTCATCTCATATACCACGGCACGATAACACCATTCGGGGTGGACCATGGGCGGGAGTTCCTCTCCAAACAGCCAGTCGCAGGACACCATAAAAAGGAGCGACACGGACAGAAGTATTTTCTTGATGACGGAGTACAAATTCATGACTAAAGGGTATTGCTTTCCAAATTTACGTTTTATCCGTCAAATATTTTCAAAATCAGACCCAAAAATTTCAGAAAAACAGATGAAATTTTTCAGTCGTATGGACAGCAGAACTATCAATAAATCATCGGTTTATGCGAGCAGCGAATTACCCAAAATTTTAAGTAAATATAAAACCCTGACAAGTTTTTCTCACAAATGTTTGCGATACGGAAAAAATAAGTACTTTTGCAGCCCGAAGGAGATGTATCCTTCTTATTGATTACGAATTACAGACTTTATGAATTACTACAAAAAAAGCCTATTATGTGCCTGCATGGCATTGGCCGCACTGACCTCATGCGACAATCATGACAATATCGAAGTACCCGACAAAAATCCGGATTCCGACCAGGGACAGAAACCCACACCCGTAGAGCCCGAGGAGTTGCATCTGACGCTCGACCTCACCGCGAGCATCAAGCAGGCGGACGAGAAGTTGAAGTACACCTTCGCAGAGGAGGTATCAGCCGTGGCACTGATTCGCAACACCGAGAATGAGGGAATCATCTATCTGCCCGTCAAGATGACCCGCTCCGAAAAGGGAGAGCAGGTCGAGGTCACCGAGGTAGTCGTGGCAATGAACGGAGCGAAGGTCGATGCCCAAAGAAAGTGGCAGCTGAAGCTGATTATCGGCGGAGAGTGGGACGCAGACAACCGTCAAATCCGATTCAACGCCCCCACCGACCTTACCCCCTCGGAGCAGCAGACTACATTGTCTCTCTCACAGCCCTATGTGTCGGACTGGGTAGCTCTTCCCACCGATGAGGAGGGGCAGTTCGTATCCTCGTCCAACGGTCGCACCGCGCTGTCGTTGGAGATGAATGCTCCGGCACACACCCTTTCGCACCACATCTCCTCGTGCGATGCAGAAGCCGATGTGGAAATCGAGCGTTTGAAAATCGAGAGTGCATCACTCTCTTTCGATGGTTATTTCGATGTGTCGGACGCCAAGGCTTTGAAGGCCATGGGCAACGATGCCGCTCTGACATGGAACCCTCTCTCGAAGGAGTCAAATCTCACCGACATCACCTTCGCCACTCCCGTACTTCTGAAAAAGGGAGAGCAGCCCACCACAGCAGATTACCTCTACCTGTGGGGTATGCCCACCACCTCCGAATCGCAGAAAATGAGCGTAACGGCATCGGGCAAGGTGCTCAACAAGGCGGGAGAGAAGTTTAGCGACATCAAGATTTTCGATGCCGACCTCTCTACCGAGCAGGGTCGCACCACGGAGATTCTTTCCAAGGTCTACATCGAATACACCCCCGAAGTGTCGGGTCCCATTACCCTCTCCACCGTATCGGACAAGACGACCATCATCGCCGACGATGTCGATGAGGTGGAGTTTGTTGTAATGCAGGGCGGAGTCAATGTCACTTCCCAGTGCACCATCTACCACCGTGTGAACGACATCATCACCAAGAAGTTGCCGGGTCACACCTTCAAGACCGACAAGAAGGGCAGCTATGAGTTCTATGCCGTCAAGGAGAACGAGCAGAGCAAGTCCATTCGCATCACGGCACAGCCCAAGACCGAGACAGGTCCCGACGGACATTTGGTCAATGGTACAAAGTTTGCCAAGAATGTATCTCTGCAATCGGGTTGGTACGATGTCAATAAAACCGGTAACGGCACCTCGCCCGACGACGGATTGCTCTGTTGGGCAGCCGCTTCATCAAACCTCTTGCAGTGGTGGTTGGACGACTTCATCAAGCAGGGACACGAGCTGCCCGAGAGCGTCCCCTATGGGCCCGGCAGTCGCTATCGTCTGGCTATTTTCGACACCTACTTTGATTGCTGGACGAACTATATGCACAGCACCGAGCCTGCCGTAAGATGGTTCATGGAGGGCGGCGGTATGCAGCACGCATCGCAAAACACATTCCCCAACAAGGGCGGTGTGGTGCACGAGGGCGGCTACTTCAAGGGCGTATTGTCCCCCGAAAAGGAGCAGGAACTGTTCGCGAGCGACTATATCCGCGAGATTAGCGCATACTCGGGTTGGATTGTTCCTTCACGCGAGGGCAAAGGCAACATGCACAAGATTTTCTCCGACCTCTTTATGACATTCATCGATGAGGGCGTTACGGGGCTTTCCGTTGACAGCCACGAGTTGACCGCCTGGGGTTACGATGTGGAGAACGGACTGATTACCCGTATCTATGTCACCAATTCCGATGACGGCGGCAACGCCCGTTTGGCATCCTACAAGGTGGAGATGAAGAGCGGCGATATTCACCTGAGCGACTATCCGGGTAAGACCTACCAGCCCACCCAGATTATCCGTCTCACGCGATTGAAGGCCTACAACTTCTAAATCGCAGTGCGAAATAAAAAAAGAGTTGAATGACAAATCATTCAACTCTTTTTGTTTTCAGAGGGTATTTCCCTACATGATGGCCAGTAACTCGATTTCGAAAATCAGCGTTGAACCGCCGGGAATACCGGGCTGCGAAAAACGACCGTAACCCATCTCGGCAGGCAGGTAAATCTCCCACTTGTCGCCCACGCACATCTGTTGCATGGCGATAATCCAGCCCTCGATAAGTTCATTGAGACGGAAAGCAATGGGTGTACCGCCACGGCTGCTGTCAAACTGCTTGCCATCGATGGTCCAACCCGTGTAGTGCGCCGTGATGACACTGCGCGGTGAGGGGTGGCGACCGTCATTTTTGCCCGTAGCCAACACCTTGTAATAGATTCCGTTGCTCAAGGGCAGAACACCCTCCTCCTTGGCTTTCGCCGCAAGCCACTCTTTGTTGGCCTGTATGTAATCTGTCTTTGCCATAGTTCTTTGATTTGGTGTAAAGGTAGTGCTTTCACACGATATAACCGCTCATTATTCGAAGAAAATCATCTCTGAGATGTGCTGTTGTCTGTCTGTGACGGGGCAATATTTCCCCGACAAGGCTATTTTCGCCACACTACCCTGCCACGGTTTTCGCCATCTCACGCCACGAAAACAGATTTATTTTCGTATCTTTACACGACAGAACAATAACCCTATAAATTATAACATCATGTGTAACCATCTCAACGAAACGATACTCAAAAATAAGGAGCTGACCCTCCGTGTCAATGCCCACGGTGCCGAGCTGAGCAGCATACGCCACAATGACACCGAATATCTCTGGCAGGCAGACCCTGCATTTTGGAAACGCCACTCGCCCGTACTCTTCCCCATCGTAGGCTCTCTCAATGAGGGCACCTACCGTGTCGATGGCAAGGAGTACCACCTCTCGCAGCACGGTTTCGCCCGCGATATGGATTTCGCGCCGGTATCGCACAAAGACGATGAGGTGTGGTATCGTCTGACCTCCGATGAGGAGACGCTGAAGAAATATCCCTACGCCTTCGTTCTCAAAATCGGCTACAAGATTGAGGGTAAGAAAATCCATGTGATGTGGCGCGTGGAGAATCCTTCAGACCGAGAGATGGATTTTCAGATTGGCGCACACCCTGCCTTCTACTACCGCGGTGCGGAGAAAGAGGGCACAAAGGGCTACTTCATCTTGGACAACACCCGTGACTTGAAGATGACACTCATTGGCGGGAAGGGCTGTGCCGATGTCGAACATCACCACCCGGCACCCCTCAATGCCGAGAGACTGCTGCCCATACAGGCGGACACCTTCTCAAGAAATGCCCTTATCTTTGAGGAGGGACAAATCAGAGAAATCACCCTCACCGACTCGGAAAAAGTGCCTTATCTGAAGATGACCTTCTCCACTCCTCTGGTGGGTCTGTGGGCACCATCTGCCGACTCGCCTTTTGTCTGCATCGAGCCTTGGTACGGTCGTTGCGACAGAATGGGATTTGTCGGCGAATTCAAGGACCGCGACTGGATGCAGCACCTGCAACCCAAAGGCGTGTTCGAAGGCGGCTACACCATCGAAATCCTGTAACAGAAGATTACTGCAACCAAAGGGGCCGGCTCATAACGAGTCAGCCCTTTTTTATTCCCGTCTTCCGAATTTTTTATTCTCTTCCTTACACAAGGGAATGCACCCCTCACCCAATCTTTTATATCCATCACCGCGCCCGAAAACTGATAAACACCCAATTACGACATAGGGAAAGGCAGCACCATTATATAAAATATATAAACTACTGATTATCAATCGAAAAATCATTTGAAAAATTCCGTCGTTTTGGTTCGTTTTCTGCATTTGTTGTAATCAGGTAGGTTTTATTTGACTATCAACAGATTAGATAAAACTCGCACGAGAACGGGCAATGGATAAGAAAAAGCCGAACTGTTCCGAACCGCCATATTTCTCATGCTTTCAAATAACTCTTTATCTCACTTGCAAAGATAACATTTCTTTCTGAAAAGGCCATATAAACGGCTGCAATCTTACGGAATAAAAACATATCGGGAAAAACGAGCATACCGTAGCCGAGTCCTCATAACCACAGGCAAAGGTAATTCGTGTTCTTCCCGCACAAGCAAGGCCAAGCCCTTCGGGTTCGTGGAAAAAAATCATCCTCGCCCCGGAGGGCTTGCGGTATTTTTTCCCGAAGCCTTGCATGTACGGAACACAACCTTTTTAGGCCTGTAGTTATGGGAACTCCGGCCCGGCTTGTTTTTTTAAATGAGGGAAAGGTTATTTAGGTAGATGATATTTGTCCTTTATATGCTCGGCCA
>JAHHQO010000024.1 GCA_020026335.1 Alistipes sp. | reverse complement strand
TGAGCAGGGCAGTTACCCGGCAACGTGCTATCTTCACTAGGGCAAGCCTAGATATTGTCGCCGCTGAAGTGCTTAACTTCTGTGTTCGGAATGAGAACAGGTGTGTCCACTTCGCCATCGTCACCAGATCGTTTTTGAGGACCATCCCTCAAAACTGAACAACAGACTTCCATAACTTGTGATTAAGTCCTCGACCTATTAGTATCAGTCAACTCCGCGCATCGCTGCGCTTCCATCCCTGACCTATCAACCTCGTCGTCTTCAAGGGGTCTTACTTCTTGCGAATGGGAGATCTCATCTTGGAGTAGGCTTCGCGCTTAGATGCTTTCAGCGCTTATCCCTTCCCTACTTAGCTACCCGGCCATGCTCCTGGCGGAACAACCGATACACCAGAGGTAGGTCCATCCCGGTCCTCTCGTACTAAGGACAGCTCTCCTCAAATCTCCTTCGCCCACAACAGATAGGGACCGAACTGTCTCACGACGTTCTGAACCCAGCTCGCGTACCGCTTTAATGGGCGAACAGCCCAACCCTTGGGACCTACTTCAGCCCCAGGATGCGACGAGCCGACATCGAGGTGCCAAACCTCCCCGTCGATGTGGACTCTTGGGGGAGATCAGCCTGTTATCCCCAGGGTAGCTTTTATCCGTTGAGCGACGGCCCTTCCATTCGGCACCGCCGGATCACTAATCCCGACTTTCGTCCCTGCTCGACCTGTTTGTCTCGCAGTCAAGCACGCTTCTGCATTTGCACTCGTCGATTGATTTCCATCCAATCTGAGCGTACCTTTGGGCGCCTCCGTTACTCTTTGGGAGGCGACCGCCCCAGTCAAACTGCCCACCTGACACTGTCCCCCATCCAGTTCATGGACGCGGGTTAGAATTCCAATCAGACAAGAGTGGTATCCCAACAGCGACTCCTCGCATACTGGCGTACGCGTCTCTTCGTCTCCCACCTATCCTGTACATCTCTAACCGAAACTCAATATCAGGCTACAGTAAAGCTCCATGGGGTCTTTCCGTCTAGTTGCGGGTAACCTGCATTTTCACAGGTACTAAGATTTCACCGAGTCTGCTGCCGAGACAGCGCCCAAATCGTTACGCCTTTCGTGCGGGTCAGAACTTACCTGACAAG
>JAHHQO010000023.1 GCA_020026335.1 Alistipes sp. | reverse complement strand
TTTGTTAGATTACAGGAACAGCGTAAACGGAATCTAGAAATTTCTCAAACAGTTCCTCCGGGGTATGGTAACCCAACTTCTTGCGAGGGCGTCCATTCAACTCATCGGCAGCGGCGAGGATGTACTCCGGAGAGAAGGATTCAATAGATACGCCCTTAGGCACGAAGGCCCGGAACAGTCCGTTGTGTCGCTCATTTTGAGGGCGCTCACAGGATGTGTAGGGATGGGCGAAGTAGATCTGGCTGCCCCAGTTCTCAACCTGTGCAAAACCGGAGAACTCCGGGCCGTTGTCCACGGTAATGGTCTGAAAGACCTGAGAGAACTTCTCTCCATACTCGTTCCTGAGATTTTGCATGGCCTAGAGCACGGAGCCTGCGTCCTTGCCGGGGATCCGGATGGCAATATAGTTTTCCGTTTTCTTCTCCAATAGGGAAAAGATAACAGCCTCCTTGCCAGCTTTTTTACCCACCACAGTATCGCCCTCCCAATGACCTTCCTCGGTGCGGAGAGCGGCAATTTCTGGACGCTCGGAGATACTTTTCCCATAGCCTTTCTTGTTTTCACGGGGCTTAGAACTCTTATGTTGCCTGCGTTTCATGGCCTCCGGCAGTTCTGTCACAGACAAGTCGAGATTACCTGCCCAGATCTCATTGTAGAGGGTGTGTGTGCAAACCATCTCATTTGCCGGGAACAGTTCATGCAGGCGGGCATAGCCGACACAGGCATCCAGAGACCACTTGTGCTCATGGAACTGCCGGATTACCCAGCGAAGGAAGTCAGAGCAACCGTCAATGCGATGCTGTCTCCGAGAACGCTGTCTGTTGGATCGGTAGACCGCCTCTCCTCGTTTGGCGGAGTAGCCAGGTATTCTGCCTCTTCCACCTTTACGGGGCGGTGTACCTCGCCGAAGCTCATTGGACACGGTGGACGGTGAGCAGCCAATCTCTCTGGCAATCGCTCTATTTGAGTAACCCTGGCGTTTGAGATGTTGGATGGCACCTCTTTCTTCACGCTGAAGGTGCTGACCCTTCTTGCGTTCTGGTGATTCTGTGATATAATTTTGGTAGTCCATAGTGATTACCCTTTCTCTTGGCAAATGTTGTGTAGCAACTCCATTTTACCATACAGGGAAAAATCACTATGGATTTTTTTATTAAGTGTCCAACTTCATTATGCAATCAACC
>JAHHQO010000003.1 GCA_020026335.1 Alistipes sp. | reverse complement strand
AACAAAATAATTGAATGTCCACCGTAGCCGAAAATAACAAGCGAATAGCGAAAAATACCTTAGCTTTATATATCCGAATGTTACTTGTGATGGTTGTCTCGTTGTACACGTCACGCGTAATATTACATGTTTTAGGAGTAGAAGATTTTGGTATTTATAATCTTGTTGCAGGCGTTGTTGTTTTATTTTCGTTTCTAAATAATGCGATGACCTCTGCAAGTCAAAGATACATGAATGTCGCTATTGGTCAAAATGATAAAAATGAGATACAAAGAGTTTTTTCCTCATCACTCATCATGCATATTTCACTGATTGTTATCGTATTATTTTTTGCAGAAACAATTGGATTATGGTTTGTTGAGACAAAACTAAATATTCCCGAAGGTCGAGAAGTTGCGACTTTTGTTGCTTATCAATTAGCAATCGTCACAACCTGCACAAATATCATAAAGGTCCCTTATAATGCATCTGTCATTGCAAATGAGAAAATGTCCTTTTTTGCATATACAGGTATTGTAGAGGTAATACTCAAACTTCTTATCGTATGGCTTTTACTCTTTTTCAAAAGTGATAAATTAATAGTGTATTCTGTATTGCTTCTATTGGTGAACATTATATTATTAATCTGGTACATTATATATTGTCGCAGCCATTTCGATGCAAATAAATTTAATATCACTTTTGATAAAAGTTTATTAAAGGAAATGTGTTCCTTTTCTGGTTGGAATCTCTTTGGTGGAATTGCAGATGTAGGATATAAGCAAGGTACTCATTTTATTCTAAATATTTTCTGTGGTGTGACATTGAATGCAACAATGGGTATTATTAATCAAATCAGAACGGCTATATTTTCTTTTACAGCCAACTTGCAGGTTGCAGCTAATCCACAAATTATAAAATCGTATACGAGCGGTGATTATTCGTATTATCAGGATTTGGTATTTCGGATCTCAAAGTATTCCTATTTCCTAATGTTATTAATCTGTGTTCCTGTCATTCTCAATGCAGACTATTTATTACATCTGTGGTTAAAAAATCCTCCTGAATATACTACTTCATTTACAATTCTTATATTAATATTTTGTTTGGTCGATTCTCTAACAGGTCCATTGTGGACCACCATGCAGGCGACTGGAAATATTCGTACCTATCAAATAGCGATTAGTCTATGTCTTCTGCTGAATTTACCTATTTCTTTTCTTGTCTTGAAAATGGGAATGTCTCCTGATTGGGTTATCGTAGTTCAGATTCTTATAGCATTCATAAACGTGGGGATAAGAATTTTTTTCTCGTATAAATATGCTAAAATTTCTGCATTATTTTATGTGGAAAAAGTATTGTTCCCAATAATATTTGTTACTGTATTATCTATTCCTCTACCCATATGGTTATCTTATAATATGCTGAATTTAACAAGGTTAATAACAACCTGTCTAGTGAGTCCAACTATTATAATTTTCCTAATCTATTTCTTTGGGTCGAGTAAGGAAGAAAGAGAAGTCCTAAACAAATATTTATTAAACAGATTTAAGAAATAATGAACATTCTCTATTATTGTAACGAATATCCTCCATTCAAGACCGGTGGTATTGGGAGTGTAACGAAGATTGTTGGCGAGGAGTTAGCAAGAAGAGGACATAATGTATATGTTGTAGGTTATTATCCTCATAGCGATGATTTGCCTCAATATTCTGAAATAAACAGAGTTCACATATATCGTTTAAATTTAGGTCTCCGTAGAGGATTTATTAGAAAGAATATATTTCAAATTTTACACAGACTAAGTTTGTCCAACTATATCATTCAACGAGAATTATACTATACAGAAAAATTTATTCAAGAATTGATAATAGAGAAAGATATTGATATTCTCGAATTGACAGATTTCTACACATTTAATTATGCTCATAGGAAGTTGAAGTTCAAAAAATTCGATATTCCTACAATTCTCAGAATACATGGTTCTATATCTTTTATAAACTCATTAAGTGGTATGAGGCAAAAAGGTAGTGAAATAAATGATGCATTACATTTTATGCGTTGTGATTATTTGTCAGCAGTAAGCAATTATTCTCTAACTTATGTTGAACGTAATTTCAATACAAATCATTTTATTGGGAAAAACGTTATTTACAATCCTATCGAAGAAGATTTTCTTAATCAGTCGCATGAATCAGTCGATAATAAATCAATCCTTTTTGTAGGAAAGTTAACAGAAACCAAAGGTTGCTACTCATTGTTAAAAGCTTTTAATCAGATTGCCCCAAAATATCGTGATTGGAAATTAATAATGGTAGGTAAGGGTAATCAAAATGAGGCAAAATCGTTTATCGACCTTGAAAATAGGCCCCAAGTGTCTTTTTTAGGTTTTTGTAATAGAGAGCAACTCAAGCAGCAAATTGACAATTGTTCATTTGCTTGTTTACCATCATATTTTGAAACTTTAGGTGTGGCCGCCTTGGAAATTATGGCACGGAATAAGGCACTCATATTTACCAATAGGACAGCCGGAGTTGAAGTTATTAATGATGGCAACGATGGCTTATTAGTCAATCCAGAAAATATTGAAGATATTGTCGAGAAGATTTCTTTATTGATTGAACACACAGATTTTAGGAAAAAGATTTCAGACAATGCTTATCTAAAAGTAAAGAATTGTTTTTTAACACCTGTTATCTGTAACAAGATAGAAACTTTTTACAGGAGTATAATTACAAAAAATAATTAATAATGCATTCTCTCTTTTCAGGAGATATTACCATATATTGGGTTATCAATCTATCCCTGCTGGCGGTCATTCTGTATTGCGGCTACAATATATCACATATCAAGAATAGTCAACATTTTAGATTGTTTTCATTAATAATTATTGCATTTTATACTATAATTGAAGGTCTAAGGTGGAATAGAGGCGTAGATTATTACGAATATTATCTTATAGTTACTGGAGTAAAGGAAGCTTCAGCCTCTGAATTCATATATGCTCTATTGTTAAATATATGGAAAACACTATGTTTGCCATATTGGTCTTTTTTCATGTTTTGCAGTGGCCTTTACATAGCGAGCTTTCTTTCCATTATACGGCACTATAGTTATCTAGCCATTTGGGCTCTTCCCATTTGGTTTTTTTTGACGCAAGCTGCTGCAGAAAATATTATTCGTCAATATATGGCAATATCATTCTTTTTACTCGGATATAGTGCATTCTTGCAGGGAGAAAAACGAAAAATGATACTATGTTGGTTGACAGTTCCTCTAATACATCTAAGTGGAATAATTGTCATTGCTGCATTTGTATGTGCATCCTATTTTGAAAAAGCAACCGAAAATAAATATACAGGATTGTTCCTTACATTGTTATATACAGGATTAGTGTTATTTTGGGATACATCACGACTCTCAGCATTTTCAAATCTACTACAAATTTTACCAATTAATGATGCCTCATCGCAATTCTCGGGATATATACAAAACGCAGATAGATGGTTTTCTAATGAAGGAAGTTTAGCCTTGTTGAACCATGGACGTGTTGGTAATACATATCACATTGCATTAACTAAGTTATTAAATATATTTTTAATGTATTTTGGATACGAATCGTGTAAGAAAAATAAAGGAATAAAGATTATATACTTTTTCTTTTGCATTTATACATTCTTATCAATTATTGGAGGTGATATTGAAATATACAAGAGATTTGGACATTGGTTTGTTTTTGCATTACCCATTTTATCAAGTTATGTTATAATGAAATTTCCAATGAATAAAATTATAAAAGCACTATTAATTGTTTTGTCTATCATGGTATATACGTTCCCATGGCTGTCCAAGATAGGCTCAATGCCCTATTCAGGTTGTGCTTTTGTGTGGGATTTAATATAAGGCAATATGTTCATTTCAAGAATTAAAAAAGTCTTCATGCTGATTTTCGGCAAATCAGATACATGGATTAGTTATTACAGAAAAAAGGGGATTAAAATCGGCGAGGGAACCATCATTTTTGATCCGAGACATTTTACTCTTGATATATCTCGTCCAGATTTAATAGAAATTGGAGAACGAGTTTTGTTGCATAAAGGCACAACGATTATGTGTCATGACTATGCTTCTCGAGCATTTGTTAATAAATATGGTGATTTTATTCCATCGCATGGGAAAATCAAAATTGGTAATAATGTATGGCTCGGCCAAAATGTGTCAATTCTAAAAGGAGTGACCATTGGTGATAATGTAATCATCGGCTTTGGTTCGGTTGTCACCAAATCAATTCCATCTAATTCTGTTGCTGCCGGTGCTCCCGCGAAAGTAATTTGCTCATTTGATTCATATTACGAAAAACGCAAGCAACAATATGTTGACGAGGCCATTGAATATGCTTTGGAAATATATCGTTCGGGACGCACACCTGTCGTCAGCGATTTCTATGATGATTATCCGGCTTTTGTAGATGGTTCAAATTATCAGGAATATGATTATCCCTATCACAGAGTGTTCAATGATGAACAATTCGAAATGTGGAAGCAAATTCATAAAGCGCCCTATCATGGTTTTGATGAATTTATGCAAGTCGTTAATTCAAAATTAAAAGAAACTGATAAGCAATAAGAATATGGCACAACAACCCCTATTAAGCGTAATTATTCCTATCTATAAGGTCGAAAAATATCTGGATCGTTGTATTAATTCCGTTGTTCGACAGACCTATAATAATATAGAAATTATATTGGTTGATGACGGTTCTCCGGATAATTGTCCAAAGATGTGCGACTCTTGGGCCGAAAAAGACAGTCGTATCAAGGTCATCCACAAGCAGAATGCGGGATTGGGATTTGCCCGAAACAGTGGATTGGAGATTGCGACAGGAGATTATATCGCCTTCATTGACAGCGATGATTATGTCGACTTGGATATGTATGAAACACTTATTTCAAAGTCTCTCAAACATAATGCAGACATTGTTTATTGTGGTTGCCATTGGGGAATATCAGAAAACAAATTTAAAGATATTAATGACTTTCCCAATCCTCGTGTTTTTGAAAAGAGAGAATTATTGAATTTATCCTTGAAATATATTGATGGTGTTGCCAAACGTCCATTGATGATGTCTGTTTGGCACAGTGTATACAAGAGATCTGTTTTGGCTGTTGAATTTTATTCAGAAAGAGAGTGTAATTCAGAGGATCTCCATTTTCAATTATCTGCAATTCTCCAAGCAAATCAAGTGGCTTATATTCCTCAAGCATTTTATTATTACTGCTTTAATGCGACCAGTCTATCTCATTCTTTCCGATTTGAGAAAGTAAACAAAGATAAATTACTGATGAGTTATATTTTAGAACTATACCGCCAACATGGATATGATATAGACAGAATTCTGTACCGCTTCTATTTTGGTCGAATGAAATCATGGGTTAGAAATATTATTGCACATAAGGATTTATCCAATACAACAAAAAAAGGATATTTATATCAAATAGTTCATGATCCTCATTGGGATAAATTCATTAATGTTGTTAAATTTTCTGACTTTTTAAATCTTGACGCAAAGGTATTCCTGCTTATGATAAAGTTCCGTTGTTCGTCTTTGCTTTTTTGGAGTTCTTCTATATTTTATTTTGTTAAAACAAGAAGATTTGTATTCGTAAAATAAATTAGATAACGTCTTGTAGGGTTATTATGAAAATACTAATGTGCTCACCTGTTTCGGGTGTTGTCGGAGGTATTGTCAAATGGACAAATCATTTTATCGAGTATAACAAGCAGCATAAAAATCCAAATATTGATATTGAATATTTCGATTTTTCTCGTAAAATTAATGGACAAAAAATTTCCAACAGAATTGTAAAAGCATATCGAGCTTTTGTTGATTACTCTCGACTCATATTTGATGCTAAAAAGCAGATTGAAAGATATGAAGGCGACATTATCCATATTACAACACCTGCTTCCTTTTTATTGGTTAAAGATATCATTCTTTTAAAGATTGCCCGTCAGCGCGGCTTGAAATCTATTCTCCACTTCCATTTCGGTCGTATCCCCGATTTATTTGCTCAAAAGAATTGGGAATACAAGTTGTTGGTGCGTGCTCTTGCTTTGGCGGACAAGGTGATTGTCATCGACAACAAATCCCATGAGACACTAACTCGTGCCGGATACAAGAACATCAAATTTCTTCCCAACCCGCTAACTCCGGCCATTGGCACCATCATTCGCGAGAATGCTTCTATTGTCAGACAGGAACGAAAAATCGTTTTTGCAGGTCATGTTATTCCGACTAAAGGAGTATTTGAACTGGTTGAGGCTTGCAAGCAGATACCCGATATCAAAGTGAGGATGTTGGGCTTCGTATCTGATGAAATGCGCTCACAACTCCGACAAGCGGCAGGTGAGAATAGTGAAACCTGGTTAGATATTGTGGGAGAGCAAAATTATGAAACAACCATCACAGAGATGCTTTCTGCCGGCGTTTTTGTCTTACCTACCTATACCGAGGGATTCCCCAACGTGATATTGGAAAGCATGGCATGCGCCTGCCCGATTGTAACCACGAATGTAGGAGCCATTCCCGAAATGCTGGATATTGCCCACGGTTTCAATCACGGCATTTGTGTGAAACCCAAGGATGTCGAAGGTTTGAAAACTGCGATTGAAAAGATGTTGTGCCAACGTAATTATGCTCTTCAATGCGGATTGAATGCCCGCAAGCGTGTCGCGGAACAATATTCGATGCCTATTGTGTGGGATAAATTGACGGGTATTTGGAAATCATTAAACAATTAAAACATGAACATCAAAAACTGTATGTTTATCCGTGGCTTGTATATGCTGTGGAAGACTTATCTGGGCATACGACGATCACAATTCGGTCTCTGTGACAAATCTGTCAGACTAACACCTCCATTAATTCTTCATAACCCTAAAAATATCTTTTTATACGAAGATACAGGTATCGCTTCAAATTCTCTGATATCGACACTAAATGCCCGATTTATCATGAAAGAACATGCCGGGGCAGCTGAAGGTCTTGTGGTAAGAACGGGAAATCACATGATTGTTTTGGGAAAGAATCATCATGAAATTACCGATGAATACAAGAGGAATAGTGGTATGATGTCTGAGTTTGATAAAGATGTCATTGTTGAAGAAGATGCTTGGATAGGAAGTAATGTTACGTTATTGGCCGGTGTTACAGTCGGTCGAGGTGCAACTATTGGAGCAGGAGCTATTGTTAGTAAATCCATTCCTCCTTATTCTATTGCTGCAGGTGTGCCTTGTAAGGTGATTAAATTCAGATGGACCATCGACGAAATCCTCCGTCACGAAGAGCAGTTGTATCCTGCAGAAAAGCGACTCAGCCGAGAAGAATTGCAAGCCTATTTCGATAATTATCAAAAAGTTAAGAACTAATTTAAACAGATACTATGTCAGTATTTAAAGACAAAGTCCTGTTGATCACAGGCGGTACGGGCAGTTTTGGCAACGCCGTGCTCAGAAGATTTTTGGATTCGGATATCAAGGAGATTCGTATCTTCTCGCGCGACGAGAAGAAGCAGGACGATATGCGTCATGCGCTTCAGAATCCCAAGGTGAAGTTCTATATCGGTAACGTCCGCGAGAAGCAGTCGGTGGATATCGCCATGCGCGGTGTGGATTATGTCTTCTCGGCCGCAGCGCTGAAGCAGGTCCCCTCGTGCGAGTTCTTCCCCATGGAGGCCGTTCGCACCAATGTTGAGGGAACCAACAACGTCCTTCTGTCGGCCATCGAGAACGGTGTGAAGAATGTCGTTGTCCTCTCGACCGATAAGGCCGCCTATCCCATCAACGCCATGGGTATCTCAAAGGCCATGATGGAGAAGGTCGCCATCGCCAAAGGCCGTGAGCTGGGCGAGGGCGCACAGACCACCATCTGCTGCACCCGTTACGGTAACGTGATGGCCAGCCGCGGTTCTGTGATTCCCTTGTGGGTAGAGCAGATGGAGGAGGGCAAGCCCATCACCATCACCGACCCCAACATGACCCGCTTCATGATGACCCTGGACGATGCCGTTGATTTGGTGGTTTACGCCTTCACCCACGGCCACAACGGTGACCTGTTCGTACAGAAAGCACCTGCCGCAACGCTGGAGACCCTGGCAACGGCTCTGAAGGAGATCTACGCCAAGGTGAACCCCAAGTTCGGCGAAACAGAGGTTAAGGTTATCGGTACGCGCCACGGCGAGAAACTCTACGAGACCCTCGTTACCCGTGAGGAGATGCTTCGCTCGATTGATATGGGCAACTACTTCCGTATCCCTTGCGATACCCGCGACTTGAACTACGACAAGTTCTTCACCGAGGGTGACGACCAGATTTCGAGAACCGAGGACTACCACTCGCACAACACCCGCCGCCTGGATGTCGAGGGCATGAAGGAGCAGCTGATGCGCCTGCGCTTCATTCAGGAGGATTTGGGTCTGCTGCCCCGCGCCAAGGCACGCGATATCCGTAGCGAGTAAAAACTCATCTCCACACAAAGGATTGTCATTTCGGACACTAAACGATACCACATCTTTTTCGACCCGAACCCACATCTCTTTTTGAGGTATTCCCACCTCATCACTTTCGGGTCAGATTAACAAACCACATATCATGAAAATTTTAGTAACCGGAGCCAAAGGCTTTGTCGGTCGGAATCTTGTTGCCCAGTTGCACAACATTTCCGAGGGTAAGGCACGCTGGTATAAGGTGGATTCTGCACTGGAGGTCTTCGAGTATGACATCGACTCTACCCCCGAGGAGTTGGAACGCTACTGCCGTGAGGCTGACTTTGTCTTCAACCTGGCAGGCGTGAACCGCCCCAAGGACCAGAGCGAGTTCATGAAGGGCAACTTCGGCTTTGCTTCCACGCTGCTCGACACCTTGAAGAAGCACCACAATACCTGCCCCGTGATGTTGTCCAGCTCTATCCAGGCAACACTCATCGGCCGCTATGGCGAATCGGATTACGGCAAGTCGAAGCTCGCCGGCGAGGAGTTGTTCTTCGAGTACGGCAAGGAGACGGGTGCCAAGGTCTTGGTCTACCGCTTCCCTAACCTCTTCGGCAAGTGGTGCCGCCCGAACTACAACTCGGCAGTGGCCACCTTCTGTAACAACATCGCCAACGATTTGCCCATACAGGTCAATGACCGCTCCACGGAACTCGAACTGCTCTATATCGACGATTTGGTCGATGAGATGATTGCCGCCCTCACGGGTGACGAACACCACTGCGAGTTCGACGGACTGAATACCGTTCTCAAGGCCGACGGCCGCTATTGCGCCGTGCCCACCACCCACAAGGTGACCCTGGGTGAGATTGTCGACCTGCTGGAGGCCTTCCGTGCCCAGCCCGAGACCCTTCAGGTTCCCGAAATCGCGGACAACTCGTTCGCCAAGAAACTCTACTCGACCTACCTGTCCTACCTGCCGAAGGAGAAGACCATCTTCCCCCTGAAGATGAATGTCGATGCCCGTGGCAGCTTCACGGAGTTGCTGCGCAGCGAGAAGTGCGGACAGGTGAGCGTCAACATCTCGAAGCCGGGCATCACCAAGGGTGAACACTGGCACAACACCAAGTGGGAGTTCTTCATCGTGGTGTCGGGACACGGACAGATTCAGATGCGCAAAATCGGCACTGACGAGGTCCTCGAGTTTGAGGTGTCGGGCGAGAAAATCGAGGCCGTTCACATGCTGCCCGGCTATACGCACAACATCATCAACCTCTCCGACACGGAGGATTTGGTGACAGTGATGTGGGCGAATGAGAAATTCAACCCCAACCGCCCCGATACCTACTTCGAGAAGGTGATTAAGGAGGAGTAGCGATGCTGTTGGATACTGCGTTGTTCGACCGTCTGACCGCGGAGGCGAAGGCTTCGCCGCGTCTTCGCAGCCATCTCAATCTCCACGAGTCTCTGGATGCCAAGGCTCAGCGCCTGCTGGTGGCTTTGGAACCCGGCACACAGATGCCGATTCATCGTCACCCCTCGACCAACGAGACACAGATGGTACTGCGCGGTAAGATGCGCGTGGTGTTCTACAACGATGCGCGCGAGGTGATAGATGAATTCACGCTCTCGCCCCTCGATGGCAACTTCGGCATTCACACCCCCATGGGGCAGTGGCATACACTCGAAGTCGTGGAGTCGGGAACGGTGATTCTCGAAGTCAAGGACGGTCCTTACACCCCTTCGTCACCCGAAGATATTTTAGCATAACACGAACGGACGGGGCGAAGCGTCATCTCCCCGTCCTTTTTTCTAAAACAACATAAGATGGAAATTAGAACCGATTATAGTGATATCAAGTTCCAGGATAACGGTAAGCTGAAGTTGCTGATTATCGTGGGAACACGTCCCGAGATTATCCGCCTGGCGGCCGTCATCAACAAGTGCCGCAAGTATTTCGATGTGATTCTGGCACACACGGGACAGAATTACGACTATAACCTCAATGGTGTCTTCTTCAAGGATTTGAAACTGAAGGACCCCGAGGTGTATATGGATGCCGTGGGTGATGATTTGGGTGCTACGATGGGTAACATCATCAATGCCTCGTACAAACTGATGGCAGCCACCCGACCCGATGCCGTGCTGGTGCTGGGCGATACGAACAGCTGTCTGTCGGTCATCGGTGCCAAGCGTCTTCATATTCCCATCTTCCACATGGAGGCGGGTAACCGCTGCAAGGACGAGTGCCTGCCGGAGGAGACAAACCGCCGTATCGTGGACATCATCTCCGATGTGAATGTGGCTTACTCGGAGCACGCACGCCGCTATCTGGCGGACTGCGGACTGCCGAAGGAGCGCACCTACGTGTCGGGCTCGCCAATGGCGGAGGTGCTGCACGAGAACTTCAAGGAGATTGAGGCGAGCGACATCCACTCGCGCCTGGGACTCGAGAAGGGCAAGTATATCCTGCTGTCGGCACACCGCGAGGAGAATATCGACACGGAGAAGAACTTCACCTCGCTGTTCAACGCCATCAATGCCATGGCCGAGAAGTACGACATGCCGATTTTGTACAGCTGCCACCCCCGTTCGAGAAAGCGTCTCGAGGCGAGCGGCTTTCAGCTCGACAAGCGTGTCATTCAGCACGAGCCGCTGGGCTTCCACGACTACAACTGCCTTCAGATGAATGCCTTTGCCGTGGTGAGCGACAGTGGTACGCTGCCCGAGGAGAGCTCGTTCTTCACCAGCGTGGGACACCCCTTCCCGGCAGTATGTATCCGCACTTCGACAGAGCGTCCCGAGTCTTTGGATAAGGCGGGCTTCGTCTTGGCGGGCATCGATGAGAAATCGTTGCTGCAGGCCGTAGACACCGCCGTGGAGCTGAATCTGGCGGGCGACTACGGCACTCCCGTTCCCAACTACACCGACGAGAACGTCTCCACCAAGATGGTCAAGCTCATTCAGAGCTATGTCGGCGTGGTCAACAAGATGGTTTGGAGAAAATTCTAAGAAAGAGAAGATGAATACAATCTATTCATGTGGCATAAAAATCAATCCTCTGACAGTCGATGAAATCTCTACGATTGTAAATGATTGGTTGAAGTACGGCAAAAAAGGACTGCAAATCACGGGCGTAAATCTCGAACAGATTGCACTGATAGCCAAAAACAAGGATTTTCATCACTATATCAACAGTTCGGATATCGTCAATATTGATGGTATGATTGTCTATTGGTATCTCAAGATGAAAGGCTTTAAACTTAGTCAGAGAACTCTGTGTGCCGACATCCTTTATCGAATGCTGGATACAGCCAATCAGCGTGGAGAAAGTATTTACCTGCTGGGAGCGGCTCAAGATACGATAGATACATTAGTCAAAAACATCAAGGCTCGATATCCCCAACTTCGAATTGCTGGCTATCATAACGGATTTTTCAAGAACGAGCAACAGATTGTTGCCGATATTGCTGCTTGTCAACCCGACTATCTGTTTATCGGTATGCCTTCGCCTTTCAAAGAGCGATTCATTACCAATTATAAAGATCAGCTCAATACCGGAGTCTGCTTTGGTGTAGGCGGTATGTTTGACATCATGGCAGGTAAAGCGAAACGTGCTCCCGAGAAGATCCAGAAACTGGGGCTTGAATGGCTCTACCGCATAACGCAGAATCCAGTCGGACACTCCAAGCGTGTATTCAGAGCGCTCATTCCATGTATGGGTGTATTTATCAGACATCTCTTCGAAAAGAGGGAGCAGACATTTTAAATAACGCAGCAAGATATAAGTTGCAATAGAAATTAAATTCCTCTTTTATAATAAGGGGACTTTCTTTGAAGAAAGTCCCCTTTTCTTTTTCCATATTCCGCATAAATCCAGGGCGAAATCCGCCCCGCAACTCCCAAATTTCTCCAAAAATTTGTTCTTTCCGAGAAATAATCAGAAATTTTCATAATTAGGAGTACCTTGTATGGGGGATGGAACGGGAGTCCGAAACGGACGTTTGCGCACAAATATTCCGCGCAGAAGGGGAAGAATCCCCTGCTCTTTTGTCCTCAATTTTACCCAACGGCCCCTACATACCACTCAGCCCCCGATATGCGGCCATCATCATAAGTTATGACCCTCATTGTGTAGTTTCATCATCATTAGGTATTGTCTATCGGGGGTCTCACCTCTACATTTGCCCTGCTAAAAAACAGACTGATGACCCGACTTACGATATATCTTTTCAAGGCGGCATTGACAGCTGCCCTACTTTTTGTGGTCTTTCCGCTCATAGCTGGGGAGATGCCCTCCTCGCACCGTTTGGACAAAGTCCGTGTGACGGTGGAGGTGGTCGATTCCTTAGGTGCGGCACTGCCCTACACCACCGTGTCGTTCACCGATACCGAGGGGCACATCTTCGCCGCGGTGAGCGACAATGAGGGCTCTACCCTCTTTTCGCTGCATGACGGCACCTACATCATGGCGGCCGAATACATCGGTTACAACACCCACCGCCGTCAGGTGCTCATCTCGAAGAACACCCCCTCGACCTATCGTATCGTCATGCACGAGAGTGCATTTGCCATTCGTGATGTCGTGGTCACCGCCTCGGAGACCAAGGGTACGACCAGTTCCTCAACCATCGACCGCAAGGCCATGGAGCACCTCCAGCCGTCGAGCTTTGCCGACCTGCTGTCGCTATTGCCCGGTGGCTCGGCATCGAAGCCCGTACTCGGCTCACCCAACACCATTCATCTGCGTGAGACGGGCATCGGCAGTTCCGATTACGCCACCTCGGCACTCGGTACATCGTTTGTCGTTGATGGCGCGCCCATCAGCACCGATGCCAACATGCAGTACATCCCCGGCAGCGGCACTTTCGATACCGAAATCAGCTACAACTACTTCGTCAATTCGGGTGTCGATATGCGTACCCTCTCCACCGACCAAATCGAGAGTGTGGAGATTGTGCGCGGTATTCCCTCGGTACAGTATGGCGATTTGACCAGCGGGCTGGTGAAAATCAAGCGCAACAAGGGCGGTCGCGACCTCAATGCACGTTTCAAGGCCGACATGGCCAGCAAGCTGTTCTACGTGGGCAAGGGCTTCGAGATTCCGCAGCGCAACCTCACCGTGAATATGGGAGTTGACCTTTTGGACGCCAAATCCGACCCGCGCAACAAGCTGGAGAATTACAAACGTATGACCGGCTCGCTGCGTGTGAACAAGAAGTGGGACGATGATGCCCACCAGACCGATTTGGGTGTACACCTCGACTACACGGGTTCGTTCGACAACAAGAAGAAAGACCCCGAACTGAACAACAACAAGATTGACGACTACAAGTCGCAATACAACCACATCAATTTCGGACTCAATTTCGAGTACCGCTCCAAGCGCGAGGGCTTCTTCCGCTCGGTGGAGGGTACAGCCTCCATCGACTACTCGAAGGACCGCATCCGCCGTCGTCGTTTCGTCTCCATCACCAAGCCCATGGCCACACCCGTGAACATGGAGGCCGGAGAGTTCGATGCCGTGCCCATCGAGGCCTCCTACATCGGTCACATGAGTGTGGACGGACAGCCCATGTCGGCATTCGTGAAGTGGTTGGCGACCTTCGGATTCTCGACCACGCACAGCAATTCGACCCTTATCGCCGGAGCCGACTGGTCGATGGACAAGAACCTCGGTCGCGGACAGGTGTTTGACATGCGCCGCCCCATCTTTTCGGGTGTGGCAGCTCGTCCCTACCCCTTCAACAAGATTCCCGCACAGCACGACCTGGGTATGTTCCTCGAGGACAATACCACGGTGACCATGGGACGCACCCACCTCGACATCATGGCAGGACTGCGTGTGCTGACGATGTTCAACATCGCCGACAAGTATGACATGCACGACCACTTTTGGTATGACCCCCGTGTCAATCTCCGACTCTCGCTGCCAAGTTTCACTCTCGCAGGTCAGGAGGTGAGCACCTCGCTGTCGGGAGGTGTGGGTTGGCACACCAAGAGTCCGACCATGAACCAGCTCTACCCTGCTCCCCGATATTTGGACTTCATGCAGCTCAACTACTTCCACACCTCGCCCGAACTGCGCCGTGTGAATGTACGCACCTACATTACCGACCCGACGAACTATCATCTGATGCCGGCGCGCAACTTCAAGTGGGAGGTGAGAGGTGACATCACCATAGCAGGCAACCGTCTGTCGCTCACCTACTTCGAGGAGGAGATGAAGTCGGGATTCCGCACTGCATCAACCTATCGTCCCTACGAATACAAGGCCTACGATTACAGCGGTGTGGACGATTCGCAGCTCACCGCACCGCCCTCGCTGGAGCAGATGCCCTACTCCACCAAGCAGGTGATGCGTGCCCACGGCTCGACGACCAACGGCAGCCAAACCTCGAAAAAAGGTGTCGAGTTCACCTTCTCGTCACAGCGTATCGCCGCGTTGCGCACACGACTCACCATCACGGGTGCATGGTTCCACACCGAATACTCCAACAGCGAGCCGATACAGTACAGCCCGTCGGTGCTCATCGCCGACAAGGAGATGCCCTATGTGGGTATCTACGACAACGATTCGCACTACATTCGCGAAATCTGCAACACCAACTTCATGTTGGATACCGACCTGCCGCGCATCGGTTTGGGCTTCTCGCTCACCTTCCAGTGTCAGTGGCTGACGCGTGATTTGAACACCCACCGCAGCAGCCGACCCTCGACATATTTCGATGCCGAAGGCAATGTGTACCCCTACACCGAAGCCTCGGAACAGGACCCCTTCCTCAAGTGGCTCGTCATCAACTACAACGAGAAGTCATTCCGCTGGCACAGCATACCGTTTGCCATGACCACCAACCTCAAGGTCACCAAACGACTCTTCGGCGATAAGCTCACCGCTGCCATGTTCATCACCCAGATGCTCAACTACACCCCCGACTACAAGGTAGACGGCATCACGGTGCGCCGCAGTGCAACCCCCTATTTCGGTATGGAATTAAACTTCAAATTATAATGAAACTCAGAATATACCTGCTGCTTTTAGCACTTCTGCCACTGGCATGCGTCGAGAAAGATACAGAACCGCTCTTCACGGAGGTGACCATCACCGTACAACCGCCCGAGGGCATCGAGATGGTACGTTTTCAGGCCACAATGGTCTTCGAGAACATCAACACCCGACAGAAGGTCTCCACTTCGGACTTCATCAACGGACGATTGGAGGTGCGCCTGCTGAAAGGGCTCTACCGACTGAGCATCAACGAGGGCGGTGGCATGACCTACTACGATGCGGAGGGGCGTCACCGCTTCAGCGAGGTGGTCGTGGACAACACCCCCATGAAGTTTGTCGCCGACAGCAACGCGGCAACCATTGATTTGATATTCAAAAACTGACACCGACATGAAAAAAGCAATATATCTGTTGTCGTCATTACTTACCGCGGCGAGTCTGCTCTCCACGGTGCAGGCTACCGAACCGGCCACCGACACGGTGGCACGTGCCAAGATGCTGCGCTCCGACAAGCAGAACGAGTTGTTCCTCGCTCTGGAGGAGCAGTTCCTGCCCCAAAAAGAGATGACGTCGATACTCCACAGCAACCCTGCCGTTCACACCAAGGCCTACGAAAGAGACTTCTCACAGGCCGGCATCGGCTATCACCACCACGGTGAGGAGGAGGCACAGCGTCTGGCGTTGGGTGAGGGTTCGGATTACGGATTCTTCTCCGCGGAGTCGTACCGCCACCTCTCGCCCCGAAGCTCGGTGTGGGGTAAGGCAGGTTACCAACGCGGTAAAGTGCGCAATGTGGTGTGGAACTCGTCGTCCGACCTCGACTATATCTACCCCTACATCACGGCAGACTCTCTGGGCGGTGACCTCACCTCCGAGACCTACACCTTCGGTGGCGGTTACGGACAGCAGCGGAACACATGGACATGGGCTCTGGAAGCCGACATCCGCGCACAACACGAATACCGCGATGTAGACCCCCGTCCGCGAAACATCACCACGCAGTTGCAATTTGGCGGCGGTGTGGGTTTCAACACGGGCAAGTACCTCACGGGACTCGCCTTCAAGGTGGAAATATACAAGCAGCGCGGCAATGTGGATTACTACAATCCGCTCGGTGTGAAGTCGGAGTACCACCTTTCGGGACTCGGCTCGCACTACGCACGATTTACGGGTAATGACTCGGGCAGTCAGTATCGCGGCAGCGGCTACACCCTTTCGTTCACCTTCTCGCCCCGCAAGGGCAGAGAGGGTTGGTTCGCCTCGGCAGAGTATCAGTTCCGCAAGGTGGAGAAAATCCTCATCTCGTTCAACAACCTGCCCCTGCAACACATCAAGCCCCAAACGCTGACCGCCCACATCGGTCACACCGCGGCACGCAACACCCTGCACTGGGGTTTGGCAGGACATTTGTTCTACCAGTATCGTCCCGGCACGGAGAGTATCGTGGGTGAGAAGCTCTCGAACATCTACGCCGTGGAGGGACATTTGAAGATGTACGAATACAGCCGTCTGTCGGCACGCGCAGACGGTTATGTCGGCCGTCAGACCTCGCGCCACAGTTGGAATGCAGCTCCGTGGGTGGAGTACAGCCGACAGACCGAGGATTACCTCTACCCGAAGCAGAACCGCGAAATCAGCTACCTGTCGGGCGGTGTCGATGGCGCATACACCATCAAGCACGACCGTCTGCAACTGCGCACCGAGTTGGGTGCGGGTTATCGCTCCGCAATGAGTCCCCACCTGCTGCTGGCGGTGGCCAACCTCCAGCCTTCGATGGTGAAGATGGTGCGCCACGACTACGAGCGTATGCAGCTCGACGCCCTGCTCCTGCACGGCGGTCTGCGTGCCGACCACACCGTGGGACGGAAAATCAACCTCTTTGCTGCGGCCAACTACCACTTCCGCCGTTTCTCGGACGGTAAGTTGTCGCACATTGTGGAAATACAAGCCGGAATAACATTTTAAAACCCAATATGAATTACAAAACAACAAAACTATGATGACAAAATTTTTCAATTTGATTTTTGCTGCATCGCTTCTCGTGTTTGCAGCTTGTAGCGACTCCGATGAGAATCCCCCCATGGGAGCCGAAGTAGCCGTACACATCAACATGCCCATCAGCGTGGAGAAACCCGAACTGAAGAGCCTCAACGCCATGTTTACCGAAGTCTCTTCGGGCAAGGTTATCGAGATGAAGGAGTTTGCTCCCGAAAGTGAGGGCAGCTATGTGGTGAACACCCGTCTTGGAGCTGGTGCCTACAATCTGACACTGACCGGTAAGGTGAGCTACTCGCTCAACGGTGCTGTGTCGGAGAGCTTCATCGAGGCTTCTCGCGAAGGTATCAATGTTGTCGAAGGCAACAAGAACGAGGTGAGCATCGAGACCTCTATTTCGACCCTCGCATCGAAGGACTTCATCATCGAGGAGATTTTCTTCACCGGTACCACCACAGCCGATGGTAACCAGTACTTCGGTGACCAGTATGTCAAAATCACCAACAACTCCGACCAGATTCTCTATGCCGATGGTCTTGTTCTCATGGATTCGGCCTTCCTGACTGTCGAGAAGATGAACTACACCCCCGACATCATGAGCGAGTACTTCTCCATCAGCAATATCCTCATTGTTCCCGGTTCGGGCAAGGAGTATCCCGTTGAGCCGGGCAAGTCGATTGTCATTGCCGACACCGCCATCGACCACCGCAAGTACAACCCCCGTTCGATGGATTTGTCGAAGGCCGCTTTCGAATACTACAACCCCAACGATGATGAGGACGTAGACAACCCCAATGTTCCCAACATGATTGCATCGTCACTCGGCCCCGATATGATGTGGACCTTCCACAACCGTGGTTTCAAGTCTTACGCCATCGGTCGTTTCGGTGAGGGTGTGACCGCACAATCGTTCGCCAACGACAACATGTACACTGTAAACTATGACGTTGTCGTTCCCGAGTACGGTACTTTCCCCATGTCGCAGGACTACTGGAAATTCCCCAACACCTGGATTGCCGACGCCGTGAACCTCAGCATCGAGGAGATGTTCGCATGGATTGTTACCTCGCCCTCTCTCGACTCGGGTTGGAGCTACTGCGGTAAGGTCGACAAAGACTCTTCTCGCTACGGCAAGAGCGTTGTCCGCAAGCGCATCGATATGGGCGAAGGCGTCACACTGCTCAAGGACACCAACAACTCGACGGTAGACTTCATTCCCGAATCGAAACCCACACTGATGTAGTCTGTCCGATGAGAGACAATGTTATCGAATGCAGTCACTTGACCCATTATTATGGGAAGCGACTCATTTACAGCGATTTAAGTTTTAATGTGCCAAAAGGCAGAATACTCGGCCTTTTGGGCAAAAATGGCACGGGTAAAACCACGACCATCAACATCCTGAGTGGCTATCTGAAGCCCTATTCGGGCGAGTGTCGCATCTTCGGCGAGGAGTTGCACCACATCACCCCGCAGACCCGTCAGAAGATAGCACTGCTCATCGAGGGACACGTGCAATACTCCTACATGACCATCGAGGAGATTGAGAAGTTCTACGCGCCGTTCTATCCGCGCTGGAATCGTGATGCCTACTACGGTCTGATGGAGAAACTCAAGGTGGCACCCCGTCAGCGCATCTCGCGTATGTCGTGCGGACAGCAGTCGCAGGTGGCTCTGGGTCTTATTCTGGCACAGGACGCCGAGCTGCTCATTCTCGACGACTTCTCGATGGGGCTCGACCCCGGTTACCGCCGTCTGTTTGTGGAGTATCTGCGCGACTATGCCCGTGCCGAGGACAAGACCGTGTTTCTGACCTCGCACATCATTCAGGACATGGAGAAACTCATCGACGACTGCATCATCATGGACTACGGTCACATCATGGTGCAGATGCCCGTCAGGGAGCTGCTCTCCACCTTCGGACGCTACACCTTCTCCACACCGCAGGACTCGCTGCCCGACATCGAGGGTTGTTACCATCCGCAGGTGGGCCGTCAGGGAGCCGAGCTCTTCTCGTTCGAATCGAGCGAAAAGGTGGCCGAAAGACTCCGACAGGCAGGCGTTCCGTTCGGGGAACTGACTCGTGAAACTCTCAATCTGGAAGACGCGTTCATCGGTCTGACAGGAAAATATTGACAACCATGGAAAAAGCCATTTTCTATAAAGAGTGGATTAAGATGCGCTCCCTGCTGCCGGTGCTGGCCATCGCCCTCATCGGTATCACGGCCTACGTGCTGTTGCGCATCGACCGCGCCGTCACCCTCAACGGAGCACCCCATTTGTGGCAGATTATGCTCGACAAAGAGGTGGTCTTCATCGAGATGTTGCGCTTCGTGCCGCTGGTGGCAGGTCTGCTGCTCTCGCTCACGCAGTTCATTCCCGAAATGTTGCGCAAGCGTCTGAAGCTGACCCTCCATCTCCCCTACTCACAGCACCGCATGATTCTGCTCATGGCGGCAATGGGATTGGGTATCCTCACCCTGCTGTTTGCCATTCAGGCACTGATGGTGTGGGGCTACTTCCACACCCTGGTGACCGATGAGCTGACCTCACGCGCGCTGATGACCGCCATGCCGTGGTGGCTGGGCGGACTCGTGCTCTACATGCTCTGCGCATGGATATGTCTCGAACCCACACGCTACCGCCGCGGTATCTATATCGTCATCACGCTGGGCATCTGCCGTATGTTCTACCTCAGCGATGTTCCCCAGTCCTACGACGGTATGCTGCCGTGGATTATCGTGTTGCTGGCAGGTGTTTTCTTCCTGCCCCTGTTGTCGGTACGCCGCTTCAAAGAGGGCTGCCAGGATTAACCCACTTTACAGATTTTTTTGACTTATGATTAAGATTATCAAAACAGGTGTTGTCGTTCTGGCTTGCGGTCTGTTGGCGTGGCTGCTTCCGTGGTTGCTGGCCTTTCTGACCACCAATCCTGTGTGGCACCCCTTCACCCTTTACAGTTGCATCGTTCATTCGTTCGTATCACTCGACTATGACGAGAACGGCAATGTGATGAGCCGCGACTTCAACGGCAATATCTACAACGAAAGGCAGACCGACAGCGTGATGCCCATGTTCTACTATCGTCAGTTGGCTGCCGACGGACGCTTCCCCTCGACCATCGAGGGTGTGGCTGTCACGCCGCACGATGCCGAGCGTACGGGATTTATCTTCCGCACCTCGCCTTCGGACATCAACCGACCCCAAATCGGACTCTACCAGCTGCTGGAGTCACATCCGCGCAGACTGGAGTTCGACGCCCCGTCCGATGTGTTCCGCATCACTGACGAGGGTATGGAGTTTGTCGATATGGCCTCCAACTCAATTGACACGGACAAAAGCCTGCGTTTCACGACCGCCCTCAAGGAGGCCGGTTTCCGATTCCCAGCCCGTCTGGTGGCCGGCAACGCATCGCTGAAGAAGGACTACGACAACGGATATTTCATCATTGACGATGCCCGAAAGGTATTCCACCTGCGACAAATCAACGGACAGCCCCGTGTCATCGACACCGGTCTTCCCGCATCGCTGGACATCACCAACATCTTCGTTACAGAGTATCCCGACCGCCGTCACTACGCTTTCATGACGGACAGCAAGGAGCGTTTCTATGCCCTTGACGCGGAGGATTATTCGCTGCATCAGATTCCTGTCGGCAGGTTCAACCCCTCGACCGATGCGATGATGATTATCGGCGATATATTCTACTGGACCATCACTCTCCAGCGCGCCAACGACGAGCGACTCATGGCGGTCAATGCCCGTGACTACTCCCTGGTGGATTTCCATATGCCACGCACCCGGGTCACCTCCGCGGAGCGTTGGGCGGAGTATCTCTTCCCCACGGCACTGGGCTTCACCTCTTCGAAAGATGCCTTCGTGCGTCCGCGTCTGGCACCCTACTCCCTCCATTCATTGTGGTTGGGAGGTGTGCTGGCCCTCGTCTATGCCCTTATTCACCGCCGCCGCTTCCGTACCCACATCGGACAGACCATCGGACAAACCCTCGCCATCTTCGCGCTGGGTATCTTCGTCTTCCTGCCCCTGTGGATATTGGGACACGGCAAATAAGTAGGATACAGACTCCGATATACTGAAAAATCACCCCCGACCACAGAGTTATGGTTGGGGGTGATTGGTATATGGGGAGAAAGTTTCCTCTCAAGTGTCATTCGGGTGTTCTACTCGACTTTCCAATTATCAAAAGTCTGTCGACACCCGTAACTGGTCGTCCAACTTATTGATTATTTTCCACTTTAGATTGTCGGCAACAGTTCCTTGTTTACATGTTAAAAAAAGTCGGAGTCTGAATATAGACTCCGACTTTTTCTGCGATATAGTGGGCACTATTGGTTTCTATCAAAGAGGAACCAGCCCTTACCCTTCTTGTTGATGACATAGAACGGTCGGCGTCCACCCGTCTTGGCTCTTACCACTATATTCTCATCGTGGAACGAACACAACATGTTGGGCAACGTACGGCTGTTCAAGTCGGCATCGGGACGGAACATATCATTGGGATTGCACTCCAAATTAGGATTCGAGAACAGAATCACATCCTTGCCAATGACGGAATGCGTATTGATGTAAGAGGTCCAGTCGTGAGGGAAGGTCGTGAACTCCCAGTTACGGTCCTTGTTCACCTCAATGGTCTTCATGAAGCCCTGATTCATGGCCTCTTGAATAAACAGCGGTGACATATTACCTCTCGAGCACTTACCTGTGTTACGGTCGATGTTGATGAAGTAGTGGTGTCCGGCGCCCTTGTCGAGGAACTCGGTAGCCGCTGTAGGATTGTTGTCAATCTTTGAAACCGAAGCACCGATGAGTTTCAAGTTATTGGAATTGTCCAACTCGATACCCGTAATGCCCTCCAGGATATTGGCTTTCCAAGTAATACGGCGATTTTCATTGACGATGGGCACATTTTCCATATACTGTATGTCGCTGTTGTCCTTATTCATGATATAGAATGTAGCCGTCAGATTGGGAATATCAAGGCGATAATACCCCTTGAACTCCTCCTCTGCTCCCTGACGGAAGACACCTGCATCGAATTTACTTACGATAAGACGCTTCTCGATGGCAGTACCATCCACCACACTGAGGTCGTCCTCTGTCTGAGGCTGGAACTTGAGCCACTCATGGTTATCGGGATTAATGACAAAGAACACGCGTGTCTCCTGCATGGCCGGAATAAAAATGTTGTTCTCGGCGAAAAAGGTGTTGAGAATGGTCTGGCGAATGGTACGCTCGTTCAACTCCTGGTCGATCTTGAAGTCGGAGAAGAACTCCCCCGTCCACGAAACCTTCATGCGATCCTTGGTCAGTTTCTCATAACGGGTCACATAAGAAGTATAGTTGTTGGGGTAGGTCACGAACTCCCAACCACGGTCACGGTTCAGCTCGATAGCCGTCATGAAGCCCTGGGTCATAGCAGCCTGCCACAAGGCCTTCGACATGGCGCCGCGCTCGAAGAAGGGGGCATCGGTACCTCTCATGAATTTTACCTCATAGTGGCTCGGACGACCCTGCATAAAGTCATCAACAGCAGTGGAGTTGTTATCGAATGACACCACGGCTCCCTCCTGCACCTTTAGAGACACTTCATCGGTCGCGGGGTCATACTGCAGACCCTTCACACCCTCAACAGAATTCTCCCAATCGAAGGTATAGAAACCCATATTGAATTTCTGCACGGACTCGGCGACAGGTTTATAAGCCTTGTAATCCGCCTTATTCAGCGACAGGAACTTGATGTTGCGAGCCTCATAGTCTATCTCGTAATATGCACAGAAGACACCGTCCTTATCGCGAATGACACCGGTGTTGAGTTGCTTCTGACAGAGCTTGTTCCAGAAAATCAGCGATGCACTCTCCTCCTTATCGAGCAACCGCACAGGGTCGGTTACATTCACAATATTCTTGTTGACCACAATGTCTTTGTCGAGGACTGCATAAAACATATCATCTCCCGAGGTGAAATACAACTCGATATCGTTAACCGAGGTCTCCGACAGCGAGGGAACACAAATCACATCGAGCGACACACCGCCGTTGGCACGTGCAGCAGGCTCCTCCGGATTTTTGAGATTGACAACCACACCCTTGCTCTCTCGAAAACCCCACGACTCATCTTCCTCACCGGCCTTGGCGTTCAACGAACCCTTGGTGGTGAGCATGCCGGACTTAAGCTCTACACGCGACAACTTCGCAGGGTCGAAACCAGTGAAAGGCTCGATGTTGATGGTCAGTTTGGTGGTCTGTGCCACCAGATTCATCCGCACAGTCGCTTCTTTCTGATAAGCTCCTCTTGCCGAGTAGACCATTGTTGACATATCGAGTCTGCCATCGACATACTTCTGCTCCGACAAATCGACCTTAACAGCCGCAGCGTCGGCATCAATTTCCGTAGCGGGATAGACGGCCGTCATACCGCAACCCTCCTCCAAACCAAAGGGAAGGTCTCCGTTAATCACTGCCGAATTACCATCAGCACTCACCGACTTGATGGTGAAATACTTGGGCGAGTGTACACCGTCAAAAAAGACCGACACTTCCTCCCCCACTTTCCATGCGGCCTTGATGCCGTCGTTGACCGCCGACTGGTCAATGGAGATATCCATGAACTTGACAGGCGGTATCTCATTATCAGGAGTACAAGCCACCGCAGCAGCCAGTAATGACATGCAGCATACCTTCTTCCATCGATTAATAATATTTCGCTTCATAATTCAAATAAACGGTTAGATTAGTTCAATTTTTCGGACTCCACATCCTGCTTGTAAACTCTCCACAGGCCGCGCACGATATCGTCCATGCAACCCTGTGCCTCGATATCCTTCTGCACAGCCACATTGTTTGACAGAATCAGCTTTACGGCGTTCTCCAGCGTCCAGTTCTTGTCTTTCAGAATCTGAGACGAACAGTTGAACTTACGCCAGAAATCGCCATCATAACGACGCAACCATGCGATGAAAATACCCGAATCGCAATAGGGATTCAACCAGGGATGAGGCGCTGCATCGGGATTCTCGGTCTGGTCCTCGGCCTTGGCCACAGCACTCAATGCACGTGAGAGTCGTTTCTCTTCGCTGAAACCGCGGCAGATGATACGAGAAGCATCGGCACCGCCCTCAACGAAACAATAATGGTCGGCATTGCTGTTCGTGCTGATACCCACCTGCATGGTGTGGGTCAGCTCATGGTAGCATACACCAATCAGCTCATCACGACCGGCCTCATAGTCACCGTTCAACAAGCCCTTCACATGGTTTTGGCTCACGCACATAATCGTTTTATCATCCTCCCAGGTAACATAGGCCAAATAGCCCGAAGGTTTGAACTGACACTCCAGTTTCTTAAGTTTCACATAGGGGTCTTCAACATTGAACCACATGGCACCACATATAGTTTTGAGCATATCCTCGCAGAATTTATAGGGGGGATTGCCCAAAATTTTGTAGTAGAGGTCACTTTCGGAAGTACCCTCAATCTCGTTGTACATCTGCCATTGCGGGAGGACCATCTCTTTGAAGGAGATTTCCTTGCCGTACTCGACATTACGGATTTCCAGCCCCTTGACATCGCCCACACGACAGGCATCGCTATACACACGCTCCCCCTGCTCATCACACCAGATGCTGCGGTAAACGACATCTTCGGGGTTGGCGGTAGCCACCGTAATACGATTGTAGGCCTGGGGAAAATTCTTGTCACGCAAAATCTCAGTGGTGAGAGGTTTGCCACTGATGGTGGTCAGCGTCACCTCTGTACCCAAAAACTTGGCATCAAGCTCCTCATCCACGGGTTTCCAGTTCACGAACAATTCCTGATAACGGACATCGTAGAGTGCCTCATCGATTTTCACTACACTCTTTATACCACAAGAGTCACAACCGACTGCCGATAGTAACAATGACAGACAACCGACAGCCATACATTTGCGAAAAAAGTTATTGAAATTCATTTTGCTTGCGTTTTAGGTCAACTCCGACAGACGTCCTGCCTGCCGGAGTCAATGATTAGGTTCCTATTCCAAAGTTTCAGACTCGACATCCTGCTTGTAAGCTCTCCACAAGCCTCTCAGGATATCATTTTTACAACCTTGTTTCTCAATCTCTTCCTGAACATACTTGTTGTCGGCGAAAATCAACTTCACAGCCCCCTCGAATGTCCAGTCGTTGCTGATCAGAATCTGAGTCGAATAGTTGAACTTGCGCCAGAAGTCACCGTCGTAACGGCGCAACCACGCCATGAAGAAGCCCGAGTCAGAATACTGGTTCAACCACGGGTGGGGAGGATTCTTGGAATCAGTAGTCTGGTCCTCGGCTTTGGCAACAGCACTGCGCGAACGGTCGAGACGTGCCTGCTCGCTGAAACCTCCGCAAATCAGACGCGAAGCATCAGCACCACCCTCAACATAACACTGGTGGTCGAAGCTGTTCGATGAACTGACACCCACCTGCATGGTGTGGGTCAACTCGTGGTAGCATACACCAATCAGCTCATCACGTGCCTCTTCAAAAGGCGATGAGAGCAATCCCTTCACATGACTCTGACTCACACACATGATGGTTTTGTCACCCTCCCAAGTAACGTAGGCCAAGACATCGGAGGGCTTAAACTGACATTCCAGCTGCTTGAGCTTGACATAGGGGTCACGCTCGTTGAACCACATGGCTCCACAAATGGTCTTGAGCTGTGCCTCGCAGAAATCATAGGGAGGATTGCCCAAAATCTTGTAGTAGAGGTCGCTTTCGGGAGTACCCTCCACATGGTTGGACATCATCCATTCGGGCATGTGCATATTCTTAAAGCTCACCTCACGGCCATACTCTACATTTTGGATTTCGAGATTGGCCACCTCATTGAGTTTGCAATAATCACTGTAAATACGCTTGCTATCCTTGTCGCGCCAGATACTGCGATAAATCACACTCTGCGGACTCTTGGTTGCCACTACCGTGCGGTCATAGGCCTGCGGGAAGTTTTTGTCACGCATAATTTCGGTGGTTACCACCTTGCCGCTATGCGAGGTGAAGGTCACCTCCGTACCCAAGAAGCTGCCATCGAATTCCGAAGCCACACTTTCCCAGACCAAGGTCAACTCCTTGTAGCGTGCGTCATAGTACGCTTTCTCAATAGCGACAATATCGGCATCGCTGACTCCGTCGACAGAGGGTCGCATACCCTGTCCGTTGAACGGGTCGCCCTCGGAGCAACCTGTAATGTTTAATCCAGCAAATGCCAAAAGCATTATACCTAGAATATTTTTCATAACATCAATGTTTTATGTTATCGATTCAATTATTTGTCACCGACCTCGTGTTGGTACTCCTCCCACAAATCGGACACACTGTATTCCTTGCCCAAAATGTGTTTGACGGCTCCGTCAAATGACCAAGGAACGACCTCAAGGGCCGAACGATTGAACTTTTTGATAAAGTCGGCATCCTTGGTGCGCTGCAACCAGTAGAGGAAGAATCCCGTAGTGCGATATCCGTCGTCGTAATTACCGCCACGCGGACGGTCCTCGGCCGTGAAGCAACCGTTGGCCACTCTCACCGCATCGGCCATACCCTCGATAAACGCCCAGAAGGTGCGGTTTGTCCCGTAGGTTCCGATACCCTGCGGCTCGAGTTGAAAGGCATGTGTCAGCTCGTGGAACAATACGCCCCGAGTCTCATAGTCGAGACGTGCGGTGTCGCGCTTGGCAAACGAATACTCGATATGACGGGTGCTGTACCACACCGACACATTGCCGTTACCGCCGCCTTTGGCCGATACACCGTCGATATCATCAATCTCATAGTGCAACTCACGAACCGGCGTAATCTTGTCATCGGGCGAAAAATAGAGGGTGTTGAGCACATCGCGCGCCTTGTCGGCAATGTAGGATTCGGGGTCGGTAATGATGTGATGGTATATCTTCGAACCCAATGTCTCGGGTGCCTTATCTTCGAAGAATATCTCACCTACATCATAACCCGACCACTTATCCCTTTCATTGACAATTATCCCATCGGTCAGCGAATAGGGCTTATCCTGTGCAGCAAGGCCACGCTTGCGGTTGGGCGATGCTCCCATGACAAATTCTATTTCGCCGCCGGCAAGAATATCGTCATGTGTGATATACATCTTGTCGTAGCGTTTACCGTTGAGCTTCACCGAACGCACATAGCGCATCTTGTCGCTCACACCCGGAGCCTTGATGACAAACTTGCGACCATTGGGCAGCGAGAGTTCCTGATATGGCATATAGGGCGCACCCAGCACATATTCATTGGTCCCCGGAGATACGGGATAGAAGCCCAGAGACGAGAAGATATACCAAGCCGACATCTGTCCGCAGTCGTCATTGCCACTCAGACCTTTGATATCGTTCTTGTACATACGGTTAAGAATCTCGCGCACCCAATACTGGGTTTTCCAGGGCTGCGAACTCCACGCATAAAGGTAAGGAATATGGTGGCTCGGCTCATTGCCGTGGACATATCCGCCCAGGATGCAGTCGGCCGTGATATCCTCATGATGCTCGTAATACTTAGAATCGAGCTGCATGGTGAAGAGCTTGTCAAGACGCTCGACAAACTTCTTGTCACCACCCATGAGCGTCATCAGACCCTTGACATCGTGAGGCACATGGAAGGTGAAATTCCACGAATTGCCCTCGATGAAACCTTCACCCGAAGTGTGCAGGGGATCAAACGGGGTTTTGAATGCGCCATTGGCTTTACGGGGTCTTGCAAAACCGATGCTGCGGTCGAATACATTACGGTAGTTCAATGCGCGACGACGGTACTCGTCGGCAATCTTTTTCTCGCCGGCCAAAAGTGCCACCTGATAGATGCACCAGTCATCGTAGGCATACTCCAGTGTAGTGGAGGCCGATGTACCCGAATCGTTCATCGGTACATAGCCCAACCACATATAGTTATCCAGCCCCTCATAGTAGGGAACCTTCGAAGTCTTAATCATGGCACGGAGTACCTCGTGAATATCGACATCGGCACCCTTTACCACAGCATCGGCCAACACCGAAACCGAGTGGTAACCACTCATGCACCAGTTCTCATTGGCCATGTGGCTCCAAACGGGCAACATACCATGAACACTCTGCTGTTGATGACACAACATCGACTGCACCATATCGCGATTCTGCTCCGTTTTCATGAGATTGAGCAAGGGGTGCTCCGCACGATAGGTATCCCACAAAGAGAAGATTGTGTAGTTGGTAAAGTCCTCCGCACAATGGATATTGTTATCCAGACCGCGGTAACGGCCATCGACATCAGTATAAACCGACGGATTAATCATCGTGTGGTAATAAGAGGTATAGAACATTGCCTTCTGATTCTCATCACCCTCAACACGAATGGAGGAGAGCTCCTTCTCCCATGCATGTGCGGTCTGTGAGGCAATCTCATCGAAACTGCGTCCTCCGACCTCGGCTTTGAGGTTGGCCACGGCACCATCGGTACCGACAGACGACAATGCCACTTTTACCTCCAAATCGGCATCGTGACGGGTGTCAAATTCAAAATATGAAACCACCTTGCGACCTGCCATTTCGGGAAAGTTGTGATTCATATCAAATCTGTGCCAAAAGCCGCTGTATTTCACAGGTTCCAAATCCTTATAGCCGTAGTTCTTTATCGGTTTGGAAAAGGAAATTGCAAAATAGGTGTAGTTTGTACGTGCCCAACCGTTGGTGATGCGGTAACCGGTAACCAACGTATCGTTCTCGATTCTGACGGATGCCCAAAGGGTCTTACCGTCGTAGTTGTAGATACCGTGATTGAGATCCATGACTACACGACCCTCACGGCTGTCCTTGGGATAAGAGTACTTATGGACACCTACTCGGGGTGTGGCGGTCAGCTGAACCTTCACACAATAATCGTCAAGTTCGACCGAGTAGTAGCCGGGGCGTGCAACCTCGTTGTCGTGGCTATAACGCGAACGGTATCCCGTTTGGGGAGCTTCTGCCTCACCGGGTTTGAGCTGCAACTCTCCGGTGGTAGGCATCAGCAGAATATCTCCCAAATCGGAGTGGCCCGTGCCGCTGAAATGTGTATGGCTGAAACCCACAATCGTGGGGTCATCGTAGCGATAGCCGGCACAATACTCATACGCCTTTTTATTGTAGGCACCATTGATATTGTGGGGCTGGCAGTCGGTGTCGGGACTCAATTGCACGAGTCCGAACGGATAGCACGCTCCGGGGAATGTATGTCCCATACCGTTGGTACCTATCATAGGATTGACATAAGAGCTTTGTGCAGCCACGCTCATCGCAGCCATACACTCCACTGCCAATAGAATATGTTTTAGTTTTTTCATTGCTTGAAATCAATTATTACGACTACCAGCCGGGATTCTGAACCAGAGTCGGGGTTTTGGCAATCTCATTACTATTGATGGGGAAGAAGTAATCACGGTAGGAGAACTTGCGCACCAGCTGCCGCCCCTCCACACGCTTCATCTTATAGGTCTTGCCGTCGATGACCACCTTTCCGTTGACATCGGGCATGGGAATCATGCCATGGATATAGTGCTGGGTCTGGGGATACTCACCAAAACCTCTATCGAACCATAACTGTGCGCGCTCGTCACCGTCACCCGACAGACCGAGATACTGCGACTCCTTAATCAGCTCTGATGACAAGGTGGGAATACCCTTGTAGCGAAGATCGAAGAATCGGTTGTTCTCGTAGAACAACTCCACACGACGCTCGCGGTTGATGTACTCTCTGCGCAACTCCTTACTCGATGACAGAGTCTCGGGAACAGGGACCATAAACGAACGCTCGCGAATCTCGTTCAACAGACGCGGCACCTCGGTAGCGGCCTGAGGATCGTCGTTTTCGTTCAGCGCATCGGCATGAATAAGCATGATTTCCGGCAGACGAATCAACGGGAAGAACAGACCCACGACACTACCCTCCTTGTCATAGTTTTCAAAAATGAACTTGCGCAACGCATAACCCGTACGTGTATGCTTTCCATCACGCAATGTCGAGTGGTTGATGGGGTCTTTGCCACCCGGCTGGGGTGAGTAGACAATGTTCTGATAGATGGAACCAGCGAAAATCACGTCACGGTAGAGACGAGGGTCGCGGTTGACATATGGGTTCTCGTCGTCATAACCACCGGCCTTGGCCTCGCGGCTGAAGATGCTGTAACCCTTACCATCGACGATGAACTCATACTGGTCGACCTGCTCCTGGGTAGGCTGATTACGGGTCTGACCGCCAAATTCGGCACGGTCGGGAAGATTGTCCTGACACCAGCGCGAGTCCTTACCGCCCTTGAGGGTGAGGATAGCTTCCGTACGATAGAAATCCACATCCTGAAACATGAGACTCAAACGCTTGTAAACGGTTCTGCCCGACTTCGAACGCTCGTCGATGTCGTCGACAAAATCCTCCTTGCCATACTTGTTGTAGAGCGAATAGCGCGAACCGCATTCGGTGAAGAACTCGTTGGTGGCATCGAGCACAGCCTTCCAGCGTTCGGGCTTGTAAACCTTGTATTCCTCGGCACCCACACGGGTATCGTTGTTACCCAGCGGAGAGACACCATTCTCACCACCATTGTAGAGAGGTTGTGCGGCAATATATCGTACCATAGCTTTCAGCGCCAGGCACGCACCTTTGTCTATACGACCGATTTCCTTACCCGACAACTGTGCAGGAAGCACTGCCGCAGCATCGTCGAGGTCCTTACACATCTTTTCCACACTCGCGTGCACCGATTCGCGGACAGCATAATTCGAAGCCGGCTCGTCGGGAGAAGCAAGACGGTCCATGTAGACCATTTCGCCATGCCAACGCAACAGCATATAGTGGTAGTAGGCACGGAAGAAACGGGTCTCGGCCAGACGCTGCTTCAAAAGGCCGGGTTTCGACGGGTGATCGGGAGTGTGGTAGTGTTCTACACCCCACAGAATCTTATTAGCCTTACGGATAACCTGATACTGCTGCCACCACCAGTTGCCACCGTTGACCTGACCGATGGAAGAGGGGTCGGCACTTAACTCACCATTGAGAATCTTGAAGGGGGCATCACTGTCGGCCTTATTGAACTCCAACTCGTCACACAATGTACCCACACTGTGCGAATAAATGATATTTAATCCCGCCGAACGAGAATACATGTCGGAATAGAGCTGAGTGACCAACTTATCCACTTCGGTAAACTTGGCGAAGACATCTTTCTCTTGCTGTTTACCGTCGTCCTGTCGGTCGAGGTAATCCTCACACGAAGTGAGCGAGACCACCCAAAGGGCCGACATTAATATTTTTGATAGGATATGCAAAAGTTTCATAATGCTTATCTTATTATTAGAATGTTACGTTTACACCAAAATTGATAACTCGCTGGATAGGATACCATGTACCGTCACCATCCTTGGTCTCGGGGTCCATATCCACATCATCGAGACCATCGATAGTCCACAAGTTCAGACCCTGAACATAGAATCTCACACGCTGCAGATGAAGCGGATTAATCCACTTTTGGGGCAGGCTGTAACCGATTTCTATGTTCTTCAGACGCAGGTAGGAAGCGTTATAGAGGAACAGGCTGCTGTTCGGGTTTTTGTTGTTGGGGTGATTACCCAAGTGAAGAGCAGGATATTTGGCGTGGGGGTTGCTGGGTGTCCACGAATCGAGGTGCATACCCTTCACCTTACCCATATCATTACCCTGGGCTCCCATTACAGGGAAGTCATACACGGCAGGTCCGTTGAGCATCATGGAGGTGAGAGCGGCACCCTGCCACAGCATGCTCACATCAAGACCCTTGTAGGCAAAACCGATGGGAATACCAAACTGGAACTCGGGCACCTTGGGATTACCCATAGGACACATATCGTGCAACTCATCGATGATACCATCGTTGTTCAGGTCACGGTAAACCACATCACCGGGAACAAGTTTACCCCACTTCTGATAACCATTGCCATTGTTCATGGCATTCAGACGGTCGGCTTCGGCCTGGTCGCGAACAAAATGGTCGGCCACATAGACGAAGTTCTCGCCGATACGGTGACCCGTGCGCTGCATCCAAGGGACCTCACGCTCGATTTCGAGCATATTGCGGATTTTATTACGAGCAAATCCACAATTGAATTTCACGAAATAGGAAAAGTTCTTATTGACTCGGTGATTCCAGCCCACCTCAACATCAATACCACGATTAATTACCTCTCCGGCATTGACCATCGAGGAGACCTTACCCAACACATCGGGAATGCCCACAACATCGGAACCACCGGTGTTGGTGATGATATCATATCGACGCTCGTAGAAGGCATCGGCCACAATCGAGAGCTTGTTATTGAACATCTTGACTTCAAGACCCACGTTGTACTTCTGACCCTTTTCCCAAGTCAGGTTGGCATTGGCAAGGTCACCCTCTTCCAGGCCATCGCCCATATTTTGGTCAAGGTTGGGACCCAAATGCCAGCCATTGCCACCCGTGGGGTTATAATACTGAACATAGAGGAAACGTCCGATACCCTGATCGTTACCCGAAATACCAAATGAACCACGAATCTTCAGATAATCCAACCAATTGCGCGTTCCACGCATGAAAGGCTCCTCGGTGAGCACCCAACCCAATGATACGGACGGGAACACACCATAACGGTTACCGCGTGCAAAGTTCTCGGAACCATTGACACCGAGATTGGTCTCGAAAAGATACTTGTTGCGGTAGTTGTAGGTCACACGTGCAGCCAGTCCCTGATAACGGAACGGCACCTCCTTATCAATCTTGGTCTCCGAACGGTTAACCATCACCATACCTGTCACATTATGGTCGCCAAACTGACGAGCATAGTCGAGTTTCAACTGCATGTAGGTCTTACCAACAGACTGACCGTGACTGAAATCGTTGCCGATGGGAGTATTTACCGTATGGTTATTTACCGCCGGAGTGTAGGCACCCATGTAATGCGTCTCATCAGGATTCCAAAAGGCCGAAGGTCCTACTGTGGGATAGAAGGTTGCATAACCGCCATACTCCTCATTATTGACCGTAGGTCTGCCGGGAATACGGGTAATGGTCTGTGACTCCGCCATATCGTAGGAGAACAAGCCCTCAATCTTCAGCCCCTCGGTAATAAAGTCCAATTTGTGGCCAATGGTGAACGTACCATCGAAATTGGTAATCTGTCCCTTGCGGTAACCCATGAAGGCAATCTCACCCAAGATATTCTTTCTGAAACGGGTATCACCGAAAAGAAGACCGCGCGGATGGTCTTTGTAAAAGTCATCGTTGGCGGGATAGCCGTTATACTCCAGTACGACGGGATACATCGAAGGCACGGTGTTGGCCGTAAAGATGATGTTGTTGGAACCACCACCCGACTCATTGGTCTGTGCAATACGGCCACCCAAACCCAAGTGAATGTAGAAGTCCTTGGTCACATCGACATCGATATTCGAACGCAGGTTGTAACGTGTGTAACCGCCATTGGTCTCGTAGGCAGGATTCAAGTCGGTGTACTTGTAGTTACCGCCCTGGTCAAAGAAGCTGACCATAGCAAAGTAACGCGCGCGTTCGTTACCACCTCTTACCGACAGGCTGTAATCCTGCTGGAAAGCCGGTTTGAAGGCGTAGTCGAACAAGTCGATGTTATATCCCTTACCATCGTGGTTAAAACCTTCGGCATGTCGCCAGTTGTCAATCATCTTCTGGGGGAACATCTTGCTCTGCACGATGGGGTCGGTCTCCCAGTTGGGGTTGTCATTCTTCAACGCCTGGTTATAGAGGGTGGCATAGTCGGCCGAACCCAGATAGTTGGAGAAACTGATAGGCTCGGAGATACCGAACTGCGCTTTGAACTCCACGGTAGGCTTACCCGAATTGACACCTCGTTTGGTGGTGACAATAATCACACCATTGGCACCACGCACACCATAGACGGCAGTGGCCGAGGCATCTTTCAGAATGGTAAAGGTCTCTATTTCGTCGGGCGACAGGTCAGAGAACGAACGCTCAACGCCATCAACGATGACAATGGGTGCCTGCGCGCCACCGTTGTAGGTCGAAAGTCCACGGATATTGAGCTGGCCGATATCCTTACCCGGCTCACCACCACCGTACTGGGTGACGGTCAGACCCGGAAGACGGCCGGCCAAAGCGTTGGTTACATTGGCCGAAGGGCTCTGAGAGAGTTCCTTAACCGAAAGTGAGGTCAACGAACCGGTAATGGTCTGCTTCTTCTGTACACCGAAGCCGACGACAACAACCTGCTCAATAGTTTTCGAGTCCTCGGTCATCACAACATCAAGACTCGTACGTCCATTCAACGGAATCTCCATCGGAGTGTAACCGATGAACGAAAGATTAAGGATAGCATCAGCAAAAGGGACATCGACGGTAAATGTACCGTCAACATTGGTGGTGGTACCAATTGCAGTACCCTTCACCAGAACGGTGGCACCGATAATCGGATCACCATGATCGTCGAGAACCGTACCACGAACGGGTAGACCCTTTTTCTGGGTCATTACCGTTGCGGAATCATTCGCATCAGCAAAAACCTGTGTCTGCGGTGACATCACAGCTGCCAATGAAATCATTCCGATTCCCATCCCCTTAAGAATAGATTTAGTAGGATTTTTGCTCATATTGCATAATAGGTTAGTGAATATGTTTTACTTTTCAAATGTATTCCAGACTTTCATAGGTCATAGGCTGTCTTTTTTTTAGAAGTTTACAATTCGTATTTGAACCATGTGGCAGGACATTCGCGCTTCACACCCTCATTATCGATAATGAAGAATTTGAGCAGGCCGCCATTATAGTCGAAGTAGGTAACTTGAATCTTGTGAAGGCCTTGAGCCAAAGCCACCTGCGAGGTCACCTCGCGGGGAGAGTGAAGGCCATCATTATTGATAATCACCTCACCGTCGATGGTCACCATGCTGCCGTCGTCGGAAAGTGTTGACAGGGTGTATACATCATCGCCCGGCACTTCAATATAACCATCGAAAAACAGAGCGATAGAGCCTTTCACCTCGGCAGGGATAATCACACCTTGGGTGCTTACGTAGGTCTTGAGGGTACGTGCGGCAGGAATCTCGCTACAAAGATTGCCTGTATAGTCCTTACGCTCAACAGACAGGCCCTCGGCCAACGATGCCGACGCAGAGACAGCAGACATGTAATCCTGCTTCTGGAACTCTGTCTTACAGATTTCACCGGCAGTACCGTCGGGACGGAAACCACGAATCTGGAAACGGGTGGATTGAGAGACTTTGACGGGAGAAGTATATTTGGGAGATGAGAGCGTGGGGACAGAACCGTCAGTCGTGTAATGAATTTCTATTCCGGGAAGCATACACTCCACCTTCAACTCGGCATTGTCGACAAATGCGTTTTTGTCATAGAAGCCCTTGAAATCGGGAATGCGGTAGTTGATACCCATCTCATCGAAACGCGAGAAGTGACGCAATACCTTGCTCTCAAATGCCGAATAGTCGTTCAGTTTGTCGGCAGCACACCAACCCAATTCGGCGACAGCTATCATTCGGGGAAAAATCATATATTCCATGCGGTTCACCGAAGGAATCCACTCACACCATATATTACACTGCACGCCCTTCACCAGCGCCTTCTCGGACTCCGTAAGATTGGCAGGATAGGGATTTGACTCGTAAATCTGACGGAGCGAAGCGTCCTTCTGCTCATAGTCAAAATAGAAGCATGTGTTGGGACAAATGATGGCCTCCATACCTTGGGAAGTTGCCTTCTTCACGGCATCGCCACACCAACTTCTCCACCACGAGATGGCACTTGTGGGATTCAGACCATCCTCAACCACTTCGTCCCAACCAATCAGACGCTTGCCGTTATCGTTGAAGAACTGCTCCATCTCACGTATGAAGTAAGTCTGAATACCATCGACATTCTTCAATCCCTTTTGGCGAATCAGCGCGTTGCACTTCTTACAATTTTTCCAGTTCTTACGGTCTACCTCGTCACCGCCGATGTGAGCATACTCATAGGGGAAAAGTTCAAAGACCTCTTTCCAAATATTACGGGCAAACTCCACGGCTTTCTCATCACCGACGCAGATGGGCGAGGAGAAAGCATCACCCCACGCCTCTGCATTCTCGCAATCGACAAAAGGATACTGCTCGATGGCTGCCAGGAAGTGACCCGGCATATCAATTTCGGGAATGACATCGATACCACGCTCGGTCGCATAGCTGACCACCTCGCGGATATCTTCCTGGGTATAGAATCCGCCATAAATGGTGTCACCCTCCACAATCTTGATTTTGTCGGCGGGAATACCGAAGTCGGGATTTGACTTCTCCTTTTCAAAATAGAGACAGGTGCGATCCTGAGAGTTGAACTTACGCCACGAGCCCTTCTCGGTCAGCAGGGGGTAACGCTTGATTTCAATACGCCAGCCCTGATCATCGGTCAGGTGCCAATGGAACTTATTAAACTTGTAGAGCGCCATCTTGTCGAGCAACTGCTTCACCTCATCTTTATCATAAAAATGACGCGATACATCGAGGTGCATACCACGCCATTCGAAACGAGGAGCATCTGTAATATCGACACACTCCATAGAGAGGTTACTCCAATCCTGTGCCTCTATGGCATCGGGCAAGAGCTGACGCACGGTAGAGACTGCAGAAGCCACACCCGAACAATCGGTTGCTTCAATGAGCACACGCTCCGAATCAACAGCGAGGTGATAACTACCTTTATCAAGGCCGTCGACCCTACGAATAATAATAGAAGCTTCTGCATCCTCACCGCACTTGACGGTCAAGAGATTTTGGGGAAGAAAACTTTTCAGATACCCCACTGCCGGTAGAAACTCATTACTGGTCACATTGACGACCATTCCCTGTTCGAAGGTAAAAGTACCGTTTTGTTTGACCACTGATACAGGAGTGGGCAACAGGTTTTCCGACATACTTTCGGGTTGCGCACACGACACTGCGCATGCGAGACCAAGCATCAGAAACAATTTCTCAAAGGAGTGATTCATACTTTTTAAAGTTTATTTGATTTTTCCTAATACAAAGTTCTTCAAAAACAGATAAAAAACTGTGGCTAAAAATGCCAAAAAACATTAAATCGCCAAATTAGGCACAAAGGAGACAGAAAGAGGTTTAGTCCTCAATTCAGACACTCATTTTCAATGAGTTATATTTTTATATGTAATAAAAAAGAACCCTGTGTACTCTATTACACAGGGCTATTTTGCAGAAAAACAGACAAAATCTCACGTTTCTATTCTTTTGCCAACTTCTTCAACTATCCGCAGAGGATTCCTCGGCAGAGTGCTGCAAGCGGTAATCCCTGGGGGTCACGCCATATTTCCGGATAAACTCCTTATAGAAATATGAACGCGAATTGATACCCACCGAAAGATAGATGCTCTGAATCGGGGCATCGGTTGTTCGCAGCTGTTCAGCCGCCTTCTCCAAACGGCAGAGTTTCACCAGCTCGCCCGGTGACACAGAGCAATCCAGCTCGCCGAATTTACGATAGAATTGTCGGGTACTGAGACACATTTCCGCGGAAATAAACGGAATGTCGAACTTGTTGTCGGAGATATGGGTTTCAATCAACGAGAGCAATTTGCCGAGAAACTTCTTCTGCTCGTCATCTCTGACCGTGAACGAAATACCATAGCTCGAGACATGCTCCGAAGAATGTTCATCGTCAGAAGTTATCCTGCGTCCATCGACATGAGACAATGTGGCTCGGTATTTGAGATACAGGTATTCGAAATACATGCCCAGCAGCATGAGCAATAAGAAGAACATAATCTTCGCGCTCAGCGACTGGCAGAAAGGCTGATTTATATAAATAGGTATCTCCAGTGTCTTGGTGTTATTCTCCGAGATGTCGCGTTTGTACTTCACTTTGAAGATGTATTTTCCGGGCGGCACCTTCATATACACGGCCTGTGTCGAGGTCGAGAAAGTCGACCACTCCTTATCGTAGCCCTCCAGCATATAGGAATACTCGATATTCTTGCTATTCATGTAATCAGGCGCAATGTAGTCAAAAGAAAAGAACGAATAATCGGAATCGAACCGCCAGCCCTCCAGATTTCCACGACGGTAGTTAAACTTACCGGGGAAGTGGTTATCCACGCAGAATTTGCGTAATACGACATCGGGATAAAATTTCTTCAGCACATTGGTGTTGCGGTAAAGGTAGAGCAGACCATTATTGCCGCCAAAGAACAAATAACCCGAATAGGGGCATTTGTAGTAGGCACCGTCACTGAACTCCTTGATTTTAATACCATTACCGAAGAAGGTGTGCACCGAACCATTGTTGGGATTGTACTTATAGAGTCCGTTGTTACTGCTGAGCCACAGGAAGCCGTCACGGTCAGCCAGGACACCATGTATCATACCGGCCAACTGAGGATTGTCGTCACCGAGAAAATTGATGCCATGCACTGTTCCTTCACTGTAATTCATCGACACCAAACCCGATGTTGTACAGATATAATACTTATCCTTGTCATAGGGCAACACCGACATGATGTCGTTAACCGACTTATGGAGATATTGTTCGAGTGAGATAGGCTCATACTGCTCGGTATCCATGTTAAAGCGAACCAAGCCGCGACATACATCGCCCACCCATAATATTGAATCACTCTCCTTGGTCATCGCCGCAAAAACGGTCAGCACGACACCTTTGCTATCCTTTATCTCGCAAACTCGTGCGTCTTTCACCACAGGCTCTCCCTGTTCAAAATCTATGGAAAGTCTCACCAGTCCCACCGAACCCACCGAAATCCATAGCACAGACTTGTTCTGCTGCTTCAGACTGAGGAACGTGTACGGATTTTTGGCTTGAGTGATAAAATCGGGCAAACCACGCAACGGGTATATCTTCTTGCGCTCAAACGAATAGAAATATACGGAGTTATGACCGCCACCGAACCACATGCCCTTATTATGGATGTCCTCCTCGATGAAGAAGATTTTATTGTCTTTCCATTCCATTCGGAGATTATCGAGCGGACTGACCGTGCCGTCCATCATGTGGAATACTTTCTTCGTAAGATTGGCTCGCTCATATTCGGGAATGTAAACCACACCGTCGCCCTTTGTTCCAAACCACAATCCGCCGTAATGGTCCGTCGAGATACAGCGAATCTGACGCTTCAGCATCGGCGACAGATCCTTGAGCATAATGCTGTGAGCGATGGAGTTGTTCTTCATAATAGCCATCGCCCCCTGACCATCGGTACCAATCCACACGATGTCATTGTTCACATCCTTGAAAGCCGAGAAGGCACACAGACGACCGTCAATGATTTTCTCACGATAGTGATTCTCCGAGACCAGACGCACCAGACCATTGCGCGAAAAGGCCACGATGATATCGTCATGGAGAGACAGGACATTGGTAATAGAACCATATTTGCGTACCAGATATGCGATATTACTGATGAAAATCTTGCTTTTACGCGTGGGATCGTAGAGATAGAGATTGTAGTCCTCGTCGATGAAACTGAAAGATTCGTGCTGGATGTAGTAGTCCAGCACCTTTTTATGGTGGAACTTGAGGGAAGTCTTGTTGAAACGCAGTTCGGAGGGTTCTGCATTGTCGAACGAATTAATCGAGTAATCGACAACAATATCGGAGTTCTCCGGCAGGAGCATCAAGTGTCCCTCCTTGTCAACAAAAGCCTCGTAATACTCACGAAAAGAACAGGTATCGATGCAAAGGAATTTTTCAAGCCTCGTGTTATAGTACATCAACGAGTCGCCATTGATAGCCCATGTGTTACCCGAAATATTAGAAAGTATTTTCCACGACATGGTGTGGTTGAAGGTCTTTTCCACCGAACGGCTGACCAGCGAAAAGCGGTTGATATCGTGGTAAGTCTTCAACCACAGGCAGTGATTATCGGCCTGACAGATTTTGTGAATGATGTTACTTCGCAATTGGCTTTCGGTAGATATGTTGTTATACACCTCTACATTCTTGCCATCGTAGCAGTTAAGTCCGTCGTAGGTGCCGAACCACAACAGACCCGACTCATCCTGACATATACTCAGCACGGCACTGCTCGAAAGCCCGTCGGCTGTATTCACAAATTTGACATGCAAGTCGGTGACCGTCTGCGCGATACCGAACAATACCCACACGAATGACAACAACAAGGTAAAGAGATATTTCATCGAATAAAGGGTCATATTTTCATATAAAAATAGATATAAATTATTTTTTTTGCAAAGATATTCGACTCAATGTTGATTTTATCCGACCAAATGCAGAGTCGGGTATTCGGCATATATTTCCAATTCTACTCCGACCGGCATAGCTGTCGCCCGTGTGGAAGAAATTTTTGGAAGGAAGTTGATATTTATGGATTTATTTTCTATTTTTGTAATGCCTTATCATACCGGAAAACGGATTTTTTTCATTACCAACCACAAATCTTATTGTCAATGAAATTTCACAAATCCCCGACTTAGGCACCCCCAGACCCTATCATGAGCAGTGACAGTCGTTCGGACCGTCCAACATTCTCCAGTCGTTGTTGTCTTCCGACATCGACCGGCAATCTATCCATTCAATCAAAACGAACAAAATGAAACTTATCACAACTACCCTTTCGCTCGTGCTCACGGTCGGTGTATTCCTATCGGCCGTGGCAGACAACCGAAAGACCGACTATGTGCGTCCGCTGGTCGGCACCGACGGCTATGGCAATGTCTATCCCGGCGCACAATATCCTTTTGGCGCAATACAGATAAGTCCCGATACAGACAACGATTTCTACGATGCCGCCTCGGGCTACAAATACAGCCACAACACCATCATGGGCTTCTCGCTCAACCACCTCAGCGGTACAGGTATCCCCGACCTGGGCGACTTTCTCTTCATGCCGGGCATCGGTGAGGTAAAAATAGAACCGGGCAGCTACGAACAGCCCGAGACAGGCTACCGCTCGCGTTACAGCCACGACAAGGAATGGGCATCACCGGCCTACTACGGAGTGGAGCTGACCGACTACAACATCAAGGCAGAGATGACTGCCGGACTCCACAGCGGCATGTTGCGCTTCACCTACCCCAAGGCCGACGATGCCTATATCATCATCGACATGAAGCATACCCAGCTATGGAAGTGCAAGTGGGCCAACTTCAGAATCGAGGACGACTATACGGTCAGCGGCTTCAAACTCGTCAGAGGCTGGGGGCCCGAACGCAGAGTCTACTTCACGGCCCGTTTCTCGAAACCCATACGCGACTTCGGCATTATGGAGCACGGCAAACTCGTCTGCTACAACACCTCGCGTTTCCGTTCCTCAAAAGAGGCATGGGGAGAGAATCTCAAATTTTGGATGAGATTCAAGACCGAAGAGCAAGAGCAGGTAACTGTAAATGTAGCCATCTCATCGGTCGATGTGGAGGGTGCAAGAAAGAACCTTCAGACTGCTGACGGCAAGACCTTCGAACAGATGCGTGAGGAGGGCGAGGCACAGTGGGAGAAGGAGTTGTCGCGCTTCGAAGTCGAAGGAGACCAGACCACCAAAGAGACCTTCTACACCTCGGTTTACCGTTGTTTCCTACATCCTTTTCTCTTCCAGGACATTGACCGTCGCTATCTGGCCCACGACAAGAGTATCGAGAATGCTAAAGATTTCACCAACTACACCACCTTCTCGCTGTGGGACACCTATCGTGCTTTCCACCCACTGATGAACCTGCTGCGTCCCGACCTGAGTGCCGACTTTGCCAACTCGATGCTGGCTCACTATGACCGCAGTGTGGAACACATGTTGCCTATCTGGTCATTCTACGGCAATGAGACTTGGTGTATGATTGGTTACCATGCCGTTTCCGTACTGGCCGACATGATTGTCAAGCAGATTCCGGGCTTCGACTACGAGCGTGCCTTCGAGGCCATGAAGCGCACGGCCACCAACCCCAACTACGACTGTCTGCCCGAATATACAGAGATGGGCTGGGTACCCTTCGACAAAGAACGAGAGTCGGTGTCGAAGACCCTCGAATATGCCTACGATGACTATTGCATCGCCCGCGCGGCACAGGTGCTCGGCAAAGACGAAGATTACAAGTTCTTCATGAAAAGGGCCATGTCCTATAAGAACATCATCGACCCCGAGACCAAATTCATGCGCGGCCGCGACTCAAAAGGCAATTGGCGCACGCCGTTTGCTCCGGTGGCCTATCAGGGTCCCGGTTCTGTGAACGGCTGGGGCGACATCACCGAAGGCTTCACTCTCCAGTATTCGTGGTATGTACCTCACGATGTCCAAGGACACATCGAGGCGATGGGACGCGACCTCTACAAGATGCGTCTCGACTCACTCTTCGCCACCGAACTGCCCGACGATATTCCCGGTGCACACGACATTCAGGGACGTATCGGAGCCTACTGGCACGGAAACGAACCCTGTCACCACATCATCTACCTCTACAACTATTTGGGTGAGCCGTGGAACTGCCAGCGTTGGATTCGCTATGTGTCGGACAACTTCTACGGCAACGAACCGGGTTCACTGAGTGGCAATGATGACTGCGGTCAGATGTCGGCATGGTATCTGTTCAACACCATGGGCTTCTACCCCACCAGCCCCTCGAGCAACATCTACAACATCGGCTCCCCCACCGTGGCAGCTGTGGAAATGCAGCTGGGCAACGGTAAGAGCATCAAGGTGACCACCAAGAACTGGAGCAAAGAGAATCTCTACATTGCCAAAATGTATCTCAACGGCAAAGAGTACTCCAAGTCTTACATCACCTACGACGATATTCGCAACGGAGCGGAAATTCACTTCGTGATGTCGAAACGCCCCTCCCACAAGAGAGGTACACGTCCCGGTGACATTCCGCCTTCGACCATCGAGTAACTCCTCTTTTCAATAGATAAAGGCAGGTAAAACATTTGGTTTTACCTGCCTTTATTGTATCCGTACAACGGATGGAAAGCCTCACATCTACTTGATGTCGATATACTCCACGGGCTGCTCCTTGACCAAATCCAAATCGCGGAGCTGGAACTTCACCTTCGAGAAGTCAATCTTGCTGTAATCGATGCAGCGGAGAGAACTGTTGAACTGGGTGCGGTAGTAGAACTTGCGCGCCTTGAGGTCAACGGCTGTGGTCCACTGTGTGGCACTGAGCATATCGGGCATCACTTGGGGGGGTCGGGATACTCCACACCAACGGGAATGTCGAAGTTGTTGAGAATCTGAAAGGTATGCATCACGGCGTCATAACCTGTGGGCTGCTGGTGTGCCGAAGCCACATAGAAGACCGCACGTACGAAACGCGAGGGAGGTGTCACGTCACCGGGAAGACCCAGCGAGCAGAACCCGCACCGAAAGGGCGCAGCTCGACATCGTGAGCAATCTTGTGCGCGGGAGCAGGACCCGGCATGATGTTGACACAGTTATTGAGGTTCAGCATCTGGAACTCGAACGAAGGAGCGTTGGTTACCACGCCTACCTTGTTTTCGAAGACGGTGGGTGTACCGTCGAGATATTCAATGACCACCTGACGACCCGTAGCGTCCGCCAGACGGAAGTGAGCCGTACCGAAACCACGACCGTAGGGCACGACATGGATATTCTCCAGCTCCTCAATGGTGGCAAAATTAGCGACAACCCACGACAGGAACTGACCGTCCTCGATAGTCGTTGCGTTGAACTTGGGGTTATACTCCTCGTAAACGCCATAATTGGGGAAGTAGAAGAGCTCGCCCACCAGACCTTTCTCATTGACCGCCTCGGCCAGGAGATTATCCTTCAGTACGCCGATACCCACATAACCGTATTTGGCTGTATTTTCATACCGTCACTACCCGAGGGGGTCTGTGCAGTGATGGTGTAACCGCGCGGTACAATCATATAGCGCAACTCCATCACAAATGTACCCCACTCCATGGTACGACCTACAATGTAACTGCCATCGGCAACCTTGAACGACACACCGGTGCATGCCGAAGCCGATGTCGGGCACCACATCGGAATGCATCTCGGGCAGCAGGCTGATGGTGCAGGAATCTCCTATAATATAGAATCGGCAGGCAGGGGAAATTATCAAAGTTTTTCCACCTGCGCCAGCAAGTCGGCGATGATTTTGGGTAGGGCGTAGGTCTCGAGGTCGGCTTTCGGGACGGAGATGCAGCCCTCTATCGGGGGCAGGACATCGACTTTGAAGTGGTAGCCGTCCACCCTCAGCAGGCGGTGGGTCAGCTGGTGTTTCCAACCCTTTGCCACAAGGGTAATGTGTCCCTCCTCGCCAAAGGTCTCGCGGATACGCGACAGCACCTCACCATCTTCCGCCGGGTGGTCAAACTCCATAAGGCAGGGTTCATACAGACCCCGCCAGATGTCATTCCCCTCGCGGCGGTGCATCAGCATTCGCTCGCCGTCCTCCACCACGACATAGACCATATAGCGGTTCTTCACCGCCGTTTTCTTCGCCTTGACGGGGAAATCCTGCACGGTGTAACGCTCCCGAGCCACACATCTTCCGACAAAGGGGCACGCCCCACAATCGGGTGATTTGGGCACACACTGCAACGCTCCGAAATCCATGATGGCGGAGTTGTAGAGATGGGGATCGTGGCGGTCGAGCAACTCATCGGCCAATGCCGAGAAGGTTTTCTTGCCTTCGGTGGTGTCGATGGGAGTTTCTATGCCATAGATGCGCGACAGCACGCGGTAGACATTGCCATCGACCACCGCACGGGGCTGGTGGTAGGCAAAGGCGCACACCGCAGCAGCCGTGTAGTCACCCACACCCTTCAGACGGCGCACCTCCTCGTAGGTCGAGGGAAATGCACCCTGTCGAGCCACCTCTTTGGCGGCGGCGTGGAGGTTACGCGCACGGCTGTAATAGCCCAGCCCCTGCCACAGCTTCAGCACCTCGTCCTCATCGGCTGTCGCCAGCGAGAAGACATCGGGGAAGCGTTCGGTGAAGCGGCGATAGTAGTCATAGCCCTGCGCGATGCGGGTCTGCTGGAGAATCACCTCCGAAATCCATATCAGATAGGGGTCATCGACCTGTCGCCACGGCAAATCGCAACGTCCGTATTGGCGATACCACGTCTCTAAAATTTGGGCAAAATCACTCATCGATTAGCAGCCCGTGCCATCGAGATTGCAAGCCGCACCCTCACCCACGGGACGCGAGCGCAGTCCTGCCTCCTCAGCCACGAGGGTCACCGTGCCGTCCTCCAGCACGAAGCAGGGAATGCCGACAATACCTTTGCGGCGCACGGCATCGAAAGCCGCGGACGAGTCGCGCAAGCGCAAAAAAGCCTTCAAGTCTCTCACATGACGGCCGATGTCAATCACTTCGTAGTTTGCGTTTCCTTCGACCTGTGCCTCCACATAGGTGCAATCGGGGCAGGTGACCATACCGTAGATACGTATCATAGTTGTAATGTTTTTATAATAATCTATACAGACAAAGATACAAAATTTTTTCTGCCGACCGCATATTTCACCGCAGCAGGGATTGAACACTCCACCACCTTCTCGGGACAGGCGCACCTTCTCGTTCCCTTTTTGAAAAGATTAAGCGACTTCGACAGCCCCATTAATCACAAAATATTCGTACATTTGTCATGTGGAATCTTCCCCCTTCGGAGGATTTTGCAAGAACCACAACACGCAAAAAATGACTGAATTGAATAACACTTCGTCTCGACAGCGACTCTACAAGGGTCACCTCGTAGATATCGAACACCGCCGCATCTTCGACGGCGAAATCACCGTCACCGACGGCATCATCGCGGACATCCGCCCCACGGACACCCTGCCCGATGATGCGCCCTATCTGTTGCCCGGCTTTACCGATGCACACATCCACATCGAGAGTTCGATGATGACGCCCTGCAACTTTGCACGTGTGGCGGTGCGTCACGGTGTGGTCAATGCCGTGTGCGACCCCCACGAAATCACCAACGTACTGGGTGTCAAAGGTATCGACTTCATGGTGGAGAATGCCCGCCACTCACGTTTCAACTTCTTCTTCGGACTGCCCTCGTGCGTACCCTCCTCGCCCCTTGAGACTGCCGGAGCGACCATCGATGCCACACAGACCCGCGAGTTGATACAGCGTGACGACCTGCATTTCCTGGCCGAGATGATGAACTTTCCCGGTGTGTTGTCCGACGACCCCGAAGTGATGGCCAAGATAGACGCGGCACGCAAGGCAGGCAAGCCCATTGACGGCCACGCCCCCGGAGTGAATGGCGAGGATTTGAAAAAATATGTCGGTGCGGGTATCTCCACCGACCACGAATGTTCATCGCTGGAGGAGGCACGCGAGCGCATCGCCTTCGGCATGAAAGTCATCGTTAGAGAGGGCAGTGCCGCCCGCAACTTCGAAGCCCTCTACCCCATCATCGGCGAAGCACCCACCGAGGTGATGCTCTGCTCCGATGACAAGCACCCCGACGACCTGTTGCACGGCCACATCGATGCGCTGGTGCGCCGCGGTGTGGAACACGGCATCGGTGTGTGGGAGATGTTGCAGTCCGCCTGCCTCACCCCCCTCACCCACTACGGTATCCCCTCGGGACAGATGCGTGTCGGCGACACAGCCACATTCATCGCCGTGGACAACCTCAACGACTTCACCATCGAATCGACCATTATCGGTGGCGAGGAGGTCTACAACCGCGAGGAGGGCGTATGTGAGGAGGCTCTTTCACTCGGAACACCCTCAACGGAGTGTCCCAACCATTTCGAAGCCACGCCTATCACCGAAGCCGACATCGCCACACCCCTCACCGAGGGTCATGTGAAGGTGATTGTGGCATTCGACGGTGAGCTGTACACCCAATGTGAGGAGATTCCCGTGGAGCAGCTCCACGAACAGGACATACAAAAAATCATGGTCTACAACCGCTACGGCAACGGTCGTCCGCAGGTGGGCTTCATCAAGGGATTCCACCTTCGCAAGGGTGCCATAGGTGCCACCATCGCCCACGACAGCCACAACATTGTCGCCATAGGTGCCAACGACCACGACATCGTAACGATGGTCAATGCCCTCATCGAGACACGCGGCGGTGTGGGAGCAACTTCCGACGGAGAGTCAGAGATTCTGCCCCTGCCCATCGCAGGACTCATGTCTCCGGAGTGTGCCGAGGAGATTGCCCGTCAGTACCAACACCTCGGCTACAAGACCAGACAGATGGGTTGCGACATGAAGTCGCCCTTCATCACCATGGCGTTCATGGCTCTGCCCGTCATTCCCGAATTGAAAATCACCGACAAGGGATTGGTCGATGTGCTGAAATTCGACTTCACGGATTTGGTAAGCCGATAGATGTGACATCAGGCAACAAAAAAGGACGACTTTTCGAGAAGTCGTCCTTTTTTGTGTCGTTTGTCCTACGTTATGCAGGGTAAACCAAATTCTTGTCGGTGATGCAGTCCAACACCTCACGGAGGTATTTCTTCGCCTCCCAGCGAGCCATCGGCAGGTTCATCATCAGATAGTTACCGCAATCGTGCGCAGTAGCTCCGGGAACTTCGCCCTCATAGGTGGAGATAAACTCGAAAGTCTCCTTCACCAAAGGCAGAATGTCGCGTGAGGTCAAATCGCCCTTCACCACCAGATAGTTACCCGTGAGGCAACCCATGGGACCCCAATAGATGATTTTATCTGCCCATACGGGGTGGTTGCGCAGGAAGGTAGCCGCCAAATGCTCCATGGTGTGGATAGCTTCGGGGCTCAACGCAGGTTCGCGGTTGGGCTCTTTCATACGGATGTCGAAGGTGGTGACCACCTGCTCGCCGACATTGTCCTGACGGGATACATAGATACCTCTCAGGAGGTGGATATGGTCAACTGTAAAACTTGGTATCTTTTTCATTTTCAGACTTATAAATTTTCGGGTAAAGCGTGGAGGAAGGTCTCGGTGACATGGAACGAACGGTCGGCCATCTCCTCCCAGAAATTGACATACTGCGAGAAATTCTCCTCGCCGTGGACGGGGCAGTCGCTGATGATGCGGAAGCTGATGAACGGTGTGGAGAAGAGGTGGCACACCTGTGCAATGGCTGCCGACTCCATATCTACGGCCAATCCGTCGGGGAAGTTGCTCTTGATGTGGTCGAGCACCGCACGCTCGGAGATGAACTTGTCGCCCGTGCAGATAAGACCGCCGTGGATGCGGGTCTCGGTGTCGAGAACGAGTGCCGTGTGATAGAGCACCTCGTTGGAGTCGAAACGTGCGGGAAGACCCTGCACCTGTCCGTATTCGTTGCCGTCGCCGCACCACACATCGTGATAGACTGTCTGGCGGCTCACCACGACATCCATCACACGCAGGCAGGTGTCGATACCGCCTGCCACGCCCGTGCTAATCACACAATCGGGGTGGAAGTTGCGAATCAACTCCACACATCCGGCTGCGGCGTTCACCTTACCGATGCCACACTGCATGAGCACCACGCTGTTGCCGCGGATACGGCCCTTGATGTAGGTGTAGGGGGCGATTGAGAGTTCGGTTTTGTCTGTGAGTTGGGCAGCCAGCTGCTTCTGCTCCGAAGACATGGCTGTGATAATTCCTATATTCATGTGTTCAGTTTGATTTCAGAGGGCAAATTTACACTTTTTTTATCAGCCGACGAAACTTCGGCAGCGCAAATATTTGTACGCCATTGGGCAGATTTGAGTATATTTGTCCCTCGTAGGGATATTCCTACGCAACACAAAACATTGAAACAGATGATACACTTCGATACCGATTATATGGCAGGTGCGCATCCGCAGATTATGGAGCGACTGCTGGAGACCAATTTGGAGATGACCGCCGGATATGGCAGTGACGACTACACCCGTAGCGCAAAGGCGCTGATAAAGGAAGCGTGCGGTCTTACGGAGGGAGAGGTTTACTTTCTGGTGGGTGGCACACAGACCAATGCCACGGTCATTGACGGCCTGCTGGCACACCACGAAGGGGTCATGGCTGCCGAGACGGGACACATCAATGTCCACGAGTCGGGAGCTATCGAGGCTTCGGGACACAAGGTGCTCACCCTCCCCTCGCACGAAGGCAAGGTGTGTGCCGAGGAGGTCAGCCACTACATCTCGCAGTTCTATGCCGATGACACCTACGAGCACATGGTAGCTCCCGGTATGCTCTACATCTCCCAGCCCACCGAGTACGGCACGCTCTACTCGCTCCGAGAGTTGGAGTCGCTCCACGAGGTATGTCGTCAGGCTGATATTCCGCTCTACATCGACGGTGCGCGTTTGGGCTACGCCCTCGGCAGTGAGCAGGCGGACTTCACCCTGCCCCAACTGGCGCAATGTTGTGAGGTGTTCTACATCGGTGGCACGAAGGTGGGTGCTCTGTTTGGCGAGGCGGTGGTGGTCACCCGCAAGGGTCTCCTGCCCCACTTCTTCCCCCTCATCAAGCAACACGGCGCACTGCTCGCCAAAGGTCGTCTGTTGGGTATTCAGTTCGAGACGCTCTTCACCGACCAGCTCTACACCCGTATCGGAGCACACGCCGTGCGTCTGGCGTTGAAGTTCAAGCAGGCATTCATAGACAAGGGTTACGAACTATACATAGACTCCCCCACCAATCAGCAGTTCTTCAGATTGGAGAACAAAAAGATGGACGAGCTGATGCAACACGCCACCTTCGAGATGTGGGGACCGCGTGGCGAAACCCACACCGTGGTGCGTCTGGGGACCAGCTGGGCGACACGCGAGGAAGATGTCGATGCGTTGATAGCCCTCTTGTAGCACGGGTTCACCTCAACACAAAAAGGCGGACAACTGTTTCTGAAGTGCAGTTGTCCGCCCTTTTTATCGGTAGGTAAATCAATAATTCTTGGCACGCTCGCGGCGGAGAATGGTCTGCATCTCGAAGACCACATCGGGGTGCTTGGCAGCCACATCCTCACGCTCGTATTTCTCCTTCATGTCGAAAAGCATGGGGGTCTTCGAATTGCCCGTCTCTATTTTGGGCCCCCACGGAATCATCTTCGGGCCATCGTTGGCCTCGATGAACTTCCACTCCGCGGTACGTACCGACAACAGGCGGTTGGCCGCCAACTCCAGCACCCACTCGCGGTCGTTGTGCGTTTCGCCGAGGAGGTTAGAAAGGCAACTTCTGCTGTCGGGAGCACTCCCCTTGGGCAGACACGCACCAATCAGCTCGCCCAACGATGCCATCCAGTCAATCTGCGACATCAGCACATCGGACTCCACACCGCCCGACACGCGTTTCGGCCAGCGGACAATGGCAGGGACCATCGTACCGCCCTCATAGGCACTGTATTTGTTTCCGCGATAGGGACCTGCCGGGCGATGACCACCCAAAAGTTCCTCCGCCTTATCGTCATAGCCGTCATCGACCACAGGGCCGTTGTCGCTCGACAGGATAACCAGCGTATTGTCGGCAATGCCCTGCTCCTCAAGGGTCTTCATAATCTGCCCCACGCTCCAATCGAACTGCATGATGGCATCACCTCGCAGACCCATCGGCGACTTGCCACGGAAACGCTCGTGGGGAAAGCGCGGCACGTGGACATCGTTGGTGGCGAAGTAGATGAAGAAGGGTTCATCGCTGTGTTTCTTGATAAAATCGACAGCATGGTGAGTTATCGAATCGGCAATGTGTTCGTCCTTCCACAGCGCTTTGCCACCGCCCTTCATGAAGCCGATGCGCCCGATACCATTGACTATGGCCATATCGTGACCGTGACTCGCCTTGAGGTTGTAGAGCAGTTCGGGGTTCTCGCGTCCTGTCGGCTCACCCTCGAAATTCTTTTCGTAGCTCACCGAGATAGGTGCCGTGGGGTCGTAATTCGCCACGCGGTCGTTCTCGATGAAGACGCACGGCACACGGTCGGCCGTGGCAGCCATGATGTAGTGGTAGTCGAAGCCTAAATCGCTCAATCCCGACGGCAGAGGAGCGTTCCAATCCTGCTCACCACCCTTATCACCCAAGCCGAGGTGCCACTTGCCGAAGGCTGCCGTAGCATAGCCCTCGTGGCGGAACATATCTGCCATGGTGTACTGCGCCGGCGAGATAATCATGCCGGCATTGCCTGCCGCCACATCGGTGCCTGCCTTGCGCCACGCGTAGTGACCCGTGAGCAACGAATAGCGCGACGGGGTGCTGGTGGCTGCCACAGCGTGGGTATTGGTGAAGCGCACGCCCTCGGCTGCAAGTCGGTCCACATTGGGAGTGGCGACCCTCTCCGCACCGTAGCACGACAAATCACCATAGCCCAAATCATCGGCATAGATAATCACCACGTTGGGCAACGTGCGCCGGTTCACTGCCTTATTTCTTTTCGCCGGATTTGCACCCGACACCATGCCTGCCACCAAGGGAGAGAGGCACGCCACGGTCAAAAGTTCTTTCTTCATCGTATTGGGTTCGTTAGAGGTTACACCTATTATATATCGGGATTATTCCACGCCTATCTCATCGGCAAAAACGAAGGCTTTTTCGGGTCGGACGGTCTTCAAGTCAGGAAGGTCGGTCATCACCTCCGCCGTGATGCGCACATAGCGACTGCTCACCGCCACAAAGGAGAGTTCCTCGCGGCGCACCTCCATGGTCACTGCCGTGGGGGCAGGCAGGGACTTGCGTGCCACCTCCTTGAAATGCTGTCCGTCATCGGAAATCTCCACCACAAGGCCTGCGAGGGGGAAAATATCGTCATTGGTATTGATGAGGGTATTGACCCACACTTTCGAGAATTGGGTGCTTTCGTCCAAATCGATGGTCGCCTGCAAATCCTCGCCGCAACAGCCCACCCAACGGCCGTCACGGTAGTTGGTCGAGCCGAAACAACCGTCTGTGAGGGTCTGCCTCAGCCGGGCACGGTAGGATTTGTGGGGCGCGTGAGTGAGGGTGAGGGGTTTCATCGTGGCCAGATGGCGGGTGAAGCGTTCGACAGTGATGTCGCTCAACTGACCGTCACGGATAGCCACCGCCCGAAGCTCGGCATTGCCGGCAATCTCCACGGGCTTTTTATAGCGCGAAGAACGGATGCTCGGTGTCGTGCCGTTGAGCGTGTAACGGATATCAGCATCACCGAAAGTCGAGAGGGCGACACGCAACACCCTCTCCGTGGTATCTGCCTCGGGAAGAATCATCACATCGTAGATGTCTCGGCGATAGTCGTAACCGCGGCGCTCGTAGATTTTGAGCAGTGAGGGCAGTCTTTTCACATAGCCATCGAAATTGCGGTGCTCGGGTGCGGACCACTGCACCTCCGCCAGCGACGACATACGGGGCAGTATCTGCCACTCGACCTTCAGACTGTCCGCCGTCCACTCCGTCCACAGGCAACCCTGCGCACCGATAATATAGGGGCGTTCCTCCCCGGTGAGCTGTTCCGAGACGGGTTCGAAGTCATAGACCCTTTGCAGGCTCTTCAGTCCCTTGATTTTGTTGAAATTGGGATTGCTGAAATAGAAGTACTGAATGGGTGCCACGATGCAGTTGTGGTGCAGGCGTGCCGTCTTGACCACCGCATCGGGGTGCGTCCATGCCACCACCGTGGCGTTGTCTGCCAGACCGCCGTGCAGCATCTCGTCCCAGCCCAGCATCTTGCGGCCGCGTGCCTTGATGGTCTTGCCCACCTCCGACATGAAGTAGCGTTGCAACTGCTCCTCACGGCTGTGCTGGGGAGTGGCCTTCAGTCCCAATTGGCGAATCTTCGCCTGACATTTGGAACACTCCTTCCAACGGTCTTTGGGACACTCGTCACCGCCGATGTGGATATATTCCGAGGGGAAGATGTCCATCACCTCCTCCAACACATCTTTGGCAAATTGCAGGGCGCGGTCGTTACCGCCACACAGCACCTCCTTGAAGACACCCCAACCACAGGGGATTTCGTAAGGGCCACCCGTACAGCCCAGTTCGGGATAGGAAGCCAAGGCCGCCATCATGTGACCGGGAAGGTCGATTTCGGGAATCACGGTGATAAATCGCTCGGCAGCGTAATCGACAATCTCGCGCGCCTGCTCACGGGTGTAGAATCCGCGACACTCGACATCGTCATATTCGGGAGCCCACGATATCATCGAACACGGACGCACCGAGCCAATCTCCGTCAGACGGGGGTATTTCTTGATTTCTATTCGCCAGCCCTGGTCCTCGGTAAGGTGCCAGTGGAAGTAGTTGATGTTGTGGAGTGCCAGCATATCGATGACCTGCTTGATGTAGTCCACCGGGAAGAAGTGACGGCACACATCGAGCATGAAACCGCGATAGGCGAAGCGCGGGGCATCGTTCACCTCACTGACAGGGAGTGCCGGTTGAAGGTCGGTGCCGATGGTCGCGGGCAGCGACTTGAAAAGGGTCTGCACACCGTAGAAGACACCGCTCTCGCCACCACCGCACAGCTCCACGCCGTCGGCATTGATTCTCAGACAATAACCCTCTTTATTGGTGAAGGTCGAATCCACCGACAGACGAATCGCCCCACTCTCGGCGTAGGCAGTGACCTGCAAATCGAGACCCGTCACCTCTTTTATGTAGGACGAGAGGAAATGTGCCGTGCGCACGAGTTTCTCATTCTCCGCATCGCACACGATGGGGGTCGCCGGGGTAAGCACAAAGGGTTGTTCTTCGAGGTGTTGCACCACCTCACGGGGTTGGGGTATGACATTCAGATCACCGACAGCCACCGATGAGCACGAAGCCATCACTCCACAGAGCAGGGCAGCGAAGCCCAACTTCAAGGTCAAGATATTCTTCATCAGCAGGAAATAACTTTTTGGGGATTAAAGCCTGCTCGCGGGCATACTTCATCTTGTAAAATTAGAGGTTTTGAGGGGCAAAACCAAATTTTGGAGCGTACGATTTGCGCCTGCGCCCCATCGGACAGGTGCGTGTTCGTCATTTCATCGCCCCATGCAACAAAAAACGGCACAGGAATTGCATCACAAATTCCCATCAAAAACAACTCGATTATGGCACACAGTAACAGTTCCCCGAAGACCGGGGACCATGCTCATACTCCGATATTTGACTTTTCATAACGGAATTTATTGATTTTGTCAGTAAAAATTTTAAATATTTCCGAGAAAATTCGCATTTTTAAATTTTATGGGTACCTTTGTACCCTGGGAAAAGACATTTACAATAAATACAAACACACTATCTGAAATTGAAAAAATTATTTTTACTTCTGACATTTGCTGCTTTGGCGGCCACCACCGCGATGGCAACAAATAGCAAATCCGAAGACAACAAGGAGTATCTCAACGGGAAACGAGGCAGCTTCGCAGGTTTCCAGACCAACAGTTTCTGGTCGAACTGGGAGGTATCTGCCGGTTTTGGTATCGGTACTGCCGTTTCGACAGGTCCCGATTTGGGTGAATATGGCAAGCGTCTGGGCTTCCAGGGCGATTTCTCGCTCACGAAGTGGTTGCACCCTGTTGTAGGTCTCCGTGGCCAGTTGCAGGGCGGTAAATTCTCGAACTTTCACCCCGAGTACGGCAAGATGAAGTGGCCCTACCTCTTCGCTCATGCCGACGTGATGATTAACCTCTCGAACTGGATTGGCGGCTACCGCGATGACCGCGTCTATTACGCCGTTCCTTATGCCGGTGGTGGTTACATGACTTCCAACTTTACCGACAAGAGCCAGAAAGAGAACCACTATGGCACCAGCCAGCAGTTCGCTTTGGCATTCGGTCTTCTCAACAAGTTCCGCGTGTCGAAGGCTTTTGATATCAACCTCGAGTTCAAGGGTCTGTGGGCAAAGTCAAACATCAGCCCCGCACAGATGTCGGGTCGTCACCTCATTGGTCTCTCAACGACTCTGGGTGTTACCTACCGTTTCAAGCACCGCACTTGGGAGCGCGCCATCGCAGCATCGGCGGTAGGTGCAGAGATTGCCGCTTACCAGAAGGCTGCCGAGCAGAGCAAGGCCGAGTTGGACAACGCAAAGGCCGAGAACGAGAAACTCAACAAGGAGTTGGCTGACGCAAAGGCTGCCGCTGCAAAGGCTGCCGAGCCCGTCATCGTGAAGGAAGAGGTGAACAACAACGCATCAATGTCTGTATTGTTCTACTGTGGTTCGACCCGTATCTCGGTGAAGGAGCAGACTCGTCTGAAACTCATCGTTGCTGCCATGAAAGAGGCACCCGCCGACAAGAAGTTCACTCTCGTTGGTCACGCCGACTCGCAGACCGGTACACCCGAGTTCAACAAGCGCATCGCCGAGAAGCGTGCAAAGGTCGTTTACGACTACCTCGTCAAGGAGGGTATCGATGCTGACCGCATGACTTACAAAGGCGTGGGCGACACCATGGATATCAATCCTTACCCCGCTGCCAACCGTGCAGTAACCATCGAGTAAGGTTATCCCCACATACAACAAAAAAGCCGACATCTCAGGGTGTCGGCTTTTTTGTGTCTATATATCAGAAAATTATGTCCTCCACACCCCGTTTTACCACCAAAATTTCTCCTCTTTCATTCCTGCTTCGCATGTCGGAATCGCCGCTACAACCCCTTGAGGAGGCGTTTATTACATATTTATTAAAATTATTAACATTCTGGAACAGCATACCGGAAAATAAGTATATTTGCATCGTGAAAAATGGGTTTGCCCACCACTACTAACCGACAATGTGTAACCTGCACAAAAAGCACTCACTATCACAACTTTATAAAACAATGAAAAAAATCTTATTCCAGTCGCTCCTCGTTGTAGCGACAATGTTCTTTGCTTTCGGCGCAACGTCATGTTCCGATGACCCCATCGACGGAGGCAATGGCGGAAACGGCAGTAACCCTGACCCCAACAAGGTTACCTTGGCCGACATTCTCAAAGAAGAACCCGGACAACATGAGGTAGAAGGTGTCACCGTAGTGGCTACCAACGAGCAAGGCTTCATCGCACAGGAAGGCGACGCTCGGATTTATGTTTTCCTGGGTGAAGCGCACACCTCGGTAGCCGGTGATGTTGTCACTCTGTCGGGTGAGACCACCGTCTACAACAATCTTTTGCAGTTCGGTAAGGGTACTATCGTCACCAAGACCGGTACCGACAAGGTCGCAGTCCCCGCTCCCACCGTCATGGAGGGTGCCGATTTGGCAGCCTACGCCAAAGCTCCCGAATACAAGTACGCAAGCTTCCGCGGTACCATCATGGTCGCAGGTCAGTACCTCAACATGCAAATTGACGGCACCAACTTTCTGGTCAGCATCGACTACATGGGTGATGAGTTCAAGAACAAGTACAACATGCACGATGTGGAGCTGACAGGTTGGCTCTACGGTTCGTTCAAGAGCTTCATCTATGTGTTGCCCGTAGAGGTGAACGACCTCGGCGTACACGAGGAGGAGGTTCCCGCCAACGCCATCTATTTCAGCAACTTCGACAAGAGTCCTGCCACACAGGACTACCAGCACGGCAACCGCAAGGAGTGGCCCTGGCTGGAGGATTTCGACGGTTGGGTAAACCACAAGGGTTCGGGTGCAGACCAGGTGACCTACCAGTCGCACAACATCTCGGCACGCACCAACCAGTCGTCTAACGGTGAGTTGTCGTACTACGATGGTTCGGGTATGAACAACATCTTCTTCTCGACAGCCCCCAACTACTTCTCGATTGAGAACATCGCAGTGAACACCCAGAATCTGAAGCTCACCTTCGGTGCACAGCGTTACGCACAGGGTGCTTCGAACGAGTTCCTGAAGTCGGACTTCGTGGTTCGCGTATCGCAGGACGGCAAGACCTGGTCGCAGAGTCTGAAGTATGACTTCGACAAGGAGGACGGCAAAGGTCAGTGGAGAGTTGCCACCCTCAACTTCTCGATTCCCGCAGGCGTGAAGAACCTCTGCATCAAGTTCGAGGCCAAGATGAGCAGCGTCAATCGTTTGGACGACGTGTTGCTGACCGAGGGTGAGGGCGGACAGCTCGCAGAGTTCGGCGCACAGGAGGTCGTCAAGACCTCGACCATCGCAGAGGTACTCGCAGCTCCCGTGGACAACATCTACAAGATTAAGGGTCAGATTATCGGCACTCACGACAAGGGTTTCCTCGTGAAGGACGACACCGGCATCATTCTCACCTTCAAGAAGAAGCACGGTCAGAAGGTCGGTTCGTTCGTAACCGTGGAGGGTGTGACCACCGTATATGCAGACATGAAGCAGTTTGGCGAGACCAGCATCATCACTCTCGAGAAGGAGGGCACCTACACCCAGCCCCAGCCCGAAGTACTCGATGGCAAGAAGATGGAGGAGTACGCACAGAACCCCACCATCAAGTACATTCAGTATGAGGGTCTGATGACTTCGTTCCAGGACGAAATCTACCAGTGGCACAACGATGTGGCAGTGGACGGCACCGACATCATCGGTACGATTCTCTTCCCCTCGAAGAGCCTCGGTATTGCCAACTACACCGACAAGAAGATTCGCGTGACCGGCTATGCTTTGGGTATGAACACCTCCAAGGAGGGCAAGAAGCTGCTCAACACCATGGCTGTGACCATCGAAGAATTGTAGTCCGCCGCACGGACAAATACACAACATCGGACGGAAAAGTCCGACACGACGAGAGAGGAGAACTTCGGTTTTCCTCTCTTTTTTTGCGCAATATAGAGGGAGGGGGTGTGCGGAGCGGTGCGCGAATATGCAGTGTATCAAATTGGATTTGCAGTGTATCGGAGCGGAGCAATGCGCGCAAAAAAAAGCGGAAGAAGGTCTTTTGAAAAACCCTCTTCCGCTTCGTTTATCGGAAATACTATTTTTACTTACAGATGAATGGCGTGCCCCAGAGCGGCTTCCGTTGCCTCCATCACGCCCTCCGCCATGGTGGGGTGAGAGTGAATGGTGTGGGCAATGGATTCTGCCGTAGCCCCCAGCTGCATTGCCAAAGTCGGCTCGGCGAGCATCTCCGTGACGCTCGCACCTATCATGTGCGCGCCAATAAGACGGTGTTCCTTATCGAAGAGCACCTTCACAAAGCCGTCACGCTCACCGGCAGCCGTAGCCTTGCCCGATGCCGTGAAGGGGAAGCGTCCGACGGTATATTCCACACCGCGCGCCTTGGCCTGCTCCTCGGTCATGCCGACAGATGCCACCTCGGGCGTGGTGAAGACACACGAGGGAATGATGTCGTAATTGACCTTCGAGGGGTTTAGTCCGCAGATGTTCTCCACGCAGCAAACCGCCTCCGCCGATGCCACATGAGCCAGTGCCGGTGTGGCGATGATGTCACCGATGGCATACACGCCCTCGACATTGGTGCGGTAGAAGTCATCGACCACTACCCTGCCGCGCTCGACAGCCACACCCAACTCCTCAAGGCCGATGCCCTCGATGTTGGGGACGATACCCACCGCCGACAGCACTTTCTCCGCCGTGAGGGTCGATTCGCCCTTCTTGTTCTCCACGACTACTTCGCAAAGCCCCTCGCCATTGACATTGACGCTCTTGACCGAAGTCGAACAGAGCACCGTGCAGCGCAGTTTGCGGAAGGCACGCTCCATGGTCTTCGACACCTCCTCGTCCTCGAGGGGCAACAGGTGAGGCAGGTACTCCACGATGGTGACCTTGACCCCCAGAGCGGCATAGAACCACGCAAATTCGGCACCTATGGCACCCGAACCCACGACAATCATCGACTCGGGCAGCTCCTTGAGCACGAGCGCCTGCTTCGAGGAGAGAATCTTCTCACCGTCGATGGGCATGAAGGGCATCTCGCGCGGACGAGCACCCGTAGCCAGAATGATGTGTTCGGCCTCATACTCCACCCCGTCGACATCGACCTTGTGGGGAGCCGTCAGACGGCCGAAGCCCTGCAAGAGGTCGATATTGTTCTTCTTGAGGAGGAACTGCACACCACGCGACATGGTCTCCGCCACGGCACGCGAACGCTCGACAATCTTCTCCAACGAGGGTCGCACCTCGCCCGAAAGTTCTATACCGTATTCGGCAGCCGACAGGCAGTGGGTGTAGACATGTGCACTGCGAAGGAGTGCCTTGGTGGGGATACAACCCCAGTTCAGACACACACCTCCGGCTTCGGCACGCTCCACGAGTGCCACCTTGCGGCCCAGCTGTGCGGCACGTATGGCGGCCACATATCCTCCGGGGCCGCTGCCGATTACAATGATGTCGTAGTTCATAAGTAAAAAGTTTTAAGGTTCGGTCGTTTTAGGTCTTGTGGTCGGGATTAGAAGTTCTTCACCTCCAAAATCTCGCCGTTGTCGTTGGCTACGGCTCTCTGCCACTTCTCGTTGTAGCCGGGGAACTGAATCTTGTCGGGAATGTCGCGTCCGTTACCGTTGTCGAGGAACTTGCCCGGCTCGGTCTCGGTCTTGAGATTACCGTCGACATACTTCACCAGCAGGTAGTGGTCGAGGTTCTGCCATGTATCGAAAAGCTCCTGTGCCTCACGCTCGGAATACTTCGAGAGGAACTGCTGGCGCTTCTTGGGGCTCATCTTCAATGCCTCGGCATCGATGTCTGCCACCTCAACGAGGTGGTCGTTCTCCCACTCGTCGACAGTCTTGCGGACATCGGCTGCGATACGGTCATAGCGCATATAGGCGAAGTTTGCCACGCGGTTGAACAACCAGAATGCCGATGTGGGCGAGTATTTGAGCATGGTACCGTTACCCTCGCGGAAGCACTCGGGAACGATTGTCGAGCTGCAATATATGGGGGTCAGGCACGAAGTGGCGGTATCATCGACACCAAACCAGAGGATGCCCATATCCTTGCCCACCTGGGGACGCGCCTGCGCCACGAACCAGAAACCGGTCTGCTGGGTAGCTGTTGCACGCTCATTGAGGTAGGTCTTGCCGTCCACCTCGAAGTTCATGGGTCTCCAACGGTAGGGGCAGTTGTGACCACCGGCACCCAAATCCTTGGTCATATCCATGGGAGTACCCTCGTAGTGGTCTCTCATGCAGTCGAACACCATCTTGGGTGATACCTTGGTGCGGGGCTTCACCCACAGGGGCATACGGTTCTCGGGCTCATAACCCATGGCGTAGTTGGTATAGGCGTCCATGCCGTCAGCCACGTGGCGGAAGAAAGCCCACACACGGGCGTCACAACCGCGGATAGTACCGAAATCGGCAGGTGCATAAGCATCGGCGAAGCTGAACTCCTCGTCCTTGCCGTTGAAGTAGCCCATCTCACGAGCGAAGGAAATCACATCGTCGGAGTAGAGGCAGTTCTCTTTGTCGTTCAGGGGGAAGGTGGTGATACGCGACTGGTTGGCGTGACCCGACACATAACCATCGGGCACACGGCGTGCCACCCATACGATACCCTTTCGGGTGTTCTTGCCGTTGGCATCGAGTTTGCTACCCTTACCAATCAGCTCCATAATCCACACCTCCTCGGTGTCGGCAATCGAGAAGGACTCACCCGACGAAGCATAGCCGTAGGTGTTGGCCAGCTCAGCGATGGTGGAGATAGCTTCGCGTGCCGTGGTGGCGCGTTGCAGGGTGATGTAAATCAGCGAACCGTAGTCGATGCCGCCCTGGGGGTCGGCCAACTCCTCACGGCCGCCATAGGTGGTCTCACTGATAATGAGCGAGTGTTCGTTCATGTTACCCACGGTGGACCATGTGCGTGCGACCTGCGCGATGTCGGTCAGATAACGACCCGTATCCCACTCATAGACGGGGAGCATGGCTCCTGCCTTGAAACGACCGGCAGGGGTGTGATACAGCGCACCGTAGAGTCCGTGAGAATCAGCTGCATAGGATACCAATATAGAGCCGTCGGTCGATGCACCCTTCGTGACGATGAAGTTGGTGCAAGCCTCGGCAGGCGTAGCATTCCACATGAGGAGTGCCGCGAGAGCATAGATGATTTTTTTCATAACAGATAAAGTTTTGATAACAAATGTACAAAACAAAATGCGAAACCACAAAACAAATTTTAATTCCGTGAGGGGGTTATCGAATATTGAAATTTTATGTACCTTTGAAGTGTAAAAACGAAGCATACCATGTCAGATATAGCCAACAGATTAGCAGAAGTCGGTGCATCGCTCCCCCAGGGAGTGACCCTTGTCGCCGTATCGAAAACCCACCCCGTGGAAGCCATCGAGGAGGCCCATGCAGCCGGTCAGCGCATCTTTGGAGAGAGCCGCCCGCAGGAGTTGAAGGAGAAGTACAACACCCTGCCCAAGGACATCGAGTGGCACATGATAGGTCACTTGCAGACCAACAAAATCAAGTACATCGCCCCCTTTGTGGCGTTGATTCAGTCGGTGGACAGCGACCGACTGACGGAAGCCATCGAGAAAGAGGCGGAGAAGTGTGAGCGCGTCATCGACATTCTTCTGGAGATACACGTGGCACGCGAGGAGAGCAAGACCGGTTGGGATTTCGAGGAGCTGAAAGCCTATATCGACTCGGGGGCTTTCACCCGTCTGTCACACATCCGCGTGAGAGGAGTCATGGGCATAGCCACCAACACCGATGACGAGGAGGTCGTGCGTCACGATTTCGACACGCTGAAGGAGTGTTTCAACGCCCTGCGTCCCCACTTCGGCGATTCGTTCGACACCCTCTCGATGGGTATGTCGGAAGATTACCCTCTGGCAGTGGCGGCAGGTTCGACCATGGTGAGAGTGGGTTCCTACATCTTCGGCGCAAGAGACTATTCGAAGAAATAGGTGACTTCACAAAGAGGAACTGCGACCTCAATAGGAACAAGAAGACCGATAAGTCGATGGACTTATCGGTCTTACTTTTTATTCTGCAATCGAAGTGGGTACTGAGGGTGCTGCTTGAGGTATGGAACTTAGGGATTCATGGTTGCGCCATTCGGCACATCTTGCAGCTCGCTACGCGCTCGGCTCTGCAACCTCACGCCGTTCCTACGGCCTTCTTGCTGCTCTCCGTTCGCTTGCTCCTCTCTCGCTCTCTACCCTCTCTCGTGGCTTTCTCTCGCCCCCTCCGAAGATGATTAGCGGCGCTTCATCATACCGCGCATATTGGGCAGCTTCAAACCGCCACCTGCCACGGTCTTCATCATCTTGCGGGTCTGGTCGAACTGCTTCATCAGACGGTTGACATCGGCAACGGTGTTACCGCTACCCTTGGCGATACGCTCACGACGACGCGCATTGATGATTTCGGGGTGCTCACGCTCGGCAGGAGTCATCGACGAAATGATGGCCTCGGTCTGCTTGAACACATCATCGGGAATATCCACATCCTTCAACATCTTGCCCATGCCGGGAAGCATCGAAGCCAAATCCTTGAGGTTACCCATCTTCTTGATTTGCTCAATCTGCTTCATGAAGTCGTTGAAGTTGAACTGGTCCTTGACCAACTTTTTCTTCAGCTTGCGGGCCTCCTCCTCATCGAACTGCTCCTGCGCACGCTCCACCAGCGAAACCACATCACCCATGCCGAGGATACGGTCTGCCATACGCTCGGGGTGGAACACCTGCAAGGCGTCCATCTTCTCACCGCTGGAGATGAACTTCAACGGCTTATCGACCACCGAACGGATAGAGATGGCGGCACCACCACGGGTATCACCGTCCAACTTGGTGAGAACGACACCGTCGAAATCGAGGCGGTCGTTGAACTCCTTGGCAGTATTGACTGCGTCCTGACCGGTCATCGAATCGACCACGAACAGGGTCTCGGAGGGCTTCACGGCAGCCTTGATGGCGGTAATCTCCTTCATCATCGCCTCATCGACAGCCAGACGACCGGCAGTATCGACAATCACGACGTTGCAAGACTTCTGACGAGCGTACTTGATGGCGTTCTCGGCAATCTCCACGGGATTGAGGTTACCCTCCTCTGTGTAAACCTCGACCCCCACCTGCTCGCCCAGCACCTTCAGCTGGTCGATGGCGGCAGGACGATAAACGTCACCGGCCACCAGCAATACGTGGCGTCCCTTCTTGGTCTTGAGCATCGATGCCAGCTTACCCGAGAAGGTGGTCTTACCCGAACCCTGAAGACCGGCGATGAGAATCACGGCAGGATTGCCCTGCAAATTGATGTCGGTAGCCTCGCCACCCATCAATGCCGACAACTCGTCACGCACGATTTTGGTCATCATCTGACCGGGCTTCACGGCTGTGAGCACGTTCTGACCCATCGCCTTTTTCTTGACCTCATCGGTAAACGATTTGGCCACCTTGTAATTGACATCGGCATCAATCAACGCACGACGAATCTCCTTCAGCGTCTCCGCTACATTAATCTCGGTGATACGACCCTCACCCTTCAGTATTTTAAATGACCGTTCAAGTTTATCGGTAAGATTTTCAAACATGGCTTATAAATTCTATTTTATATCGTACAAAGATAATCAATAATTTACAAAGAACAATCCGTCGGAGCGATTTTTTGGCGGCGAGCGAAAAGGAAAACCCTCCGCAGGCGGTCACTGCGCCACTTTTGCGAGGTGCTGCAACTGAAGGCAATGCCCTCCGACAGTCCTCCTCTACGGGACTTCCCCACCTAAAAAACAGCATGGCGGAGTCGAGATTTGTGCGGACAAGACGATATTATGCGTATATTTGTAGAAAATCACACAGTAATTTACCAAAAACACCGAAAAATATGATGTTGGAAAAAGGATTGCAGCACGAGAGCCGCACCACGGTCTCGGAACAGAATATCGCACGCACGATGGGTTCGGGCGATTTGGAGGTCTTTGCCACCCCCTCGATGGTCGCACTGATGGAGAATGCCGCCATGACAGCCGTTGCGGAGGCTCTGCCCGAGGGTTCGACCACCGTCGGCGCAATGATGAACACCTCACACATCAAGCCCTCGGGCATGGGTCAGGAGATTGTCGCCACCGCGGAGCTGACCGAGGTAGAGGGTCGCAAGCTCACCTTCAAGGTGTCGGCTCACGATGCGGAGGGCGTCATCGGCGAAGGCACACACATCCGCTACATTGTGGACCGTGCGAAATTCATGTCGAAGGTGAAGTAGGCCTCGCAACACGCAACTACAAGAGGGTCGGGACAGAGCGTTCCGACCTCTTTTGTTGTCGTATGGCCCCGTTCCGCAATCGGCAGAGGGGTGTTGTGAGCGTCAAAATCGCTTTCCCGTCACGAAGCGTCTTCCCAAAACCGTGAAATCATCACGGAGAAAACCTTAAACACCACCCCGTTGAGTGGTGATGTGGCTTATAAAATTGTGCTAAATTTGGGGTGCAGGCTTGGATTTTGATTTTTTTTACTTATCTTTGCATCGCTTTCGAGCAATTGTTTGAGCTGTGGTGTAATGGTAACACAGCAGATTTTGGTTCTGTCGTTCTGGGTTCGAGTCCCGGCAGCTCAACAGGAAAAGGTGATTCTCTTTGGAGAGTCACCTTTTTTTTCTTTTTACTTCGTCACGTACGAAAAAAGACCGTCACCCGATGTGTGACGGTCTTCTGTTTGTCTTTTTTGCGTAGGGCAACGGGTGACGGTAAGCCACCCCACCACAATGTTATCCGCGTTTGCAGATGGCTTTGAAGTCGCAATATTCGCAACTCTTCTCGTCCTCGCACTGCACAAAGGGAGTATCCAAATTATACATCTCCTCGAAAGTCGAGCGCAACAGCGTCTCGAACTCCTCCGCGTATTCGGAATAAGGCACTCCACTGCGCCCCTTGCCCTTGTCTTTGATTTGGGGCGAGTAGTCGTTGCCCGACATCTGACGCACGTAGAACAACTGCGGCTCCACATCGCAATGGCGCGTATGGTAGAGCATCAGCGAATAGAGCAGTGTCTGGAGGATATTGTCCAAACGCTCGTGTCCTTCGCCGTGGAACAGCGCATCGAGACTCGCAAATTCGAGGTGCGGAGAGCCTGTCTTGTAGTCCACCACGCGCAACGAGCCGTTATCCAGCTTGTCGATACGGTCGGCACGACCCTCGAATTTGAGGTTCAGCGTCTTTCCGCCCATCTCGATGGGGAAGGTGCACGCCACCTCGTCCTCCAAGCCCAGCACCGTGAAATCGTCATGATTGGCATCGTACTTCATCACGCCATGACGGAGGTAGTTGGTCACGATGTTGTGCACCAGCAGGAGGTTACCCGAATAGTCGGCTCTCGAAGCCCCCTCGAAACGCAGATAGTTGCGGTTGATGGACTCCTCCACCGCCTGCTCAATCTCCTTGAGCGAGATGTGTTTCAGCACCGTGCCCGGATGGTTTTCGTTCAGCACACGCGAGTAGATGATTTGCGCGGCATCGTGGAATATCGTACCGAACATCGAGTTATCCACATCATCGGTCAGCTCGTCATCGCGCACCTTGATTTTCGCCAGATACTTGAAGTAGAACTTCAGCGGGCAGGTGACATAGGTCGTGAATGCCGAGGGCGAGAATGCAGGGCGTTTCTCCCCGTTGGCATAGGCGAGGAGTCGCTCCACCATGTCGCCCTTCTTCTCCACCGAGATGCCCTTCACCTCCGCGAGGTTCACATCGACACCCACATCGAGTTTATGGATATCAAAGCCGCTCTCATACTCCAATTGGCGGATATATCGGCTCGGCTCACCGGTCGATTTGTCGTCGGCGTGCGAGCAATAGAGCATATAGACCCGTTTGGCACGCTGTATCAGACGGTAGAAGTAGTAGGCATAGACACCCTCGTGGTGCTCGGGCGTGGGCATGCCGAACGCCGAACGCAGGTTGTAGGGAATGAACGACGCCTGCTCCATGTGGTTGCCGGGGAAGTTGTCATCGGTCATCGAGAGAATGATGACATTCTCGAAGTCGAGGTTACGGGTCTCGAGGATACCCATCACCTGAATACCCAACAGAGGTTCACCCTCGTAGGGGATACGAATGGTTTGCAGGTGACGGCGCAGCAGCGAGGAGTAAATCTCGCGCGAGACCTCTATTTCGCACTTGTCGAGCGAGTTGCGCAACTTGACGATTTCATCGGAGATGATGGCGAGGAACTCCACGCGCTCGCGTGCCTCCTCCTCGTCATAGTCGCCGCCCGTCAAGGCATTGGCCACCGACAGCAGATAGTCCGACAGCTGTTGCCAATCCTCGGCAGGGGTGAAGATGGTCTTCAGCAGGTCGCTCTTTTCGCCCAGCCACTCTGCATCGACATAGATACGGCGGTCCTCCGCGATTTGGGCAGACACCGCCACCATGAGTTTGTCGTTGTCCGCCGCCACATAAGGGTGCGAAAGCAAGCCCTCGACATCGATATGATAGAAGCAATACGCCCCTCCTCTTCTGCGGGCATGGGACTGCAAGCCGAGCAATCGCTCGACAAAGGTATAGGCGAGGGTCTGCTTCAAGGGGTAACCCATCGTCACATTCACATCGCCCACCTCCTGCGGCAGGGCGTAAAGCAGGGGCGTCATGAGGTTCTCGTCCGTGAGAACGATGGCGGTCTCCTTATCCAGACGGGCATTGGGATTGTGGCTCTCCTCCGCCAATCTGTGTTGCAATTTCTTGAGTATCTCCGCTACATATTTACACTGCACGGCATTCGACACCGCCGCCACGGCGTGCAGTTCCTTGGGCTGCGAAAAATTCTTGCAGGGCAGATGCAGGGGCGAGGGGAAGGCATTAATGTTGTCGCGGAGGAACATACCGGCCTCCTGCTCGCTGTTGGCACAATAGTAGTGGTCGAAGTCCCAAAAGAAATCCGTCTCGGCATTATTGACCAGAAAGCGGAAGAGTATCTTCTCGCACTCCGACAGGGCGTTGAAGCCCGCCACCACGAATATGCGGGGCTCGGAGAAGCGGAAGCTGCCCTCCAAGAGAGCATCGGCCGCCTCACGCTGAATCATACCGTTGTACGCCATGCCCAAACGGGTGAGGTGCTCGCGGTATTCGTTATAAATCGGGAGCAGGGTTTTCCAGATGTCGAGGAAGCGGCGTTTCTCCTCCGAGAGGTCGGTTTCGGGGCCCAGCGACATCCAGAACTGGATAATCTGCAACTGACTCTCGGTCAGGTACGACACATCGGCCTCCAGCTCCTTGATGTCGGAGATGTTGCGGAACAACTGCGAGGCGTCGATACGGTATTTGTCGATGGTGTCGAAGTCGGTGAGCAGCATATCACCCCAGAAGTAGAACTTGTCGAACGACTCCTTGTGATACTTCGAGTAGATTTTATACAACTCGGCGATGAGTCGCAGGCGGTCACCCCTGTGCAGTGATGACACCTCCGACATCAAATCGTCGATGGACTTCATGTCGGGTTGCCACATCGGCCGACGGGCGATGCGGTTGAGCGCGTCGATGAAGAAACGGCGCGCACGTAAAGAAGGAAAGAGGATAGTCCTTTCGGACAAATCCTCTCCATAGCGTTCGTAGAGGTGTTGAGCCACCTCGTCGAGAAATCCCACAACAGACATAATGACGGCTGTTACTGAATGATTCTGAAATCACGACCCACCGACTTGTCGGGGACACGTATAATCATGGGCATACCGCGGTAGAGCACCGAAGAACCGCCCGAAGCACGACCCTCCAGACGCTCGGTGACGGTCAGTGTCACCGTCACTCCGTTCTGTGCCACCACCTTGGCAGACATCACCTCCATATTCTTCAAATCGGCCTTGCCGGTCGAAGCAGTGACATCGAGGTAACGGGCACTGCCGGTGAGGGTTGCCAGGCTCTCGCCCGACAAATCCATCTTCAAATCCTTGGCGGCCACCTCTGCCGAGAAGTCGGAACGCGCGCCGACATACAGGTCGATGACGGGGTCAGCCCACAGCTCCTCGAAAGTAACCTTGGCATCGGTCACCTTCAGCATACGGATGCTGTTGTACCATATCTTCACCGCCGTGCGCTTCTCGCGCTTGGGGTCGAACTTTTCGTTGATATACAGTACGCGGTCTCTGACCTCGGTAGTGAATTTCGAATTGACTGCGCCCTTGGTATCGTAGGCGATTTGGGGTGCCTCGCCCTCCTCGGCACGCGCAAAGACAAGATCCACGGGTGCATTGATAACCACACGGTCAAACGACTGCAACCACGACACACGACTGAAATCAGCCACCACAGTGGCTGAATCCTTCACGGGAGCAGACTTCCCGGCCGACGGTGAGATGGTGACCTGCGCCGAAGCCACAAACGAGAAAGAGAGCATCAAGAGGCTCAACATCAATTTTTTCATATTTTCATTCAATTTATTCCCGTTGCTAATTTACAAAAAAATACATAAATATCCGAATGCAAGGCTCAAAATTCCGACCCTGCGCACCGCGAATATTTGCCTTCGAGCATCGGGAACAAGTTTTCAAATTCGACAAAAATTTACTATTTTTACTCTCCGATTACCAAACATCAACATCATGCGAGCCAAAATCCTCAATGCAAGTGCCGGGTCGGGTAAGACCTACCAGCTTGTCTATCAATACATCTACGATGTCATCAAAGAGCCGTCACTCTACCGCCATATTTTGGCAGTGACCTTCACCAACAAGGCCACCGAGGAGATGAAGACCCGAATCTTGAAGCGCGTGGACGAGCTGGCATCGAACAAACCCAGCGAGTACCTCTCCACGCTGGAGAGGGAGCTGCAACTCGACGAGCGCACCATACGCGACCGCGCCAAGGAGGTGCGCAACAGGATTTTGCACGACTACTCGCGTTTCACGGTGCTTACCATCGACAAATTCTTCCAGCGCATCATGCGCGCCTTCATCAAGGAGCTGGGCATCGACCTGAACTACAACATCGAGTTGGAGACCGCCAACCTGCTGACCAAGAGCACCGACTCGCTCATCGAGGAGGTGACCGTGAAGCAGGATTTGTTGCGATGGATGACCGAATTTACGGAGGAGCGACTCGAGAACAGCGACAAGTGGGACATTCGCGACAGCATCCGTCTGTTGGGCAAGGAGCTTTTCAAGGAGGAGAACCGCGCCAACATCATCAACGCCAAATCCAAGGACGAGTTGCGCGACATAGTCGAACGCATGACCCAACGTGTGAAGCAGTCCCATGCCCGGTTGCAGAAGGTCGCTCAAGAGGCGGTATCGCTGCTCGACTCCCTGCAACTGAACTACACCCACTTCAAGGGCGGCGCGACACGCAGCATTGCCAAGATATTCTACACCATTGCTTCGGGCGAGATAAAGTCACCGAGCGATGCTTCACGCAAGAAATTCGACGACCCCAAGGAGTGGTGCACCGTCAAAACTCCTGCCGAGGGTGTCTCCATCGTACCCCGTTTGCAGGGCTACTTTGCAGACATCTGCAAGATATACGACACCACGGAGCGCGAGGCCAACACGTGCAGTCTTATCCGCGAGAACTACCGCAGTTTCGCCCTGCTGTCCGACCTCTACGAGCAGGTACAGGAGATGTGCAACCGTCAGAACATCATGCTGTTGTCAGAGACCAAGCACATTCTGGCGGAGTTCATCGGCAACAACGATGCCCCCTTCATCTACGAAAAGGTGGGCAACCGTTACAGCCGCTTCATGATAGACGAATTTCAGGACACCTCGACCAAGGAGTGGGAGAACTTCCTGCCCCTCTTGCAGAATGCCATGTCGCAGAGCGAGGAGTCATCGGTCTTCATCGTGGGCGACATCAAGCAATCCATCTACCGCTGGCGTGGTGGCGACTGGCGCATTCTCCACAGCAAGGCTCGGCACGCGCTGGGCGAGGAGGACACCGAAATCAAGGTGTTGGAGGAGAACTACCGCAGTGAGAAAAATGTGGTGGAGTTCAACAACGGCATCATCGGCCGCATGGTGGAGATAGACTCCAAGGCGTTGGAGATGACCCTCAAAAGTGCCGTTGAGAAGGGAACACTCAGCAAAGAGTCGGCCGATGAATTGAGCGTGACCCTCACCAATGCCTACTACCGACACGCTCAGCAACCCTGTCACACCTCGCAGAACGAGGGTTACATCTCGGTGGAGACCTTCGAGGAGGAACCGCCCGTCATCGAGTGCATCAAATCGCTCATCGACAAGGGCTACAAGCCCTCCGACATCATGATTCTGGTGCGCAAGGCCAGCGAGGGCAGTCGGGTCGCCACCCAGCTGCTCGACTTCAAACAACACAACAAAGACCCCCGATACCATTTCGATGTGATGACGCGCGAGGCACTCATCATCGGCAATGCCCCCATCTGCACCTTCATCATCGCTGCCTTGAAATTGGCCATCAGCCCCAAGGACCTGTTGAGTCGCGCCATCTACAACCACTACCTCCACCGCCCCTTCGATGAGGAGCTCTCGGAGGAGAAGCAACGCTTCTTCAACTCCATCAAGACCGTATCCCCCGAGGAGGCGTTCGAGAAGATTATCATCGAGCACGAGTTGCAGAGCGACAAGTTGCAGACGGCCTACATACAGGCACTCCACGAGCAAATCATAGCCTTCTGCTCCAAGAAGATTGCCGACATCGCCCTCTTCCTCGAATGGTGGGAGGAGCAGGGCGCGCAGCAGTCCATTTCGGTGGAGAAGAGCGAATCGACCATAGAAATCACCACCATACACAAGGCCAAGGGTTTGGAGCAGCGCGCTGTCATTCTCCCCTACTGTTCGTGGACGCTGCCCCCCGTATCGCAGGGACAGGTGCGCAACATCATCTGGGCGGAGGCACGTGACACGGATGACGAAATCGGTCGTCTGCCCGTCAAATATCAGAAGAAGATGGCTGACTCCCACTTCTCGGAGGACTACTACCGCGAGTTGGTCTATTCTCATGTGGACAACATCAATCTGGTTTACGTGGCACTCACCCGTGCCAAGGAGTCGCTCCACATCTTCGTACCGGCGAAAAAGATGGAGAGCAAGTCGGGCATCAACAATGTAGGCGCGTTGCTGATGGCATCACTTCAGAATTTGCAGGACGCGCCCGACAGCCACATGCCCCCTTGTCACAAGAGTTCTTCGGACGCAGGGCTGAAATTCGAATTTGGAGAGTTCACGGGTCCCGAAAAGCAAAAGAAAGAGGCGCAGGACAACTACATCGTCTTGGAGAACTACCTTTCGGAGGAGCCACAGCCCAAGTTGAAACTCCCTTCGAAACGCTACCTCGAAGATGGCGAGCACGACATCATCTCGCCGCGCAACCTCGGTATCATGATGCACAAGGCCTTCGAGAATGCCGTGAACGAGGAGGATATTCTTACCGAAGTAGATAACATGGAGCGCGACGGCAAGCTCTCGGCAGAGGGAGCGATGGAACTGAAGCAGCGCATCTCGGAAGCGATGAGTGACGAGCGTGTGCATGACTGGTTCCACGGCTCGTGGCGCAAGGTCATCAACGAGCAGGACATCATCATTCCCGGCTCGAGAGAGAGCAAGCGTCCCGACCGTGTGATGATTGACGGCGAGCGCGTGGTGATTGTGGATTACAAATTCGGCGACAACATCATCAAGGCGCACGGTACGCAAATCAGCGACTACCTCGACCTGCTCCGTCAGATGGGCTATCCCCATCCGAAGGGCTATTTATGGTATGTGAAGCTGGGTCGCATTATCGAGGTGGAATAGTGGGCTTCATACCCTACTCCCCAAATACATTAGAACACAAAAGGTCGGCACTCTCGTTGAAAGTGCCGACCTTTTTATGGGTTGTCGATTTTGAGTAATGGTGAATATGTGGAACTGACGATGCGAGTCTTTCACCTTCTTTTCATCGCGCCTGTCACGCCCTTTCTCTTCCTCCTCACTCGCCTACCGACAAAAAAAAATTTCCGAATACCTCGGCGAACCGAAGTATCCGGAAATTTATTTATTGAGGAATTTGTAATTACTCACCCAAAGCAAAACGCTTGTAAGCAACTACGGTAGCCTCGCTGTTTGCCTTCTTGATGTACTCGGCGATAGTCTCCTTCTCACCAACTACACACTGGTTCAACAGAGTGTTCTCCTCGAAGAACTTACGCATCTTACCCTCTGCAATCTTCTCGAGAATAGCCTCGGGCTTGTTGGCGTTCTTGGGATCCTGCTTCATAGCCTCTACTGCAATCTGACGCTCGTGTGCCACTACATCAGCGGGGCAGTCGTGCTCGTCGATTGAGATAGGAGCCATAGCGGTAGCCTGCATGGCAACAGTGTGTGCCACCTCGGCGGGAACCTCTACGTTGAAACCGATAACAGTACCGAGCTTCTTGTTGAAGTGAACGTACTCTGCGCAGAAACCTGCCTCGATACGTGCGTAGTAAGCCAGTTCGATCTTCTCACCGGTCTGACCCGACTTCTCGGTAACCATCTCCTCTACAGTGTGACCCTCGGCGTTCTTGGTTGCCAACAACGCGTCACGATCAGCTGCATCAGCTGCAACAGCGATCTCGAGCATCTCGTTAGCAGAAGCTGTATACTCAGCGTTCTGTGCTACGAAGTCAGTCTCACATGCCAGGCAGAGGATATAAGCCTTCTGACCTACGACCTTAGTTACGACAACACCCTCGCTGGCGTTGCGGTCTGCACGCTTTGCAACAACGAGCTTACCCTTCTCGCGGATAATGTCCTGAGCTCGTGCATAATCACCTTCTGCCTCTACGAGGGCCTTCTTGCAGTCCATCATACCGGCACCGGTCATCTTACGGAGCTTCATCACATCAGCTGCTTTGATTTCCATAGTTCTTTGTGTTTTAAATTTGTTAATTTACTCTAATTGCTTACTCCTCGTCAGCGGGCTTCTCGAAGGGAGTCTCTACGGCAGCGACAACCTCGGCCAAAGTCTCCTCCTCAGCGTTGAAGTCAGCCTTAACGGCCTTCTTTACGCGGGGCTTCGACTCCTTCTTAGCCTGCTCGCCATTCTCCTGAGCCTCTTTCTCCTTCTCCAGCTTGCGCTCCTCTGCGCCCTCAGCGATAGCTGCGCACATAGCATCGAGAACTACGCCGATTGATTTGGTTGCATCGTCATTTGCAGGGATAACGTAATCAATGTTGGTCGGATCACAACAAGTATCAACCATTGCAAATACGGGGATGCTCAAACGCTTAGCCTCTTTTACTGCGTTAGCCTCCTTCTGAACGTCGATAACGAACAGAGCTGCGGGAAGACGAGTCAGGTCAGCGATAGAACCCAAGTTCTTCTCGAGCTTGGCGCGCTGACGCGAAATCTGGAGCTTCTCACGCTTAGAGAAATTATCAAATGTGCCGTCAGCAGTCATCTTGTCGATGGTTGCCATCTTCTTAACGGCCTTACGTATTGTGGGGAAGTTTGTAAGCATACCGCCTGCCCAACGCTCAGTAACGTAAGGCATACCTACGGCTGCTACCTTTTCGGCAACAATCTCCTTAGCTTGTTTCTTGGTGGCTACGAACAGCACTCTGCGACCACTCTTGGCAATCTGCTTGATGGCAGCGGCAGCCTCATCGATCTTCAGCACAGTCTTGTGCAAATCGATAATGTGGATGCCATTCTTCTCCATGAAGATATAGGGAGCCATTTTGGGATTCCACTTGCGCTTCAAGTGACCAAAGTGTGCGCCGGCCTCCAATAATGTATTAAAATCTGTACGTGACATTTTAATTCGAATCTGTTAAATAATTTTAATTCTCTTTTCTGCAACTCCTGCGGTAGCAAAACCCAACGGGTAGTGGTCCGAGGGAGTTTTCCGCGATTGTGGCAATCGGTAGGTAATACAAATAACAAATCTGCAGTCTTGCCGATTTCGAACCGCAATCGTACTTGCCGAAATTCCGGTCGTTCGTGATTAACGCTTGCTGAACTGGAACTTACGACGTGCTCCGGGCTGACCGGGCTTCTTACGCTCAACCTCGCGGGGATCACGAGTGAGGAATCCTGCCTTCTTCAAGGTAGGACGCATCTCAGCGTCGATCTCGCACAATGCACGTGCGATACCCAGACGAGCGGCCTCTGCCTGACCCTTGATACCACCACCGTCGAGGTTGATGGTTACATCATAGCTCTCCAAAGTGTTGGTAGCAACGAGGGGCTGCTTTACCTGGAACTGGAGAATTTCGAGAGGGAAATAGACAGCAAGCTCTTTGTGGTTGATTGTAATCTGTCCCTTACCCGGCTTCACGTATACGCGAGCCACAGCGGCCTTACGACGACCTACGGTGTTTACAACTTCCATAACTCTTACTTAATCTCGTTTAACTTAATAACCTTGGGGTTCTGTGCAGCGTGAGGGTGCTCATCGCCTACATATACCTTCAAATTTGCGAGCAGGTGCTCACCGAGGCGGGTCTTGGGAAGCATACCCTTAACTGCCTTCTCTACCAGTGCGGTAGGCTTCTTCGCCAAAAAGTCGGCGGGAGTAGTGTAGCGCTGGCCACCGGGATAACCTGTGTGACGCACATAAACCTTATCGGTCAATTTCTTGCCTGTGAGCTTCACCTTGTCAGCGTTGATAACGATAACATAGTCACCGCAATCTACGTGAGGAGTGTAGCAAGGCTTGTTCTTGCCGCGGAGGATCTTTGCGACCTGCGAAGCAAGACGTCCCAATACCTCGTTCGTAGCATCGATTACCACCCACTCTTTGGTGACAGTCTTTGCATTGGCCGAGATAGTCTTGTAGCTTAATGAATCCACTGTTTTTACGTTTAATTTAACTTGTTTGTAATCCGTTTCCCATATTTTATGGGTGCGCAAAGATACGAAAAGTTTTTACATTACACAAATTACTCCGAAAAATTTTGCTTTTTCAGCGGGTTTCGACCCGATTATGCCCCACTCAAGTGGCTAATTCTCAATCGGTGTGTCGGGAATTACTATCGAGGGCGGTCTTTGCGATAATTTTTTCGCACGTCTCCCCCACACGCCAAAATCGTTCTTTTTATCCCCTCGCAAAGGGGCTTATCCGTGGGCGGTTTTCGGGAGTGGTTCGGGGCTCTTTTCGAGCGGCGTGCAGTGCAATGGCTGCGGGTATATCCTACACATTATATGTAGGAAGTGGAAAGTATCATGGCACGGGCATTTCTTGCTCGCAGGTCATCACGCACCAACGCCTATATGATATAAGTGACAGAGCAATCACGTGGGCAGGCATATTCAAGGTTGCGCCCGACACCCCACGCCCCTTCACACCAAAACACAAAAAAGCGTGGCAACCGATCGGGTTGCCACGCTCCATATATGTCCTTGCGATTAGCCGAGGAATGCCATCAGCATACCGGCTGCAACGGCTGAACCTACCACGCCGGCCACATTGGGACCCATGGCGTGCATGAGCAGGAAGTTCGAAGGATTCTCCTCCTGACCTACGGTCTGAGCCACACGTGCTGCCATGGGAACGGCAGAAACACCGGCTGCACCAATCAGAGGGTTAATCTTGTTCTCCTCCTTGACAAAGAGGTTCATGAACTTGGCCAGAAGAACGCCACCTGCGGTACCGAGGCAGAATGCAACGATACCCATAAGGAGAATCTTCAGGGTTGCAACATTGAGGAACGACTCTGCGGTAGCGGTTGCACCGACAGTGATACCGAGGAAGATGACCACGATGTTCATCAACTCGTTCTGCACGGTCTTGCTCAAACGATCTACAACACCGCACTCCTTCATCAGGTTTCCCAACATCAGACAGCCAACAAGGGGAGCTGCGCTGGGCAGAATCAGAGCGATGACGACAGTCAGCACCACGGGGAAGAGGATACGCTCCTTCTTCGACACGGTACGCAGGGTCTTCATCTTGATGACACGCTCCTTCTTGGTGGTCAGCGCACGCATGATGGGCGGCTGAATCACGGGCACGAGTGCCATATAGGAGTAAGCAGCCACAGCAATGGGACCCAGCAGGTCGGGACACAACTTCGAGGTGAGGTAGATGGCCGTGGGACCGTCGGCGCCGCCGATGATACCGATAGAACCGGCTGCCTCATCGGAGAAGCCCAGCCAGCAGGCACCGATGAATGTAGCGAAGATACCAATCTGTGCAGCCGCACCCAGCATGAAGCTCTTGGGGTTGGCAATCAGAGGCCCGAAATCGGTCATGGCACCCACTCCGATGAAAATCAAACAGGGATAGATACCCAGTTTGACACCCAGGTAGAGGTAATCCAGAAGACCGGCTGTGCTGTAAAAGTTCTGCCAGTCGATATGACCGCCTTCGAAAAGTGACGTGTGATAAAGTTCTGCACCCGGCAGGTTGGCGAGCAACATACCAAATGCGATGGTGAAGAGCAAAAGAGGTTCAAATTTGTGCTTAATGGCCAGATAGAGCAGGAAGAAGGCAACGAGAATCATCACCAGAGGACCCCAACCCGAACCATCAGCCACTAACTTGGCGATACCCGTGCTGTCGACGAACTTGTCCATCTTGTCAGCAAAGGATACCGCAGCTTCGGTTGTCAGCAGTGTCAGCATATTCAAATTACTATTCAATAATGACTAACTGGTCGCCTTCCATAACGGTTGCGCCCTGCTGAACGAGAATCTGCTTTACAACGCCATCACGGTCAGCATCGATATTGTTTTCCATCTTCATGGCCTCGAGAACCAAAAGGGTCTTGCCACGGGTTACGGTGTCACCCACAGCCACATTGACCGAGAGTACAGTACCCGGAAGCGGACACTTCACGGCATAGCCCGATGCGGGAGCAGCCACCTGACGGGGCTGGCCTACGGGAGTGGAAGGAGTAACTTTGACACCGGTGGCTGCCTTGGGAACAGGAGCTACATGGGGCTTCGAAACGACAGCACCCTTGATACCGCCAATCTCAACCTCATATTCCGTGCCATTGACTTTGACGTGTGCCAAGGTCGAAGCGTCGTTGATGCTGTCAATCTGCACATCGTAATTACGACCGTTTATTTTCAGTGAATAATCTTTCATTGTAAGTTTAGTTATTTTCTATCAGGCAACTGAGTTAAACCATGAATCTTTGAGTTCCAGGGCGAATAAGCGCGCTTGAGACTCGTAATTGTGAGCACCTCAGACTCTTTGTCGTGCATCTCTCTTTTGTAAAGTTTGATAGCTGTCATTATGGCAGCGACCTCCTCCTCGTGAATCTGACCGGTTTCGATGACCTTGCCTTTCTTGGCAGTGGCCTCCTCGGGATTCTTCACGAAGACATAGCCGAAGAGCTTCATGACTCCGACCATGAGCAACAGCACAACAAACACCAGACAGATGCAGATGAGTGCCGTCCACAGAACGTTCGCCCAGTCCACGGGACCCTCGGCATAGACGCGAGAACCCGACTGTACAACGTTGGCTACGACCTCCTCTTGCGCGGTTGCCATTACTGATAATATATTCATAGTCAATTAGCCGTTATAAAGGAATATTCGAGTGTTTCTTGGCAGGGTTCTGCAAACGCTTGGTAGCCAGCGACTGCAAAGCGCGGATGATGCGGAAACGGGTGTTGCGAGGCTCGATGATATCGTCGATGTAGCCGTAACGTGCGGCGTTGTAGGGGTTCGAGAACTTGTCGTTGTACTCCTTCTCCTTCTCGGCGATGAACTGCGCCTTCTCCTCGGGTTTGTCGGCCAAAGCCTTCAAATCCTTACCGTAGAGCACCTCAACGGCACCACTTGCACCCATCACTGCGATTTCGGCAGTAGGCCATGCGTAGTTGAAGTCACCGCGGATGTGCTTCGACGACATCACGATGTAGGCTCCACCGTAGGCCTTACGCAGGGTAACGGTAATCTTGGGAACGGTAGCCTCGCAGTAAGCGAAGAGCAACTTGGCACCGTGGCTGATGACACCGCCGTACTCCTGGGTTGTACCGGGAAGGAAGCCGGGAACGTCGACCAAAGTAACCAGAGGAATGTTGAACGCATCGCAGAAGCGCACGAAACGTGCTGCCTTGCGGCTGGCGTTGATATCCAATACACCGGCCATGAACTTGGGCTGGTTGGCGATGATACCCACCGACTGACCGTTGAAACGGGCGAAGCAGGTGATGATATTCTTGGCATAGGCAGCAGCCGACTCCAGATACTCGCCGTTATCGACAATGGCGCGGATAACTTCCGACATATCGTAGGGCTTGTTGGCGCTGTCGGGGATAATCTCGTTGAGCGAATCCTCCAGACGGTCGATGCGGTCGGTGCAAACCTGCAGGGGCGCGTCCTCCATGTTGTTCTGGGGAATGTAGGACAGCAACTGTTTGATAAGCTCGATACCCTCCTCCTCGGTGTCAACGGCAAACTGCGAAACACCCGACTTGGAGTTGTGCATTACGGCACCACCCAGCTGCTCCTGAGTTACAGACTCGCCGGTCACGGTCTTCACTACCTTCGGGCCGGTGAGGAACATATAAGAGGTATCCTTCTTCATGATGATGAAGTCGGTCAAAGCGGGCGAATAAACCGCACCACCGGCACAAGGACCGAAGATGGCCGAAATCTGGGGAATGACACCCGACGACATCACGTTACGCTGGAAGATGTTGGCGTAACCTGCCAGAGCATTAACACCCTCCTGGATACGGGCACCACCCGAGTCGTTGATACCGATACAGGGAGCACCATTGCGCATGGCCATATCCATCACCTTGCAAATCTTGTCGGACATCGAGAGCGACAGTGAACCTGCCGTTACGGTGAAGTCCTGTGCGAAGACATAGACCAGACGGCCGCCGATGGTACCGTAACCGGTTACCACACCGTCACCGAAGGCATGGCTCTTCTCCATACCGAAATCGTAGCAACGGTGAGTAACGAACATATCGAACTCCTCGAAGCTACCCTCGTCGAGCAGCATCTGGATACGCTCGCGAGCAGTATATTTACCCTTCTCGTGCTGGGCATCAATACGTTTTTGGCCACCTCCGAGACGCGCTGTTTCGCGGTTCTCGATGAGTTGGTTGATTTTATTTTGAATTTCGCTCATAATTTCCGATAGATTATTTGTTCTTGTTCTCGCACAGCTCGGTCAGAATACCCTGTGTCGATTTGGGATGAAGGAATGCGATAGTCATGCCTTCTGCACCCTTACGGGGAGTCTTGTCGATGAGGCGGATACCCTTGGCCTCGGCATCGGCCAACTGCTCCTCGATATTCTCACAAGCCAGAGCCATGTGGTGAATACCCACACCACGCTTCTCGATAAAGCCGGCGATGGTCGAATCCTCCGATGTAGGCTCCAAAAGCTCAATCTTGGTCTGACCGAGTTTGAAGAACGCGGTACGTACCTTCTGATCGGGGACCTCCTCGATTGCATAACACTTCAGGCCCAATACACCCTCCCAATAGGGAATTGCCTCATCAAGGCTCTTCACTGCGATGCCCAGATGCTCGATATGTGATACATTCATGACAAAAAATAGTTTTAATTGGTTAAATATTTCAGTTTATCTGATTTGTTCCGGTATTTGCATCTACAAATATAACTTTTTCTTTCAGAACAGACAATTTTATTGTGATTTTTTTAGCAGTAAAATTTCGCGTCAAAATTCACTCAAATGTCGGCACGGGGTATAATCTCCTTTGAGTGAATATTTTTCACGATTCCGACATTTCCACCAACCGCCGTCACCACTCTCCGTGAGTCGTCCCTCACCCGAAGAAATAACGAACACCCGCTACGGCTCTTAATAATAAGGTATTGAAGTCGCGATTTTCCCTTTCGCTCCGTCATCACAGCCCACCGCCTTTGCATACCCCTTCCTCCGACAGCGTTCTGCCCGCGGAACAGATTATATCCGACATTTTTTCGTGAAAGTCGCAAAAAATTGCTATCTTCGCTAAAAATATGATGCGAATATGAAGAAAGCGATTTTCATGTTACTGCTTGCCCTTGCGGCAGGTTACACGACGGTTTCGGCACAGAATGTGGCTCTCGGAGAGCGTGTTCCCGAGCTTAAATTCCAGTCGTGGATATCCGACCGCACACCCCACAATGCGGAGATGACCTACGTGGAGTTCTTCCACTCCTCGTCGGCGGCATCGGTAAAGGCTCTCGGACACCTCAGTCAGATTGCCTCGCAGATGGGTGCATCGCTCAATGTGGTGGTCGTCACCACGGGCGAGGACCACAAGGCAGCCACACTCCTGGAGCCTTATCTTGCGAAGAATATGGTTGCAGGTGTCGATATCAACGGCAAACTCTTCAAATCGTTCGGCGTGACCTACGTACCGTTCGGTGTGCTGCTCGACAGCAAGAACCGTGCGCTGTGGGCAGGCAACACCCTCAATTTCACCACCGAAACCATTAAGAACCTAAAATAGCCATGTCATTTACCAAAATAGACCATTACGAAAAAGAGTATGCCGACCATCATCACGACACGGCACTCAATGTAGCGGAGGGCGTGGAAGACCAACCCGTCGTCAGCCCCTACTTCACCAAACGCAAGAAGCGTCACCTCACGACCGATGAATATGTCGAGGGCATCATCAAGGGTAACATCACCATTCTCTCGCAGGCCATCACCCTCATCGAGTCGAACAACCCCACCCACTATGCCCAGGCGCAGGAGATTATCGAGAAGTGTCTGCCCCACGCCGGCAAGTCGGTGCGTATAGGTATCACGGGTGTGCCGGGTGCCGGAAAATCGACCTTCATCGAGGCCATCGGCAACATGGTCACCTCCATGAAGCACAAACTCGCCGTGCTGGCCATCGACCCCTCGTCGGAGCGTAGCGGCGGTTCGATTCTCGGTGACAAGACCCGTATGGAGAGCATCTGTCACAATCCCGATATTTTCATCCGCCCCTCTCCCTCGGCAGGTTCGCTCGGCGGCGTGGCTCGCAAGACGCGCGAGACCATCGTGCTGTGCGAGGCGGCAGGCTTCGATGTCATCTTCATCGAGACCGTGGGTGTGGGTCAGTCGGAGACCGCCGTACACTCGATGGTCGATTTGTTCATGCTGTTGCAGATTTCGGGTGCCGGTGACGAGTTGCAGGGTATCAAGCGCGGTATTATGGAGATGGCCGATTTGATGGTCATCACCAAGGCCGACGGCGAGAATATCCACAAGGCGGAGTTGGCCAAGACCCAGTTCCAGGGCGCACTGCGTCTGTTCCCCCTCTCGGAGTCGGGCTGGAAACCCAAGGTCTACACCTGCTCGGCATACACAGGTGCAGGTTTGGAGTATGTATGGGCAGGTGTGCTCGAGTTTTTGGAGCACATCGAGGGCAACGGCTACTTCAAGCACAACCGCAACCGTCAGAACAAATATTGGATGTACGAGTCCATCAACGAGGTGCTCAAATCATCGTTCTATCAGGACCCTGCCGTGGAGTCACACATCAAGGAGTACGAAGACAAGGTCCTCAACGACAAAATCTCCTCGTTCATCGCTGCCAAACAGCTGTTGGACATCTACTTCAAGGATTTGAAATAACACGTTTCCACATACAAAAAAGCAACCTCCTCAACGGGGTTGCCTTTTGTTGTTATTGGTTGTCGTGAATCGTCACCACACCTTTTCGAAAGCCACGCGCTCACCGCTGGCATAGCGCACCGTGCCGCACTCACGGAAGCCCAGATGCGCCAGCATGGCGTGCATATAACGGTTATCATGCATGGTGTCGATTTTGAAGGAGTGAAGGCCGCGCTCGCGAGCCACCTCCTCGACATACTGCATCACACGGGTAGCCACGCCCCTGCGCTTCACCTCATCGGCCACCGCCAGACGATGCACCACCACATACTCCTGCAACGAGAGCCACTCGCCCTCCAGTGCATCATAGGCAGGTTCGCCATCGAACACCACGGCACAATAGGCGACCACCCTACCCTCATATTCGGCCACGCGTCCCACTCCTGCCGTCACATCGGCCATAATGTCGTGCGTGGCGGGATAACCGTCCTGCCACTGCGCACTGCCCAGCGACTTCATCTGTGCCTGCGCCTGCGCGATAATCTCCATCACACGGGGCACATCGACTGTGGTGGCGGTTCTGAAAATCAATTCCATTTCTCGGTTATACATCGTTTGGATTATTCGTAGGTGGCTCTCAAGTGCGAGATTTGCAGGTTAATCGACTCGTCGGCATGGATTTCGGGCGATGTGATGACAACCACTCGCTCCTCACCGGGTAGCAGGTCGAAGAAATTATCACTGAAGCGTGCGCCCTGTATGTCGGTCGAGATGAAGAGGTCGCGCACCAGCACATCGGAGCGCAGGCGCAACTCACATCTGCCCTCGCCGATTTGCTGTGCCACCTCGACATAGGTTTTCGGCAGATTGAGGTGCTTGGCAGGCAGGAGGTAGTGCGGTTCGCGGAACAGCACCCTACGCTCGGCATCGAGGAGGGTGACCAGCACATAGCGGTCGGCATATTTCTTCTTGGAGAGCCACTTGGTCAAATCGACAGTTGCAGCCACCGAGGAGGCATTTGCCCCGATGGTGAGTTTTTTGGAGGTCTGTTTATATACATTACCCTCATAATCGGTCAATTGCAGACGAAGTTCCACACCCTTGATGTCGTCCAGACGGTCGGAAATCGTCCACACCTCCAACGCTCTGTCCTGTTGCACGACATCGACAATGACGGGAGCGAAAGCCCTGCGCGCCTGATAGTGCAGTGCCTTCCAATTGCCGTAGTAGTCGATGCCCGACCACGACACCACCGGCCAGCTGTCGTTGAGCTGCCAGTAGAGCGTACCCATACAGTAGGGGCGGTTGCGGCGGTGTGCCTCCATGCCGTGACGCATACCGCGTCCCTGCAAGACACTGCCCACATAGACAAAATCTTTGAAATCATCGGGCACGCGGTAGTCGCGCTCCATATATTTGCGGATAAGGTCGTTGCCGATGGAGCTTTTCTGGTGGGCGTTCATCACCTCCGACTCCAACTCAAAATCCTTCTCCTCGGCAAAGGTGCGAATGGTCTTCATCTCGGGGAAGGACTGGAAGCCAAACTCGCTCATGAAACGGGGCACGTCCTCATCAAAGCTCTCGAAGGTCTTGCGACCATACCACACGCCCCAGTTGTGGCAGTCGCGCACACCCATCGTCCACGCGCGTCCCCAATTGGCATAATAGGGCGAAGTGTGGACATAGAAGCGGTCGGGGTCGTATTCCGCCACAACCGACGGGAGCAACTCCTTGAAAATCTTGTCGTAGCCCACCTTCATCTGCTCGAATTCAGTGGAGGTGTATTTGCCTTTCCAGCCCCAATATTTGATACCCTCCTCTATCTCGTTGTTACCGCACCACATCGCCAGCGAGGGGTGGTTGCGCAGGCGGCGGACATTGTATTCCGCTTCCGCTCTGACACGCGCGAGGAAATTCTCGTCATGGGGATAGGTCGTGCAGGCAAACATGAAGTCCTGCCACACAAGAATACCGTTCTCGTCGGCAAGGTCGTAGAACAAATCACTCTCATAGGTACCACCGCCCCACACGCGGAGCATATTCATGTTCGCCTCCTTCACATCTTCGAACAGACGGCGGTAGCGTTCCTCGGTGACCGAAGGCAGCATGGCATCCATGGGGATATAGTTCGCACCCTTGGCGAACATCGGTATGCCGTTCACCTCGAAGTAGAACGACTCTCCGTTGTCGTCCTTTTCGGTGACGACCTTCACGGTGCGAAGACCCACACGGCGCGTTGTGCGAAGCAACACCTGCTCGTCATCGGACAGCGTGAGGGTCACCTCATAGCGCGTGGGCTCGCCCCAGCCGTTGGGCATCCACCTGCGGGGGTGGGGAATGGTCAGCGGCAGTTCCAGACGAAGGGAATCCCACATGAAATGGACCTCACGGCGACTCTCCGCCACGGTCTCGCCCTTCAGCGAAGCGGTGAGGCGGGCGTAAATCGGCGAGGTGGAGGATTTCAGACAGCGCAAATCGGCACGGCAATTCAGCACAGCCTGCTCATCGGTAAGTTCCTTTTGCTGTACATAGAGGTCATCGACCGCCACCCTGTCGCGGAAACACAGATGCACGGGTCGCCAGATGCCGCAGGTCACCATGCGGATACCCCAGTCCCAGCCGAAGCTGTAAGGGGCTTTGCGGGCATAGATGCTGAGTTTCTCCTCGCGGTGGTCGTTATCGGCAGGATAGCTGAAACCGGCCTCTTTATATTGTTTCATGTTCACCTTGATGGGCGAGCGGAAGGTGATTTCGAGGGTATTCTCGCCCTCGCGCAACCACTTCTTCACCGACAGGCGATAGCCCACAAACATATTGTCGGCCTGCAAGATGCTCTCTCCGTTCAGTTTCACATCGGCATAGGTATCGAGTCCCTCGAACTCCAATTCGGCGGCATCGTAAGCCAAATCCCCGGCCGTCACCCCGAAGGTCGTGCGGTAAGCCCAATCGCGGTCCTCCACCCACTGGATATACTTTTCGTTCACCCCGAAGAACGGATCGGGCAGCAGTCCGCAACGCAACAAATCCTGATGCACGGTACCCGGCACCGTGGCGGTGTGCCAATCGGGGCGGCCGACCTGCGAGAATTGCCAACCCTCGTGGAGCGTCACCCTCTTTTCGGGCATGGCTCCCTTACCTACCATAACTGTCATCATCAATAAGAATAGAATCAGATATTTTTTCATCACTAAAAATATTTTCGCCGAAATTCACCTCACACCGACCACTTCTTTACAGAAAAAAGGAGGCAATGAGCCGAAATCATTGTCTCCTGTGGGGCGGTATCGAAGCCGCTACTTCGCTATCAGGTCACGGAGTTTCACGGCCTGGAAAACCATGTGTGCCGTAGAACTCTCGTAGAGAATACCCACCGTCTCGCGGTCAATCATCGACAGACAGGAGTAGCCCCAGCTCTCCTCCTCATCGAGCATGAGTTGGTGCTCTTTGAGCCAGGTGTTACCGCCATCGAGACTCGCCTTGATGGTGATGTGGTTGCGGTTCTTGGTGGTATCGGGATTCGAGAAGAGCAGAATATCGCGTCCCAGAACATTGTCCCCGGCCTTCACACGTATAAGGCTCGCCATGCAGACCGACTCGCGGAGTGCCTTGCGTGACGAGGGGTGCTCCTCCCACGTCTTGCCCATGTCGCGCGTCACCGCCACGGCACGACTGCCACCGCGGTTGTCTCTCATGTTGAGCATCAGCACGCCCTTCTCCAGCTCCACGACCTGCGATTCGGTGGTGTCGGTGCGTGCCGCCTCGTGAATTGTCCAAGTCTTGCCTCCGTCCTCGGAGTACATCACTCCGGCGCAGGGAATACGGTCGGCACCGATAAACTGAATGGGGAAGACCAGTGTGCCATTCTCCATCGTGATACCGCGACCGGGACCTTGCAGGAGGAAGTGCCACTCGGGACGCTTCACCTGCTCGGTGATGTTCATCGGGTTGCTCCATGTCTTGCCGTCATCGCTGCTGCACGAGAGCACCAACTGTGCGGTATGCTCCACATCCATGCCGGGTTTGGAGTTGAACCACGCCCGCTGGTTGCCCATGCCATGAGTCCATGCGGCAACAATCCACACGTTACCCGTTTGAGTATCGACCAAAATCGAGGGGTCACCCACACCGTTCTGACTACTCGGCAGACCGCCATATTCGCCAAACGAGAGGGGAATACGCATCTTCTCCCACGTGCGACCGCCGTCGGTACTGCGACTCACACCGATATCGATGTGCTCCTGCAAATCCACACTGCTGTTATAACGGATGTCATAGACCGCCAGCAAAGTACCCTTGTTGGTGGTCACCAGACCCGGAATACGATAGGCTGCCGCGCCATCGTCTCCGGCATGACGCACGCCCACACCCACACGGTGTACGGCATGGCGTCCCGACACGTATTTCAGTTCGGCTTCCTCGCCGTTGATTCTGATGTGGTCAATCGAGGCGGTCACCTTGGTTTGGAGTGTGGCACGCGGACTCATCTGCACACTCACCCAATAGAAGTTGGGGCCCTCGAAAAGGCGGTGATGCCCCAAATCGAAGGTCATCTCGCGGGCAGGCTTCTGTTTCCCGAGCAGTACCGAATAGGAGGGAATCGCCGAGAGGGTCTGCCCCATACGGTGAGCCGAGAGGTAATCCTCGGGGCGTGTGGCTTCCGCCTCCTCGGGTGACATATTGCGTGTACCGCCATAGTAGAGTTTCACGCTGCGGATGTCCGACAGGCGCACATCGTCGCCCAGCGAAAGGTGCAACTCATCGAAGGTTGCTCCCTTGGCGGCATCCACTCTGATGTAGAACAACGCATTGTCGATGCGCTCCAAAAGCAGGGGTATCTGTGTCTCGCGAACAAGCACTCGCTGCGATGCTCGAACGGCAAAAACCGACATCAACAGCATCAGCGACAGTGCCAGAATGGTTTTTCTCATGAGTGATAGAGGGGTTTAAGTTTTTTCCTTGGTAAAGGTACTAATTTTATGCAATAATACTACACGATTCCCACCGCGGAGGGGAAAAATTAGGTTCTGCACGCATAAAAAAATGTATATTTGAAATCCCGAAAGGGGGATTTTAGAAAATTCTTTCGTACCTTTGGGTCAAAATTAGCTATGCATAAATCAGGATTTGTAAATATTATCGGCAACCCCAATGTCGGAAAATCGACATTGATGAATGCCCTCGTGGGCGAGAAACTTTCGATTATCACATCGAAGGCACAGACCACACGTCACCGTATCATGGGAGTGGTATCGGGTGACGACTACCAGATTGTATATTCCGACACCCCGGGTATCTTGAAGCCCTCCTACAAGTTGCAGGAGTCGATGATGAAGTTCGTGAGCGGTGCGCTGACCGATGCCGATGTCATACTCTATGTCACCGACACCGTGGAGCAGAGCGACCGTTCGGCAGAGATTGTGGAGCAGATTCGCCAAAGCGGCATCCCCACCATCGTGGTCATCAACAAAATCGACCTCACACAACCCGATGCCCTCGAGGCTCTGGTCGAGAAGTGGCACAAGGAGCTGCCCGACGCGGAGATTGTTCCGGCATCGGCCAAGGAGAAGTTCAACATGGAGGGTTTGTTCAAGACCATTCTGGAGCGTCTGCCCGAAGGTCCTGCCTTCTACCCCAAAGACACCCTCACCGACAAGACCCTGCGTTTCTTCGCTTCGGAAATCATCCGCGAGAAGATTCTGCGCTTCTACGACAAGGAGATACCCTACTGTTGCGAAATAGAAATCGACACCTACAAGGAGGAGGAGAAAATCGACCGCATATCGGCCACCATCTACGTGTCGCGCGACTCGCAGAAGGGCATCGTCATCGGCCACAAGGGCGAGCGACTCAAGAAGGTGGGCATGGCTGCCCGTGAGGAGATGGAGCAGTTCCTCGGCAAGAAGGTCTTCCTCCAGCTCTTTGTGAAGGTCAACGAGGATTGGAGAAACAACCCTCGCCAGCTCCGCCGCTTCGGTTACGAGATGGAATAACGAAACTAAACGCCCGAAATACGTTCGTCGGACCTCTGAAATACCTCGAAACGATAGCCGTGAGAGGCTTTTCTGTGTCCTGAGAACACAAAAAAAGAATGTCACACACAAGAATAGTATGCGGAGATACATTATAGCCCTATTGCTGTGCACCACCCTGTTGTGGTCCGACAACGCCTACGCCCAATACAACAAGGAGTATTTCTTCTGGGTGGGTCAGCGTTGCATGATGGACAACAACTATCAGGAGGCCATCCGCACACTCAACACACTGCTGCGATTCGATGAAGATGCCTACGAGGGTTACTTCCTGCGTGGTATTGCCAAATACAACCTCGACGACCTGATAGGTGCCGAAGCCGACTTCTCGACTGCCATCGAGAAGAACCCGGTCTACACCCAGGCCTACACCTACCGTGCCATCGCCCGCTCGCGACTGGGCAACTATGACGATGCACTGAAGGACTTTCGCGAGGCCATCGAGTTGCGTCCCGACCTTCCGGGACCCTATTACAGCCGCGGTGTCACCCGTCTGCTCAACCAGCAGTTCAAGGAGGCCATCGAGGACTTCGATATGTTCATCCGTCAGGAGAACAAGGTCGCCGATGCCTACATCTGTCGCGGATTGAGCTACCTCAACCTCAAGGACACCCTGCGCGCCTACGAAAATTTCAACACCGCCATACGCACCAATCGCGAAAATCCCAACGGCTATAACCGCCGAGGTGCGCTCTACATGCAACAGGAGCGCAACAAGGAGGCAGAGGAGGATTTCAACAAGGCGATTGCCTGCGATTCGAGCTACCTGCTCTCGTTCTTCAACCGTGCGATGGTCTATTCATCGACCAACCGCCCCACACAGGCGTTGCAGGACTTCACACGCGTCATCGAGCTGGATTCGACCAACTCGCTGGCCTACTTCAACCGTGCCATGTTGCGCACACAGGTGGGCGACTACAACCGCGCACTCGACGACTACAACAAAGTGGCGATGTACTCGCCCAATAACGTGTTGGTCTACTACAACCGTGCCAACGTGCACTCCTATCTGGGTGATTTGGACAAGGCCGTGGAGGACTACACCTCGGCCATCGACCTCTACCCCGATTTTGCCAACGCCTACATCTATCGCGGCCGCATCAGAGAGTTGCTCCGCGACACCAAGGGTGCAAAGTCCGACCGCGAGACGGCACAGAAGAAGATTGCCGCCTACCGTTCGCGTCTGAACGACAGCACCTACTCCATCTATGCCGACACCACACAGAAGTTCGACCGTCTGCTCTCGTTCGACAGCAAATTCTCGGGCAAGAACTTCGACAACATCGCCTCGCGCAACGATGCCCACGACCAGATGCGTCTGATGCCGCTCTTCAAGTTTACGCTCATGAAGCCCGACACCCTGCCGCAGATGGAGACCTATCATCTGCAACGTGTGGAGGACTTCCTGCACAACATCGGCAACAAGTATCTGACCATCTCGTGGAAGCAGAGCGACATAGAGGCCGACTCTCTGGTGGTAATGGACAAGGACTATGTACAGCAATTGCGTGACAGCGCGCCCTCGTGGCAGCTGCTCTTCGCACGTGGTGTGACGCAGTCGCTCATCAAGCAGTACACCAATTCGGTGAACACCTACTCGCAGGCCATAGACCTCAACCCCACCAATCCGTTCCTCTACCTCAACCGTTCGACCACACGCGCCGAGATGATTGACTTTATCTCCTCGATAGACAACTCCTATCAGCAGATAACCATCGACTCCGACCCCGCCAACCGTCTGAACAACTCCTCGAAGCGAGTGTACAACTACGACGAGGCCATCGCCGATTTGAACAAAGCCATCAAGCTCTTCCCGCAGTTCGCCTATGCGTACTACAACAGAGCCAATCTGAAGGCATCGTCGGGAGCACTTCCCGAAGCCTATGAGGACTACACGAAGGCCATAGAGCTGAACCCCCTCTTTGCCGAAGCCTACTACAACCGCGGTATCATTCAGATTTTCATGAAGGATACGCGCAAGGGCTGTCTCGACATCTCGAAGGCCGGCGAGCTGGGCATCACCGAGACCTACGAGCTGCTCAGACAATACTCCCAGATAGACAACTAACTTAATAAACAATTCATAAAATGGTAGAAACTATCCAACACAAACTCAACGACTCATTTGTAGCCAGATGGGCGGCGTTGATTCTCATTGCGCTGATGATGTTCTTCGGATATATGTTCGTAGACGTCATGTCACCGCTTCAGTCCATGATCGAGGCACAGAGAGGTTGGACTCCCGACGTATTCGGTATGTACGGCAGTTCGGAGTTTATCCTCAACGTCTTCGGTTTCCTGATTTTGGCCGGTATCATCCTCGACAAGATGGGTGTACGCTTCACCGGTGTTCTGTCGGCATCGCTCATGCTCGCAGGTGCCTGCATCAAGTATTACGCCATCAGTGACATCTTCATCAGCTCGAGCATCGAGAGCTGGCTCAACTCGTGGTGGACTTCGTTCCCCGCATCGGCAAAGTTGGCTTGTCTGGGCTTCATGACCTTCGGTTGTGGTTGCGAGATGGCTGGTATCACCGTATCGAAAGCCATTGCAAAGTGGTTCCAGGGTAAGGAGATGGCATTGGCCATGGGTCTGGAGATGGCTATCGCCCGTGTGGGTGTGTTCGCCATTTTCTCGATTTCACCCGCTTTCGCCAACATGGGTGACCCCTCCGTGGTTCACCCCGTGGCATTCTGCACCACATTGTTGCTCATCGGTCTGATTACCTTCACGGTCTTCACCTTCATGGACCGCAAGCTCGACAAACAGCTGGGCATCAAGGTGGGTCAGGACGTCAATCCCGAGGACCAGTTCAAGGTCAGCGACATTGGTAACATTCTCGGCAGCAAGGTATTCTGGATTATCGCCCTGCTGTGCGTACTCTACTACTCGGCCATCTTCCCCTTCCAGCGTTTCGCAACCGGTATGTTGGAGACCAATCTGAAGATTTCGTCGGAGACCGCTGCCAACATCTTCCGCTGGTTCCCCATGGGTGCCGCTGCCATCACCCCCTTCCTGGGCGGTTATCTCGACCACAAGGGTAAGGGTGCTTCGATGCTTATCTTCGGTGCCATTCTGATGACCATCTGCCACCTGACATTTGCCATCGTACTGCCGGCTTACCCCAGCAAGTTCATCGCTTATCTCTCGATTGTGGTACTGGGTATCTCCTTCTCGTTGGTACCTGCCGCTCTGTGGCCTTCGGTGGCAAAGATTATGCCCGCTCGTTATCTGGGTTCGGCTTACTCGCTGATTTTCTGGATTCAGAACATCGGTCTCTGCCTCTTCCCCATGATTTTCGGTTTTGCACTCTCCTACTTCAACGAGGGTCGCGCCGCTCAGGGTCTGGCTTACGACTACACCCGTCCGATGTTGATTTTCGTGGCTTGCGGTGTGGCTGCCCTGCTGCTCGGCATGGTGCTCAAGCGCGAGGACAAGAAGAAGGGCTACGGTCTGGAGTTGCCCAACATCAAGAAGTAATCCCTCTCGGAAAGGGACTTCATAAAAAGAGCCGTATTGCAAGTGCAATACGGCTCTTTATATAAATAGGTAAGCTATTTCACCATGTCGTAGAGCTCGGTGATGCGCGTACACATCTCCTCCCACGAGAAGCGTTTGCGCTCCTCGACACAATTTTCGCGGAAACGCGCCAGGGTGTCGCCCTCATAGATGCGTTCCACGGCTTCCGCCACCCCCTCGGCTGTCGGTGCTGCCACATAGCCCACCTTACCATCGGGGACGATTTCGGGAAGTCCGCCCACACGGGTGACAATCATCGGCGTGCAGAACTGATAGGCAATCTGCGTCACACCGCTCTGCGTGGCGGTCTTGTAGGGCTGAATAACGAAATCCGCCAGCGAGAAGTAATACTTCACCTCCTCATCGGGAATAAAGTGGTCGTGGAGAATCACCTCGTCACCCAATCCGTGTTGGGCGATGTATTGCACGTAAGGCTCTCGGGCAGTGTAGAACTCACCTGCCACGATGAGTCGTCTGTTTCGGGTCTTGCCCTCCGCCTTGAGTTTCGCCCACGCCTCCAGCAGGATATCCAATCCCTTATAGTCGCGAATCAGTCCGAAAAAGAGGGCATACTGCATCTCGGCATCGAGTCCCAACTGACGGCACGCCTCCTCACGTTCGACCCTTTGTCCGAAATTCTCGAACAGGGGGTGGGGCGAAAAGAGTGCAGGGGCAGAGGTGTAGGCCTTCAGCTCGCCGTGCACCTGCTCCGACATATAGACGAAGCCATCGACCGACTTCAGGAAGTAGCGGTTGAAGGGCTTATCCACGATATGGTGCTCGTGCGGCTCGACATTGTCTATCTGGCAGAGGATTTTGGTGTGTCCGTTCTTGTGCGCCCAGCGGGCGATTGTGCCGAAGCAGGGAGCCATGAAGGGCGTCCAATACTTCAACAGCACGAAGTCGGGACGCTCCCGACGAATGCGCCGACCCACGGCTATCCAGTTGAAGGGATTGACGGTATTGACCGCACACACGATGTTCAAATCGCTCGGTGCGGGCGTGTCGAGGGTCTGACTCTTGCCGGGGAACAGCAACGAGGGGTATTGCAGGGTGAAGGTAAGCAGTCCGACCTTATGACCGCGCGCCATGAAGGTGCGCGCCATAATCTGCATGATGGAGGCCAAACCTCCGCGATAGGGATGTGCAGGGCCTAATATTGTAATCTTCATACCTCAATTATTTATACCATTCGATGGCGGCACGCACTGCCACCACCTCCTCGTTGGTCTTGATTTCGAAGAGTGCCGCTCCCTCTCTCATCTCGCAGCCCACCTCCAGCGTCTGTCCGTAGCGGCTCTCGCGGAGGAAGTGAATGTCGAAACGGTACTTGAAGTCGCCCTCCAGCACCTCAAGGGGCAACATATCAATCATCATGTCGAAATAGCGCATGGTATTCACATGACGGTTGAAGTCGATGTCGCTATACACAATTTTGTGGGTGGTGGTGATGGTGGGCGTCACGTTGCGCACCTTGCGCGGACGCTCCACGGGTGAGGGCTCCTCGACCATCGCCTCCTGATGCTCCCTGCCCACCCACGACAAATCGACTGCCGTGCGTTTCTCCATGTCTATCATCGCCCACTGCGACACCGCGGCACCCAGCATCTCGCCTTTGGAGTCGGTGAGGGTGAAATTTCGGGTCGAGAGCAGGCGGCCGTAGTCGCTAATCCATGTCTCCACGGTGTACTCCTCATATTGGAGCGGACGGCGGTAGAACTCGAAAGCGATGCGCGAAAGCACCCACGTGTGGTTATCGGCATTCAGTACCTCGACACCGAAACCCTTGCCGTGGGCATCTGCACCTGCGATATTGAGAATCTGACTGCCCAGCGAGGGAAGGGTCTCACGCAGGGTGAAATCGACCTTCTGCGGCTCGGCGCAACATTTGTAGCGTGATTTTTCAGCCATATATCTTTGGATTTAATTTTCTAAAGACAAATATAACCATTTTTTCGCAACCTCTCACTCCCACCCCTCGATATATCGTCCGTTGGAGAAAAGGTTTATCAGATAAAATTTATCGAAAAACGATAAATAATATTTGTTTTTCGAAATCTTTGTTATATATTTGCAGTAAAGATAAACACTGTTAGCCCCATGACCAACAAGAAAAAAGTACTCAAGCATCTGATGCTGATTTATGTTTTCTACTTCGTGGTAATCATATACAGCTTCTTTTCGTCACTGGCTTCGTTCCGCGCCGGCTACGCTGAAGCCCGTGATGAGCAGCGTCAATATACCCTCGCATCGGAAATCATATCCACCCCCGACAACCTCAAGATTGAGGGTATGCCCGAGGATTGGAAGCTGAGTATCGACCAAATCACCCTCAACAAGGAGATAGACCACAACGCCACCGTCAAGAGCGAAATCAGCGGTCAGCACTGGCTGGTGCTGTTGCTCAATCTGTGGGGTGCAGTTGCATTTTTGGCTGTATTTGTACTCATCGCCGTGATTATCAACTCACTGCGCAAGGCCGTACGCCACGAGCATCCGCTCATGAAGCGCGAAATCACCCTCACACGCGTCATCGGAGGTTTGGTCATCTTCGGCGAGTTGTGCTTCGCCTATGCCCAGTACCTCACCAGCAGGGAGGTCGCCGTTTTGTTGGCTGACACGGGACTCAAGGTGCAGACCGCCTTCACGCTCAACGACATCAACATCATTCTGGGTGTGGTCTTCCTCTACATGGCCGAAGTCTTCACCATCGGTTCGGAGCTGAGCGAGGAGCAGGAGTACACCATTTAAGACATTGAACAAAAACAGATAAGCATAAGATTACAGAATGGCAATAATCATCAACATAGACGTCATGATGGCCAAACGCAAGATGTCACTCGGAGAGTTGTCGGAGCGTGTGGAGATTACTCCTGCCAACCTGTCGATTCTCAAGAACGGCAAGGCCAAGGCGGTGCGTTTCTCGACGCTCGAGGCCATCTGTCGCGAATTGGATTGCCAGCCGGGCGACATCATCGAGTGGCGACCCGACCAGGAGACGGACAAAGAATAAAACTAAGGACAATTAACTTTAAATAAACAGATTATGAAACAGAGATTAATGTTGCTGGCTCTTGCCGTCATGGCATTTGGCAGCGTGACAGCTCAAGGTCTCACACCTATCCCGGCCGACAAGGAGGTCCGCACGGGTAAGCTCCAGAACGGAATGACCTACTACATCCGTCACAACGAGAAGCCCAAAGGACAGGCAGATTTCTACATCACTCACAACGTGGGTGCCATTCAGGAGGACGACTCACAGCAGGGTTTGGCTCACTTCCTCGAGCACATGGCATTCAACGGTACGAAGAACCTCCCCGGCAAGACCCTCACAGAGTATCTGGAGAAAATCGGTGTGAAGTTCGGTACCAACGTCAACGCCAACACCAGCTGGGACGTTACCAACTACCTCATCAAGGACGTTCCCACCGTCAGAGAGGGCATCATCGACTCGGCTCTGCTGATTCTGCACGACTGGTCGCACTTCATCTCGCTGGAGCCCAAGGAGATTGACTCCGAGAGAGGTGTCATCATGGAGGAGTTGCGTACACGTGACGGTGCATCGTGGCGTTCGACCATCGGTCTGCTGAAGGCCATCGGTAAGGGCACCAAGTACGAGCACCGCAACCTTATCGGTTATCTCGACGATTTGAAGACCTTCCAGCACAACGAGTTGGAGGCATTCTATAAGAAGTGGTACCGTCCCGACTACCAGACCGTAGTCATCGTGGGTGACCTCGACGTGGACAAGACCGAGCAGAAGCTCATCAGCCTGATGAGCGACATCGAAGCTCCCGCAGCCGATGCCGCACAGAAGGAGGTCATCGTAGTCCCCGACAACGAGCAGCCCATCGTCAGCATCCTCACCGACCCCGAGATGCAGGGTTCGAGCGTGCAGCTCTTCATCAAGCGTCCCGCTCTCCCCATGCAGGTTCGCAACTCGGTACAGGCTTACAGCATCGGTATCATCGAGGCCTTCATGTCGGTGATGACCAACCAGCGTTTGCAGGATTTGGCCATGTCACCCGAGGCTCCCTTCCTGGGTGGCGGTATGGCAGCAGGTGATGCGCTGGGTATGATTCCTACCCTCAACAGCGCCATCTTCATGGCCAACACACAGGACGGTCAGCTGAAGACCGGTTTCAAGGCGCTCTACGAGGAGTTGGAGAAGGTTCGCCGCTTCGGTTTCACCGCAGGTGAGTTCGAGCGCGCACAGCAGGTGCTGATGAACAGCGCCGAGCGTTCGTATGCCAACCGCAACGACCGCACCAACGGCAGCTTCGTGGAGGTTTACCTCAACAACTATCGTCACAACACCCCCATGCCCGATGCAGAGACCGAATGGCAGCTCGACAGCATGTTGGTGAAGAATATCAACGTACAGGCCGTTAACCAGTACGCCAAGCAGATTCTCTATCCCCAGAATCAGGTGATTATCGTCAAGGCTCCCGAGAAGGAGGGCGTTGTAAATCCCACCGAGGAGGAGTTGCTCCAAATTCGCGAGGAGGTGATGAACGCCGAGTTGAAGCCCTATGAGGACAACATCGTCAAGAAGCCCCTCATCGCAGAGAACATCGTTCTGAAGGGTTCGCCCGTGAAGAAGGAGTCGAAGAACGAGCTTTACGGCACCACAGAATGGACTTTGAAGAACGGTGTGAAAATCGTTCTGAAGCCCACCACATTCAAGGCTGACGAGGTCATCTTCCAGGCATACGCCGATGGCGGTCTTTCGATACTGAGCGATGCAGAGTATCAGATGGGTGAGAACCTGTCGGCTATCTGCTCGATGTCGGGTGTCGGTGAGTTCTCGGCAAGTGAGTTGGGCAAGCAGCTCTCGGGCAAGAACGCTTCGGCAGGTATCCACGTAGGCAAATACTCCAGCTACCTCAACGGTCACTGCTCGCCCCGCGACTTGGAGACCATGATGCAGCTCGTCTACCTCAACTTCACGCAGCCCCGCTTCGACGAGGGAGACTACAACACCTTCATGAAGATGATGCGCTCGCAATTGGAGAACGTGAAGTCGAACCCCGACTATGTCATGCAGGACACCTTCAAGGACTTCGTTTACGACAACAACCCCCGTTGCCAGCTCATCTCTACCGAGCTGCTCGACAAGTTCGATTTCAAGGCTCTGCCCGCACTTCACAAGAAGTTGTACCCCAATGCCAACAGCTTCACCTTCATGCTCACCGGTAACTTCGATATGGAGACCGTAAAGCCCCTCGTAGAGAAGTACATCGGTTCGCTGCCCTCGTCGAAGAAGGAGATTTCGGAGATGGTCAACGACCACTGCGACATCCGCAAGGGCGAGCTCAACAAGGATTTCCGCGTTGCCATGCAGCAGCCCAAGGTATCGGTACACTACCTCTTCTCGGGTGACATGCCCTACTCGCTGAAGAACAACTTCACGATGACCATGCTCACCGAGGCACTCAACTCGCGTTACCTGATTTCTATCCGTGAGGAGAAGGGCGGTACCTACGGTGTGGGTGTAGGCGGTATGCTCAGCAACATTCCCACCGAGACCTACGAGATGCACATCGTATTCGACACCAACGAGAAGATGGCTGACGAGCTGATGGAGATTATCATGCAGGAGATTCACGACCTCGCAGAGAACGGTCCCGTAGCCGAGGATGTGGAGAAGACCCGCAAGTATCTCTTGAAGGAGTGGACCAACTCGCTGGAGAAGAACAACAGCTGGGTGAACATGCTTCAGATGTACTACCGTTTCGGTATCAACTCGCTCACCGAGACTGAAGCAGCCATCAAGTCTATTACTTATGACGACATCAAGGCCATGGCCAACAAGATTCTCGACGACAAGAATCAGTTGAGAGTCGTGATGCGTCCCGAAACCAAATAGATTATAAAGTCCCTACGAAAAAGGATGAGCTCCACTTGGAGTTCATCCTTTTTTTTGTGCTATGTCGGGAGGGGCGAAAGGGTGCGAGAGAGGGCGAGTGGACGCAAGGAGGAACGCAAAAGGGGTTATAGGTCGGTGGGATTATGGTTGGGGGCTTGGGCGATGTGGCGGGGCGAGAAATGGACGGGACGTGAGCGCAATAGATAGAACGGGGAGGAAATGGCGAAATGGGTGGCAGGCAGAAATTGAGAGGGTTCGGGTAGTGTCCGGGGTGCGAAATTTCTGCCGATTTTATCGTGCGCAGGCAAGCGCGGAACAACTTACCGCCAACAAGAAAATATCGCCACAGAACAGCCAAATTCGGGGCAAATCTACCGTCCGACTCCCCCACTTCGCACACACGTAGGCGAACGCACGCCCCTCACAAGTTTTCACGAAGCGAATTCACGGCTCGACCGCCCGATTATCAACTGCCGAACGCACCATCACCCACAGATATTCTGCGCCACAACACTTCCCACGCGCAACCGACACCTTCGCATTCCTCACCACTCACTCCCCCATTCTCCGCATCTCTTCGCCGTCGCCCCCTCCTCCACACTGCACAAAAAAAAGAGGGAACACCCCAAAGGATGTTCCCTCTATATGGAAAGTGAATCGGACTACTGCAAATCCTCATACTCGCCTGCGCCATTCTTCACGCGGGGCTTGTATGCCGATGCAGGAGTATTGTGCTCAATCCACTCCTCGGTCAGCAACGACGACTTGGGGAATTTGAGGTCCTCAAGGCGATTGACCGTAATCTGATACTGCTCGTAGGTGTTGTAACCCTTGTCATAGCTCTTGGCATAGATGCCATAGAGACCCAACACATCACCCACGGCACCGTCCATCGGAATGGGCTTCATGGCAAAACGCGAGTAACCGCTGGTACGAACCGAGTAAACACCGCCGTCCTTGAACTCCTTTGCGTTGTCGTTCACCGTTACCAGCACCGAACCTGTAAGGCTCGTACCGTTACGGCTGTATGCCCAGCGATACCAGGTATCGAACTCGGGTTTACCCCAGTCGGTTACAATCCAGTTGGGGAAGGGGTTGCCGTTCTTGGGATTGAACGATGCAGTGTGGATATCCTCGCTCCAAGTACCGTCCTCGTTCTTGTTCTGGTAGGTGATGTTGGCGTACTTCACCTTGGCATCCTTGATGCGCACCAGACGGCCGTGGTACTTCTCACCCTCTGCACCGCGGAACTGCTGGAAGTTGTCCTTGGTGATGGTAATGATGTTGGTCTCAGGGTTGTCCATGTCGTCAATCAGACGGCAGGGCTCACCCACCAGCACACGGTTGAACTCCTCGCGTGCGGGATTTCTCCACAGCAGGTCGCTCTCGAAGTTCGAGTTGCCGTAGTACTTGTCAGTACCCGAAGCATTCAGACCGTTCGAGGGAGCATCACCCAAAGAGAGCATCATGCGGTAGTTACCCAGATACATATCCTTCAGCTTGACATAAACCCACATCGACTCGTGGTTGTCGATGTCGAGCTTAAAGGTGGTGAAGAGTGTACCGCACAACTTCAACTCGATGGCAGCAGTACCGTCATCGATGTGCAGCGACTTGTAGATGTTACCCTGCTCGTCGCTCGAAATCACCTTACCCTTGATATACATGTTGGCAGCCTCGTCCCAGAACTTCATATTCTTGAAACCCGACTCTTCCTGACGCGCAGGACCCATCTTCAAGGTATTGGTATCATCAGCCTTATTTCCGCCGTTATGCTCAATCGAGCCCCAGAACTCACTGTACTTGGCTTTCATGTCGGCAATGGAAATCTGCTGGAGACCCAACTCCTGAACCTCCTTATCTGACCATACCTTGGCAGGAGCCGGCTCATCGAAATCGTTGTAGCAACCGACAGTCAGGCAACCGAGAGCCAACGCCAAAAGTATTCTAAAATTTTTCATAGATTTAAACTGTTTTTACCGATTAGAAACGGAAATAAAGATTCAAATAGTAGTTTGTACCCAGCATATAGAAATACTTGGAGTCGAAACGCTTGAACATCACACCGTCGGGAGTTCTCTGCTTGCGCATACGCATCTGCTCGTAACCACCGGTGCGGATGTCGCGGTCGTTGAGAATGTTCTTCACCTCGACGCTGAAACCGAGCATATACTTGCGCTGGATAAACCAGTTCTTACCCAAACTTGCGCTCAATGTATATACATCGTCGAGCTTCTCCTCGCGGCGAACCTCGTTGGCCGAGTTATAGGCATTGACCAGCTTCGATATGTTCATGTCGGCAGGATTGGGCTTCGAAAGCTCGGCATCCATAATCTTGGTGTAGCACTCGATGGCCTTGTCGGTACGATAGTAGGGGTTCATCGAGAGGTACTGGTCGGTGAAGTAGTTGAAGTTCACCGATGCGAACCAGCTGTGAGGTCCTCTGTAATCCAAACCTACGTTGAGAGCGGTCTGGGGAGAGTTCTCCACATAGAAGCCCTTCCAGTTGACCTTACCCTGATTGACGGGGGTGGCACTGTTATCGCGAATCTGAATGAAGTCTGGGTTCGAAGTGTAGGTGTAGTCACCCCAGCTGAATGCACCGACAACAGAAAGACCGTTCCATACGGGAATATCCCAACCCACCTCGAAGCCGTAGTGACGCTTGTCGATACCGCTCATGGCGAAGTTGGTGAAGGTACGCTCTACGTCATCGTAGAACGAGATGACCTTGGTCTGGTCCTCAATCTGGGTGTAGAAACCCGAAACGCGCGCCTTGAGGAAGGGCAGATTGAGGTTATAGGTGAGGTCGGCACCCAGAATCTTCTCGGTATCGACACCCGGAGTTACGCTGTTACGGGTACGGGGCGAAACGAAGGCGTGAGCGAACTTGGGCGCATCGACCTTGTAAACGACACCTGCATTGATGCTGTGCGAACCCGAGAACTTGTAACCCAGATTGGCCTTGGCATTGTAGACGAAGTAATCCAGCGTCTTGGAGTCGCCCTGCGAATCATCGGGGAACAGACCCTTGCGCCACAGACCCTCACGGTAGAGCGACGAGTAACCTGCCTCGCCACCCAAATCCATCGAGAAACCGCCGATGTTGTAGGAGTACAACGCCCATGCACGGCTCTCCAACAGGTGAGCACGGTAGTTGTAACCGATTTTGTCACCCTCGCGAGCGATACGACCGTGACCTGTTGCCAGGTAGTAGTCCATATCGTTCTGATAGTTCAGTGCGCTGTGCGACATATCGCGCTCGGCAAACTTATCGATATCGTACCAGTAATCACCACCCAAAAGGTCCTTCACCTCATCGTAGTACGAAGTGCGGTTCATACGCACGTTGGCACCACCGATGATGCGCATGTTGTTGCGAATCTGGTGCGAGATGTTGAATGCAAAGTTATAGTCCAACTGGTCGGTGTGACGCTCCTCAATCATGATGTTGGAGCGGTACTGACCCGAAACCACGTTCTTGAACATCTGGTCGCCGTACTTCTCTGCCTTGAGTGCCAAATCGCGGTCGATGAGGCGGTTCGAAGCGAAGAACTGGTCGTAAGCCAGACGACCGGTGAAGACACCTGCCAGCTGCTGTGCGCGGTAGATGTTGTAGTAGAGGGTCTCGTCGGAAGTAATGCCGGGGACAATCTGGCTGGTCATACCCGAAGGCAGATAGCGGTAGTAGTCACCACGAGGGTCACCTGCGTCCTTCCATGTGAGTGCCGAGTAACCGTTCTTACCGAAGCGGATAGAGGTAGCGGCATTCAGACGGGTGCGCTCCGAGATGTCCCAGATGTAGTTGAGCATGATGATAGGCTCGTGGGCGTCACGCACACGCGAGTTACGCATCTTGCCGGCCTGATAACCCACGTTGGGGTTGTAGTAGTGGCTGCCGAAGAGCTGGTAAGCCTCCTCGGTCGATGCCTGCTGTGCACCACGCTCGGTGGGCGAGCCCAAGATGGTCAAGCCCAGACGGTGGTTGCCCATGGCCTTCTCCACCGATGCAAAGTAGGCGTAAGAGTTATAGTATACACCATCGACATAACCGTTGCCACCCTGACGGGTACCGAACGAGAAGCCGTAAGACCAACCGTTGTCGAGCTGACCCGAAGCATAGGAAATCATACCGCGGAAACGGTACATCTGATTGGCATTGGCCAGACTCACGCGGAAGCCCTTACGCATCTGCGAAGCGCGTGCGTTGATGTTGGTCATACCACCGATACCTCCCACACCGAAGTCGGAAACGGTCGTACCCGATACGTTCTCCTGATTGCGGGTAGCGTCATTCAGACCACTCCACAACGACCAGGGGCCGTAGCCGGTCATGGCATCGTTGAAACGGATACCGTTGAGATAGATGTCGGAATACTGCGAGTCGTAACCGCGCACATTGAAACGCATCTCGCTGAAGCGGTACGAAGCCACTCTGTTGAAGAGGTCCTTCGCCGATGACAACGATGAGGGCAGAGCCTGCACATCGGAAGCCGACGAATCGCTGTCCAGCTCGGCAAACACCGCATCGTCAAAACCGGTTGACATGGTCAGCGGTGAAACGACCACCTCCTTCAGGTTGCGCATATTCTCGGTCACACGCACCATGATTTGGAGCTCCTCATAGTCGTTCGACATGAATTTCACCTGATAGGTTCCCTTGGGCAGGTTCTCCAGGATAAATTCACCGTCTTTGTTCGTTATGGCAACCAGATTCGAATCCTCGATGGCCACCTTCACGTTGCTCAATGCTTCACGGCTGCTACGCGAAATCACCTTACCGCGGATACCACCACTCTGCGCATAGGAGGCAGTGGCGATGACCACAGAGAGCAAAAACAGAAGTAAAGATTTCAGTTTCATACAAATATTATAAATTCATTATTTGGCGATGTAGATATATACGGGGAAGTGGTCGCTGAAACCGCCCTGGAAGTTGTCGCCCACAAAGGTACGCAGGGGATAACCCTTGAACTGACCCTCGCGCTGCACCATGTAGGGACGGCGGAAGATACCTCCGTAGAACTTCGAGCCGCCCACACGCTGAATCTTGAGCTTGCCCTCGGCGTCATTGACCAGATTGTCCGACACGATGATATTGTCAAACAGGTTCCACATATCGCGATAAGCCAAAGTACCGCGACCCGACTTGAGCAGTGCGATGAAGGGGTTGAACATATCGCCCTCCTTCACATCCTTGGTCTTGCCCTGTGCCTTGAGACCCTTGACGATGCTGTCATCGGTAGCGTCGTCGTTCAAGTCACCCATCACCACGAATTTGGTGTCGGGACGAAGCGTACGCACCGAGTCGATGGCGTGGCGAATCTGACGGGCAGCCGACATACGCAGGTGGTCGGAAGCCTCCTTGCCACCCAGACGCGAAGGCCAGTGCGAAACGAGGAAGTAGAACGGCTCGCCCTCGATGGTTCCCCACATGGTGACAAAGTCACGGGTGCGGAAGTTGGGCATACGGTCGTAGGTGTACTTGATGTTTGCGCTTCCCTCCAACTTGAAGATGTCGGGACGGTAGCAGAATGCACAATCGATACCACGGGCATCGGGCGAATCGAAATGAACGATGCGGTAGCTGCACTTCGAGAGCTTGTCGCCCGCCAGCACATCCTCCAGCACGTTGCGGTTCTCGATCTCCGAGACACCAATCACTGCGGGGAAGTCTCTGTCCTCGGCAGCGATGTCAAACAACACGCGGTTGAGATTGTCGATTTTCTTCTGATACTTCGCCTCGGTCCACTTCTTCGAACCCTCGGGAGTGAACTCCTCATCGTGGATGTCGGGGTCGTCGGTAAGGTCAAAGAGGTTCTCAAAGTTGTAGAAAACTACTTTGTGGGGCTTCTGCGCGAAACCCGATACTGTCAGTGTGGCAGCAAGCAGTCCTGTGAGAAGTAATTTCTTCATAACTGGTTAATACATTTAAGTTTGCTAAAGATACAAAAAAACCTTTAAAGTCCCCAATCGTGAGAGTTCTTTTGGGCCTTCACGCTGCGTGCCACCTCGGGTGACAGGTTGCGGAAGAAGTTGAAGCCCGTCAGCGACTCGATTTCCGACACCGAACGGACAAATTTTGCCGACACCATCTCCTCACGCGGATAGTCCTTGTTCTCGAGGAGGAAGCCCACGGCCTGCAACTCTGCCGCCGAACACTGCGACACGCTCTTGCGGGTATTACCCGAACGTGTGCGGAGCAGCACCTTGTAGTAATGGGTCGGAACACCCACCTTCACCGAACCGCCATTGACGCCGGGCATCGACACCGACTTCGAATCGTTGGCAAAGTAGCAACCCGTCACCACATAGAGTGTATCGGAGACCATCTTGCTGCGCACGAAGCCCTCCAGACGCGCCCACACCTGCTGATTGAGCATCTTGCCGCGCTGGGGCGTCATGTTGGTCGAATAGTAGGTCATGGAGTTGGTCGCCTTGGTGCTGTAACGGTCGGCCGACGGAATCTGATGTCCGCGGTCGTAACCGCCGCCGTAGGTGGTCAGACGATACATATACTGGTTGGGAATAACGGGCATCTGCGTGTTGGGGTCCTGCATCCAGGGCTGCTCGTCGTAGGGCAGACGCTCCGAGATACCCTCGTTCTTGTCGAGGTGGGCGGTTGTCTCGGTGTAGCACTTGTGGAGGGGATAAGCCACCCACAGCGACACACGGTGACGCGTGTCGTAGCACACGGAGTAGTTTCTCACCTTTCTGCCACTGCCACCCTGACTCTTCAAGTCGTGGAACAAGGTGGTGTAGTAGGTCTTGTGAATCAAATCGTTGCTCACCTGGAACGAAGGCTGCTCGCCCCAGATACGGTCATAGGAGGTATTCTGGGTCAGGGGCTGCTGGTCGAGGGTGAACGTATGGCGTTCGCCGGAGGACAACACCACAAACAGGGTGGCACGACGGGTCGCATTGGTCTCGTTCTTGCGTACGAAAATCTCCACGGCCTTGTCGCTCACGCGCTGGCTCTTGTAGTGCACGGTCTTCGCGGCATCGAACGAGCACCAATCCTCGTCACCTGCATCGATACGGATTTCGGTATTGACCTTCACCGAGCCGTTGAGTCCGCGAGTGACCAGATATACGGTTTGTGCGTCCGCCGTAGTTACAGAGACAGGCAGAGTGACCACCGTGCGGTTCACACCGCCGCCACCTTCGCCCTCATCGTCACTGCTGCTACAAGCCGTGAAACCGACAGCCATTGCACCCCACAAAGCGAGTGCAAGGAGTATGTTTTTGAATTTCGACATTAAAATAATTTAGGAATTCTCTCTTGGAGGGGTATTTTGTATCAGGTTAAACAACCACTCCCAACAGGGGGCACGCCCCTGCCGAGAGTGGTTTGTTTATTCATTATTCAATCTCTGCGACACAGATTACTCCAAATGCACGCCGATGAGGACTGCACGAGAATCAGTTCCCTTTTCAGTTCCCTTTACGGTATTGAAATCTGCCGAAGTCGAGAAAGTGATGGTCGATGCTGCGGTCAGACCGGTCAGCTTCACTGTATAGTGATCTTCCTCGGTCAAAGTAACCTTCTTATAAGGCTGGTTGCCTGTGAAACCTGCATTCCCCTTCACTGCAACAGAACCGGGATTTGCCTCTCCACCATTATCCACACGGATATAGAGAGTAGCCTTCTTACCCGACCATGCACCCGAGTAGAACGACAATGTCTTGTCACCGGTAACGCCTACTGTGTTGGTGGTGTAAACACCTGCGTTATTGCTCGAACCCAACTTGATTACCTCAACATTGCTCTCACCGTTGAGCGAAGTAACCTTATCCTTGGAAGACTTGTTGTTGGTATCGACATCAGCCATCAGATTGGCATCCCAATTATATTTGCCTGCAACGGGCTGGGGTTCGGGATTGGGATTGGGAGTCTCACCGCCACCCTCACCGTCAACGGTAATGGTGTTGGGGAAAATCTTGATACGCGAGGTCTTGCCTGCCTCCTTCGAGCCATTCCAACCTACGGCGTAACCCTTGATGGTCACCTTCTTACCCACAGCCGAAGCATCGGGAGTCATGTACTGGATAGCACCGCACATATCCGAAGAATTGAGACCGTCGATATTGAGGTTGTAGTACTTACCCGACTGAATGAGCTCACCCTTCAACTCGATGGGACGGCAAGCAAGGAACTGAGCCTCGAAGTTATTGATGTAGTTCTCAACCTTGGTCTTGTCGTATGCCTCGTAGTTGACGGTCATGGTGTTACCTGCCGAAACCTTCTCCACGGTAGCGGTTCTGGCATCGAACTGATAAACACCCTGAACCTCACCTGACTTGCTGCGATAGTTGCTCACCTCACCCGAGATGTTCACCTTATCACCCATAGCGTTGGTGCTGTTACCGTAAACGAGGATATAACCGGTCTCGTCAGCCAATACGGTTGCGATTTCGGAAACATTGACAACAACAGCATTGTTAACGGTATAAGTACCGACAGCCTTGATGTCGCCAATCTTTACAGCGTCACCCGGAGTAGGCTCGGGAGTAACACCGCCCTCTGCTTTCATCTCATAGGGAAGTACCTTCAGACGATTCTTCTCGTCACCTACGGTGTAACCCTTGACGGTCACCTTCTTATCAACGAACTGAGCTGCCAGGTCATTGCAATAGGTAATGGCCACCTTCGAAGTCTGGCCGTCGATAGCCAACTCATAGATGGTCTTGGGACCCTTGCTACCCTGCTCCTCAACCTTGCTGAGTGTACCGGTGAAGGTCACCTCCTTGCAAGGCTTCGATGCCTTGTTGCGGTCCTCGGTGCTGATGGCGAAGTAAGACGAAATCTCCTCGTCGCTCATGCCCTTGCTGTTGTAAGTCCAGTTGTTGGTACCAGTCTTGGTAAACTTGGCAGTCTGGCTCTTGAACTGACCAACGCCCCAGAATACATCGAAAGGACCTTCGGCGGTTACCTTATCATTCAGAGCAAGGTCAGTAGAACCGTAAACCATCATGAAGCCGGTTGCATCACCCAATACGAATGCTGTCTCACCCTTGGCTACGATAGTTGCCTCATTGATAGTGTATGAAGTACCCTTCACACCATTCTCGAAGATGTACGACAATGTACCCTCACCGCCGGGTGTAGGAGTGGGAGTGGGATCGGGAGTCGAACCGGTGGTCAATACGGGAATAACCTTCAGGTTACCATGCTTGGTAGTACCCTCGTCACCTACGGTGAAACCCTTGATGGTGGTCTTCTGACCTACCAGAGGCTCCATCTCACGGTTGCCGACATACTCCAGAGTGAGGACATCACCCGAAGTGGTAGTCATCTCGTAGATATCATATTTGTCACCCTCGGGCTTGTACTTCGATACAGTACCCTCGAAAGTTACGGGATAAGCCAACTTGGTGGGAATGTCACGGGGAGTCTCCAAAGCCTTATACTTGGCGATCTCCTCCTTGCTCATGGCCTTGTACTCCACGTTGAGCTGCCCCTGACCCAATACGGTTGCGGTAGCATCCTTTGCGGGGTTGGGCTCTCTGCCGGGAAGACTGAACTGGGGAACACCCCACATTACCTGGAGGGGACCCTCGATAGAAATCTTGTCACCCACCTTGAAGGGAGCCTTCATACCATATACAAAGAGGAACGCACCGCTGTCATCGCCGATAACCGAACCACGGAACTCGTTGGCAACAACGACAGCCTCCTTGACGGTGTACTTCACACCGGCACGACCGCGGGTAACCAGCTCCTTGATGGTAGCCACACCCTCGGGAAGAGGCTCTGTGATGTCGGGAACCTCGCCATTGGCAGTCTGCACGATAGTAATGGTTGCAGTCTTGGTGTACTCAAAGCCGAGTACATTACCCTTAGCCGACAGCTTGGCAACAGCCTCACGACTCTCGACCTTCTCGGGAAGTGCCGATGCAGCAGTGAACTGAATCTCTGACTGACCTGCCTCACCCGAAACAACGTTTGCCGAGCACCAATCCGACTCCATGGTCAGATTCCACTTTGCAGAAGCATCAACGGCAACAGTGACAACAGCACCGGCCTCATTGGTCAGGCCTACTGTAGTCTCGGTCTCGCCGTTCACATTCAGAGTTACCTCTGTCTGAACAGGAGGAGTCTCCTCGTCATCTGAACATGCTGCGAATGCAAACACGGACAGAATGGAAAAGAGCACTACTCTCCACAAATTAAGCGTTTTCATAGATGTAAATTTTAGTAATAGAGCGTTATATGATAAAATAATTTATTTTTAAGCGCGAGTTATAAATTAGGGCTACAAATATAACAAGAATTACAACATATTCAAAATTCTACGTTCCCATTTTTTCGATAGTCTTTCAACATCTTACAAACTCCGCCCACCCGCACGCCACCGACAGAACCTCACGCGACAGATTGTTTGATTTTTCCTTTTTCACCGTCTGCCACACCTTCCTGCTGGAGGTCAGCGTCTTAGCCTTTCGCAAGGGGGCTTCTCACGTTTTTCCGCGACGAAGATAGTAAAACCCGACCACAGGTCAAACCTCGAAATCCATTCTTCACAAGAAGGTAACAACTTGCATACAAAAGTGACACACGATGATAAAAAGAATCTGCAAATCACGCTTTAATTGACGTGATTTGCAGATTTATAATCGGTTACGACCGACGACTTTTCCCTATCGGATTCTCTCGGTCGATCTTACGAGCATCTCATCGCGGAAGATACCTTTTGCGGCGAGGAAGCAGAGCACCACGCTCACCAGAGGCAGGAAGAGAATGGCGTTCATGCCACTCGACTGCAATTCGGCATCGGGGAAGGCTCTGTGTGCGAGGAAATAGTAAGCCAGCTCCATAATCAGACAGCCCAGCAGGAGCACCATCTCCACCACGCACAGACGAATCTGCAAGAGACGACGGCGATAGAGGAAGATATTGACCACGGGCAGGAGCAGAGCCGCCAGAAAGACGATACCCATATATACAGCGGAGTGCACGGCTACGCCCGCGGCGTCCTGCAACGAAAAAGCATAGAGCGAAAATTGCCCCTCGGCACTGCCGAACCATGCCACAGGCAGAAACATGGGCAAGAGGGTGAGTACTGCCACCAGCAGCAGATAGACGGATTGGATTCTCTGTATCATAGTTTTCAAATGGTTTTATCAATCAAGTATTTGTTTCTGTCCGTGGAATTGCGGTTAATCAACTCACCGAGGAAACCGGCAAGGAAGAGTTGCACACCCAGTATCACCGCAAGAATAGCCAGATAGAACAGCGGCTGTTCGGTGACGGGGCGCAGGGGCAATTCGTGTGCCTGCTTCCACAGCTTCTCGGCGATAATCCACACCGTGGTACCACCACCCAGCAGGAACATCAGCGTACCGAGACTGCCGAACAGATACATGGGCGAGCGTCCGAAGTGGGACATGAACATGATGGAAATGAGGTCGAGATAACCCTTCACCATACGCTCCATGCCGAATTTCGATTCGCCATACTTACGGGCGCGGTGCTCCACGACCTTCTCGCCAATCTTCTTGAAGCCGGCCTTCTTCGCCAAAATGGGAATGAAGCGGTGCATCTCGCCATAGACCTCGATGGATTTGACCACCTTGCGGCGATAGGCCTTCAGTCCGCAGTTGAAGTCGTTGAGACGAATGCCCGAAGCCTTGCGAGCCGTCCAGTTGAAGAACTTGCTCGGCCAGCGTTTGCCGATGGGATCGTAGCGTTTGCGCTTCCAGCCCGACACCAAGTCGTAGCCCTCCTCCAAAATCATACGGCGCATCTCGGGAATCTCGTCGGGCGAGTCCTGCAAGTCGGCATCCATGGTGAAGACCACCTCACCCTCGGCGGCGGCAAAACCGCAATAGAGGGCTGCCGATTTGCCGTAGTTGCGCGAGAAGCAGATGCCGCGCACGCTGTCATATTTCTCCTTGAGTTGCTCGACCACCTCCCACGAGTTGTCCGACGAACCGTCATTGACAAATATCACCTCGTAGCTCAACGTGTGGGCACGTGCCACACGGTCAATCCACTCCATGAGTTCGGGCAGCGACTCCTCCTCGTTGTAGAGCGGCACGACAACCGATATATCCAAATTATTCATTGTCACCGGTATTGATGAAAATATTAGGTTCCCTGCGGGTCTTCAATGCCACGAAGACTCCGAAGAAGAGCGACTTCAACATCAGCGACATAATCACCGACACCAAAATTATCATGGGCGAATAGAAGGCCTCACGGGTCGATTTCACCAGCTCCTCGAGGGGCATGGCAGACGATGAATTGAAGCTCGCGGAGAGAATATCCAGACTCTGGTCCAGCGCGTAGGCATTCCACTCCCGGAAAATCACATTGCGCGAGAGAATCTCCCACACGGTATAGACCAATGCCGAGAAGAACGCCATGCCCAAGATGTATTTCAGACCGTCACCGAAGCTGAAACCCGCACCATTGGCGGTGACCATATCGGCACGACGGCGTGTGAATCTCAACAGCAGAATGATGAACACCGCCAGCGATGCGATGGTCACCAGCGACAACAGCAGCTGATTTCCCGTCGAAACAGGTGTCGCGCTCATCGCCTGCCCCGTAGCCTTGGCTGCGGTCTCCCAGCCCGATGTCTCGGCGGCAACGAGGGTGGACAATGCACCGAAGACCACCTGCACCAAACCCAACACGGCACCATAGCGTGCCGCATCGTTCAAAAAATTGTTTTTATTCATTGTAATGGTTATATAATTCGTTTTTCTTGGGGCGAAGCGCACGGCGACTTGTCGGAGTCACCACTCGTCCCGCTCCCCCACTTTTCTTAGAGCAGTTCGTGTTTGCCCTCGCGGAGAATTTCCGCCTCGCCATCGACAATTTCGACCACGGTCGAGGGTTCGATACCGCCCATACCGCCATCGACAACCATCGCCACATCGCGACCGACACGCTCCTCGATAAGCGAGGGGTCGGTGTTATACTCCCGCTCCAGACTCTCGTCTACGAGCGAGGTCGATATCAGCGGTTCGCCCAGCATCTCCACAATCGCCCGTGCAATGGCATTGTCGGGAATACGCACGCCGATGGTCTTGCGCTTGCCCACCGCCTTGTGGGGCACACGCGACGATGCCGGCAACACGAAGGTCACCGCACCGGGGAGGTTGCGCTTCAAAATCTTGAACGTGGCATTATCCACCCTGCAATATTCGGCAATCTGCGAGATGTCGGCGAATACCAGCGAGAAGAACTCCTTGTCCTTCATCTTGCGCAACTTTTCCAATGCCTTCGCCGACCGTGCCGAGCAACCCAGGGCATAGACGCTGTCGGTGGGATAGACAATACAATTATCGTTTTCCAACTCCTTTACCACTTGACGGAGAGCCTTCTCCGAGGGGTTGTCTTCATAAATTCGGGTCAGCATATCAGGCAAATATAATGAAATTATTTGATTTTGTGTCTATTCAACTCGCGCGCATAGGCTCTGGCGTTGGCATTATGCTCGCGCAGGGTGCGTGCGAAGTTGTGGTAACCGTCGAACGTGGGACGCGCACAGAAGAAGATGTAGTCGTGCTTCTCGTAGTTCAACACCGCATTGATGGCCGCCTTGGAGGGCATGGCAATGGGCGAAGGGGGCAGTCCGGCGTTCATGTAGGTATTATAGGGCGAGGGGGTCTTGAGGTGCTTGTAGAGGATACGGCGCAAGCCGAAGTCCTGCATGGCATACTTCACCGTGGGGTCGGCCTGCAAACGGATACCCTTCTTCAGACGGTTGATGTAGACACCTGCCACACGGGGCATCTCATCGCTCTTGCGGGTCTCCTCATAGACTATCGAAGCGAGGGTCATCACCTCCAGACGGCTCAGACCGCTACGCTGACGCAGGGCATCGCGCTCGCCCGTCCAGAAACGGTCATACTCTTTTTTCATGCGGTGCACCACATCTTCGGGCTTCACCGTCCAATAGAATTCATAGGTATCGGGAATGAACATCGAAAAGAGGGTCACGCTGTCGAAGCCCATTTCGGCGGCGAGTTTCTTCGAGGTGAGCACCTTCATGTAGGCAGTGGAGTCGGCATCGGTCTGGAGAGCCAGCTTGCGTGCCAGATGTGCGGGAATCTTGCAGTTGTTGATGGCCACGCGCACGGGGGTCTGCAATCCCAATTTGAGCATACGCGCAATGTCGATGACACTCATCGAGGGTTCCAGCACGTAGTGACCCGGTTTGAAGGTACGCTCCAACTCGATATGTTTGGCATACCACTCGAAGGCTGCCTTGTGGCGGATGTGCGACAGCACGGAATCGACCGACTGTCGGTAGTCATAGCGCGCACTGAGGAACAATTCGTGACGCTCGTTCACGGCACTGCCCTTGAACTGCACATACCCCACTCCGAAGAGGATAGCTCCGATGACAACCACCGCTGTGGTAATAAATATAAGGCTCTTTTTCAGCATGGATAAAATCAATTTTCTTGCAAAGATAACAAATTTCACCGCCCGACAGTCAAAAACGCCCATATAAATAGCCGTGAAATGTTCCGTGGCGATGTTCGACATTCGCCCGCACAGATGCCCCCGACACGGCAATTCGGGCAAAAAACCGACAAACGGAGAGGAAAGCGACAAAAAATTTTCAAAATCTTTCAAAACCTATAAGACATTGTCGGCCACCGCAATAACCGTGCTCACGAGCGTTCACCGGCAACTCCGTCCGAAAAATTTTCAGTCGTTTTTTTGCACGATATGTTTTTTTTAGTACCTTTGCAGAAGGTGAGTCTTATACGACCAGCTCCCACAGAATCCCCCAGGCGAGGAATCGAGCAAGGGTATGTGGTTGTAGCGGTGCGATATAATCAGCTCACCTTTTTTTATGCCCTAACGGAACCGTCTCCCGGTTCCGTTTTTTTGTCTTCCTGCGGCACTCCCCTCCCCTTTCACACCGACACAAAAAAACCGCGACACACTTCATAGTGTATCGCGGTAAGGTTTTCCCACGAAAGGTGGGTTTCCGCCCTCCTTTAGAAGGCAAATTTCACACCTGCGGTGAAGTTCGCGCCATACTCGGGGAAGTAAGGCAGACGGTAGATACGACGGTTGATGAGGTTACGACCCTCGGCAAAGATGGCGAAACGACCTTTCAACTGCCACTCGAAATCGACCTGCAAATCGACATACGCGCCACACTTCTCACCCACCAATGCCCACTGCGGAGCTTCGGGGGTCTGTGCCGCGTTCTCTGCCATGATTTCCTTCGACCACTTGCGCTCGCTCTCGAAGAGAGCCTTCACGCCGAACGAAATTTTCTTGCCCTCATAGCGCATACCGATATCACCTCTGAAATCGGGCTCTCCGTTGTTGAACGACACTCTACGCTCGCCATAGAGGCACGACTCGTCATTATAGATGTAGCCGTGAACGCCCAAATCGAAGCGCAACTGCTCGATGGGACGGTACGCCAGCTCGGCATTGAACGAGGTGACGGTCTGACGCGACAAGATGGGTGTGAAGACACCGTCACGGTTCAGCAACCAGAACAAGTGGTCGTCATGCACCGAGAAGCCGGCATAGACTCTGTAATCGATTCTATTCTTGGCAAATGCACCCGTCAGACCGAAGCGTGCGTTATAGTTCACCGAGCTTTTCTCCAACGCTACGGCATTGATGACATAGGGATTCTGGTGCATCAGCGAGCGGTAGCCGTTGTTATAGACACCGCCATCGACCTCGGCAAACGGACGCAGAGCCTTTGTTCCGAAGTTGAAATCGGCACGTGCGTAGGGAATCAGGAAATTACCCGTCTCGCCGCCCTTGACGTCCTCGTGGTAGAAGTCCACGCCTGCCACCAGCTTGAGGAAATTACCGTCGGCAATGAAACGACCGCCCACACGCAGGGTCTGCAACACAAATTTGTGGGGATTCAACTCTCCGGTCTCGGTGCGGCTTATCACATCGATGGAACTGTTACCGCTCACGCGCTCATAGCCTGCATTCAGAGAGAAACCGTAGCGGCCGAACAGACGCGCCACCTTCGCCGACACATCGAGGGTATTCTCGCGTGCCTTGTCTTTGTAACCGCCCCACTCCGAATTGTCGAAGAACATATTACCGCGGAATGAAACATCGAAATTCGTGCGGCTCAAATCGCGGAACTCGTCACCGAAGCGGACATGGAAATCCAAATCGCCATACGCCGCCACGGGACGCCAGCCCTGTGCGCCCTCCTCGGTACCCTGCCAATTGCGGGTGCCGTAGCGGTGGAAGAGGTTGTGCGAGTAGCTTGCACCGCCCTCCAAAATATGACGGCCGATGTACTTGCCTGCCGCAGCACCTCCTGCGTTGTGCATCTCCACGGAGTTGTGCTTCGCGCCGAAGTTGTTCTTGATGTCACCGAAGCGACCCTTGTGGTTGAGATAGCCCACCACGTAACCCGTACTCGGATTTTGGGTCGAGGCGTAGAAGTCGAAGACCGAATTGAGGGGATAACCCACACCCGCCTTCACATAGAAGGGCAGTGGACGGTTGAACTCCCAGTAGGTCACCTTCGCCGGCGCAATGGGGCGCGTGGCGAGTGAGGTCTCCAGCGAGAGAGGGGTGATAACATAATCGATGTCGGGACGCATCTGCACGGTATCGGTCATGTCGGGCATAACGGCCAGTTTCGAGGCACGCTCCACCGTGGGGGCGTACTCCTTGGTCATCTCCACCTGTTTCTCCACCTGTGCATCGGCAATCGCCGGCAACAGGGACAAAGCCATGAGGGCTATTATCAGTTTCTTCATCTTTAGTTCAGTTTATTGATTCTCTCACGCGCCTCTGCCACGATACCGTCATCGGCAGGAGTATATCCGTCAACGACACTCTGCCAGGTGGCACGCGCCTGGAAATTATCACCTTTCTTTTGATAGACGTCACCCAACAGAATGAACGCCTTGGCCAGCCAGTAGGACTGGGGCGAACGCTCCGAGTAGGCGAAAACGGCTTTCTCCGTGGCTTCGAGATTTCCGCCGCGGAAGGTCTCCTCGATGACATAGTAGGCCGAGGCCGAACCCTGCTTCGAGCGCACCTCCTTGGCCAGCTGGCGGTAGAGGGTCATCGCCTGTTTCATGTCGCCCTTCTCACGCAGTTGCTCCGCCCATGCAAATTTGGCATCGCGGAGAGCCGCTGCACCGACATCCTTGCACGAGAGCACATCCTTTGCCATCGGCTCGACAAGCGAAGCATCGCCCGTGAGGAGTGTGGCATCGACATAGCCGGCAATCGCCTTCTCGCGTCCCGACTTGGTGGGAGCGACATCGTAGAGCTTGCGGTAGGCATCGGCAGCCTCGCGGTAACGCTTGTCCTCGAAGGTCATCGACGAGAGTTTCTCCAGCACCTGCACGGCATACTGACCCGCGCCCACCTCGACCAGCTGTTGCAACGAAGCCACCGCTTCGTCACGCTGACCCGAACGCAGGTAGCAGTCACTGAGGTAGTAGAGGGCATCGACCATGTAGTAGCCCTTGGGGTAGCTCTTCACATAGCTACGCAACGACTTCTCGGCATCGGCATGACGGTCCGCCAGATAGAGTTTCTGTGCGGCGGCAAACGAGAGCGAGTCACGCGACACGGCGGTCAAATCGGATTCCAGACCCGACTTCTCGGCATAGTTGAAATAGGCGTCCACATCGCCCGACGACACGTAGATGTCGCGGATACCCTGCATCGCCTGACGCGCTTCAGCCGACTGGGGAGACGCACTGACCACCATATCGTAATACTTCAGCGACTTCTCCTTGTCACCCAGATTAAGCCATGCCAGACCCAAATCGGAAAGGGCACGCACTCGATATTGTGACGAGGGATACTCCTCAACAAATTTCTCCAACTGACGCGCACCCTCGCGGTACTTCTCCTGCGAGATGTAGGTGCGTCCCAATTCGTAAGCCGCGGCATCGACATAGTCGCCCTGTCCGTCGGCGATAATCTGACGCAGGGTCTGCTGTTTCTGCTCCACGCGCCCCATCACGCCGAGGGTCTCGGCACGCTTGTAGAGCGAGTAGTGCATTTCGGGGGTCGAGAGCATCGAAGCCTTGCCGTAGCGGCTAATCGCCTCGTCGAACTTACGCTGCGAGAATGCCACATCACCCAGTCGGTTCAAGGCATCGGCGCGGTAGCTGTCGCGCGAGGGATAGTTCTGAATGAACTTGCCGAACGAAGACTCGGCAGCACCCATATCGCCACGCATGAAGGCGCAATAACCCAAGTTGTAGAGGGCGAAAGAGTACTCTCTCTCGGTGCGCGGCGCGCGTTTGAGGTAGGCGTTGTATTTCATGGCTGCCACCGTGTAGTTCTCGTCACGGTAGGCAATCTCACCCTGCCAGAAGGTGTTGAGTGCCGAGTATTTGGGGCTGACATTGATGGCCGCCGACTCGGCGAGGTAGTTCTGTGCCGCGCTCATGTCGTTGGCCGAGTAGGCCTCCAAAGCGCGAAAGTAGGTAATCTTTTGCAAAGCGGCACGTGTGTCGGCATCCTGCACCGCCGAGGATTTGATGGCACGGTAGGCGGCATCGTAATCGCGCGAATTGTAGTAGGCGGCGATGAGCAGTGTGCGTGCCTCATCGGCTCTCGCTGACGAGGGATACTCTGCCACATAGCGGTTCAAGACATTGATGGCTCCGTTGAAAGCACCGCCACCCAGCTCATACTGCAACTTGGCATAGTTGAACAGGGCGTCCTCGGTGATGGCGGCATCGAAGGTCTCGTCGGCAGCCATCGCGAAGGCGTGCATGGCGGCATTCTTGTTGCCCGTGCGGAGGTAGCAGTCCGCCAGATGGTAGGAGGCATTCTGTGTGATGGCGTCTTTCGCCCCACACGCCTTGCGCAACCAGTCCACCGCTTCGGTGTAATGTGCCGTACGGTAGAGCGAGAAGCCCATGAGGTAGCTGCTCTCGCGGTCGAGCTGTTGGCCGTTCTCCTTCAGACGGTTCATGTATTCGAGGGTCTTGTTGTAGTCGTCGAGGTGGAACCACGACTCGGCAATCACACGCTCCAGCTCGGCACGGCGTTCGGGCGTGGCCTTGCGTGCCAGACGGTCACCGTTATCGACCACATAGCGGTAGTTACCCTCCTGGAACTCGATTTGCAGGAGGTAGTAAGGTACCAGCTCTCCATAGGCATCGCTGCGGGTGAGGGCTTGGAAACCCTGCTTCGCGCGGCCGGTTCTGCCCTCGGCGTAGTCCATGTAGGATTTGTAATAGAGGGCGTGGTCGGCAAATTCACTGCGGGGGTCGATGCGGTCGAAGTAGGAGTAGGCCTCCTTATAGTTCTTGCCGCTGAACTCCACATAGCCCATACGCACATCGTACTGCTCGCGGCGGCGACGGTCGAGCGACTTGTAGTGGGTCTTGGAAAAATACTCGCGTGCCGAGGTCATATCACCTTTGGCACAATAGAGCGAGCCCAACGAGAAATTGATGTCGTTGGCATAAGTCGAATTGGGATAAGCCCTCATAAACGCCTTCAACTGCCCCTCGGCATCGGGCATCTGGAGTTCGACGGCACACGCCGTGAGGTAGAAATCGATGTCTTCGCGTGTCTTCAACGCTTCGGGCTTGAGGCTTTCGCGCGCCTTGATAAATTCGGTATGTGCATCGCTCCAGCGTCCGAATTCAAACAAATCGCGACCTCTCTGAAGAGCATCGCGCGTGGGTTGATTCTGCGCTGCAACTTCCATCGTACAGGCAAGACTCAAAAGTAGAGTCGGCACAAAAATATATTTCTTCAGCATAGCATCTTTGATATATTGTCGCAAAGATAATAATATCTGCGTTTTATTTGGTTTTCGGGGCAAGAGAATGTGAATAAATTACAAAAAATAGCCATTCGCCTGATTTTTCAGCCGTCAGCACCCCATGGAAGGCCACTTTCGGGCACGGAATTTGCACACTGCCTGAGCGAAGAAATGCCATGCGATTTCGGGGCGATCGTCCGTTGTGTCTCCACGCACAGACAAAAAAAACAGGACGCCGTCAAAACGACATCCTGTTATTTCACAGCCCCGAATTTGCGGAGTCCGTCCCGTCTTGCGTGACAGTTTTACTGCTCCTCGACCACCGAGTAGTCATCGAGTTTGAGCGACCCGATGCTTTGCGATTTGGCCTTGTAGAAGACCTCCAGCGGATTTTGTGTGGCATCGACTCCGTCGATTTGGGGAGCGCACTGTGCCACATTGAGGCTACCGATAAAATTGTGATGACAATCCAAATAGCGAAGCGACGAGTTGGTATGCAGACCCAGCACATCCAGACGGTTGTCAGAGCATCGCAGCTCGACCAACATTCTGAGATTCTCGACCGAAAGGGCGTCCAATCGGTTGCGGCTGCAATCCAGATGACGCAGACGGGTGCACTTCTCCAAACGGAGTTGGGTGATGGCATTACCGCTGCAATTCAGGCTCGACAGATTGGTGAATTCACCGATTTCCCACAACGACTCCACACCGCTGTCGGAGCAGTCGATATGGCGCATCTGACGGGCTTCGTATCGCGAAATACGGCCGTCACGATTGACATCGGCTTCGCGCAGGCAGTACGCCTTGAACGAAGGGTCGGAGAGGGTGATATATTCGTGACGGAGATCTTCATCGCGCGGGTCTTCCGACAAACCACACGAAGAGAACGCCACACAGGCCATCAGAGCCGCCTCAGCATTTCGGAACCAAGTATTAATCCTCGTCTTCCTCATCAAGCGAATCAACGCTGACGCTGTCCTGCAACTCGTCAGCACCCTTGATTTCATCGTCGTCGTAATAATCCTTGTCGTCGTCGTCCTGAGTATTGTCATCGATTTTCACATCAATCTTGACAAGATATGCCACCTCGTCGGTGTCATAGGGAACGGCATAAAAAAAGTCGCCATTGGGCTTGTCGATACGCATCATTACATCGGTAAATCCCAAAGGATACTTCTCTTTGAGAGCTTCCTGGACGTCCAGGGGGAGATTCTTTAAACTTGTTACGATATGCTTTTTAGGCATGTTCTGTTTGGTCATGATTATGTTTCTAAATTTTTTGCAAGTATAAGCAAAATTTACATATTGCAAGGCATAGTGTATTTTTTTTTTGTATTTTTTTTGTTTTTGGTGACTCTTACCAACAAATTATGTACCTTTACACGTGAGAATATATATATAGTATGATACAAGAGAAAATAGAAGAGTTGCGCCGGCAACTCGAATACCATACCCACAAATACTACGTAGAAAACGCCCCCGAAATATCGGACTATGACTTCGACATGATGCTCCGACAGCTGCAAGAGCTTGAGAAAGAGCACCCCGAATATGCCGACCCCAACTCCCCCACCGTGAGAGTGGGTAGCGACCTGACCTCCAATTTCGAGACCGTGAAGCACCGCTTTCCCATGTTGTCGTTAGGCAACACCTACTCTTTGGACGAGCTGCACGAATTTATCGAACGCATTGAAAAAGAGGTGGGTACAGTGGAATTTGTGTGTGAGTTGAAGTTCGACGGCACGGCCATCTCGCTCACCTACGAGGACGGCAGTCTGTTGCGTGCCGTCACACGCGGTGACGGTGTGTCGGGTGACGATGTGACCGCCAATGTGCGCACCATACGCAGTGTGCCCCTCCGTCTCACGGGCAAGGATTATCCCTCCTACTTCGAAATCCGCGGCGAGATACTCATGCCCTACGCCTCGTTTGACAAAATCAACCGCGAGCGCGAAGCCGAGGGTAAATCACTCTTTGCCAATCCGAGAAATGCCGCAGCCGGCACACTCAAACAACAGTCGTCTGTCGTGGTCGCCCGTCGCGGTCTGGACTGCACGCTCTATCAGCTTTCGGGCGAGGATTTGCCCTTCGGCACCCATTCGGAGAGTCTTGCGGCGGCACGCAGCTGGGGTTTCAAAATCTCAGACCTCTCGCGTCTGTGTCATTCGGTCGCCGAGATTGACGATTACATCCGTCACTGGGACGAGGCGCGCAAGTCGCTGCCCTTCCCCACCGATGGTGTGGTCATCAAGGTCAATGACTTCTCAACACGCAAGAAGCTGGGCTTCACCGCCAAAGCCCCCAAGTGGGCAGTGGCCTACAAGTTCAAGGCGGAGCAGGCACTCACCCTGCTGGAAAGTGTTGATTTTCAGGTAGGACGCACGGGCGCGATTACCCCTGTGGCCAACCTCGACCCCGTGCAGCTGGCAGGCACGACCGTACGCCGTGCCACCCTCCACAATGCCGAACAGATGGCACTGCTCGACATCCACTACAACGATATGGTCTATGTGGAGAAGGGCGGCGAGATTATTCCCAAGATTACAGGTGTGGAGGTGTCGATGCGTAAGGCCGACAGCCGTCCCTATGATTATATCACCCGTTGTCCCGAATGTGGCACACCGCTGGTGCGCTACGAGGGCGAGGCGAAGCACTACTGCCCCAATCAGAGCGGATGTCACCCCCAGATTATCGGCCGTATCATTCACTTCATTCGCCGCAAGGCCATGGACATCGAGGGTTTGGGCGAGGAGACGGTCGTTCTGCTCAACGCCAACGGGCTGTTGCACGACATCTCCGACCTCTATGATTTGAAGGCCGAGCAGCTGGCTCCCCTGCCCCGACTGGGCGAGAAGTCGGCAGAGAATATCATTCACTCCATCGAGGAGTCGAAAAAAGTTCCCTTCCACCGCGTACTTTTCGGTCTGGGTATCCGTTTTGTCGGAGAGACCACTGCCAAATATCTGGCAGGACACTTCAAGACCCTCGATGCCGTGATGAACGCCACGCGCGAGGAGTTGGTCGAAGCCGATGAGGTGGGCGACAAGATTGCCGACGAGATTATCGCCTACTTCCACGATGAGGAGAACCTCCGCATTATCGGCCGTCTGCGTGCGGCAGGCCTGCAATTCGAAGCCGAGGAGACTGCCCTGGCATCGGAGTCGCTCGCCGGAAAGACCTTTGTCATCTCGGGCAAGTTCACCGACCATTCGCGTGACGAATTGAAGGAGCTTATCGAGAAGCACGGAGGTAAGAATCTGGCTGCCGTCTCTTCGAATGTAGATTACATCGTTGCCGGCGAGAACATGGGTCCCGCCAAGCTCAAGAAGGCCGAGAAGCTCGGCATCGCCATCATCTCGGAGGAGGAGTTCATCGCCATGATTCACTCCGACGAGGAGGACGAGGGCGAGAGCGAGAGCAATGACGAGTGGGAGTACGACTACACCGAATTGGAGGTCAGCCGCTCCGCCAACACCCCTGCCGGAGAAGCGACAACAGCTGAAACTCCAGCCGTGGAGGTTGCAGAAAAGGTCACCGAGGAGCAGACCCAAGCGGAAATCTCCGAAGGCATGACCCCTTCAGCCGAAGCACAGGCAACGCCCACAGAGGAAGCAGCCCCCACCACAGAGGAGACCGCCCCTGCGGTCGGTCGCCGCAAGCGACAGCCCACTGTGGAGAAGCGACAGCGCAAGGCGACAACGGTTGCCCAACAGGGAAGTCTCTTTGCGGAGACTCCGACCCCGGATACCAACGCAGAGCAGTCCGCCGACACCGTGTCGGAAGCCCCCGTGCAGGGCTCTCTGTTTTAATATAGAACCTCAAAAACGTAAAGACCATGACAAACAACAAATTAGCCGGCGTAGGCGTAGCACTGATAACCCCGTTTGTTGACGGACGAGTAGATTACAAAGCATTGGCACGCATGATTGACTATGTCATCGAAGGCGGTGTGGATTACATCGTGGCACTCGGTACAACCGCCGAGACCCCCACGCTCTACATGCCCGAAAGAGCCGTCATCGCCATGTATATCACCGACCACATTCGCGGTCGTGTGCCCCTGGTCATCGGTTGTGGCGGTAACTCCACCTCGGAGGTGCTCGACCAACTGCGCGAATTCGACCTGCGAGGAGCAGATGCCATACTCAGCGTGACCCCCTACTACAACAAGCCGTCGCAGGAGGGTCTCTACCAGCATTTCCGCACCGTGTCGGAGCACTCGCCCCTGCCGGTCATTCTCTACAACATTCCCGGACGCTCGGGTGTGAACATGACCGCCGAGACCACACTCCGCTGTGCCCGAGACTTCAAGAATGTCATCGGCATCAAGGAGGCATCGGGTAAAATCGACCAGATACAGGAGATTATCGACAAGCGTCCCGAGGGTTTCCTCGTGCTGTCGGGTGACGACGGTGCAACACTCGAAATCATGAAGCGCGGCGGTGACGGTGTGATTTCGGTGGCGGCCAACGCCTTCCCCAAGAAGTTCATGCACTGCGTCAACTATGCCAAGGAGGGCAACTTCGAGCAGGCAGAAAAGGAGTTCTGCCAGCTGGACGAAGCTGTGAAGGCACTCTTCAAGGAGGGCAATCCCACAGGTGTGAAGTGCGCCCTCTCGGTGATGGGCAAAATTGGCCCCGACATGCGTCTGCCCCTCATTCCGGGTTCGCAGTCGCTGCGCGAGGAGTTCACCGAGCTGATTCGCAAATATGATTTGAAATAACCCCAAAAAGTAAAGATGAAAAAAATATTGTTGCTGCTGCTTCTGTTACCGACACTGGCCGTGGCGAAAGTCCCCGACGAGGAGGATATTCTCAACAAGATTATGGATACCTCGTCACCCTTCTACTACACGGGACTCATCATGCGCTACAACACCGGAGACAGTACCCTCACCGATGAGGATTACCACTATCTCTACTATGGCTATGCCTATCAGGAGAGCTACAAACCGCTGAACGCCAATCCCGATTTGGACAAGTTGCTGATGCTGGCTTCGGGTCTCGACCCCGAGGAGCCCAACACGAAGACCCTCGAGGCCATCGTGATGATGGGTAAAGATGCGCTGGCACGCGACCCCTTCAGTCCCAAGGTACTCAATCTGATGACCTTTGCCTACGGTGCGCTGGGCGACAAGGAGAAGGAGAAGGCCTATCACGACCGCATGATGGGTGTGATTCGTGCCATTTTGGATTCGGGTGACGGTCTCACGGACAAGACACCGCGCCACATTCTGATGTTTGACCACGCCTACGATGTGCTCTCGGTCGAGGGTCTGAACAGTGGCAAGAGCCGTGTCATCAGCCGTCATGTGGAGTTCATTCCCTTCCTCACCCCCTACTCCATCGAGGGCAAGAAGCGCAAGGGCATGTACTTCAATTTCAGCCGCGTCTATTGGAACAAGCCCGAGGGCTACACCTACAAGCGTGACCGCACCTGGCAGTTCAACAACCTCAAACCCAGACACTACAAATAATGAAATTGATATTCAAACTTCTGCTGCCCCTCCTGTTGGTGTTGGCATCCTGTTCCGATGACCCCGTACCTACGCCGCCACCCACTCCGCTACCACCGCAGGAGAACCAGCACACCATGATGTTTGTCTTCATCGGCACTTCGTTGCAGACCTTCTTCAATGACAACATCGAGCAGGCACGCAAGTCGTTCACCCCACAGATGGCACGCAGCAACCGAATCATGATGTTCGGCTATATCAACAACAAATGGCAGATTGTCGAGATACGCCACTCCTCGAAGGAGGGCGCACAGCTCGAGACCGTCAAGGAGTGTAACGATGTAGACCGTCAGAGCCCCTCGTTCTTCACCTGGGTGGTCAATGAGATGAAGGGTCTTGCTCCGGCGCACAGCTACGGTCTGGTGCTGGGCGGTCACGGTTCGGGCTGGCTGCCCAAGAACAAGCCCCTGCCCCTCGCGATGATGTCGTACCGCCCGATGAAGGCCTCCGCCGATGGGTTTACACCCGAGACAAAGGCCTTTGGCGAGCGCGACTCCCACTTCAACACCGAAGATATTGCCAAGGGACTTTCGGCAACCCATGTGGTCTTCGACTACATCATCTTCGATGACTGCTTCATGTCGAACATCGAGACGCTCTACACCATGCGTCACAACGCGAAGTACATCATCGCTTCGCCGTGTGAGGTGATGGGTGACGGCTTCCCCTACAAATATGTGGTACCTGCCGTTCTGGGAGACAACTCGCCACTCGAAGCACGTGTGAAGGCTGTCTGTCGCAAGTATCACCACTTCTACAACACGGAGTATCCGCCCAGCTACCGCTCAGGTTGTGTGGCACTCACCGTCTGCTCCGAGTTGGAGGCCATGGCCGAGGCTTCGCGTCAGATTTTCACCTCATCGCCCTACCCCTGCAATCCTCATGCGTTGCAGACCTACGAGAATTGCAACGACCATCTGTTCTACGACTTCCGGCAGTATGTCGAGCAGGTGGCTGCCAACGATATGCTGTTGCGCAGTTTCCACGAGCAGTTCGACCGCACATTCCCTGCCGACTGCCGTCTCCACACTGCGAAATTCTACTCGATGATTAACCGCGCGAATGCAGGCATGTACCCCATCAACTACTATTCGGGCGTCACGTGCAGTGCCCCCTCCGCCAAATACACGGCAGAGAACCGCCAGACCGAGTGGTGGAAGGCCACCCATTAGTCTCGGCGGTTATCCGCTCTCTATAACAAATCCCCCGAAAGTGAATTGTGCTTTCGGGGGATTGTTGTTTATGAAGGGTATCGGCAGTGGTATTCGTGGTGAGCAGTCCCACGGACGCAACGGTCGCGCAAGGGCATAAAAAAAGTTGATTACGGGGTTTCCATAATCAACTTTTTGTGTCTTAGCGTTGCCGACTAAAGGATAATGTCGCGGCAATTGAGTTTGTTGGTAATCGTACCGTCATCGAGGATAACGACTCCGTTATTGGCGCGGAGCATGGTCTTCATGGTCGAAGCATCGATGTTGTAGCAACGCACCTTCACATTGCCGAAATCGTGCCATGTGACCTCGTAGAGCGGCATGGGGGTCACGCAGACAATCTCGCTGCCGTCCTTCACCGCCTGCTCTGCCAGCTGCGACATACGTTTGCGGCAACTGCGCGGCAACTTATCCAAGTCGGTGACGCACAACATATAGAGTCGTCCGGGCGTGGTCAGCACCTTTTCGGTCGCTTCGCCCTCTACATCGCGCAGGGCAAACTCACCGACCAGAGCCTGCACCGTGGGGTGGCTCTCCGTAGTGTAGGTATCGACCCACTCCCACATCTCGGCGTCCTGCCACTCGGTGTCCTCCAGCTTAAATTCGCGTTCCTCGCCCGTAGCGATGTTGCGATAGACCAATATCGTCTCGCTCTCCTCCGCAGGGTTGGTGTCGGGGGCGTGCATCTCGTCCCAGATATTGACCCCCACCTTGTAGGGCAGGAAATCGATAATCGGCAGGTGGAGGTAGCAGTAGGTACCCAGCGACATGGACATGACGAAGAACAGGCTCATAAGGAGCAGTTCCAACGGCTTGAACGAGAATATCTTATCGGGCTTATATCTCCACCACACCACGATAGCCAACGGCAACAGCACCATATTCTTGGCGAAGGTCTCCCACGGCGAGAGTTTGATGGCCTCGCCGAAGCAACCGCAATCCTCCACAGGGAGCACCGTGGCACTGAGCAGGGTGAGCACCGTGAAGAAGGTCATCGACGCCACGGCAAAAATGGAGATGAGGCGTATGCGCACCTTGAACAGCAACATACAGCCCATCATCAGCTCGGCACCACACAACCAAATGGAGAATGCCATGCTGGCACCCTTCAACTCCTCAAAACCGTAAATCGAGAGATAGTCGTTGATTTTCAACGCCGTGCCCCACGGGTCAATCACCTTGGTGAAACCCGACAGAATGAAGGCACAGGCCAACAGTGTGCGACAGACGTGTGCCACATTTTTAAATGTACGGCTTCTGCGCATCTTATTTCATCATTGGGTGAACGAGGTCACAAATTCTTTGGAAAATCACCTCCGGGGAGGCCATACCGCCCTCGGCATCGCTGCAATCGACCACACGGAGCCCCTTATCGTAGTCCGCCACATCGAGGTAGACCTCTCTCACGGCGCGCTGCAAATCCAGCGAGGACTCGTGGATGTCGTTCGCACCCTTGAGGTAGTCGCGGTCGTCCCCCTCACGGTTCTCCGAGAGCTTGCGCTCGGTGAACGAGAAAGGCACATCGAGGAAGACCGACACATCGGGACGCGGCAGGGCATTGTGCGAAAATTCGAGGTCGAGAATCCACTTCATCAGTCGGCGGCGCTCCTCTTTATCCCCAAATTTGGCACACTGATAACCGATATTGGAGTAGACATAGCGGTCGAGAATGACCACCTTGCCCTCATCGAGCCATCGGCGAATCATCGGGGCAGCTTCGGCACGATCACCGGCAAAGAGCAACGCCACAATGTAGGGGTTCACCTCGTCCACACCGCCGAACTCACCACGCAGGAAACGCGCGATAAGCTCGCCATAGACCGGTGCATCGAAACGCGGAAAGTGGACATACTCACTCTCCACACCCCGTTGTGCGAACATCTCTCTCAACAGGCGCACCTGGGTAGATTTTCCCGCGCCGTCCAAACCTTCGAGAACGATAAACATATCTCTTCCTATATTATATTAGCGGAGCATGCTCACGGCACGGCGTACGCCCTTGGCCAGCAGCTCGACCTCCTCCTCTGTGTTATACAATGCAAACGAAGCGCGGCACATACCCGTCACTCCGTAGTGGGTCATCACCGGCTCGGCACAGTGCTGTCCCGTGCGCACGGCAATACCCAATTTGTCGAGAATCATACCCATGTCGTAGTGGTGGACACCCTCCACATTGAACGACACCAACGAACTCTTGTCGGCGGCATGACCATAGATGCGCAGACCGTCAATCTCCTCCAGCAGTGTGGTGGCGCGGTGCATGAGCTGCTGTTCGTGCTCCTCCACAGCCTTCAAATCCAGCGACCGGAGGTACTTGATGGCAGCCCCCAGACCAATGGCACCGATGTAGTTGGCAGTACCTGCCTCAAACTTCATCGGCACGGGAGCGAATGTGGTCTTCTCAAACGACACACGGTCCACCATATCGCCACCGCCCATGAAGGGAGGCATGGCTTCCAGCAGTTCCATCTTGCCGTACAGGACACCGATACCCGTGGGGGCGTAGAGTTTGTGACCTGAAAAGGCGTAGAAATCGCAATCCAGTGCCTCAACATCGACTCCTCCGTGTACCACGCCCTGGCATCCGTCCACAACGGCAATCGCTCCGGCACGGTGCGCCATCTCGATGATGGGCTTCAGATTGGGACGCGTACCCAGTGTGTTCGAGGCCTGTGTCACCGCCACCACCTTAGTGCGCTCATCGAGCAGCGAGGGCAGTTTCTCCGTCATCAGTTCGCCGCTGTCATCGAAGGGCAACATTCTGATTTCGGCACCCCGACGCGCGACCAGCAGCTGCCACGGCACCAGATTGGAGTGGTGCTCCATCTCCGAGATGACGATATTGTCACCTCGTTCGATGAACTTGTCTCCCCACGCATAAACCACCGTGTTGAGCGATGCGGTAGCTCCCGCCGTGAAGATAATCTGCTCCTTGCGCGGAGCCCCGATGTAGTCGGCCACCGTCTGGCGCGCCTCCTCGAACAGGGAGGTACTCTCCTCCGAGAGGTAATGCACACCGCGGTGAACATTGGCATTGAGCTCGTTGTACATCTTCTCGACAGCCTCCATCACCATTTTGGGTTTCTGTGCCGTGGCTCCGTTGTCGAGATAGACCAACGGTTTGCCATAGACCTCACGGCTCAATATCGGGAAATCCTCGCGTATTTTGTTGATGTCAAACATCCTTAAATTCTTTGCATTTTTTCGGCTACGACACCCATGAGTGACATCGCCAAATTCTCATCTCCGCAATGGCGCAACACATCGGCCACAAATCCCTCGATTTGCAGACGACGGGCATCCATCTCGCTCAAACCGCGCTGACGCATATAGTAAATCGCCTCGCTGTCCATCTGACCCACCGTAGCACCGTGGTTACACTTCACATCGTCGGCATAGATTTCCAGCTGGGGTTTGGTGACGATACGTGCCGCATCACTCATGAGGATGTTGCGGCTCTGCTGCTCGGCATCGGTGCGCTGGGCATCGAATGCCACATAGACCAATCCGTGGAACTCGCCCACCGAGTGACCGCCGGCGATACCCTTCACATAACCGCGGCTCGTACACAAAGGTACATTGTGGTTGGTGCGCAGCTTCATCACGCTGTGCTCCTCACCGCCGACCAAAAATACACCGTCGGTGCGGTTCTCGGCACCGTGGCCGTTCAAATCCATGAGATAGTTTGCCTGCGAAGCACCCACCTGCACGGCAGTGACCGAAGCGTAGCTGTCCTCACCCTGCAACATATGCACATAGGAACGGGCATCGGCCGCGAAAATCTCGGTCAGCTCCAGACGGGCATTCTTCTCCACGCGCAATTCGAGATGCGACTCGTGGGGTGCGGTGTGTACCACAATCAGTCGCAACGAACCACCGGCAGTCACCTCCAACTGAAAGTCGCAGGGATCGACAATGGCCAGCGGCTGCTCGCGGACATCGTCCACACGAAGCACACTGCCCTCAACGCGCGCAAAACCGTTTAATATTTCGGTAATTGCCATCATTACTCCTTATAGTCGTTAATCAACCAATCGTAGCCCTCCTTCTCGAGCTTGAGCGCCAAAGTCTTGTCACCGGTGTAGATGATACGACCCTTGTAGAGGACGTGCACCACATCGGGAACGATGTAGTCCAGCAGACGCTGGTAGTGGGTAATCACTACCGTGGCGTTGTCCTTGGTGTGAAGCTTGGTCACACCCGTAGCCACAATACGCAGGGCATCGATGTCAAGACCCGAATCGGTCTCGTCCAAAATCGCCAGCTTGGGGTCGAGCATCGCCATCTGGAAAATCTCGTTCTTCTTCTTCTCACCGCCCGAGAAACCCTCGTTCACGGCTCTCGAAGTGAGCTTCGACGACAACTCCACCACTGCGCTCTTCTCCTTCATCATACGCAGAAACTGTGCAGGGGTGAGAGGCTCCTCGCCACGGAACTTGCGGTGCTCGTTGACCGCCAGCTTCATGAAGTTGGCCATCGTCACACCGGGAATCTCCACGGGGTACTGGAAGCCGAGGAACAAGCCCAAACGTGCTCTGTCCTCGATGGACATCTTCAGCAGGTCATGGCCCATAAATTCGGCACTACCCTCCGTGACGGTGAATTTCTCGCTTCCGGCCAACACCGAAGCCAAAGTTGATTTTCCGGAACCGTTGGGTCCCATGATAGCGTGCACCTCACCGGGTTTCACTTCGAGGTTGATACCGCGAAGAATCTCTTTGTCCTCGACCGAGGCGTGCAGATTTTTAACGCTTAACATATCTTTTATTCTATTCTTATTTCGTTATTAATATACGGACGCCCTGTCCTTGGGACTCCTCCCCCATCGACACGTCCGCCCTCCCCACGGAAGACTAACCTACGGCACCCTCCAGACTGATGGCCAAAAGTTTCTGAGACTCGACGGCAAACTCCATGGGCAGCTTCGAGAGCACCTCACGGGCATAGCCGTTGACAATCAGACCCACGGCATCCTCGGTCGAAAGACCGCGCTGGTTGCAGTAGAAAAGCTGGTCGTCGGAGATTTTCGAGGTCGTAGCCTCATGCTCCACGACAGCCGTATTGTTACGCACATCCACTTCGGGGAAGGTATGTGCACCGCACTTGTCACCGATGAGCAACGAGTCGCACTGCGAGTAGTTGCGGGCGTTGGTCGCGCTCTTTGCCACACGCACCAGACCGCGGTAGGAGTTCTCGCTCTTACCTGCCGAAATACCCTTCGAGACGATGCGGCTGCGGGTATTCTTACCCACGTGAATCATCTTGGTACCCGTATCGGCCTGCTGGTAGTTGTTGGTCATCGCCACCGAGTAGAACTCGCCCACCGAGTTGTCACCTGCCAGCACGCAGCTGGGGTACTTCCATGTGATGGCCGAACCGGTCTCGACCTGCGTCCACGACAGGTGGGCATTTTCGCGGCACAGACCTCGCTTGGTCACGAAGTTGTAGATACCGCCCTTACCCTCCTTGTCACCGGGATACCAGTTCTGCACGGTGGAATATTTCACTTCGGCGTCCTTCTCCACGACAATCTCCACCACGGCGGCGTGCAACTGATTCTCGTCACGCTGGGGCGCAGTGCAACCCTCGAGGTAGCTCACATAAGCACCCTCGTCGGCCACGATGAGCGTACGCTCGAACTGACCCGTGCCTGCCGCATTGATACGGAAATAGGTCGACAGCTCCATGGGGCATCTCACGCCCTTGGGAATGTAACAGAATGAGCCGTCGGAGAAGACAGCCGCATTGAGTGCCGCATAGTAGTTATCGGTATAGGGGACGACACTGCCCAAATACTTCTTAATCAAATCGGGATACTCCTTGATCGCCTCGGCGATGGAGCAGAAGATAATACCTTTCTCAGCCAGTGTACTCTTGAAGGTGGTCTTCACCGACACGGAGTCCATGACAGCATCGACAGCAACACCTGCCAAAGCCATCTGCTCCTCCAACGGAATACCCAGCTTGTCGAATGTCTTTTTCAACTCCGGGTCAACCTCGTCCATCGAGTTCAACTGCTTCTTTGTCTTGGGCGCGGCGTAGTAGACAATATCCTGAAAATCAATCTCTGGGATATTGAGATGCGCCCATGTGGGAACCTCCAGCTTGCGCCAATGGTGGTATGCGGCAACTCTGCGCTCGGTCATCCACTCGGGTTCGCCTTTCTTGAGTGAAATCAGGCGTACGACATCTTCATCGAGACCTTTATGAATCATATCGGTTTCGATGTCGGTGGTGAAGCCGTACTTGTATTCCTGCTCACCTATGTTTTCCAAAAACTCTTTTTCGTTCTCTGCCATTACTTCTAAATATCATGCAAAGATACAAAATCAATTTTCAATTTCACAATATCACACCATAAATATAGGTTAATCGTTCCGTCACCCCCCCCCGGAGGACTCCTCTCAGAGGTCGGTTGGGCGGGCTGGACAGGGGTGCAACACGAGGTGAGGTCTTCTCACCGTCACCCCACCCCAATGCCCCTCTGCCACGCTGAAAGGGGGATTTCGGGGTTAAAATTTTTCATCGGGCGTAACCTCCGATAGATAAGAGAATAAGGTGCGGCGGCGGATAAAAGAGCAGAAAAATAATTTAAAAATTTTTGTCAAAAGTTTTGCAGGTTTGAAAAATATGCCTACATTTGCACACCGTTTGAGAGAAACAAACACTTCAGACAGGCCCGGAGAGATGGGTGAGTGGCTGAAACCACCGGTTTGCTAAACCGACGAACGGAGTAATCCGTTCCACGAGTTCGAATCTCGTTCTCTCCGCAAAAGCATTGCAATCAGTTGATTGCGATGCTTTTTTTGTTTGGTGGCAACACGAAAAAGGCGCAACAGCAGGGTGACTGCCAATTGCGCCCATAGAAGTTTCCGCCGACTAAAGAGTTTCCCCATAAAGCCGACGAGGGTATCTCATTCTTATTTTCCGCTTGGCTGCGTTATCAAGCACCTCATTCAGAGGGTTGCTGCACAAAGTCCAAGGTGCAAGTATCTGAAAACAATCTGATTAGTCGTGATTATTTTTCATTTTACGGATTATTTTTCCTACTCCGTAATAAATAATTTCAACGCCTACAAACAATGCCATTGCGTAAAAGAGATTTTGCCAGAAAGGCTCTCTGTAAAACAGTAACCACAGCGAACAAAAGACGACCATCTCTACCAGCAACCACAGCGCAGATGTAATCAGTGATTTGTTTTTACTCATAACAGCTGATATTTATTATTACACCTCCATCTTTCCCCAACCTTGCGAGACACCGACAAGTCACGATTTAATCCACCTTCAGCCCGTCTATCTCCTGCTGCAAGAGCTCCAGGAAGCGGGCGGCGTGGGCACCGTCCATCTGGGTGTGGTGGAACTGGAACGAGATGCGGAGTGTGGTACGGAACCATTGGTGGCGGTAGCGTCCCCAGATGAGGAACGGGTTATTGAAGATGCCGCTATACATACCCACCGCCCCATCGATGTCGCTCGCCACAAGTGCCGAGGTGCCGATGACCATACACTCGCCGAGGTCGTGGTTCTCACACGTTTGTGCCACCTGTCGGGTAAGGCGCAGGTAGTCGGCATTGAACTGCGCCACCGACTCCGACTTCGAGAAAGGCACATCACACGAGCTGACACCGCCCTTCTTATTCGCCACGATGGTATTGACCGCCAGTGCATCGTATTGCAGCAGCCGCTCCCCCACGGGCAGTAGGAAGAACTCCTCCACCTGCGAGGCGGCACGCCCGATGCAGTAGCAGAGCAGCATATTGAATTTGAGTTCCTTGCGGCGAGATAGCTTTCTCAGGCGCTCCACACGCAGGGTTTTGAAAAGGGTGACCATCGGCATCGGGGCTTTCATCCACAGGGCGAAGGCTTCGGCACGGGAGGTATTCAGAGGGTCTATTTCACGAAACATAGATTTACAAATTTTTACTTGAAGCAGAGGGTGAAGGTGGTGACCTGCTCGTCACTGCGTTCGAGAATGATGGAGCCGTTGTGCAGGCGCATCATCTGTCGCGAAAGGCTCAATCCGATGCCCGAGCCGTCCTGTTTGGTGGTGTAGAACGGCACGAAAATCTGTTCGGCAGACTCGCGCGAGATGGGGCGTCCGTCATTCGACACGGAGATGAGTACCTGCTCCGAGGAGTTGATGCGCGAGGAGATGAAGATGGCGTGTGCCCCTGCCTGCAAGGCATTCTTGATGAGATTGACCACGATTTGCGCCATCTGCCCCTCGTCGGCATAGAGTATCACATCGTCCGACTCCTCGGTGTAGGAGATGCGTGCGCCACTCTCGCGCACCATGCGGTCGGTGAGTCCCATTACGCGGTCGATGAGTTCGCGCACATAGAAAGCCTTTTTCACGGGCATCGCCACACGCGTCAGACTGCGGTAATTGTTCACAAAGGTGATGAGTGCCTTCGAGGAGGAGGCGATGGTCTCGAAACCGTGCTCCAGTTCCTCGAGATTGAGGTTGCGACCTCCGTTGGCGGCGGCCTCCTTCAAGTCGCGCGAGAAGGTATCGCTCAGCGAAGCAATGGGAGTGATGGTGTTCATGATTTCGTGGTTGAGCACCCTCACCAGCTTGTTCCACGACATCTCCTCGCTGTGTTCCATATCGCCCGTGATGTCGTTGAAGGCAATGATACGCACGCTCTTGCCGTCGAAGGTCGCCAGCGAAGCGGTCATCGAGATGGTGATGCGGTTGCGCTCGTTGTAGAAACTGCAACGCATCTCCTTGTTTTCGGGAATATTCTCAAAGGCAGTCTGCAACTCCTTGTCCACCAGCGACAACTGTCGGAGGTGGTTCACGGGTGCCATGCCCAGAATCTGAAGTGCCGCCTGATTGTGGTAGATGACCCGTCCTCTGCTCTCGGTATCGACCACGAAGATGCCCGTGCGGATATTGTCGAGCATCCGCCCGTAGTAGAGGTTCTGCTCGGTGAGTTCCTGCATCTCGCGTTCGAAGATGTGGCGCAGGCGGTTGAGCAGGCGGTTGAAGCCCGGCAGCGGCCAGCGATTTTCGCGGTAGCGGAAGCCCACCTCGCGGTCCTCCAGCGCGTCAATCATGAAAGACACCTTGTGGTGCATCTTCACATAGACACACGTGCCCACCACCACGGCAGTGAGCAACATGACGCACACACAAATTGCAAGAACAGTCCACCCGTCCATCAGATATTGTATTTTTTGAGTTTGGCGTAGAGCGTGGGTCTACTGATATTGAGCGACTTGGCCACCATCGTGAGGTTGCCGCCGAAGTGCTCCAGCGCGGCACGTATGGCCTTCTCCTCCAACTCCTCGAGCGACTCCCCCACCTCGATTTTCGATGCCGAGTGTCCCTCGGTCAGCGAGTCGGAGAACGAGAAGTCGGAAGCCGAGAGTTGCTCGCCCGATGAGAGAATCACCGCCTTCTCGATGCAGTTGCGCAGTTCGCGGATGTTGCCGTTCCACTCGTGGTCGAGCAACAGCGACTCGCCCGAAGCATCGATGCCCGTCACCGCACGGCGGTATTTTTCGGCATAGCGGTCGATGAAGATACGCGCCAGGGGCAGAATCTCATCGGTGCGCTCGCGCAACGGGGGCAGGTGGAGGTGAATGGTGTTGATGCGGTAGTACAAGTCCTCGCGGAACTTACCCTCGCGCACCAGCTCCTCAAGGTTGCGGTTGGTGGCACATATCAGACGGATATTCACGGGCAGGGGTCGCGTGTCGCCCACACGTATGACTGTGCGGTTCTGCAACACACGCAGGAGTTTGGCTTGCAGATGGAGGGGTATATTTCCGATTTCATCGAGGAAGAGCGTACCTCCGTCGGCACACTCGATTTTGCCGGCATGGTCGGCAAAAGCACCCGTGAACGAACCCTTGATGTGACCAAACAGCTCGCTCTCGAACAGTCCGTCACTGATGGCACCCACATCGACCGCCACCATCTGACGCCGTGCGCGGTCGGAGAGTCGGTGAATCTCCTTGGCGAGCACGTCCTTACCCGTGCCGTTGTCGCCCGTGATGAGGACATTGGCATCGGTGGGTGCGATTTTCTCCACCGTGGCACGCACGTTGCGCATCGCACGACCCTCACCCCAATACATCTCCGACACCGCCGCGGTATTCTCGTTGCGGCGTGCCGCCTTGCGTGTCACCTTCATCGACTTCTCGCACGCCGCGGTGAGGATTTCGACCAGACGGTCGTTGTCGTAGGGTTTGACCACAAAATCGAACGCACCGCGCTTCATGCCCTCGACCGCCAACGCGATGTCGGCATAGGCGGTGAAGAGCACCACCTCGGTATCGGGCGAGAGGCGTTTGATTTCCGAGAGCCAGAAGAGTCCCTCGTTGCCCGTGTTGATGTCGGTGTCGAAATTCATGTCGAGCAACACCGCATCGGGGCGCATCTCGCGCAGGCGTGAGGTGAGTGTCTTGGGCGAGGGGATGACCTCCACCTCGGCGAAATATCGGGGCAGCAATATGCGGAGTGCCGCACGTATGCCGTTGTTGTCATCTACGATTAAAACTTTTCCCTTGTTCATAGCCATACAGAAAGCGGGGAAGGACAGTTCCCCCTCCCCGCCTACAAATATATAAAAATTTTCGGTTATTCGCTCTTGAGCGACTCCACGGGATTGGCACTCACCGTGCGGAGGGTGTTGAGTGTCACCACCGTGGCAATCACCAGCATGACCGCCACATCACCCACCACGAAGTACCACAGATGGAGGGGCGTCTGCACGGCGAAATTCTCCAACCACAGCTGACCGATGACGGCGACCATCACATCGGCCACCACCACCGCCCCGACAAACAGACGCAGAGTGTCGCCCAGCAACAGGAGCACCAACTCGTGCCGTGTGGCACCGTTGATTTTGCGAATGGCAATCTCCTTGGTGCGGCGTTGCGACTCGTCACAAATGTAGCCGATGAGTCCGAAAAGTGCCACCAGCAGGGTGAAGAAAGCTCCCACCATGATGGTGTTGCGCATCTGACGCTGGCGGTGGTACCCCTCCTTCAACAGGTCGGAATAGCTTTTCAGCGAGAAATCCTCACCGTGGAGTACCTCATCGATTTTCTTCTCCACGGCAGCCACCGCCTCGGGAGACATCTCATGAAGACGAATCAGCATGTTGTAAATCGTCATGGTGGCGAACTGCTCCGTATAGCCGAACAGGGCCGACGGGCGCAAATCGGGAGAAGCGGCCACACCAATCATATAATCCTCGTAGATACCCACGACAGTCACCATGCCGTGTTCGGTCATGGGGATAGTCTGACCCACGAGACCCTCCTTCCAATAGCCCAGCTCATTGACCTTCTCGGCAAAGGTGCGGGTCACCACACACTCCGCCAAGTTGTTCGGATAGCGGCCTTCGAGCAGGCGGACACCCATCAAATCGTAGTATTCGGGGGAGACCATATACTGGTCGGCGATGTTGAACAGCTCTTTCGATTGGTCGGGCGAGTAAACATTGTTACCCGACATACCGCGACACGGCAGTCCGGAGCTGAACGCCACGGCCTTCACCTCTGCCATACCCCTCAACGGCTCTTCCAGCGAGTGGAGTTGGTCCATCGTCAAACCACCGCGCTCCAAAACCAGAGTCTCTTTATAGGAGTAGCCCCTGTCCCGGTGCAGCGAGGTGTGGTACTGCCCCATGCTCATCAGCATGAAGATGGTCATCATCACACAGATGACAAATTGCAGGAACAGCAGTATGAGTTTCCATCTGCGGCGGTTCATCGACAGGTGCGAGATGATGACATTGACCGGCACACGCGCATACAACACTCCCGGCAACACCGCCGAGCAGAGGAAGACCAGCACGGTCATCACACCCAGCGTCAGGTAGAGTTCGGGAATGAGCATGGATTTCAGTTCCACGCCCACCAGCTCGAAAATCAACGGACGCGCCGCCCAGATGACCAGACCGGCGAAGCCCAATGCCACCAGCAGCACCACGGCCGTCTCGCGGAACAACAGGGCGTAGATATTGCCCGTCATGGCTCCGTAGCACTTGCGCATGGCCATCTCCTTCGAGCGGCGCACGATGGCCGACACCGCCACAAGCACATAGTTGAGAATAGAGATGCCCAACAGCAGGAAGGTCACAAACGAGAGAATCATCACCGTGCTGCGTGCCGATGTGTAGTTCCAATGCGCCTTTGCGAGGGGCACCAGACGATAGTAGATTTTACTGCCCGTGGCCTCTATCTTCTCGATGTCCTGATGCTTCTCCTGCATCAGACGAATGGCAGGATAGAGGCTTTCGACATCGACCCCCTCGGCCAGCTTCACGAAACCCATGTAGCGGTCGTTGCCTATCCAATTTTGGGTACTTTTCTTGGTGTAAGTCTCCATCGACAGCAGGATATCGACCTTCATGGAGGTGTTTTCGGGGAAATCCTCGAACACACCGGCGATGGTCATGACGAAATCGGGCATCTCCTCGCCGGAGAGGGGCTTGCCCACCACCTCATCGATGGGGCAGATTTTCTCGGCAAACGAACGACTCACCATCACCTTGCCCCGCTCGGACAACACCCGCACGGGGTCACCGATGAGAATCGGACGGTCGAAGATGGAGAAGAACATCGAGTCGGCAACGAGCAATTCACCCGTCACGACCTTTTGGTTTTCGGTGAAAAATTTGTTGAAGCTGAACAGCATCGTGGTACGTGTGGCAGCCTCCACACCGGGGGCATACTTCATCACACCCGGTGCGATGGCACCGCTCACATTCCAGTACGAGCGTTCCCCGCTACCCGCCTTGGAATCATGGGTGCGCAACTGATAGATACGCTCCGTATCCTTATAGACACGGTCATAGGTCATCTCGAAGCAGACTTTGCCCAACAGCACGAAGCTGATGGCCAGTCCCACACCGAGCGAGAGGACCTTCAACAGAAAATCGGAATGTTTCATTTTATTCATTTTTACTCTTTACTCAAAGTCTGTACGGGATTGACCCTCGCCGCCGACCATATCTGCCAAAAGACCGTCACCAGAGCGATAAGGAGGATGATGACCACCACCGCCATGAAAATCCAGCCGTAGTTTTCAATCTTCTCGACAAATTGTTGCAGATAGCGTTCCGTCACCACCACAGCGACAGCCAGTCCCACGACACACGCCACCGAGATGAGTTTCAGATAAGCCACCACACCCCGACGCGCCTCCATCATCATCGTACTGCCGAAGACCTTTCTTACGGCGATGTCCTTGGCGCGGTTGCGGGCATCGTAGATACTCATCGCCAGAAGTCCCAGCACCGAAATCAGAACAGCCAACACCATGAAGACATAGACCAGATTCATCTGTTTCTCGGCCTTCGACAACGCCTTGAGTTTCAAATCCTCCAGATAGTCGCAATACATCGGCCGGACTTCGTAGCCCAACGATTGGGTGGTGTATTCGCGGCACACATCCGCCAACGCCTCGCGGAACTCCTCGTGGCTGTCGGTGGTCTCGATGACCGACATAAAGAGCGGATGATTGGAGAAGTCCTGCACGGCAATCACCATCAGCTCCTCGGCACCCACATTTTCGATATTCACCGGCACATTGGCAATGACGCCTGCCGTATGGTCACACGCACCGCTTTTCCGGGCGAGGGTTGTGGAGATGTCGTGGTTACGGGAGTCGAAGCCCGTGGCACGGAATGCCGCCTCGGAGAACCATGTGCCCTTTTCGACAGGAGTATGGAAGTCCTCAACCACCTCGAAATCCATCATGTTGAAGGTCGTGGAGTCCATAACAAACAATCGGTACACGATTTCTTCGCCCGTTGTGGTCTTGGAGTATTGTCCTCCCGCCTCCGTACACGGCACTGACATCGCGCGTCCCACACGTTTGACCTGCGGCAGGGTACGGAGACGCTCCTCGAAATTGAAAGCTCCGTTGGAAGAGGGAATCATGTATAAGAGTGCGAATTTGTTTTTGAGGTTGCAATTCATCTCCCTGTTGAGCGATTTGCGGTACTGGGCGTGCATGACCAGTGACATGGAGATGAGGAACACGGCAATCGACATCTGAACGACGATGAAGACCTTGCTCCACACCTGCTTGCTCTCCCTGCGGAATGTACCTCTCACGATGTCGATGGGCGTATAGCGCGATGCCAGCACGGCAGGCAGCATTCCGCCCAAACCTCCGACCAACAGCACCAGAGCCACATAACCTGCCACATAGCCCGCCGAGAAGGGAATCGTGACGGGGACATCGGCTTCAATCATCTCGTTCGCCCACGGGGTGAGCCACACCGCCACCAGCAGGGCAAGAATCATCGCCACACAGGTCAGTGCCACCGACTCGAAGAAGTAACGCCCCATGATGCTCCAACTCGAAGCCCCCAGCAGACGGCGCGAAGCCATCTCCTTGGCACGTTGTCCGACCAAAGCAGTGTTGAGATTCACGAAGTTGGCAATGGCCGACAGCAACAACAGCAAAGCGATGGCCGAGAGGGTATAAATCATCTTCAAATCGCAGTGACGGAAGACATCGTGTGTGGGTCGGAAGAGGATTTTGTCCCAGCGTTCGAGTCGCAGTTCCTTGAAAAACGTAGTTCCGTAGGTGTCGGGGTAAATCTCCTTGCAGACCTGCTTCATATTCTCGGTGAACTGCTCCACGTCCGCCCCCTTGCGCAATTTGACAAAGGTCTGACAGGCACCGAAGTTGTCGAACAGCTTGCAATAGGATACCGCACTCAAGGGGGAATCAATGCCTATGATGACATCGGCACGGGGGAAAATCGAGTAATCGTTGTCGGCGATGACTGCGGCAAGGTTCATGTGTTCATCGAGGAACACGGGGCGGAAATTTCCGTCGGGGAACAACTTGCGGGCAAATTCCTCGCTGACAATAATATTGTCCTTATCCTTCAACACATCGGGCGAGCCCATCAGGAACTCGATATCGGGGAACATCTCGAAGAAATGCTCATCGACCGTCACCTCGGAACCAATCTCGAAAGTTTGGTCGCCAAACTCGATGATTTCACCTCCTCCGGGAGCGATAAACGACGGGAAATAGACCGCAGTCTGTTCGATTTCGGGGAACCGGTCGCGAATGACACCTTCCAAACCCGAAGTCAGTCCCGGATAGTTCTCTGTCGAAGGAATGTAGATACGTTCGGCATCGGGATGGGCGTATGCCACTGAGAGTTGTTGCGAGATGTAGCACCCCACAAATACCACAAAGGCCAGCGACAAAGTAAGCCCCAACACCTCGATTGAGGTGTAGAGCTTATTGTGCATCAGGAACTTGAGATAGCTTTTCATACGCCGCCGATGTTTACAGGAAATTCTTCACATCGTTGACAATGTGACCATCGAGGAGGTTGATGGTGCGCTGTGCCATCGAAGCATCACGCTGCGAGTGGGTCACCATCACCACGGTCGTACCCTCGTGGTTCAACTCCATGAGCAGGTTCATCACCTCGGTACCGTTCTTCGAGTCGAGGTTACCGGTCGGCTCATCGGCCAATATGAGTTTGGGGTTCGCCACCACGGCACGGGCTATGGCCACACGCTGCTGCTGACCTCCCGACAACTGCTGGGGGAAGTGACCCGCACGGTGGAAGATGTTCATGCGTTTGAGAATCTCGGTCACGCGCTGCTTGCGCTCCGCCGAGCCGATGCCCAGATACTTGAGCGGCAACTCCACATTGTCGAAGACATTGAGGTCGTCGATGAGGTTGAACGACTGGAACACAAAACCGATGTTGCCCTTGCGGTACTTCGTGCGTCCGTTCTCGTTGAGACGGCTTACCTCGTTGCCCAGCAACTCGTAGCTGCCCTCGGTGGGGTTGTCCAGCAGACCCAGAATGTTCAGCAGGGTGGACTTGCCACAACCCGAAGGACCCATGATGGCGACAAACTCGCCCTCCTTGACTTCAAACGACACCTTGTCCAATGCAATGGTTTCCACTTCTTCGGTTGAGAAAGACTTGCTCAAATTTGTAACCTTAATCATAGTTGTAAGTTTTTTATGTTATTAATATTTTCAATGTTGGTAATTTTTACTCTTTTTTCAGTGAATTGATGGGATTCTCACACGCCGCGCGCCAGCTGCGTACCACCACCGTCAGCAGGGTGACCGCCATCACCAGCACCAACGCACCGAGGAAGACCCACCAGTGCAGCGGAGTACGGAAGGCGTAGGATTGCAGCCAGTGGTGCAACGCCCATACCGTGGGCGGTATGACCAGCACGAAGCTGAGGAGTATCATGCGGACATAGTGGGTGCAGAACTGCGCCAGAATCTGCGGCACGGTGGCACCGATGGCCTTGCGCACGGCGATCTCGTGGCGGGCGCGGCGCGTCTCGAACATCACGATGCCGAACACGCCCATCAGCGCGATGATGATCGAGATACCCGACAACATGGCAAAGACCTTCGAGAGGCGCGCCTCCTTGCGATAGGAGTCGGCGATAATCTCGTCAAACGATTTGATTTCGATGCTGCCCTCCACCTGATTGGGGTCCACCTGTTTGATGACCCCGCGAATCCTGCGGCTCAGGTCGGCCACATCGGCCGTGGGCTGATGGCGCACATACACCTGCACCCCCCAGCGGTCGCGGTACACGGCACGCTGTTTCGGGGTGACATACAACACCACATGATTGCTCTCATCGCAGAGCGGCATATAGCTGAAATCGCGGCACACACCGATGAGTCGGTCGCCCTTGTAGAAACCGGGGTTGAATTTGCCGATTTCCAGCTCGCACTCCCGTGCAAAGCGTTCATTGACCACCGACACGCCGCCCCACGTCTCCTCGTTCTCGGGCATGAGCTTCTCCTGAAGGACATCGCTCGCCTGCGGACCGCGTCCTTCGACAATGTCTATACCCATGAAGTCCAGAAAATCGGGACGCACCTCGAACGCACGCATATAAATCTGTTTCCCGTTGTACTTGCGGCCCCACACCATACCGTATTTCGAGAAGACGATGGTGTTGCTGGCGGTGACGGCCTCAACGCCGGCCAGCTTCGACAACTCGCCGCGCAGGGTCGCATAATCCATATTGTCATTGGCACGGAGGTTGAACGTGAGGACATTGCGGGTGTCGAGACCCAAATCGTGGTTCAGCAGGAAGCGGTACTGCAACAGAATGAAGGCGGTGGCGACAATCAGTGAGCAGGAGACCATGAACTGCACGCCGAGCAGTACCATGCGCAGACGCACACCGCTCTTCGTTCCCGCAAACGAGCCTTTGACCACCATTCCGGGATTGAACGAGGTGATGTACCACGACGGATAGAGGCTCGCCACCAGACTCAGCACGAAGCCCACTCCGGCGACCACCAGCGCCACACCCATATTTTCCTTCAGTTCCAGCGACACGAGCAGGATATGGCGGGCAAGGTCGGTGCCCTGGAACAGATAGGCGCAGAGGGCAGCCAGTCCCAGCGAAATGGCGACCAGTCCCATGGCCTCGAAGATGAAGCCGAAGCGCAACGACAGGCGCGACGCACCGAAAATCATGCAGGTGTTCACCGTGCGGATACGTACGGGCACCAGCGCAAAGAAGAAGTTGACGAAGTTGATGAACGCCAGCACGATGACCAGCAGCGCCAGCATCAGCAGCGAGAAGGTGGTGATACGCGAACCGCTGGCCTCTCCCTTTCCGTCGAAATAGAAGTCCGCAAGAGGCGTCATGCTGATTTGCAGGTCCTGCATGTCGTCATCGCCGCCAATCTGTTCACGGGCAAGTTCGACAAAGCGTGCCTTGACCTGTTCCATGACCGAATCGCCTTCGGCCACCTTCACAAAATAGTTGAAATTCCACTTCGACATGTCGTTCAGACCACTGTCGCCGATATCCTGGAAAAAATCCAGATTGCTCCATGAGGTATTGCCCTCGAAATTGCGGAAAATCGCCACCACCTCACAGGCATTCTCCTCCGAGGGTTTCTCCTCCGCCACATGGATTTTGTCGCCGACTTTCAGATTGCGCTCCTCGGCTATCCGACGGCTGATGATGAGCGTATTGGGTCGTGTCAGGCTCTCGGCGCTGCCCTGCTCGATCTGCAACGACGAGGTGGGGAAGAATCCCTGCGACACAAGGGCGCCGTCGGCATCAAACGGCACATATTCCGAACGCGCCTCGTCCCACGACCACAGTTTCTGGTTTCTGCCTTGCAGACAGCCGAAATGCTCGACTTGGGGAATCTTCGGCAGGCACCGCTCCGGGAACGGACGATTGATGCAATTCGTCCATTCGCCCAGTGGCATCTCCACCACGCCGATACGGTCGGCATCCGCAATCGACCTGTTGAACGAGAGTTCCCACCACACCTGCGACATGATGACATAGAACGATGCGAAGGCTGCTGTCAGCCCCATGACATTGAGCAGTGCCGAGACTCGGTAGCGGCACAGCGTCTTCAGAAAGTTTTGTAAGATAAATTGCATGACAGAGGATTTTATTTTATTTGATTTTCAGTTCGTCGTTGTTTCCAAAATTATCGTAGCCCGAGGTGATGACCTGCTCACCCGGTTCGAGACCCTCCAACACCTCGTAGTATTGGGGGTTCTGGCGTCCGATGACAATCTCGCGGCGCACGGCACGGCTGCCGTCGGCGGTCATCACGAAAATCCATTTGCCGCCCGTCTTGTAGTAGAACGTGCCACGCGGAATGAGAACGGCGTGTTCGGGCTGTCCGAGCTGGAGATTGAGGTCGTAGGTCTGACCGTTGCGGATATTCTCGGGACGCTCGCCGGTGAACTTGAAGTCGGCCTTGAACTTGCCCTCGCGCACATCGGGATAGACCTTGCGCACCACGGTTTCGTAGGTCTCGTCACCACGGGTGAAGGTGGCCGAGAGTTGGGGCATCACGCGGTCGATGTAGTGTTCATCGATTTGCGCCTCGATTTTATAGTCGCGCAAATCGTTTATCTGTCCCACCTTCGCGCCCTGCGACACCGACTGACCGAGCACCACGTCCAGCAATCCCAGCTCACCGTCGATGGGTGCCTTGACCACCAGATTCTCCTTGCGTTTGCGGATAATCGCCATGTTGAGACGCATATTTTGCAGGCTCTCCTCCATCTGCGAAATCTGCACCGAGCGGTAGAGGCTGTCCTGCACCAGACGGTTCTTCACCAGCTCGTACTTGCCCTCCGCCAGACGGTAGTCCTCCTTGGCACGGAGGTAGTCCTCGCGCGAGATGAGGTTCTCGTTGTAGAGCTGTTCCTGCGAGAGGTAGGTACGGCGGAAGCGCTCGACATCGATTTCGAGTTGCAGGCGGTCCTGATTGACATTGAGTCGGTCCTGCTCCATGGAAATCATGGTGTTGCGCAGGAGGTTCTCCTTCTCCGCGAGGTCGGCTTCGGCGTTGAGAATCTGGAGGTCGAGCCCCTCGTTGCTCAACTGCATGATGCGGTCACCCTCACGAAGTGTGGCACCCTCCTCGACAAAGAGTTGCTCGACAACACCCCCCTCGAGAGGGGTGAGCTGTATGCTCGTGCGCGGTTGGACAATGCCCCTCACGCGGATGTAGTCGTTGAACTCGCCCTCGGTGACCGCACTCACGACCAGCTCGCCGGCATCGACACGCAACACGCGCCCGTCACCGCGAAAGATGAGGTAGATGACAAACAGCACGATGAAAGCTCCCACATAGTAGGGAACAGCCTTGGAGGTGAGCAACAGCGCCCAACCCCGTTTCTTTTCCTTGATGATATCCATGATTTTTCTATTTTTGATTCAGATAACTGATGCCGCGGTAGTAATCCACCACGCAGCGTTTGAGGTAGTATTTCAACACGGCGTCCAGACGCTCCGCCTCGGCTTTGAGGTAGGTGTTCGATGCCGTGCGGAACTCGATGGGCGAGATGAGACCGCGCGTGAGCTTGCTGCGGTTGAGACGGAAAGCCTCCTCGTGCACCGAGGAGCGTTTGCGTGCCTGGAAGTAGGCGGCCTGTGCGCTCTCCTTCTCCTGAAGGGCACGCGCCACTTCGCTCTCCACATCGCGCAGCGTCTGCTCATACTCTATCGTTGCCTGTCGGTAGGCGATTTTCTTGTGTGCCACCTGCGAACGGCGCGACCAGCGTGCGAAAATCGGAATCGAGAGGTTCAGCTGCACATACTCGCCACGGTTGCCCTTGAACTGCGAGGAGAAACTCGGTGTGCGCACCCCGTCGTAGGTGTAGTAGCTCGTTGACCAGCCGCCACTCAGACTCAGCGAAGGCAGCAGGCTCCACTTGGCGGTGCGCCACTCGCGCAGAGCCATCTCCTTCCGATAGGCGGCTATCGAGACCTGCGGCAGCGAGTATTTCGCCTGCTCGGTCACCTCCTCCGCCGTGACGAGACGGTCGGTCAGCAGGTCGGCATCCTTGTCGGTCATCGAGGTATCGACGGGCAGAGGTTTCTCTATCGGCCACAGCATCACATCTTTGAGGGTGAGGGTGGCGTCCTCCAGACGGGCACGCATCGCCACCAGCTCATACTCGCGGTCGGCCAACTCGGCTTCGCTCTCCACCACATCGGCACGGCTCTTCTGTCCCAGTTCGTTCTGACGGCTCGCCAGCTCGAAATTCTCGCGTGCCGTCTGCACGAACAACTCGCACACCTCCAGCATCTCGGTGCAGTAGAGCACATTGCAGTAGGCTTCCATGGTCGCCAGACAGATTTCGTCTTCGGTCTGCTGCTCCTTCGAGAGTCCCATTTTGAGGGCGGTCTTGGCAATACGCATATTGTTCACGGCGGTGAAACCATTGAAGAGCGTCACATCGCCACCTGCCGAGTAGCCGTTATTAAAAGAGGTAAGACTTTTATAGGTATTGGTCTCGGGGTCTACCGTACGGCCGAAATTGGCGTTGGCATACGATGAGGCAGACACCGAAGGGGCGAAAACCCGAAATATCGCTTCACGGCGTGCCACACGGGCATCGGAAACCTCCTCGCGCCGGAGCTTCATCTTCGCGGAGTTCTCCACGGCACAGACCATGCAGTCGTGGAGGGTCATCACCTCCTGCGCCTGCACCGCCTGGAGACCGAATATCACCGATAAAACGAGGGAGAAAAATTGCTTCATGTTGTAACTTTTTTTCATATTCTGTAATGTATAATGTTCAGCCACCGTGCCAAAGAGCGTAACACACTCATTACTCGCTGTTTGGCATTTCATCGCCACCCCATTCTGTAAAGAATCTTTACAAATGTGTAAAACGGGCGGTGAGGGTCTCCGACAACCGGGGGGGGAAAGAGTGATTTTGAGAGAGAAGAAAAGTTCCCCAATAGAACTTTTTTTCGCCTATATAGGAAATAGGTGAAATACGAATTTATAAATTGCGGGAATTTATAAAATCCTGTCCTGCGGCTGTCCAACCTCCCGAACAACGACTGAAATTCCACTTGCGAAACCCCGGAAAAACAGCGACTGAAAATTAAACTTATGAAGCAAAAAATATGAAAATTCAAACAATTATTACTCTAAAAGGAAAAATCAGAGTATTTTATATCCTGTAACGAGCACCAACTATCTCATAAAATTTATATTTTTGTACATGATAGATATATGCTAAAACAATTTACACCCTTCATTCGGTCTCTATTTATGAATGATTATTGCGACTTACAATACACCGACGAACATCAGAATTGCATCTATTACACCAACTCTGCGCCACAGAGTCTGCTGACACGCACACTGCGCAAAGGCACTTACATGACGTTAGAGCAGGACGATTCCAACACCCTGTTTTTTATCTTGGGGGGGGGAATTGCCATAAACATAGCACGTTACACCAACGTGACGGTCAATGCCGGCGAATTTATCTTTGCCGAAAACGGTAACGAAGTGCTCATCAAAGCCACTGACGACACCACCATCGTGTGGGCATGCATGAAGGATCAGATGAGTCTCTGCAACGAATACTCCTTCAAGGATTTGGTCAATTACTACAATGAGCACAAACGCCAGCTGGGCAAGGAGACCGCACCCTGTATTCTGCCCATTAACCACATCATACGTCAGGAGTTGGAGTGCACGTGCGAGACCATCAACCGCGGTATGTTGTGTGTGCAATACCAGAAGCTGAAAATCAATATTCTGCTGATGCTCCTCCGCGCCTTCTACTCCAAAGATGATTTGGTGCGTCTGTTCCGTCCCGTGCTCAACGAGGACAACGAATTTAAGCACGCGGTACACGCCGCCTACAACGACCAAATCAACGTGCAGGAGCTGATGACGGCTCTCGACCTGTCGGAGAGTACCTTCAACCGCAAATTCACCAAGGTGTTCGGCATGACCGCCGGAAAGTACATCACCCGCCGCAAAAAAGACCATGTACTCCGAGCCCTGCTGCGTACCGATTTGTCGGTGAAGGAGATTTCCGAGAAGTTCAAATTCACCCCCGGATACATCGTCAAATTCAGCAAGACCCACTTCGGAAAAACACCCACGGAGCTTCGCGCCGAACGGGGTGCGGAGTAGCACGAAAATATGTAACAAGACACAACAGCGATTGCAAACAATAGTTTGTAATCGCTTATTTTTTACTCATATTATCCCTTCGGGGTTTCATCCTGTAACGCACGGCGAAAGAGAGAAAACGTAACGAAGCACGGCAATGGGTAAATTGTCCGGTTCGTTTTGGTCGATTGTGCAAAAACGGCTGAAAAAGATAATATATTGAATGAAAATGATAACTCCATTGTTCGATTTGATTGCATTACATTCCGTAAATTTGTAGCCGAAAAGCAACGGGAACAGGTCAACCCGAAAGTAATATACCTTCCACGACCCAAAAATATTTCCAGACAGTTCATTGCACATGAGAAAATATCTAATATTGCTACTCACTCTCCTCTGCCTCGGGCAGGCAGCCTCGGCACAAAAAGTTGCCGTGAAGACCAACGCCCTCTATTGGCTGACCACCACCATCAACGGCGGTGTGGAGATTGGGCTTCGTCCGCACTCCACCCTCGATTTGTCGGGGGCCTACAACCCATGGAACTTCAGCGGCGGCGAGAAAATCCACTTCTGGCTCGCACAACCCGAATACCGCTATTGGTTCTGCGAGAAATTCGAGGGTCACTTCATGGGTGTTCATGCCCACGGCGGACAATTCTTCGCAGCTTTCAACGACAAGCGTTACGACGGTAATTTCGTGGGCGGAGGTATCTCCTACGGTTTCGACTGGATTCTCTCTCCCCACTGGAACATAGAGGCCACCATCGGTGTGGGCTACGCCTACATATGGTACAAGGAGGGCCCGTGGCTGCCCTGCATCAAGTGTCAGGAGAACAAGTACAAACATTACATCGGTCCCACAAAGATTGGTGTGACATTCACTTATATATTTTAGGACGACATGAAGAGTTGGATTTACAATATCGGAATTTGTGCTACGGCAGCCGCCCTCATCACGAGCTGTGCCGCAGAGAAGAAAGCTCCGCGACGCATCAGCGTCACACCGTCGCCCTGTGTGGTCACACCCGACGAGCAGAACCGCGTCTCGCTCGACATGATGATGCATGTGCCGGCACACTATCTCTCCACCCGCTGCCGACTGGTGATGACTCCCCATCTGATGGTGGACGACTCGCTGCGCTGCGCCTTCACCCCTTCGATTCTCGATGCCCCCATCTTCGACAAGAAGTTGCAGCGTCGTACCCGTCTGGAGGGTTACCAAGACCCCTATGCCGGTCGTGCGGTGAAGATGGACAAGGTAAGAAAAGCCTATGACCTGCCCTACACGGAGACCATCACCCTCCCCGAGGATGTCGATGAGGGTCGTATCGTGGCAGTGGTCGAGGCCAACGGTTGCGGTCGTTGTCGCACGATGGACACCGTGGCGGTGGCTTCGGTGACCAACCCCGTGACACTGATGCCCGAACCCAAGGAGTCGATGCATCTCGACTGGATAGAGCCCGAATTTGTCATCCGTCCCAAGGTGGTGGAGGGCAAGGGCGTTGCCCATCTGCAATTCCGCATCAACAGCTACGACATCAACCTCGACATGGGCGACAACCGTTCGGAGCTGGAGCAGATGACCCAAAAGCTCGCCCCCATTTTGGAGGATTCGCTGGCAACACTGACTTCACTGAAGATTATAGGTATGGCCTCTGCCGATGGTCTGCTGGCGAACAACACCCGTCTGGCACACCGCCGTGCCGATGCCGCCGCCAAGTGGCTGACCTCGCAGCTCGACCCCATGCAGCAGCGACTGCGTAAAATCAGCATCGGCAGCCGTCCCGAGGGCTGGCAGCCCGTTCTCGATGCCATGATTGAGGCCGGCGACAGGGACACGGTAGCCGTTCAGCGCATATTGACCAAGTACGCCAACCGCAATGACGATGTACAGGAGTATTTCATCCGCCGTCTGCCGTGCTGGCCGAAAATCAGAAACTGCTATCTGCAAAAAGACCGTAAGGTGGAGTACCTCTACACTTATAGTATAAAGAGTTTCACCACCGACGAGGAGCTGAAGGCGATGTACACCAAGCGTCCCGATGCCTTCAACGAGGAGGAGTTGTTGCGTGTGGCCACCCTCGCTCAGACCCCCGATGAGAAGAAAGAGGTCTATCGCACCCTGCTCCACTACTTCCCCTCATCGCAGGTGGCAGCCAACAATCTGGCGGTGCTCTACCTCCGCGAGGGTAACACCGAGGAGGCACGCCGCATCATCGCCACCCCAGAGTCCTACTCCGATGAGATGCTCAACACGCTGGCCGTAAGTTATGTCTACACCAACGACTACGAGAAGGCCGTGGAGCTGTTGCAGGAGATTGACTCGCCGCAGGCACGCTACAATCTGGGTATCATTCGCGCCAAGCAGCGCAAGCTCGCCGAGGCACACGAATTGCTCTCGCCGTTCCGTGACCTGCACAGTGCCATCACGGCATTGAGCGTCAATCAGACCGAGGAGGCCGACGACATCATGCGTCACCTCGACGACCAACGCCCCGTGGCAGAGTATGTGAGAGCCGTCATCGCCGCCCGTCATCACGACGAGAAGGCTGTGATACGCCACCTCGCCCCCGCCTGCCGCGAGGAGCGACTCCGCAAGCGCGCCGCCAACGAAGGGGCTTTCCTCCCCTACCACGAGACGGAGGAGTTCCGCAGTATCATTGACCGCGCGGAGGAGAATTTATAAACTGAGTTGCGAAAATGACAAACAACACAACATATCGGATATTGTTGGCAGGTTTCCTGCTGCTCGCCTGCTCCTGCATCAAGGACGAGGATTTGCGTCCCTGTCCGCCGCTGAAGGTGAACATCGAGGTGAAGGACAAGAACTACTTCAATGTCGGTGCCGTGGAGTCGGAGCAGCGTCTCGACGAGAACCTCCCCTTCAAGGCCTATGTTCCCACACTCTACTACCGTCTGCAACTGCTCAACGACGACGGCACGGCAACGCTCATGACCGAGCACAAGCTGGCCGATGTGGAGGGTGACGAGCAGAGCATAGAGGTGGTCTTCCCCGATGCCTACCCCCACGGAAAATATGTGATGACCACCTGGGGCGGTCTTCACGACATGGCGGCACTCGATGAGAATCGCGAACAGGTGACCTTCCACCCCAAACGCAAGGGCGGTGACGACATCTACATGTCGCGCGACACCCTCGTTTACGACCCCTACAAGTACGCCTACACCGTAGAGCTGGAGCGTACGAAGGGTAAACTGATTGTCGAGGGCAAGAACCTGCCCCCCGAAATCCACTACTCGACCAAGCAGATTGCCTCGGTAGCCCGTCACATGGACGTCACCTTCCACTACTGGAAGCCCACGGCACTCTACGAGGAGAACAACTGGGAGGGACAGCGCGATGTGGTCTTCAAGACCCTCTCCTCACCGTCACTCTCCGAGCGCGGCACGCAGGTGACCATACAATGCTTCGACTCTCCGCAGCACGATGTGGCACTCCTCACACCGCCGCCCGTGAAGCTGACCATCGAGCGCAACCGACTCTCCGCCATACGCTATATTTATGAGGGACAAGATAAATTCAAGGTCTATGTACTCATCAACGACAACTGGGAGTTGATTCACGACATGGATATCGAATAAACACATGTAACACATAATTCTAATCAATCACTTTAAAAAATTAACACCATGAAAAAAAGCAATTTACTTTTCATGTTCGCAGCAGGAGCTTTGATGCTCACAGCTTGCGGTAACGACGACCCCATCGCCGATGGTGGCAATCAGTCGGGTAACGATGCCCAGCAGATTGTCCTCCAGGTAGCTAATGGTGGCGACGCACTCACAACACGTGCCGGACGTCCTCTCTTGAGCTCGGAGGCAAAGCAGAGCATCGAGAATGTTCAGGTTATCATCACCACAGCTGACGGTACAGTTGTTGACCACCAGAACGTGGCTAAATGGAACACCGAGTCTACTCCCTACACGAACAACGGTCACGGTCGCGAGAAGATTATCACTCTGGAGAAAAAGCTCGCAGCCGGTTCTTACCACATCTACGCAGTAGGTCACAGCACAGGTACTGCTTACACTCATGAGGGTGCCAAATTTGGTCCCAACGCTATTATCACCATGACCAAGTCGGGTGAGGCAACTGCCGCAGAGGAGATTTTCGCCGGTTCGGTAGATTTGACCGTTAAAGATGGCGAGGGTTTCCGCCCCACTATCGTTCTTCACCGTCAGGTAGCAGGTATCTTCACCTACATGTCGAACATTCCCTACTACCACGAGGGTGACGCTACTACCGGTGTTACAGGTACTCAGCTGCGTCTCTTCGCTGTTGCCAACAGCCCCAAGCTGGTATTGGGTAACTTTGTAAATCAGGACCTCACTGCTAACGGCACCAACACATCGACCAACGTCATCAACGGTGCAGAGCAGGCAACTGCCAAGACTCTGGTTTACACCATCGATTTGACCAAGTGGTTCAAGGAGATTAAGGATGCCAACAACGACCGTCTGATTGATACCTACGCTACCGTAGAGGGTCAGTTCGACAACTGGCAGAACCCCTTCAAGAAGACAGACTCTGAGGGCAAGCCCTACTACGAGGCATCGTTCGTAAAGGGTTCGGTATTCGGTGGTGAGTTCATCATCCCCTTCAAGTCGGTAGTTGCCAACAACACCTTCATTCTGGAGATGACCAACAACGATGGTTCTCACACTTTCCAGACTTGGGTTATCAAGCTCGGTGCAAACGACACTCCCGCAAATAGCAAAGACATCACCATCTGGGACGGTAGCAAGTTCTCCACTCCCACCGAGACATTCACCGACACTGCATACAGCTACAGCGTATTCCGCAACCACCTGTATGGTGTAGGTACAAAGGTTAGCGATGGTGGCACCAAGCCCGGTGAGCCCGATCCCGACCCCGAGAAGCCCGATCCGGACAAGAATGATCCTACTCCTATCGACAAGAAGCAGGAGCTGACTCTCCGTGTCAACGACAACTGGGAGATTATTCACCACATGGAAATCGAGTAATCACTCTCCCCAACTAAAAAATTACCCCGATATGGAATCGGAAGTATCGGGGTAATTTTTAAAATTTAAATCGCAAAACATGAAATACTTACGTCTTTCCCTTATTCTATTCACCCTGTCGCTCACACTGTGGGGCTGCACCAAGGAGGAAATACCCTCTCCCGTCAATGTGCCGCACAATGAAGAACAGGGTAACACAACTCGTGTTACGGAATTCACTTCGGGAATGTTCAAAAACCCCGATGGTACATGGAGCACCGTGCGCCGAGTACCTCTGGTCGGAATGGGACGTATGATTGATAACTATGCAGATGCATTGGTGTCGGTACTTTCATCGAACACCTATCTTAACAACATCACCGATACCGATTTACAGAACTCAGCAGCATTTGGCAACGGATTGGTCAGTGCCGAAGTGCTCGCCGACGAAATCGTCTCGGTGAAAGATATACACCGCACATACGCCGCAGGTCAAAAGGTCGGCTTTGTGATTAAAGCATCCGAGAGCGGACTGCTCACGCTCGACGTACTGAAAAAATTCTGGTTACAGACCTATCTCAATGACGAAAAGGTCGAGTCTTCGGCCGACCAGTCATCGACAGGCACCGGACTCATCAAATTGGAGCTTATCAGTATCGCCAACAACGACGGATTGCAGGAGGTGTCATTTACTACCACCAAACCTTTTGACGAGGTAGCACTCTCCATGGGAGGTGTTTCCGCTTCCGTACTACAAAAAATGAGCATTCTCTACGCCTTTGTCGGAGAGAATCCTATGAAATATGCCTACACGGGCAGTGTCGATTATCCCAATGCCCAACTCGTAAATAAAACATCGTGGACAGGCGGTGCGATTTACAACCCAGAACACGTTGTCGATAACGACCTCACCAACTACGCCCTCTTTGAGGGTCTGACGGGTCTGATTCCCGGATTGTTCGTGTCACCGCGTGTGGCAGTCGATTTGGGCAAGACGGTACCTGCCGGCACAGAGGTGGGTTTTGAGGTGGCATCGTCCGACATCTTGAGCATCGACCTGCTGAAGGGCGGTGTGCAGCTGGCCACCTACACCGAGGTGAACGGCGACACACGTCAGGACTTTGTCGATGCCGCAAGTGTGGTCGGTATTTCGGCGCTGTCGGGCGGTCGCAGCCGCGTGAACATGAAGACCACGAAACCCTACCGCATTGCCTACATACAGTTCGGTCGTCCGGGTTTGCAGGTCAGACTCGGCGCCACACAAATCTACTACGCCTACACACGCGATGAGATGACCCTCGATGAGACCTCGTTCTTCTCGATGCCCGACAAGACCACCATCAAGCACAACTCGATGTTGTTGCCCACACCCTCCGAGGGTAATGTGGTATGGCACATCGCCCGACAGGTGGAGGGTACATCGCCCGAGGTGGTGACCGAGAACAACTTCACCCGAATAAAGGGTATGTCGAAGAACGGTGACTACGAACTGGTGGGTGTCTATACCACCAACGAGGGCAAGTGCATCACCTCGAAAACCACCATCACACGCAATGCCGTAGAACCGGGCAGCAAGTGCAACCAGCTCATCGGTTCGAAATACGGAGCCAGCATCGGCAGAGGTTTCTCGGCCACCGGCGGTCTGATTAACATATTGGTCAATGGCAAAGACGCGGGCAACATCACCGACAACGACCCCGAGACCTACGCGCGTTTCGGCGAGGGACTATCGGTTGCCAAGAACAACTGTATCGTGGCCATCGACCTCAAGACCCCCATTTCACCCGCCTCAACAGGCAACAAGATGCTCCGCGCAGGTTTCACCCTGCAAACCACCTTCGATTTTCTCTCTGCCGACCTGCTGAACTTCTTTGTCGTGAAGCTCTACAATCAGGGCAAACTCGTGGCACAGAGCTACAAGGACGGACCTCAGGGTCAGGACTTCAACACGCTGGGTGTGAGTCTCATCGGCACGAAGTCAGATAAATTCAGAGTCTTCATCGAGACCGAAGAAACCTTCGACCACATGGAATTGTGGTCGGCAGGTGTGCTGAAACTCGGTCTGGCGGAACGCCGCATCTACAACGCGTTCTGGGAGAGTGCCGACCCCGGTGTGGTATGCCCCTCGGCAGGTATTCACGATGCAGGTTTGGAGTTCATCACCACCACCGAGAACCATGCGGTCATCGACCACAAAAATACCTACCCCAACCATGCGCTGATAGGTGTTGCTCCCCGTTTTCTCAACCTGAGCAAATACCTCGATTCCAGCAAAAAGACCACCGCCCTGCTCCACAGTACCACCGTGGCAGGAGCCAACCAGATAGCCGTGAAGTTTGACGAAATCCCCGCTCCGGCATCGCAGGCCGTAAAGGTAGGCCGGGCAGGCGAGCAGCCCACTCCGGCACACCACATTGTGGGCGTCTTGATTCGTAAGCCCATGGGACTGGACGTAGGTTTGCTCAGCGGACAGACCGTACAAATCATGCACGGCGACCGTGTAGTGGCGGAGAATTCGAAGTTCGAACTCGCCGATGTCAATGTGATTGGCAAGGCCGGCGATATGTATGCCGAGGCCGAGGTAACGGAGGCTTTTGACGGCGTCCGCTACCACTATGCCACCACGGCAAACATCACCAAAGTGCCCGAATTTGCAGGTGTCTATGCCCGTCTCGACCTCGACGGCGACGGCGTACCCGACGGTTCGGAAGGCGATGCCACCCCTCCCGACCCCGTGTTGCCCGAGGAGCGTCTGAAGGGCGTCATCGAGCCGGCACACATCTGTGAGAACGGCGAGCTGGTCATCACCCTCACACAGGGAGCACATCCCGAAAAGGAGTACAACATCATCTGTATCAATACGACCAAAAACTATGCGGAGACGGGATTTTACAATCAGCGTCTTTCGGCAGCCAACACATTTACCCTCAAGACCCTGTCGGCAGGTATCTACGACATCGAGGTGTCGGAGGCGGAGAACCTCCACAACCACACCGACAAGATGCACGCCACAGTTCACCCCCTGCGTACCACATGGAAGACCGATGCCGCCACCGACGACTGGAACAACTGGAAGAACTGGACAGACGGCTCGCCGTGGAAGTGTACCGATGTGGTGATTCCTGCCCAGTGTCACCTCTACCCCGAATTGCAGGACAACACGGAGAACTACTGTGCCAACCTCCACATCGCCCATCACGGCGAGATAGTCGGCACACAGAACCTCCAATACATGGGTCGCGTGTGGGTCGATATGTCGATGCCGTCGGGCTACTACTTCATGCTCTCGGCACCGCTCAAACAGATGGTCACGGGCGATATGTTTATCCCCTCGAAGTGGCACGGCGACCACTCGCAGGAGCAGCTGTTCACCAAGCTCAACTCCATCACCTCGCCCGAAAACCGATTCTCACCGCGCATCTACCAGCGTTTCTGGAGCTGTGAGGTCGATGGCAAGGTCGTGACAGACGGCGTGCTCGCCAATCAGGTTGTCTGCTCCCGGACCAACTGGACAGCCCCCTTCAATGCGGTGGCAGAGCCTTACAAGCCGGGCGTGGGATTCATGGTACGCAGCGAGAAGGAGTCTCTGGGACGCGACATACTCTTCTTCCGATTCCCCAAGCTGCACAACGAATATACCTATTACGATGCCTCGGGAGCTTCGACAGGTCTTGTCGAGGAGGTGACCCGCACCACGGAGGTCGGTCACTTCATCTTCGAGGGTGGCAGCACGGGCACGGGGCGCAACTGGACATACGACATCACCGTGGAGAACGCTCTGGCAGACGGTAGCACCTTCGTGGTGGGCAACCCGTTGATGTGTCACATCGACATTGCGCGTTTCCTCGAGGTCAACAGTGCGCTCATCAGCGAAGTGAAGCTCTTCAACGGCAACGGTATCTACACCACCAAGGCCGACAACGGAGGAGTGGTAGCCACATCGCCCTCGTTCACCCACATCGCCCCGATGCAGGGCTTCTATGTGGTGGCAAAGGCTGCCGGCAAGCAGTTGCAGGTGCGTTTCACCGCCGATATGCAGGCACAGAAGCCCGGCTACAACATCGCCTCGATGCTCTCGATACCCATGACACGCGCCATGGCGGCAGAGCCCCGCGCACAGCACATCGCCAAGAACGATTTGCAGATAGAGGCACGTTGTGAAGGTCTGGGTACGCTCTGCATGGTCCGCCACAGCAAGTCGGCCGACAACGGCTACACACAGCGTGAGGACGCCCGTCTGCTCTACGACAAGGAGGCTGCCCCGACAGTGGCTGTCTTTACGGTGAGCGACAACAAGGCACTCGAAATCAATCAGGTTGCCGACTGTCGCGAGATTCCGCTGGGCATCATGCTGCCCCGCGAGGGACGCGTACAGCTCACCCTCACCCACGGCAACAACGATGTATGGAGCAAGTGGGTGTTGGAGGACCGCAAGACCGGCAAGCGTTACTCCCTGTCGGGACGACAGACCCACATTGATTTGGGCGCGAACAAGAGTTGCACGGGACGCTACTATTTGGTCAGCAACCGATAAACCCATGAGCAAAGAGAAAAACAACAAGCTATGACAATAAAATCCACATATCTGGCACTGATAGCGGGTGCGACAATGCTGCTGGCAGGCTGCTCCCGCGATGCGGAGCCTGTCACGCCCGACAAGAAGGGCGAGGCGGTGACTCTGCGTATGAAGGTCAGCACACGCGCACACGCCGCCGACGGCAGTCCCATCACCTACCCCACCGACTCCATCATCGGCGAGCAGCACACCACCACGGCATATATCTATGTGTTCGAGGGACGCGGCAACGATGCGACCTACACGGGATTTTTTGCCAATGTGGGTTGGAGCGAGTACTTTGAGTTGCACCCCGACCCCACGACACACGGTCTTCCCGTCCACACGGCGGAGATGAACTACAAATTTGCCTATCGATTCACCGCCGGCGGTTACTACACCCTGCTGGGTGTGGCGGTCAATGATGCTGCCAAGGCGACATTCAACTGCCCGATGACATTCGAGAAGGGTGCTACCCTGCGATTTACCAAGGCGACCATCGCCGCGCAGAGTCTCACCTCGCAGATTCGCAATTCGGAAATCTATGTCGGCACACGCGAGTTGCTCTACGAAGAGGACCAGCACGTTCTTCCCGAGGTGGAGATGTCGCGCAGAGTGGCAGGTGTGATGGGCTACTTCAAGAATGTACCCGACAAAATCTTCATCAACGACACGTTGCGCACCGTCAAGGAGGTGAGACTGACCCTCTACACCCGTCAGAACACCTCGCTGCCCCTCATCGAGCAGAGACAGACCCCCTTCTTCGAGGACTTCGTCTTCAGCCCCTCGCAGGCCGATGAGGGTGAGGTGTTGTTCTCGCTGCCCGTGCCCGCGAACATCGACTCGAAGAGCATCGTCAGCGGTGGCGGTTATGTGCTTCCCGCCGAAGCCCCCAAGAAGGGCATCTACACCATGCATGTGGATTTGGCAGGCGAGAGCGGCATTCTGAAGTCGATACGTGTGAAGTTGCCCGACGGCGACTCCCTCGACCAGGGCGAGACGGGTGGCGGTACGGGTATCATCGACTCGGAGAGTGCCTTCCGTTTTCCGATTGTCGCCAACCACTTCTACGCGCTGGGACAACTCTCGGCACCCATCGACCTGAAGGGTAACGGCAGTGACATTGTCATCACCATCGACAAGGATTGGACGGAAAACAACGATTTGGAAGTTGACGAAAGACCTTAATACGAAAAAACAAACGATATTATGAAATATCTTCATCTGTATCTCACTTTACTCACACTGCTGCTGGCGGTGTCCTGCTCCAAGGACGAGACTCCGGCAGAGGTCTCACCCCGCGAGACACGCATCTGTCTCTCGTTCTCGGGCGAGGCTTCCACACGCGGAGAATTGGACAGCAACGATGTGAGCCTGCACAACATCACAACGGCCTATGTCTATATCTTCGAAGGAACGACGGCCGATGCTCCCTGCATCGCCAGAGAGGATATCGGTTGGCAGGCCGACACCCCCACACGGGAGTATTGGATCAGCCACTATCTGAAACCCAACACCGCCTACACTTATGTTGCCGCAGGCTGGGACGCCTCATCGGGCAAGGTCTACGCGTTGCCCGATGCCGTGCAGGTGGGTACCAAGTTGGGGCAGGCCGTGGCACAACTCGTCACCCGACAGGACAACACGACCCTTCCCGTGGCGCAGAGCAAGGCTCGCATGGCCTCCTCGCAAATCTATGCCGGACAGTGTGTCAAGGAGATTCGCAACGACGAATTGAGCGTAAGGGTGAACATCACCATGCGCCGCAAGATGGCAGGTGTGCTCGCCTACTTCGAGAATGTGCCATACAAGGTGGAAGACAAAATCGTCGATAAGGTGAGAGTGAGACTCCACACCGCACAGAATACCGTCATGCCCCTGTGGCACGATGCCGCCCTGACCGATGTATTCGGTTCTTCGCCGCTGGAGGGTGACGACTGCATACTCATGTCGTGGGACATGAGCGGCTACACCAACAACGGCGACATCTACACCTGCGCCCCCGTGGTCAATGCCGCAGGCGAGACCACACAGCTGGAGAACACCCTGCTGTCGGGCATCTTCATGATTCCCGTGGCACAGCCCTCAACAGCATCGACCCTCACCATCGAGCTTTGCGATACACTGGGTACGGTGTTGAAAATCTTTGATGTGCACCACAAGAACCAATTACAGTTCGACCTCAAGGAGAACTGCTATTACAGCATGGGTACCAAGCTCTCCGCCAACTCCGTAGAGGGCGACCGTCCCATACCCCTGAGCGGCAAGTACATCGACATCCACCTCGCCAACATCGCACAGTGGGACAACATCGTCTCCAATCAGGGTTTCGAGTCGATACAGGGTGTGGCGCGTATCCTCTCCAACATCAATGCCGAGAAGTACATCTTCGATGCCCAGAACGCCTCGTTCGACATCTTCATCAAGAAGGGTAACCCCCAAAGGCAGTGGATGCTGTCGGTGGTCTATGACCCCTATATAGATACACAGGGCATCACCCAGCCCACGGGCAACGCCGTCTTCAAGGATGCACCCCAAGATGATTTGAGAGACTGGATTCACATCGCCGACACCGACACCGAGGGCAACATCACCGCTTATGTCAATCAGAAGATACAGTCCGACGGTAGCAGTCAGGTGGTCAGAATCGTGGTGAACGACTACGCCGTGCAACGCAACCTCACCAACGGTACGGGTTCGTTAACGGCCGGCAACGGCAAGCGCATCACCGACCCCAAGGTGGCAGAGATGTTCAAGAACGACATCCGCACCGCCTATCTGAAGATTTCGACCGAGGGCGGCACACCGCTCTACTATCGCATTCGTCAGTACAACGCGCTGACCATACACACCGACTACACGGGCAAGGCTTCGGACAAGGAGGCCTTCAACCCCGACCCCAATCCCTATCGTGCCGTGTCACGTTTGGACTACGGTTGGACGTATGACGAGACAACGGGTCTTCCCGTTCATGCCCAAGAACCGGACAACAAACAGACCGACCCGGCGAACATACGTTGGGGATTCTACCAATCGGCAACGGTGGCCTACGCGGACTTCAAGGCCGGCATCATCAAGTCCTACATGAGTATCGACGACGGACAGATGAACACCCGCGCCATGATGCGCAAATGCGAGGGCAGTAACTCCAACAATATTCAGAAGGCCTTCCCCGGTTGTGCGGTACGCCGTCTGGCACTCGCATTCGTGGAGGTACGCACCAATGCCGAGCACAAGGCCGTGGAGACCAACACGGGTAACCACCTCGACAGACAATATTGGTATCTGCCTGCCGGAAACGAGATGCTGGGCATCGCCAAGAATTTCGGAAACGATGCCGCAGGTGCTGCCGCTCTCGATTTGTTCGGCATCCCCGCCGACTCCGAATACTGGACATCGACCGACCACGAGTCCAACATGTACAGAGCCCACTTTGTCTCTGTCGCAGGCGGCAACATCGACAAGGACAAAAAAGACGCCTTCAAACGCGCCCGACGTATGCGACACTTCGGAAAAGTAAATTAAAATGACCATGAACAAGTTTTTTCAACTCATTCTATGCGGTCTGCTCCTGCTGACAGCGTGCAGTAAGGATTTCAACGGACAAGAGCCGACAGGCGGCGAGAAGGAGGGCATCACCCTCAGCATTGTCCCCGACCAGCTGATGACCATCACCAGCCGTACGGACGAGGAGCTCGATATTTCCGACGACACCTGTGTGGAACATATCATCATCTATGCGTTCAACAACGACGGTACGCTCTATCAGCGTTTCCAGCAGAACCTCGGCACACCGACACTCGAAGGCACAAACGCCCCCGTCTATAAGATGCAGCTGTTGCTCAAAGCTACCAATGCCCTCCATCTGGTGGCCGTGTGCAACTATCCCGAATTGTGGGACAAGACCGGCAACAGCGACATCACCCTTTCCGAGTTGCGCAGAGCCACCATCGAGGGTCAGTCGGCAGACTGCGCCTTCCAGGGTCTGATGGTTATGACCGGCGAGGTCGATGTCTCTGTCGATGAGATGAACGACAAGCGCACCCACCTGCAAATTGCCGTCAAGCGTCTTTCCGCCAAGGTGGAATTCACGGTCAATTTCGACCCCGAGGTGGTCACCGACAAATTCCTGCTGTCGAGTGTCAAGATTTGCAACATTCCGTTGCGCAGCTACATCATGGAAGCCCCGGCCAACTATGTTGTCGATGAAGCCGGCAACTACGACGGAGCGCAGGGCGATGCCGTACACGAGAACATTCCCCAGCCCCTGCCCGAGAACTACTCGCCGAGAGAGGGCTACTACGAGCCTTCAGCCACGCTGAAGACCATGCCCGTCGGAGAACGCTCGCTGCGTGCCGACTTCTACCTCTTCGAGAACCGCCGCGGCCGCAAGAACGACCTCTCCTACTTCGTGAAAGAGTTTGCACAGACACAATACTACCAGACACTGATGGGTCGTCTGGGCAAGGAGGAGTACCCCACAGCCACCTATCTGCTGGTCGAGGGCATCTACATCTCGAGCAACGGCAAGCGTACGGAGAATGTCTCCTACCGCATCTATGTCGGTCAGCCCCAGCCCTATGCTCCCGACAAACCCAACGCGGACAACATCAATTTCAACGACTTCAACATCTGCCGTAACTCGCGTTACAGCATGACCACCACCATCAGGGCAGCCGACGACATCGACACCCGTATATCGGCACAGCTGCTCACACGCAGCACCATCACGCCGTTCTTCAACACGCCGCTCGATGCCCACTACTGCACCGCCATGTGTTACGCCTACACGGGTAACAAGGATTGGGAGTTGTATGTCGAGGAGCCCGACCTCCACCCCTGGTTGGAAATCTCGCTCTCGCCCAAATACCGTCCCCATCTGGCCGGTGAGGTCATTCCCGACGATATGGTGGGTCACTACGCCTGCACCCACATCGAGAGTCGCGGTCGCGCCCTCTCGCAGTATTTCTACATCCACACCGACGAGTACATTCCCGAACCCCCCACGGCAGACGAGAATGCCAACCTCCACAACGGTGTGAACATCGCCCTCGACGAGTCATCGTGGCGCACGGGATATGTCGTCCTGCGCGACAAGGTGAACCACTCGGTCTGCCGTTTCAAGGTGCAGCAACGCCCCGCACAGGTGGTGCGCATGTCGCTGACCAACAGTCTGGGTCACCCCACGGGCAAATATAACGAGTTCTTTGTGGAGTATGAGTTGGAGCGCACGGGTCTGCAATTCGGATTTCTGCGCTATGGAGCCAACCCCGTGATGACGAGTATGATTAACGACCGCTGGGACGGTTTGGCAAACACCCGCCGTCTGTACGAGGAGGCCATCAAGTTGGGCGGTGCGTACAACCCGCAGACCAACACCAGTCTCCTGCACCCCACCTACCAATACGACACCCCCGAAAAGGCGGCTCTCGCACTGCCCGACAATGCCCAGGAGCATCTCATCGGCTACATGACCACCAAGAACCGCGACCGCAACGGCAACGGATACATCGACTATGACGAAATCGAGTGGTACGTGCCGGCTGTCGATGAGCTGGCATATCTGTGGGAGGTCATCTCGCGCGGACATCTGGTCTTCGAGAACGATGAGGGACGTTTCCACTCCTCGACCCCCTATCTGGCAGGTTACACCGCCGAAGTGCCGGGTCGTTCGTTCTACGTCAAGACCTCGAAGGGCAAGAAGAAAGCAGCCTTCACCATGCGTAACCGCCAGTACAACATCATCTGCTGTCGCAGAAAGAACGCCTGGACGGGTAAGCCCGACGGCGAGATAGACGGCAATGTGGATGTCGATACCGGCTGGGATACCGACGAGAACGTAATTCTCCCCAAACAATGACAGAATATTTGCAGACCATGAAACATATCCTCCAAATAGCGGCGCTGGCACTCCTGTGCAGCATGACCGCAGCATGCGATTCATCGGAAGGCGGTGCCGAGGAGATGCCCACCGGCATCGAACTCGACATCACAAGAGCCGAGACGCAAAGCTCGACCCCCTTCGACTTCCGCGCACACATGAACCGCATCTATGTGAGCGAGCGCAAACCCGAACACAACAAGAGCGAACTCCATGTCAGGGAGATATCCGACCTTTACAGCATCGACAACGGAAAGTCGCTGCAATTCAGAATGACCAATCTCAAGGCGCAGTGGTACAAGTTCATCATTCTCTCCGCCCCGAAGATTGTCCCCGGCACGGAGGGTTACAATGCGCGTAACTTCGACATCTTCACCGAGGAGCAGCCCGGCGAGTCGTCGTGCGACATGAACCGCCACTTCATCGACTACACCCCCATTTTGGAGAAAGCCCCCGGCACGATGTCCCCCGATTTCATCGCTCCCGACTGCGACATCTTCCGTGCGGTGCTCAACCGCTGGGCGAAGAACAACCTCATGGTGACGGAGAAAATCACGTTGAAGCGTGTGAACGGACGTCTGGACATCGACATGGGTGTCCTTGCCGACCAGTTCCCCGCACACATCAACCGCATCATCGTGGAGGTGACCACTCCCTCGCATCTCTATCTCACCGATGACAACAAAGGTGCGGTGAAGTGTACCACTCCCAAGAAATTCACCTACACGACCTACCCCGACGACCACTCCGAGGAGCTCGAGCCCAAACTCCACCACCTCATCTCGTTGCCACTGCTGCCCGGTGCCCTGCAGGGAACCATCACAGTCGATGCCGTGGACAAGACCTACACCTACAACATCACCTCATCGGGTGAGGAGGTTTGCATCAAGCCCAACACGATCACCCGACTCCACTTCAACGGTATAGCAGAGGGTTATTTCGATGTGCGCTACGCCGGTTACAAGGACACGGGAATAGATGTCGAGGAGGACTGGAATGGCGGTTGGAACTAATGTCGGACAAAAAACAGGATTGGAAATGCAATACAAAAGATTACATACAACGATATGTGGAATGCTGGCGGCACTGCTGTGCTGTGTGGCGTGCTCCGAAGATATAACGACTCCCGATGAGTGGGACGGTTCCTCGGAGACCGAACATTCGGAAGGCGGAGTACCCTCACCCGACGGTTCGTCCTTCGTCATCACCTACTCGCTCGACAGCGAGGGAGCATCGACCCGCGCCTCCGACCCCAACGCCAACCAACGCATACAGTCGCTGGACTACTATGTCTATTTCCACAACGGCACACTCTACAAGAAACGCCACATCCGCGGCATCAACACCTCAACCCACTGGCCCATCTCCGACCGTCATCAGATGACCTGGGAGTTGCGACAGGATTTACAGGACACCCTGCCCGACGGATACGACTATCGCGTACTCTTTATCGCCAACGTAAACCCCTCGCTCTATGCCACGGTACAAGACCCCGCGAGCGGCGGGCAGGTACCCCAGCAGATTATACGCAACGAAGATGACTACCACACGGCACGCATCGTCATGCCCCGCGAACAGCTGAAAGACAACACGATGTTCTACATGTGGGAGGGCGACATCATTCGCACCGACACCACCGTTCCCCGCGACAGCACGGTGAAGCCCCAAGGCATCATGTTGCGCAGAATAGTCACCAAGACAGACTTCCTCCGTCAGGTGACAGCTCCGACCACGGCACTGCCCGAAGCAACAGATGCCCATCTCTATAAGGCTGTAAAAGAGGGATTCTACACGAAATACAAGGCAACGGTCGATGCGGCGGTAGACAAGCAGATTGAGGATTTCTGTCAGGAGGTCTTCAGAGAAGTCATTAATTACACCGCAGATGACGGTTTCCCCTTCTATGGCGAGAACGGAGAGGCGGCACAGCTGAATGCCTTTCTCCGCGCCCACAAGGCCGACATCACCGCCGAAGTGGAGCGAAAGCTGATAGAAGGTTATGTAAACAAAATGAAGGTGGCCAACGGACAACTCTGGAAGCAGGCCAACCCGTGGGAGGGTATGACCGCAGAATTAATCTACTCCGCGGAGCAGACCACAGGCAAAGCCAACGCTTTGGGATTCGACCGCAAGGCCTACCATCTGAACGATGTTACCACTGACAACAGCTACACCATCGGCAGTGACGGACAATTCTCGGTGGTGGGATTTGCCGGTGCGGATTTCAACCACATCAAGGAGATAAAGTTCACCGACAAGGCCGGAGCCGCCGCCCCCTTTGAGATAAACAACTTCGACTACTGTTTTTCCTCGGATCAAGGCCTCAACACCCGACGTCGCGTCACCTGCACCCCGACCACAAGCGTCACCCTTACCTCAAAAGCCCCGACAATAGAGGTTACCAATATAACCATCGATATGCGTACTTTGCTCAAGAATGCAGAGGTGATACCCGGAGTTACTTTCGATGAGCATCTCGAGATTACCGGCGAAAAGACTAAAGGCCCCCACAAAGGCCTTTACTCCGTTCACGGATATATGGAGTGGTATGTTTTCCACGAAAACCACCACTCCTACCAGGAACGAACCTTCGGAAACAGTTTCTCCGAATTTAAGTTCCCGATACGCGACCTCCCCGATTTGACCGAAAACAAATCGACAACCATCGACCAGATGATAGAGGTACACCACACCTGGCAACACGCAGCCTACTAACGGGCGTGACAACAGCCGATATATTACATTCCCCGAACCGTCGAAAGGCGCTGTTCGGGGATTTTTTTATCGACAGAGACGTGACAGCACACCACGAGGAGGGACGTACGAAGGAGCGGGCTGGCAGGTACAAGGCCGGCACAACGGCACAAGGATAACAGGCGGTAAAAGCGGTAAAAAACAGCAGGAAATAGCAAAAAAACGGAGATATGCCTTGTCGGCGCATCTCCGTTTCCACTTATTTTAACACGAATATTATTTGTGCTTCTTGCCCCACTTGGGGGTGATGCCGATGAAGAACTCGAAGTTGATACCCGGCATGGGACGCGACAACACCGAGAGGTACTCCTCATCGAAAAGATTGTTCACCGCACCCTTCAACGACAAATCCGCCCATTTGAACTTCAGCACCTTCTCCAGCGAGAGGTTATTCATATAGTAGGGCGGCAGATAGCCCGTGAGAGTGTTCTCGTTGCTGGTCATCGTGTAGCGGCGGCTGTAATAGCACCACTTGTAGCCCAGCGACCAGTTGCGCCACGCCAGACGGCCGCTCACCGTCGATGAATATTCGGGGACATAGGGTAGCTGTTTACCCACGGAGCGGTCTCCGGCAGAGAACTTGTCGCCCTCGTTGATGGAGGGTGTCCACGAGAAGGTAGAGCCCACCTCCAACTGCCATTCGGGCGAGAGGAGGATATTCAAATCCAGAGAGGTCTCCACACCGTAGGCATGCACCTTCTTCAGGTTGCGCGGCGAGAAGAAGCCCTTGACGGTGGGCAACCAGATAATCCAGTCATCGATGTGGGAGTCGAACCAGTTGGCACTGCCCTTGAGGGCATAGCTGCCGTTGCGCCCCACCTCAAACGACACACCGGCATCGTAGCTCCAGCCGCTCTCCTTCTTCAGATTGACGTTACCGCCCGGCAGGAAGTAGAGGTCATTGAGTGTGGGGAAGCGGAAGTTGCGCGAGATGGAGGCCTTCGCCACCACATTACCGCGCTTGGAAATCACGCCATCGACAAAGAATGCAGGAATGAGGGGCGTCCAGTCCCCGCCATAGACCTCCTCGCGCAGCACCAGCGACATGCCGAACCGCTCGATGGGTCTCCACTTGGCAGAGACAGCACCCGACAGCTCCAGACGCCCCTTGTCGTAGCGTTCGCCCGGCTGTACCATCGTGGACTCGCCCGATGAGGAGACCGTCTCCCAATACTGATAGTTCGAAGCATCGTGGTAGTGCATGGTGACATTACCCGAAAACAGCCACTTCTCCGAGGGGGTGAACTCGCCCTCCGCCTTGGCGAAGAAGGTGTCGATGCAGCTGCGCGAACGGGTCGCCGACAAATCGCCGTTGCCACGGTCCTCCTTATTGTCATACGCCATCCAGGTGTGGATATAGCCCAGTTTGAGTCCCGACTTCCAGGTGCGGCGCAGGTGATCCCACGAGAGGACACTGCGAAGGGTCTGCTCGCGCTGGCGGTTCTCGAAGAACATGTCATCGAGGTAGTCGGTCGTCAGCATCGGCAGCTCGCGGTTGGAGCCGATATACCATGCATTCAATCCGAAGCGGTCACCCTTGCCCGTATTGTAGTAGACCTCCTGCAAGAGGTGGAAATCCTTGAACGAAGCGTGTTTGTTGCGCTCGGTGGGATAGTACGAACCGATGATGTTCATCTCATCGTCATAGATGTTCTCCTTCTTGTCGCGGTTGCGGTATTTGAAGTCGTTTTTCGAGGAGGAGTAGACCACACGTGTGGAAGTCTGCCAATGGTCATTGCCATAGGTCAGGCGCAGGAATTCATCGTAGGTATGGAACGAGCCGATGCCCTGGATATACTGCACTCCAAAGCCCTCATTCTGTGCCGGGCGCGTGCCCAGCTTCACCAGACCGCCCAGACCGCCACCCGTCTCATTCACGGACGAAGTCCCGTGGAGCAGCGAGGCATCGTCGATGAAGTAGGACGGAATCATCGAAAAGTCGGTCATACCCAGCATGGGGCTGTTGATGCGCATATCGTTCCACGTAACCTGTGTGTGGGAGGGCGACGTACCGCGGAATGCCACCGTGGAGAGGGTCGCACGGCCATAGCTCTTCACAAAAATCGAGGAGTTGAAGGTCAGCACATCCGCCATCGACAGGGCGATATTCTCCTTCAGTACCACGGAGTCGAACTGCGTTTTCTGCACACCGATTTCCTTCATCGGGCGGTGTCCCGTGATGGTCACCTCGCGGATATTGATGTTGTGGCGCGGTGCGTTCTCCTGTGCCTCAACCGCCACGGGCAGCAGCAGGAGCATAATATAGAGTAGATTTTTCTTCATCACATTGTCGTTTTACCGCCAGCAGAAACCTCCGGGGATAATGCCCACATAGAACTGGTCCACCAGTTCGCCGGAGGGCGAATAGCGGTAGATGATACCCTGTTGTTCGTAGTCGATGGCATCTGCCACATAGACCTCATCATTGAGAGGATTGATGGTCAGTCCGTAATACTTCGTGTCGCGGCTCTTGAGAAAGGGTCGCAGGGGCGGACGCTTGTCATCGATGCCCATGCACCACACATCGCCGTTAATCCAATAGAGTTTGTCGCCTGCGCTGTTGGTCTGCAACTCCGTGAGGCTGTCGTCCAAATCGAAGGTAAACTGCTTCTCGATGGTGAAGGTCTCGGCATCGATACGGTAGAGCGAAGGGGCTTCATAGCCGAAGATGCTACCCTCATAACCGCCATCGGTGGCTGTCCACAGCTTGCCGTTCTTGTCCACGACCAATGACGAGGGCTGTATGCCCACCTCCAACTCACCCACCACCTTGTCGGTCTCGGTGTCAATCTTCAAGATGCGTCTCTGGTACGACCAGCAATTGACAAAGAGGTATTTGCCATACTGCACCATCTGCTCCGTGGAGCCGCGGTCGGTGGTCATGTCGGGGCAGACAATCTCGCCCGTGATGCTGTAAGTCTTGGGATTGACAATCAGAATGCGGTTGTCCCACAGCTGGGTGATATAGGCCTTCTCGTCGGAGAGGAAGTGCATATAACGCGGCGAGGGGAGGTTGGTGATGCGCCCCACCTCCTTGAAGGTGTTGATGTCAATGGCGAAGACCACGTGGGAGTTATTGACCACCACCCAGCCGATGTTCTTGCGAATGACCATCGACTGCGCCACATCGCCCAACTTAAATCCGTTGGCACGTTTGAAGACCTCGTTTTCGACCTTCTTGCTTTTGGTGTCGTAGTACGAGAGGGTCGCCGTTCCCGACTGGAAGTTGCCCTCATTGACCACAAAAAGCCCGTCACCCGACACCCAGCCCTCCATGTCCGACGAACCGCCGGGGGTGGTCACCTCACCGGGTTTGACATCGGGGTTGAAGTCCTCAATCGTGCCGTAGTCCCATTCCATACATCCGGTGAGGAGCACGGTCGCGAGGGTCAGCCACGAGGTATATCTCTTGATTCTGGAAAACATATTCTGACAAAAAAAGATGAAGAATGCACTTCCCGACACGGGTTGCGCACTCCTCATCGTGGTAGGATTATTTCGAAATGTGGTAATCTGTGATGCCGACCACCTCGGTCGAAAGTTCACCGAGACGACCGCTCTGGGCATTGACAGCGCACTGCACCTTCACGAAATCGACATACTTCAAATCGGCGGGGCGACCCTCGAAGGTCACGGCATCGGAAATCTTGAATCGATTGTAGCCGTCCTTGCCGGGAACCATATCCTTGAGGGAGAAGTTGTCGGCATAGCCCCAATCGTAGGCCTTGTTCACCCATATGCCGTCAATGAGTTCGTTACGGGCTGCCAGGCGTGTGCCTCGCAGGGTGTAGCTGTCGCTCTCGACCCACATGGGATAGTAGTAGTCCTGACGGTGGAAATCGCCGATGTAATAGACCTTGCCACGGTTGCCGCGGTTATCCACCCACTGCACGTCCATCTTGGCAGCCTTGGGGCGGAAATAGGTCACGGCGTAGTCCTGCCAGCACTCCGACTTGCCGTACTCCGAACCTTTCAGCTCGTACCATGTATCGTTGGGCTTGCCGTCACCGTTCTCGTCCTGCATCACCCACACGACGCCCGGCTCGGAACTGCCGTCGAATGCATTGCCACGGACAACGATGTCGTAATCGCCACTATTGTTCACGCTGTGGTCGAAGCCCACGACAATCTCACCTCCGAAGTTACCCAACGAGATATATTTCTCGGTGCGGAGCAGCTCCTCGGCCTTGGCGTTCGCCTGCTCCATGTTTGCACACCAGTAGTTCTCATTGACAAACTGACCCGGAGCGGGGAGGAAGGAATATACTTTATTGCAATTGGCACGGCTCGAAGCGGTCGGCATACGGCGGTAAGTACCCTCCTTGGGGCAGACATGGACGGTCAGCTGCTCGGTGAGTTGGTGGCTGCCCTGCTTGAGGGTCACCTCAACGCGATAGTCGCCCTCCTGCGAGTCGGCGAAGACATACGCCATTTCGCTACCCTCCTGCTTCTGCGTGCCATTGACTTTCCATGTATAGACTGCCGAAGTGGCATTCTCCACCACGCTCGGCGACAGGCGGATTTTACGACCTGACGAGAGGTTATACTCCTTCCGGTCGAATGACCACTCCACGGGCATATTCTCCGCCTTGAAGGCGCGCACATCGAACTGCAACTTGTCGTCACCGTCATCGTTGTGAGTCTCGAACAGCAGATGATAGGTCTCCTCACGCTCGGGACGGAAGGTGTAATCCTTTTCCGAAGAGACTTTTTTACCGTTCACCGACCACGAAAAGGTGGTCTTGAGAGAGGTCTCTCTCACATCGGGCGTGAGTTTCAAATCGCTGTTCACCTGCACGGTGAAGCCCTTCTCCGCCTCGGAATAGGAGATGATGGGGATTTCGGTCTCCACCACATCGACCCTCATCTCCTCCTGCGCAGAGAGTCCGCGTCCGTTGGAGACCTTCAGCTTGATAAATACCTCACCGGTTTCGTTCCACACCGAAGTATACGAGGGGGTGCGGCACACCTCCTTATCGTCCACCGTCCACAGATAGACGGTCGTCTCGCCCACATTGCGATACAAGGGGGCAATGGTCAGCTTACGCCCCGTCTTGACGGTGTAGACACCTGTTTCGCTGTCGAGGGTGATTTCGGGAACCGAACCGGCAGGCATATCATCGCTACTGCTGCACGATGTCAGCACAGTGGCGAGGAGAGCCATCACAAAAAAAAGTCTTTTCATATTTCTTCAAATTTAATCCACTTTTTCGGCGGTTCTGAATGTGGAGAAGGAGAGAAGAGATGAGTCGTAGCGCGCCGCACGGCACAGAAGTCCGCATCGACCGTTATATCCGTCAGAAGTTGTCCGGTCACCACCTGTAATCCCGCAGGTATCCCATTCAGAGCCATGAAGGCAGGTCTTCTGACTTGTTTCCGTCTGTCCGGCCTTCCCAACCCGACGGGTCAGTGGCCAAAGAGTGGCAGACATTTTATCGAAACTTACAGCAGCGAGTACTGTTCCGGATTTTCACACGGATTCCCTTTCATCGCAACGACAGTACATCGTTGAGAAACCTTCAGCGCAAAGATAACTCTTTTTTGCGATAACGCCCCACTCGCGTCCCATTTTCACAAAATATTTTCAAACGTGGGGAGGTGGGAGGATAAGAAGTCTCGACAACGTAAACCGACCGCAATGATTTAAGATAAAAAATAAAGGAAGCCCTCGGAAGTACAGACTTTCGAGGGCTTCCCCATTCACGATGTACGGCTATTCTGTCGCGTGCTTTTTCTTAAAATCGGTGGGAGAAACACCATACTGTTGCTGGAAACATTTGGCAAAGTACGATGGCGAAGAAAAGCCCACACAAAAGCAGATTTCACTAATAGAACGCTCATCTCGTCCCGCCAGCAACTCTGCCGCACGTTTCAGACGAATGAGACGGACATATTCGTTGGGAGTCATTCCCGACACAGTCTTCATCTTGGCAAATAGTCCGGAACGCGAAATACCCACCTCACGTGCCAGTTCCTCAACACCAAATTCGGGGTGTGACAAATGTTCCAAGATTGAGGACGAAACACGTTCGAAGAACTCCGCATCGAGTTTCGACAGAGAATCTGTTGCCGGAGACATCTGCAAATCGGATTGGAAACAGCCGTGAATATGTTCTCTATTGGCAAAGATGCTGGCAATTTGTGCCCGGAGCACCTCAGAAGAGAAAGGTTTTTCGATGTAGAAATCCGCACAGCACTCCAAACCCTCCACCTTGCTATCAACAGACACTTTGGCGGTGAGTAGAATGACGGGCAAGTGGCTAAACTGGATATTGCTTTTCAATCGACGACACAACTCCATGCCGTTCATTACGGGCATCATCACATCGGAGATTACCAAATCGACCAATTGCTCTCCCAGCATCTTGAGTGCCTCCTCACCGTTGTTCACACACACTACCGTATACAGGTCTCCCAACAACATACGCAGATACTCCTGCAAATCAACATTATCATCCACCACCATGATGGTATGCTCCTTGTGTCCCGCAGCAACGCGAGCCGGCTCATCGTCACCCTCACTTTCTATCGCGGGAACTCCCCCCTTCTCACCAACAGGTGCCGCACAGCGTTTGAAGCTGACCGAGAACGAGGTACCCATTCCCAAACGGCTTTCCAATTGCAAGGTTCCGGACATCAGGTCGACCATTTTCTTCACCAACAGCAGCCCTATTCCTGTACCCACATTATCCGCAGGTCGGTTGACCTGATAGAAGGGCTGGAAAATCTTCTGCTGGTCGTCGGGCGATATTCCCACGCCGTTATCCTTTACCGTCAGCTTCAATTCGTCAGTGGGGGTGGCAGCCAGTGTCACCCAGATATGTGTGGAGGTAAATTTCAAAGAATTAGACAACAGGTTACTTACCACCTTCGTAAAAGCCTCGGCATCGACATTGGCATAACCCTCCTCTCTCAACAAATCCATCTCCAGCGTAATGTTTTTCAGCGATGCCGAGACGGCAAATTGCTGACACTGGCCGATGAGTAGCGATTTGATGTCTGTTGGTTGCAGGCGAATATCCATACCGCTGCTCTCCACCTTTCGGAAATCCATCAGTTGATTGACCAGTGATAACAGCCGTTTGCCATTGCGTTCAATAATCTGCAATTCGGGCTTTGCCTCAGCAATAGTCTGTTTCGAACGCATGATATTGTCCAACGGCGCAAGTATCAATGTCAGCGGAGTGCGAATCTCATGAATCATCAACGTAAAGAATTCCATCTTGCTACGGTAGATTTCGCGGTCCTTCTCCATTGAGAGGTATGCAATCTTCTTTCGGTGGCGGCGATTCATTCTTACAATAACATAAGAAAGCAGTCCGGCAAGCACCAGCAAATACCCTACAATTGCCCACCAGGAAGCCCACCAGGGCGGAAGGATTTCGATAGGCAGCGTCTTGACATCCTCGTACCATATACCATCGCCCGTTGACACCGACACACGGAACGTATAGCGACCCGACGGAATACGGATATACATGATTGATGGCGGACGCTGAGTTTCAATCCACTCCTCATTGAGCCCCTCCATCTTATAGCGATAGCAAGTCTTTGACGCATTGCCATAATTGAGGGCATTGACCGAGAAGCTGAAAACCGACTGTTCGTCATCCAACACCAATTTTTCCGCATAGGTGACAGACTCCTTCAATGGAGAGTTGTCACTGCCGATATCGACAGGTTTATTGAACAACCTAAAATCGGTAAGCAACACATCGGGCTTTCGATTGCGATTACTCAAATGGGTTGGATGAATCTCGTTGAAGCCATTAATACCACCGAAGAACAATGTGCCATCAGAAAGACGGATGCCGGAATTCGGAAGGAAATAGTTATCCTGCAACCCGTCATCCTTGTTATAGGTATGCAATATTCCATGACTCAAATCGTATTCATAGAGTCCATTACTCGTCGACATCCACAAGTCTCCACCCTGTGCGATGAGTTTCTGAATCACACGAATTTCAGAGGACAGTGGTACGGAAACAAACCGTTGCTTCTCTCTGTCGAAGCGGAGCAGTCCGTCACCGATAGTTCCCAACCATATATCCCCAAAATCGTCCTGCGCAATGGTCTGTATGTGATTTGAAGGCATTGTGCAAAGCGAATCTTTGGTCGAATAACAAAAGTGCCGCCACTTTTGTGTAGCACGATCAAGCCGAAATACGCCCCTATTTGTCGAACAGACCCACAACGCTCCTGAACTATCCTCCATAATATCAACGACATTGACCTGTGAGACTTCATAAATACGGTCGAAATCGTCGTTCAACGGATTATAGCGGTTCAAGCCTCCCGTTGTACCAATCCATATCTGTCCGTAGCTATCCTTATAGAGTGAGTAGATATGGTTGGTGTAGAGTGAACGAGACGAGGAATTACCTTGATAATTGCGTAGCGTACCGCGCTTGAGGTCAAGAATATCGAGACCGCCCACATACATACCCACAAAGAGTCGGTCTCCATCCTGCAACAGAGCATGAATATTTTTATAAGTGGGACTCAACGATGAAGCATCGGGTCTGAAGAACTTAAAGTGGTTTTTGGCTCTGTCCCAATAGAAGAAGCCGGCATCATCTGTTCCCAACCACAGATTTCCATGGTCGGCATAGGCAAAAACTCCGATAATACGAGCATCCATATCGGTATTTTCGGAACAATAGTGACGGATATGGTTGTTGCGCGGGGCAATGTAGTTCACGCCACCGAAATAGGTTCCCACCCACAAAGCCCCTTCCCGGTCCACACATAGTGAATGAATATACTTATCATTGATTTTCAGATTATTGTCTTCATCGAGACGGGTACATTGTCCCGATGCAATTTGATAGGAGGTCAATCCTTCATCGGAGGCCAGCATCAGCTCTCCGGGCTGCCACTCCACAATCCTTACAATCTGGAAAGGGCGCTTCTTTTCAAAAGGTTTCAACACCTGTTCGAGCGAGGAGGTCTTTCGGTTGAATCGCAGTAATCCGCATCCAGACGACCCCACCCAAAGGTTATGTTGCGAATCTTCAAATATCGTTTGATTGCTGGCAAATTCCTTTCCCGACTGACGGACAAAAATATCTCGTTTCCTGTCCAGACGAGCCACACCGTCATCGGACGACACCGTCCAAATTTCGCCCTCATGATCTTCGAGTATGGAAGTCACATTATCGGAATTGGTCTTGGCCATGCCCAAATACTGACGCACCTGCCCAGTAGAGGGATTGAACCGAAAGATTCCCTGTCCCATAGTTGTTACCCAAAACCATCCTTTATGGTCTTGTATAATGGAGCAGACCCACGATTTGATATCAACACCCATATCCGACAGGCGGTTGCCCGGCCAAAATTTCTCGGTACGCAAGTCAAAAACAGCCAACCCCTGGTCGGTACCCAGCCACAAGCGTTGGCAGTCATCCTCGTGTATGACATAGACTATCGAACCGAGTGAACCAACACTCTTATCACGCCATACACGGATATTGTTTCCATCGAAACTGTGTAGTCCGTCAATCGTACCGAACCACATTCGTCCTTTGGTGTCTTGAATAATGGAATATACGGCATTGTTGGCCATACCCTCGTTGATGGTGTAATACTTCACGGGCGAGGCATACAACACCTGTACCACACCCCACAACAAGAGCAGAGACAACAGAAGTAATTTATTTTTCATAGGTAGTTTTTCGTAGATTGATATACAAATATAATCCGTTCGGTCCAGAAATCCAATCAGCAGTTACTACAAAAAAGCAGCCCGGCCGGAAACGCATCCGACAGGGCCACTACCACTACCAAAAATACACCTACGACAATGCTTTTACTTGAATTGTCTGACCCTGTTTTATTATTAGGCGAAGAGTTGAAATACGCTTTCCCATTTCGTTCTCCGCGATTTGAGGAGCGACCTTAGCACCGGAAATCTCAAAAAATTTGAACTCACCGGCAAAGTTGACCTCCCATATCATTTCACGACCTGTATTATTGGTCAAGGTGCTTTGCGAATATCCGACATGCGACAGCGACACATAGCCGCCAAAAACCGGGACATTCTCCACCGTGGCCGTAGTCTTGTCATCGGGCAAACGCGATAATGTGACGACTTTATTCTCACGGGCATTGGGCAAAAGTCCCATCATACCAGAGACAATTCCCTCAACCACACCATACGATACCTCGGGATATTCCGAACGAGGCATTGACGGCAGTTCCCCAAGGCACTCCAATGCCTCACGGTCGTATCCCAAACGATAGAATAACATGGGAAACGAGGAGAGGTTCTCGACATTCCATTTCTTGGCAAGAATCTCTTTCACCGTAGCACGAATGCGGTCGGGATTCTCCGTAGCCTCGAACCACAACACCAACGGAGAACCATCTCCGCGACAAAATTCATGAGACTGAGTCCAATACGAATTGTAATAGTATCCTTTCTCATTCCACCAGCGGGTCTCCAGCAAATCACGATAACGCTTTGCCTCATCGAAATATTTTCGAGCCTCGACCTCATGACCGAGCGTCTCGTTCATCTGGGCAAAAGCCTTATAACCGGCATAGAGTGCAGCCACCAAATCCACGCCCACCGTCAAATCCCTGAAATTCTCGACATAGGAGCCCAAACCGCGACAGGTATGAAAATTCTTCGAGGGGTCAAAATTCTCGGGAGCATTCATGTATCGGGGACGATTCATAATCTTATCGGGGCGCAACATCCACCGCTCGGCATATTCCTCGGCCGACAATTCATAGAAACGACGCATACTCTTCTCCGACAAATAATCCTCATCGGCCGTCCAGTCATACATTTTCAGACAGGCAAATATCACATCGAAATTGGCATTCAGATTATACCAAAATTCATTGTCATTGTCGTAATCTGCCGGAGCAGGACGATTGTAGCGATTGATTTCCCAATAGGTACACCAATCCTTGCTCTCCGAAATATTCTCGGCAAAACGATGCATCATATTCTTGGTATGACGCTGCAACCCCAGAATATGTGCACCCACACTCTGATGGGAGACATCACGCATACAAAATGCCTCACGCATGGGCAATGCAGCCTCATACCAGCACCCTACCGGGTCCTCACCATCATGGGCATAAGAAAGAGCCATACCTCGTGCCCACTCGTAGGCATGTTCCAACTTTTGGTCACTGCAGGTAAAACGGGATATCTGCTCACGAGGTAGCGTTGTGACTGCTGTAGACGATGAGGACTTGCACCCTACACACAATAGTGCAACTCCACAAAGAGCCAACAATTCATTTCTCATAGTTTCTAAAGTTTAAAATTGAGGGTCTGGCCTTCACGAAGGGTCTGCACACGGGTCTTACCGTCACGAGTAAACAGCACCTTCAACTTGCCTCCACCGAGACGCTCGACACGCAAATCAAAATCGGCACCGAAAGCACGAATATGTTTCAAAGAGATGAAGTCCCACTCTTGAGGCACATGAGGAGTAAGGGTAAAACTGTTCAGTCCCACGGGACGCATACCCATCATACCCTCGGTAATAATTCGGGCATAAAGTCCGCTCTCGGCAGAGAGGTGACGCTGGTTACCCTCCGGCCATGCTTCGATGGCATAAGGGACATGCTCGCCCAACAGGCGGGTCTGGGAATAACGCTTAAGGAAACGGGTAGCCTGCTCGGTCTCACCGACGGTATAGACACCACGCAAGGCATAGAGAGTAGAACGGTCCCAATAGGTTTCGCTTCCGGCCTGTGTGAGAAGACCATTCTCCGTCCAAAGACGAGGTGAGAAGAGTGCTGCAATGGTCTGCTCCTTACGTTCATCAATCCCCATCGTCAACGGAATGCAAATCCACGAGCGGAGTACGTCATTTCCCTTATAATAAGCATAAGTGTCGAAGCCCTCCACATTAGCTCCAAAATATTTATCTATCTGACGGCGCATTCGGGCAGCCTGTTCACGATAGTTCTTCGCACAGGCATTTCCACAGCCCAGTTCACGAGCCAGATAAGAGGCCGAAATCAACGCATCGTAATAAAGCGACGAAGTACAGAGATTGGCATCACCCGATTCAAAACGATTTTCCAACTCGTCGGTATCGGATGCCACCACCCCACCTTCGTTGATTTTCAGACGACAATACTCCAGGCACCAGGTAATCAGCGGCCACAGTTCCTCTGCCTCCTGACGCGAACCGCGAGCCAACGCATAGCGCGATGCTCCGTAGGCAATCATGGCGGCATCACCACGGTCACCGGCACCATTCCAAATATCGAGTCCTTCAGCCACAATAGAACTCGGAATGGGTTTCCACTCCTCATTCATGAAACGGGCAAAATGACGGAAAGAATTCAGAGCCGAAGCACATCCGTAGTCATATCCCGTATAAGGGAAAAACGGATTGACATACTCTGCCTGGTCATTAGCCCAAATTGCCGCATAATATGATTCACCGCCGGGGCCGTGCATGGGGCCACCCTGTGTTTGATAGATGCTCTCGCAGGAACGGATTTTCGAAAAGGCAAACATACGGTCAATGACATCATCGGGAGTATCGAGGACCAAATTCGACATCCAGCCCTCCACCAGTTCACGACGCAACGCAAGTTCATGCTCAACATCCAATTCGAGGCTCTTCTCCGCAGCAGTGTAACCGGCAATCGATGCGCCAAAGTGAAGTTCCTCTCCGGGATTCAGAATAAAAACGCCGGCATTGGAAGTGCACAGTTCGATTCTGTAAGCCCCCTCAACACCCTGCCGGGGATTAGTCATGCAATTGGTCTTCGTTTGGGGAATCTCCACCACCAATGTACGTTTGCCCGTATTGGTCAGCGTGTAAGACTCCATCAGAGCAGGATGCTCGGTAGAAGTGAAATAACGGCGTGTAAGGCTACACTTTCCCATCCAGCCCCAATCAAAATCGCTTTTCACCTGTAAGACACCGTCAAGTCGGATAGAGCGCACCTGCTCATCGGTGAAAGCACGACCGTTGACCGTTACGGCATCCAACAGAGACCACCCGTAACGACGCATAAGACTGGCATGGGTGTTGTTGGGCAAAGTACGCAACATCGGCCATACCATGCTCTTATTCAGTTCAAACGAACCGTCAGCACGCACACCATAGCGCAACACTACTGCCACACGTTTGCCAGCCATCTCGATATGGTCCTCATGAGGCAAACGACCATCGACCTCCCAAACGATGGAATGCCCATCGCCCAATTTCCACCGCAAATCAGATTCGGCTTGGGCATATGGTACCCCCATAAGCAGCAAGCCGGCCGACAATATCAAATTTTTAAATTTCATAATGATTAAAATTGTGAAAAATTCGGGGAGTACACGCTATGATACCCCCTGAATTTTTCATGGTGACTCTATACTACAATTGAGGATATCCGGGATTCTGCTTCAACTGCGGACACTTGCGAATCTCGTAGTTGGGAATGGGAACCAGATAGTGCATCGAAGCATTGAACTCACGGCTCTGGACTTTGAAAATCTCGTAAGACTTGCTTCCGTCAGCCTTCTTCACAATCTTTATTCCGTGGACATCACCGTTGTCAGTCTGCTCGGCAATCTTCCATCGGCGGACATCATAGAAACGATGCTCCTCAAATGCCAGCTCAATCTTGCGCTCATGCTGGATTTTTGCCAGCAACGCCTCTCCCGATTCAGTCACATCGGGCAAAATATCAGCTCTGCCGCCACGAGCTCGCTCTCTAATTTTATTGACATATTCGCGCGCCACAGCCTCATTCCCCAAATGGAACTGAGCCTCGGCATAATTGAGGTAAATTTCAGCCAAACGGCAGTAAATCCAAGGGTGACTACCCTTGTCGCTCCAAGGCTTCAACATCGACTCATCCATGAACTTACGGATGGTATAGTGGGTCTTGGAGTAGTTCCAGTTATCGCGGCCATACTCACTATCCTTACCGCCCGAAACACCGTCCTCATTAATCCAGAAATCAACATGATTGTCGCGGAACTGCTGTCCGTCGCAGACAATCGATGCATAGAAACGCGGGTCGCGATTCTTCCACGGATTCTCTGTAGCTGTGGCATAGAGCGAAGGGTCGGGCATCGAGCCGTCTTCCATCTCATAACTATCGACCATTTCCTGCAAAACACAGGTTGCCGAATATCCGCTCCAACCGTTAGGAGTATTTTCCCAATCGAACTGGTGACCATGCTCACTATTATAGAGTCGCGCATAGATGATTTCGCTGCTGTGAGCATTGAGAAAGAGTCCCTTATAGTCGGGGTCTAACGAATAGACTCCGGCCATATCTTCGGTAAACACCGCAGCGGAAGCATCGGAAGCAGCCTGCCACTTGGACTTGTCGTCCGAGGGATTCCACAGCGGACTGGCAGCATAGAGCAACATACGGCTGCGCATAGCCAGAGCAGCACCGCGGGTAATACGACCGAAATTATCGCCCGTAAACTTCACAGGCAACAGTTCGGCGGCCTTTTTAAACTCGTCAGTCACGAACTTCACGCAATCATCATAAGAGGCACGCTCACGAAAAAGTTCGGGGTCATCGAGTTCGAAGGGTTCGGTAGCCAATACCACTCCTCCAAAACGGTTAATCAACTCCATGTAGTAATAGGCACGGAAAAAAGTCATCTCTCCGATGAGGATGTCTCGCTCCTTTTTATCAATCTTGTTCAGAGCTTCAGAGTTGGCAAAAAAGACATTACAATTCTTGATGTTGCTATAGTAATCTGTCCAAATGTCAAGGCCACCCATCTGGTCGGGAGTCAGACCACCCTCATTGATGGTCCAAGCATCATACCAGCTGAAGTTATTCATCGACTCATCGCTCAAAAAGCGCAGAGCCTGCTGATTCCATCCGTTGCGCGGAAGCACATAATGCTTCTGCACGTAGGCCTTGGTCAATCCCAGGTTGGAAAAAACGTCTTTCTCGGTAAAACGATCCTGAGGTTCGATATCCAGATAATCACACGAAGACATACCTCCGAGCAATACTCCCAGGCAGATAGACTTCAATATATTGATGTATTTCATGTTTTTAGGTCTTAATCGTTAATTAGAAACTAAGTGACACGCCAAACGAATAGGTACGAGCCTGCGGATAATACTGTCCGGTAGAAGTAGCATCCGATTCGGGGTCCTGAAACTTGATATGATCCACTGTGAAGAGGTTGTTGCCGGCCAAAGTCAGACGCACGTTGTTCAGACCCAGCTTACGCGAAATGCGTGCAGGCAGCGTGTAGGACAGTTCCATATTCTTCAAACGGAGGAACGAAGCATTGTACAACCAGAAATCACTCCACTTGGTGTTAATTTTATCATCCTTGTTGAAGGCTCTGGGGAAAGTCGCGTGAGGAGTCTTCTCGGCTGAAATCCAACGATGATTGTAGAACTCCTGATACGTATTGTAGGAGTAAGGCACAATCATCTGCGATGCCTGTCCCTGACCGGTGAACATCATACTGAAGGCCAAACCCTTCCACTCCAGACCCAACGACAGTCCGAAGACAATGCGCGGAATGTTACCATACTTACTGCGAATGCGGTCATTGCTGGTAATCGCACCGTTACCGTCGACATCGACATACTTGATATCACCGGGCTGAGCACCGGGAAGGTGAGGTGTGGAATCCACCTCTTCCTGTGTCTGATAGATACCATCGGTCTTATACATCAGCCATGTGTCGAGCGAGCCGCCTGTACGACGCTGCCATTGGGGAATGTTGGCCGCTTCATCGAAATAGACAATCTTATTCTTGGTATAGGTAAAATTACCCGATACAAAATAATTCACACTACCAATGTGGCTGCGGTGACTGAGCAAGATTTCGACACCCTGATTGTTAACCTCGCCGATATTTTGGTCGGGAAGTGACAGACCCGAATAGCTGGGGACCGATGCCTGCTTGGGAGTAAGAATATCTTTACGGTTATGATGGAAATACTCCAATGTGAAGCCCAGCTTACCGTTCCAGAACATACCATCGAGGGCAATATTCTTCGAATCGACCTTCTCCCACGTGATGTTAGGATTACCCACCTTACCGGCCACAATACCGGCATTCATACCGGGAGTATCACCCAGTACGGCACCGTTCTGCATATTATAGGAGTTAAGATACTGGAAGGGAGCAACACGGTCATTACCCAACTTACCCCACGATGCACGCAACTTGAGGTCGTTAATGAATCCCGCATGGTCACGGATAAAATTCTCTTCCGACAAACGCCATGCCACCGACACGCTGGGGAAGGTACCCCAACGGTGACTGGGTGCAAAATTCATCGAACCGTCATGACGTACGGTAAATTCAAACATATAACGCTCCTTATAAGAATAGTTCAAACGTCCGAAGATATTCTGACGAGCCGACACATAACCCGAACCGCCATTGGTCTTGTCCTTGTCTCCACCAAAATCCAAATAATCGCGCTGACTTGTCAGATAGAAACCTCTCCAGCCCCAGAACTGCTCTCCATCATATCTGTTCTGCTCATAAGCCACAAAGGCACCAATATGATGGTCTCCAAAGACCCTGTCATAATTGAGTTTGACGTGAAGAGTCTTCGATATATTATGGTCATGAGACTGCTTCAATGTGACTTGATTTCCGTTCATGTTGGTCGTCTTCTTGTCATAAGACTTCGTGTCGGTGTTGTAGTCATAAGTATCCCATACATCGTTCAATATTTTTTCATTGCGGAAATGGAAGTCAAAAGCAGCATATCCAGACAATGAGAGTCCCTTGGTAATCCACGGCATTTTCAAATCAAACGAGAACTTCGAATCTAAGAAATAGTCGTTCACCTTGTCGTAACCGGTATCCTTACCCTTGACCAGAATAGCCAGGTTGTTACCATTGGCCAGACCGGGACCCGGGAGACCGTTGGGGTAGTAATCATAGAGGTAGGGATAAGCCATGAATGCTTCCCAGAAAATAGTACTGGTGGCGTAAGGCGAATTGTGACGGTTCTCCTGACGACCGGCCAAATCGACACCTATTTTCAAGTTCTCAGTAATGTTGGCATCAATATTCGAACGCACCTGCGCAGTCTGATAGTCAAATACCGTATTGCGATACTGAGGCTGCTGATAAGTATAATCTCCGGAGACGTAGTATCTCACCTTCTCTGTAGCACCACTCACCGACAAGGAGTGACGGGTCTGCAATGCCACCTTGCTGAAAATGACATCCATCCAATCGGTATTACCATACTGGTCGCGATTGATAGTCCCGTCGAGATAACCGCCCTTGATGTTCTGGAACAGGGGAGTCTGACCTCTATACCCCGAAATCTCATCAGCCCACACCATATATTCGTAGGCATTGAGCAACTTGGGAGTACGGGTATTCTGCGACAAGGTAACACTACCGTCGTAGGTAATCACGGGCTTACGGTTAGCTGACGAGCCACGCTTGGTGGTTACCAGGATAACACCGTTAGCCGCCTGCGCTCCATAAATCGCAGCCGAAGCATCCTTCAAGACATTGATAGATTCGATATCATTGGGGTTCAGACGCTCCAACCCACCTCGATTGGCCACACCATCGATGACCACAAGCGGAGAGCAATCGTTGAGTGTACCCTTACCGCGAATAAGCAATGTAGAGTAATCGTTACCCGGCTCACCCGAACGGTTAGTGGCAATCACACCCGGAAGTTTTCCGGCAAATGCATTGGTGATATTGGAATTTCCGGTCACTTTAAGGTCCTTGCCTTTGACAGAGGAGACCGCTCCTGTCACCGTAGCTTTCTTCTGCACGCCATAACCGACAACGACCACCTCATCGAGAGACTGCACATCCTCAATCAACTCGATGACCAAATCGCTACCGGCAGCCACTTCGACTGTCTGATAACCGAAATACGAAATTTGGAGGATAGCTCCCGCATTTACACGAAGTGTAAAGTTACCATCCATATCCGTAGCCATTCCGTTGGTAGTTCCTTTCTCCACCACACTAGCTCCGATAATGGTATTACCGGTCTTCTTGTCGACCACCGTACCCTTCGCCATCTGTTCCTGCTGCGATAGTTCCACCACTGTCGCGTGTTCCCTCTCATGGGCATGAACCGGAACCGCAAATGCCAATAATGCCAGCATAACGGCCACTGAGATGTACTTTTTATTCATTTTACCAGGTTTTTAGGTTAGTTTAGATTCCAGGTTGGTTTTTAGCGAATGATGGCAACGTAGCCACCACCATCATACATGGTTACCTTCAGCGTATCGCCCTGTCTGACTGTACGGGTCCGGCAGGAGAAGTCTTCGGCAAACTTATCGACATTGACTCCGTCCTTCCATTCGGTGAGACTCTTCTTGCCACGAATGAAGTCGAGATTAATATCAAACGACTGTCCCTTCTCACCAGCCATACCACCGATGTACCAGATATCTCCCGAACGACGGGCAACGACCACATACTCACCCAGCGATGCCTTCAGTACACGAGTCTCGTCCCATACGACAGGAACCTGACGGAGGAATTCCATACATTTTTCTTCCTTGTAGTAACGCGAAGGCGAATCGGCGAGCATCTGCAACGGGCTTTCGTAAACGACATACATACCCAGCTGGTGACAACGAGTGCCAATAGTAGCAGGAAGATTAAACCATATTTTATGGTCCTCCTCGTGAAGATTTCTCATTCCACCGGGCGTGTAGTCCATCGGGCCGGCAACCATACGTGTAAACGGCAGTGTAACATTGTGCTTGGGTGTCACGACACTACTCCATTTATGATTTTCCAATCCGGCGACACCCTCCGACGAAAGGACATTGGGGTAGGTACGAATCCACCCCGTAGGCTTATGGAGTCCGTGAAGATCGACCAACAGATGTCGGTCGGCACACTTGGCGATTACGCCATTGTAGAAGTCGACCATCGATTGGTCATCGCGATTCATAAAATCCATTTTAATACCCTTAATGCCCCACTTCACATAGAGGTCGAGAGCCTCGTCGAGCTTCTCGCGGAGTACCGACCACGACACCCACAAAATCAGCCCTACGTTCTTCTTCTCGGCATATGCCGTCAGCTCCCCCATGTCGATATCGGGCACCGTGCGGGTCACATCCATCTCCTCTGACCAGCCGTCATCGAGCACCACATACTCAATACCGTACTTCGAAGCAAAATCGATATAATACTTATAGGTGGGATTATTGACACCAGTCTTAAAGTCAACATCATAGAGTATCAATGCATTGTACCAGTCCCATGCAATTTTTCCGGGACGTACCCATGAAAAATCACCTTCAGACTCGGGCGCCAACTTGTAAATCAGCTGACTCATCATCAAATCGGCATCATTTTCGGCAATAACCATCGCACGCCACGGATAATCACGCGTACCTTTCACCTTCGCCAAATAGTCAGCTCGCTTGATAGGAAACACCTGACGACTGGGTGCTGCCTCCTGCACACAATAGGCAGCGTGCATGGCTGACAATTCGTAATGACCCTGCTTTTTAAGATACATACCGGGGAAACTCTGCAAATCAGACTCACTGATGAGCATACGCGCTTTGTCCGACAACTTCACCAACATCGGTGTACTGCAAAACTTGTCAATCTTGATTTCTGACAACTTCGTTGGCAGGAACATGGGCTGTTGCGCCGAAAGCACACTCTTTTCCTCGGTGAACAAAACTTCGTAATCCTTGGGGAAGGAGAAATCAGCCTCTTCACCCAACACCTTCAAATCAGAATCGAAATCGGTATGAAAGCGATATGCAACACCATCGTCATAAACTCGGAAAATCAATCGATAATCCTCGGCATGCAATACCATTTCATTATAATGGTCGGCAATGGTAGCAGATTTCACTCTTACCACAGGATGAAGCATCTGCTCCTCGGTTGCACGCTCCACACGCACGACCTTCATATCACGTCCGATAACTTTACCGTTATCGAATGTCATAGACAACGGCGACTTGTCCAAAATGGTCTCACCATTCAAAGCAATGGTAAATGTTGTCTGCTTTCCGACTTTCACACCGACTTCAATCTTTGAGTTCGGGGATTTTACCGAATAGTTTTCGGCAAACAACGGGGTTGTTCCCAACAACATCAGCAGATATAAAATCTTTTTCATAACAAGTTAAAGGTTATATGGTTTATTTTTTGTATTGTAAAAGTAGATTCATTTCCCGAAACGACCAGATTCTAAAATCCAAATCAATGAAATAAACACCCAGAGCCCATGCAAAAATCGTCCAAAAACACTATAATAAAAATCCAACAGGCACAATATCAAACCATTAAATTCCGACGGAATAAAACATTATTATTCCATTTTTTTCACATGGTAAGTGGTAGACACAAAGAAAATCCCAAATTCTTGGGAAGAAGCGCGGGAAAGGATATGTATGAAGCATCATTCGCCATCAAGACTTTTGCGAAACAGACGGCATGAACGGAGAAAAAGATGATTGATTATGCACACCCAACAAAAAATCCCCGAAAGCATCTGCTTTCGAGGATTGTGTGCATCTTGTGCGCTTTGTACCCCCTCAGGGGCTCGAACCCTGGACCCCAACATTAAGAGTGTCGTGCTCTACCAACTGAGCTAAAGAGGCATTCCGCAAACGGTAAAATTTCGATGTCACCATCATTCCCATTTGCGATTGCAAAGATAAGACTTTTTTTACATTTATCCAAATTTACACGGCGGAAATCGGCAGTACAAAATTCTCCTCAGCCCCTCTCTCCACCGTCTCCACGCCCCTCAACCGATAGTTGCACACGAAGATACGCACTCGCCTGCGCCATCGTTTCCAAGCTCAAAAAAGACAAAAAAGTCTCCACGGAGTACGCGGAGACAGTAGGTTATAAAACCTTCGGCATATAGCCTTATTGTGGTAAGATGTAGAATTTCTTACAACACAAATATAATAAACAATTTCCGCCTGTGCAAATCTTCGTGCAAAATTTTCACTTCGGTAAGCCCACGAAAAGCACAAAATAATCATATATTATCTTGGAAAGATGTGCTATTTTTCTTAAATTGCAGGAAGATTTACAACCAACGGGACAAAGCGACTCGCCTCGAGGAATTTTAGCCCCGTCTATCGTTGTCAAACTACCGAAAACTACTTTCACATGGAGAAAACTTTAGGCTTGGACTTGGGAACCAACTCCATAGGTTGGGCCATCGTCGAGAGAGATGAAAACTCACAAACGCTCGTCAAACAGGGTGTCAATATATTTCAGGAGGGTGTCGTCCGCGAGAAGAACCAGGAGCGCCCCACCGTGCAGGACAGAACCAATGCACGCGCACTCCGCCGTCACTACTTCCGCCGCCGTCTGCGCAAAATCGAGTTGCTGAAGGTGCTCATCGACCACCGTCTGTGTCCTCCGCTTTCGGAGCAGGCACTCCACACTTGGAAACAGGATAAAATCTATCCCCTCGATGAGGAGTTCATCCGCTGGCAGCGCACCGATGACAATCGGGACAAGAACCCCTACCACGACCGTTACTGCGCTCTGACCGAGTCTTTAGACCTTGACACCCAACAGGGACGCTACACCCTCGGCCGTGCCCTCTATCATCTGGCACAGCGCCGCGGCTTCCTCTCCAACAGAAAAGAAGCCGCAGACAAGGATACCGGCACCGTCAAGGAGTGTATCAAGTCGTTGTCGGAGGATATGGAGGCGGCAGGCTGCCGTTTCCTGGGCGAATATTTCTATCGTCTCTATGGTGTCGAGCCGATACGCAAGCACTACACCGCCCGTAACGAGCATTATCTGGCGGAGTTCAATGCCATCTGCGACCGCCAACAGCTCCCCGACGATTTGCGCAAAGCCCTGCATCGCGCCATCTTCTTCCAGCGTCCGCTGAAGTCGCAAAAGGGACTGGTTGGCAAATGTACCTTCGAGAAGCACAAGAGCCGCTGTCCCGTTTCGCACCCCCGATTTGAGGAGTTCCGTATGTTGCAATTTGTCAATAACATCCGCATACAGACTCCCTCCGATGAAGAATCCCGACCGCTCAATCAGGAGGAGTACCAAAAGATAGAGTCGCTCTTCTTCCGCAAGTCGAAGTCGCATTTCAACTTCGAGGAGATTGCCCAAAAGATTGCCGGAAAGGGGAAATACACCTGCAAGGGAGACCGCACCGTTCTCCCCTACCAATTCAACTACTCCGCGACGACCACCGTCAGCGGCTGCCCCGTCATGGCACAACTGCGCAACATTTTTGGCGATGATTACCTCTCGGAAATTTGCGCTCTCTACCTCAAGGGTAACGACAAGACCGAGGAACAAATCCTCAACGACATCTGGCACGCCCTGTTCTCGTTCGACAATGCCGAGCGGCTGGTGCAATGGGCAAAGACCAACCTGCAACTCTCTGATAAAGATGCACAGACCTTTGCCGAGATACAAATTCCACAGGACTATGCCGCATTGAGTCTGAATGCCATCAACAAGATACTGCCCTACCTGCGCCGCGGCTACCGTTACGACTTTGCCGTCTTCATGGCCAATCTCGAAAAGGTGCTGCCCGCCGATATCCGCAAGGACAGCGAGGCGACCGAAGAAATCCGCCGCAACATCCTCACCGAGTTGCGCAACAACGAGTCGGCAGGACATCGCACGCAGGAGAGTGTCATCACCTCCTATTTGGGGAACATGGTCGGCATCGATAAGCGACACCTCAGCCACCTCTACCATCCCTCGATGATAGAGACCTACCCTGCGGCACACGCCGAGGAGGGTCAGCCACTCCAGCTGGGTTCGCCACGTATAGCATCCGTCCGCAACCCGATGGCCATGAGAGCCTTGCACCGTCTGCGCGCCCTCATCAACCATTTGTTGCGCGAGGGCGACATCGACCCCACGACCAAAATCAACATCGAATTTGCCCGCGGTCTAAACGATGCCAACCGCCGCAATGCCATAGCCGCCTATCAGTCGCAACGCGAGAAGCGGAGAGCGGAATATGCCGAAAACATCACAAAACTCTACAAGTCGGCGACAGGCGCAGACATCACCCCCACAGACACCGATATTCTGAAATATCAGTTGTGGGAGGAGCAGCATCACGTATGCCCCTACACGGGCAAGACCATCTCCATCTGCGATTTTATCGGCAACAACACCTCGTTCGACATCGAGCATACCCTGCCCCGTTCGTTGGGCGGTGACGATTCGCAGATGAACAAGACCCTCTGCGAGAACCACTTCAACCGCGACATCAAGAAGAGCCACCTCCCCGCCGAGCTGGCCAACCACAACGAAATCATGGCGCGTATCGAGAGTTTCAAGTGGCAGGACAACATCGACAGCCTGGAGAAGCAGGTCGCCAAATTGAGAATGGCTGCCAAGAGTGCCCCCACCAAGGAGAGCAAGGACAAGGCCATACAAAGACGCCATCTGTTACAGATGGAATTGGATTATTGGCGGGGCAAAATCTCGCGCTTCACCATGACGGAGGTGCCCGAGGGATTCTCCAACCGTCAGGGTGTAGATATAGGTATCATCGGTCGCTATGCCCGTCTTTATCTGAAGACGGTGTTCGACAAAATCTACACGGTGAAGGGAGCCACCACTGCCGAGTTCCGCAAGATGTGGGGTTTGCAGGAAGCCTACGTCAAGAAAGAGCGTGTGAACCACGTCCACCACTGCATCGATGCCATCACCATCGCCTGCATCGGCAGCAGGGAGTACACCGCCTGGGCGCGATATGTCCAACAGGAGGAGTACTACCGCTACGGCAAAGGTGCACGCCCCTCGTTCGAGAAGCCGTGGCCGACCTTCACGGAGGATGTGAAGGCCATAGGCGACAGATTGGCGGTATCGCACAACACCTCCGACAATATGTCGAAACCCGGACGCAAGGTCATGCGCGTCAGAGGTAAGGTGAAAACGGATGCACAGGGGCGTCCCCTCTACATGCAGGGCGACACCGCACGCGGTGTTCTCCACCAGCAGACCTTCTACGGAGCAATACAGCGCGAGGAGGAAATCAAGTATGTCATTCGCAAGCCTCTCGACCAAATCGGCAAGACGGATATCAAGAACATTGTCGATGAGGTGGTGCGCCAAAAGGTGCAGGACGCAGTCGATACCTACGGCGAGAAGGTACTCGCCGACCCCACGCACACCATTTGGATGAACGAGGAGAAACGGATTCCCATTCGCAAGGTACGACTCTTTGCGTCCTCGATTACCCGCCCCATCGATTTGAAACGCCATCGCGACCTCTCGGTGAAGCCCTACAAGCAGGACTATCATGTGGCCAACGACAGCAACTACTGTATGGGTATCTACGAAGGCACGGATGCCAAAGGCAAAATCAAGCGAGGATTCAAGTTGGTAAGCACCCTTGAGGCAGCCAAGTATTTTAACGACCGCCGCAAGGGCAAGGATGTGGAGCTTCTTCCCCTGTCCGATGCCAACGACTATCCGCTGAAATACATTCTCAAGGTCGGTACAATGGTACTCTTCTATGAAAACTCGCCCGAAGAACTTTACGATGCTTCTGTCGGGGAGTTGAGCAAAAGGTTGTATAAGATAACGGGAATGAGTTCTTTGATTATCCAAAAGAAATACAACTATGGAACATTAATTCTTAAACATCATCAGGAAGCCCGTCCTTCCGGAGAGCTAAAAATAAAAAATGGGCTATGGAAACAAAATGAAGAATATCGTCCTTTAATTGGCATCTACCAGAGTCAATTTAATACTTTGGTCGAAGGCTATGATTTTGAGCTGAGCATTACGGGTGAAATTAAATTCAAACACTGAAAGCCATGTTGAAGCGTGCCCTATTCTTTTCAACCCCCTATTGTCTGAGTCTGTGCGACAATCAGATGATTGTCCACACCCGGGAAGCACCAGACATGAAGAAGAGTATTCCGATTGAGGATATCGGCTACGTGATTTTGGAACATCAACAAACCCACATCACTTTGCCGCTCCTCAACGCACTCTCCGACAATAATGTTGCCGTTATTCTCTGTGGAGGAAACCGGCTGCCCAATGCCATGCTGATGAATTTGGATGCCAACACCACACAAAGCGAGAATTTCCGAGCACAAATCGATGCCGGAGAACCATTGAAAAAGAATTTGTGGAAACAGGTGGTAGAAGCAAAAATCCGCAATCAGGCCGCACTATTGAACAAATTAGGGAAAGACGGTGAAAAACTCAAACCCTATTACATGAATGTCAAGAGCGGTGATACGGACAACCGCGAAGGCATTGCCGCAAAAATCTACTGGAAAGAATTGTTCGGTGCGGAGTTCTGTCGTAGCAGAGAGGGAACTCCTCCCAACAATCTGCTCAATTACGGTTATACCCTATTGCGAGCCGCCGTTGCCAGAGCATTGATGGGTTCGGGATTATTTCCGCAATTCGGCATTTTTCACCGTAACCGATACAACGCCTTTCCCTTGGCAGATGATATCATGGAGGGATATCGTCCCTATGTAGATGAAATAGTATATCAATTGTATACCCAACAATGTACGCAACTCTCCCAGGAGACAAAAAAAGAGTTACTACATATATTATATATGGACACACGATTTCCCAAAATGCAACGGCCGTTGGATGTGGCACTATCCATCACCTCTGCTTCATTGTCCAAATGTTTTATGGGAATAGAAAAGAAAATCAGTTACCCAAGATTGGAATAGATGTCTGAAAATCGCCTTAATGCTTATAAAATCATGTGGTTGTTTGTTTTCTTTGATTTGCCGACCAACACAAAAAAGGAACGCAAAAGTGCCGCACTATTTCGCAAGGCACTGGTCAAAGACGGATTTACGATGATGCAATTTTCGGTATATGCCCGACATTGTCCATCGAAAGAAAACATGTCGGTACATATTATGCGCGTGCGTCGGGCTTTACCGGCATCGGGACATATCAGCATTTTGAGTATCACCGACAAACAATATGGTGACATTCGGAATTTTTGGGGCAAAATAGAGCAGGCAAAACCACAAATGCCACAACAATTGGAATTTTTTTAGTACATTTGTTCAACGACCACAAAAATAGCATCAAACGCACTTCTTCGGAGAATACAGCGTGTTTTTTCGCATCTTATAACGGGCATAAAACACTATTATTCAACTCAATAAATTGCCGAGGTTGTGGTTTGATGTAGAATACGAATAAGAAACAACACTTGGTACGAAGGCTGAAGTTATGAAGCCGTTGTGGTTTGATGTAGAATACGAATAAGAAACAACTAAGGACGGGAATTTTACACCTTATCGAGGGTTGTGGTTTGATGTAGAATACGAATAAGAAACAACTTAACAGAATAGTTGCTCTGTACCAAAACCGTTGTGGTTTGATGTAGAATACGAATAAGAAACAACGATTACTACCTCTTATCATGTGTGGATATGTTGTGGTTTGATGTAGAATACGAATAAGAAACAACGTCAACACGTAATCCGTAAACCTCTGCATGTTGTGGTTTGATGTAGAATACGAATAAGAAACAACGAAGATAAGAACTATTCAGTGGCAAAGAAGTTGTGGTTTGATGTAGAATACGAATAAGAAACAACCACAGCCGTGGAAGGTACGCAGCAGGGGCAGGTTGTGGTTTGATGTAGAATACGAATAAGAAACAACTGCATTGAGGACATAGGGCGCGAGATGGCGTTGTGGTTTGATGTAGAATACGAATAAGAAACAACAGACGGAGGGGCTTGCCCCCTCCTTTTACGTTGTGGTTTGATGTAGAATACGAATAAGAAACAACCCTCGGCGAGCAGATTAACGCCATTAACGGTTGTGGTTTGATGTAGAATACGAATAAGAAACAACGAAATACCAGGGTCTGCTCCTGTTGAGATGGTTGTGGTTTGATGTAGAATACGAATAAGAAACAACATTTGGAACCGTAATAGGGTGGAGGCAGCGTTGTGGTTTGATGTAGAATACGAATAAGAAACAACAGGGTGTAAAATTCCCGTCCTTATCCAGAGTTGTGGTTTGATGTAGAATACGAATAAGAAACAACGTTACAAATCGTATATTAGATATTGTAGAGTTGTGGTTTGATGTAGAATACGAATAAGAAACAACAAGGAGTTGGGTATGCCTTCGGCCGCGGCGTTGTGGTTTGATGTAGAATACGAATAAGAAACAACTTTTTCATTTTTTTTCTGTAATTTTGTTTGGTTGTGGTTTGATGTAGAATACGAATAAGAAACAACTTCTTCGTTGCGGGGTATAACTAACCACGGGTTGTGGTTTGATGTAGAATACGAATAAGAAACAACTAGTAGATAAATCTTGATTCGATGCCTTGGGTTGTGGTTTGATGTAGAATACGAATAAGAAACAACAATAACCCTGGTCGGTCAGCACTTTGGCAGGTTGTGGTTTGATGTAGAATACGAATAAGAAACAACCCATTGCAGGATTCTGGAGAGAGGAAGCAGTTGTGGTTTGATGTAGAATACGAAATACCACAACGGCGAAAATGCAGGCGAAGGGTTGCGGAAATTGAGAAAAGAGGAAGATAAAACATACCGTTTATCTTCCTCTTTTTGTGTCGTCTCCAAACTCGGCGCGCAGACAACAACACAGCGAACAAGTCCGCGTCGCCATCAGCTCCGCCAGCCTACCAACAAAAAAATCCCCGAAAGCATCTGCTTTCGAGGATAGTGTGCATCTTGTGTGCTTTGTACCCCCTCAGGGGCTCGAACCCTGGACCCCAACATTAAGAGTGTCGTGCTC
>JAHHQO010000022.1 GCA_020026335.1 Alistipes sp. | reverse complement strand
GGCATTTGTGGGGCGCGGTTGGGCGTGGGGTTGGTGGTGCGAGGGGGCTGCGGAGTGGTGTAGCGGTGGCTGGTGTTGGGGGCTGTGGCGTTCGGTCGGGTTTGGGGCAGGGCGCGGAAAGAGGAGGCGTTTTGCCCGTGCTGATGCGCCGTCGGGAAATTCCTTTATATGCGGCGATTTGAGCGCGGTGAGACGAGTGTTAATATATATAGGTGTCGGAGATGTTGGTGGCGGAATACGGGCGGTAATGACGCGAATACGCAGGACGTGAAGATGATTGCACGGGGAGTGTGTCTGACGGGCGTTGTCTGGCGGTGGGGCACCTGTTCCGCCCCCCCCCTCTCCCGCCCCGGGAAAAGGGCATAAAAAAAGCTGTTTATCTGTGAAGATAAACAGCTCTCAACGAGTGCCCAGGACAGGAATCGAACCTGCACGCCTTGCGGCACACGCACCTGAAACGTGCGCGTCTACCTATTCCGCCACCTGGGCATTTCGGAATTGCAAGCGCAAAGGTAGTCAAAAATTTTTAACTGACAAGTTTTTTGGACGAAAAAATGCTATTTATTAAAAAATTTGTGCTGAAACACGATTAAATAGACCACAGCCACCGAAATATAGGCATCTGCAAGGTTGAAAATCGCTCCGAAGAAGTAGTTGTCGCGGTCCACCAGAAAGCTCAAAAAGCCCGGCACGCTGTCCCACTTGAACAACGGGAAATAGAACATATCCACCACGCGACCGAACATAAACGACGAGTAGCCCTCGCCCAGCTGTGCCACGGTCATGGGGGTCGATTCGGTGAATATCATACCGTAGAATGCACTGTCGATGATGTTGCCCAGTGCGCCGGCCAGCACCATCGCACCGCCGACAAGTACACCTTTGGGCACTTTCCTGCCCATGTGGCAACCCTTCCAGAGGGCGTAGGTCAGCACACCCACCATCGCCACGCGGAACACGCCCAGAAGGAGTTTGCCCCAGTCGTAACCTCCGTTGGCGGCAATCTGCATACCGAAGGCGGCGCCGTTGTTCTCCACGAAGCGGAGCTGGAACCACTCGAAGACGGGAATGGCCTCGCCCAGAGCCAGGTGGGTCTTAATCCACACCTTGAGCACCTGATCGGCAATGATGAGCAGAACGACAAGTATGGTCAGATTCTTGAATTTCATGTTGTGAGTTTAGTGTTTGAAGTTCATAAAGCTATATCATTGCAAAAGTAGTAAAAATATTTGTCTATTCGGGAGGCGTAGGCAGCGAAAGGCGGTGAAATACGAAATTTTTGCCGCCCCACTCACACTCCGCACAAAAAAAGGACAACCACGAGGGTTGTCCTGCCAAGCGAAGTGGGGGTGCACTCCGCTCCGAGCTGTGGCCTGCCGTCGGACGTGGTGAGATGCAGGGGTTGGTGCATCTGTCGGGGAGGTGACACTGCGACTTGTGGTCGAGCGTCAAGCTCCCTCCCTGCGTCCCGAGCGTTGGGAATGGGCGTTCCCGAGAAAGTTCGCTCTGTCGGGCGACCTGTCTCCCCGTGTGGCGGTAAGCAATGGTGCCAGCGGGGAAATAAAGTATGATAGATTGATGGGATTTCCTGTTTTTTATCCTAATAGGGGGTTTCCTGTGTGTGCGGACATCCGCACAATCTCCTACCAGCGGAACTGGAGGTAAACGCGGTAGCCGCTGCTCTTGATTTTGGTGTCGCCCAAATCGAGGTCACCGACAAAATTCTTGTACTTGCAGTCGCCGAAGCTGGCCTCCATACCCAAACCGATGACACCATACGAGAATGAAGCACCCGTGCGGAACTGGGTCGAGTAGTTACCCATGTAGCTGTCATCAACGTAGATGGACGAGAAGGTGGGCGCGTAGCGGAAGTAGGCGGTGATGGTGAAACGGCGACCCGGAGTCAGCGAGATGGAGGGACCCACCTGCCAGCCGTAGTCGATTTTGTGGATTTTTGTGGAGCCTTCCGAATCCGAGGGCGAATTATTTGAGGGGACAGCATTCATGGTGAACTGCGAGTAGTTCAGGTCGAGGAAGCTGACATCGATACCTATATTTACAAGGTTCGCCAGTGGCTTGCGGTGCAGGCGGTAGGTGCGACCTCTGACAATCGACACACCCCAATCGCTTTTGAGTTTGAAGTTGGCATCAACAAGGGGTACCATCTCGCCCATGCCGTCATCAATGAGAATGTCGCTCTTGGGCGAAAGCTCCGATGAGGAGTAGCTGATGTTGAAGAACTTTTTGCGGAAACGCTTCTCGGGCTTGTCGTTTGTCGCTTCGGTCTCCTGAGCAAACGAGGTAGCTGCGATAAGCAGTGAAAGAGTTAATAGTAAAAGTTTTTTCATAGATTAAAGGGTTTATTGTTTTTTTTGATGTTTTCTTGTCGTGTGGCAAGTCGTTGGGGCAGATGCATATCTCTCCCTCCTTCTGTCGACAGGAGCGGACGGTGAGACTCGCTCCTTGTCTTGCTCCGATTTGCTTGCGGTCTCCCCCCCCCGGTGTTATTCGATGGGAAGCAGACCTTTCGCCACGGCGTGCATGATGAGCGATGCCATGTTGGTGGCATTGAGTTTCTCATTGAGGTGGCGGTGGTGGGTCTCCACCGTGTTCACGGTGATGCAGAGTTCCCTGGCGATTTCCGCCGTGCTCTTACCCTGCGAGATGCACTTCAGCACCTCCAACTCGCGTTTTGACAACACTTTGCGTACTTTCTTGGCGCGGCGTTCCTGCGCGGGTGTGGCAGGTGTGGTCGTGCTGCGGTAGTTCTTGCCGTCGAGAACAGAGGTGAGCGCCTCGATAATCTGTTTCGAATTGACCGATTTATAGACGATGCCGTTCACGCCGAGCTGGTCGAGTTGTTTGGTGTACCACAACTCGTTGTGCATGGTGTGCACGATGATTTTGACCTCGGGGGCATTCTGGCGAATGGACTTGATGAGGTCAATTCCCGAAATGTCGGGCAGCTCCAAATCTATCATGTAGATATCATAGGAATGCTGCATCATCTCCAATGCCTTCAAACCTGTCTTCGCGGTGTCGATGTGGTGAATTTCGGGCAGCGCGGAGTTGATGATGTGTTTCAGACCGCAGATAACAATCTCATGGTCTTCGACCATCAATATCCGAATAGATTCCAGTGTTTCCAAAGTCGTAGATTTTTTTACAAAGGAAGTGAATATTAGATTGCTAATCGTCACGGAATAACGTGATTTTTGATTGACTCTTGTTCGCTATATGGCTTTCCCCCACTCTACATAAAGCAGGTACTCCTGTTTTCCGTCGGCAATGTGACAGTCGAATTGGGCACCTATGGCCTTCACTCGGTCATCGACACTGTATAGCCCTATGCCGTCACCCGTGGGGGATTGGGTCGAGTAGGTCTTGCCGTCATTCTCGATGCGGAGTTGCAGACTGTGGTCGGTGACCTCGGTGGTGATGAGGGTGTAGGTGGCTTCGGAGTGACGCACGATGTTCGACATCAGCTCCTGCAAGATGCGGTAGGTTTCGAGTGCCACATCTTCGGGAATCTGTTCCCAGAGGGCGGGGAGTCCGCTCTTGTGGAAATGTATGTCAATGTCGTTGCTGCCGATTATCTGGTGCAGGAGGTGCTCCATCACTTCGTCGAGTGAGGTGTGCTGGAAGCGCGGACGGCACAACTCGTGGGAGATGTTGCGTACATCGTTGCGTATGGTCTCGATGTTGTCGAGGATATCGTCCTTGAGTCCGGGGTTGTTGTCGAGGAGTTTGAGCATCATGCCGATGCCCAAAAGGTCGTTCGCCACACCGTCATGCAACTCCTTGGAGAGTCGCGAACGCTCCTTTTCGAGTCCTTCGATGAAGCTGCGTGCCACGTTCAACTCCTCCTTCTGCATGAGTTGCTTGTGGCGGAACTGCTGGTAGATTAACAGCAGAATGGTCAGTCCGAAGACGAAGAGTCCCAATATGCTCCACTGCATGACGCGGTTTTTGTGGGTGAGGTAGCTGCGTTGCAGCTGTGCCAGCTCCAGCTCCTTGGTCTGCGTCTCGTAACGCACGTTCAAATCCGAAATCTGATGGTCGATTTCCACGGTGCGCAGACTGTCGATGAGCACCAGCGTCCGCTCGTAATGTTCGTAGGCCTTCTGGGGTTGCTGCATCGCGGCGTAGTTGTGCGCGATGTGAAGGTGGAGGCTGGGCAGGGGAGTGTGCGCATTCTGCGAGTGGAGGTCGATGAGGTGCTGATACTCCTCGTTGCTCTTGGTGTACTGCTTCTGTCGGGCGTAGTTGGTGGCGAGTACCTCGTGATAACCTACCGCTTCGTTGGATGCAGGCGGCAACATCTGAAGCCACTTTTGCGCCTCGGCGTTGTATTTCTCGAACGAGGCGTTGTCGTCGGTCTGCACAAACAGCACCAGAAGGGGCGTCATGCACTGCATCACATAGCGCGGCATATTGGCTTTTTGTGCCTTACTCAACGATTGCTTGAGGGTGCGAATGGCCTTGTCGTACTGGTGGAGTAGGGTGTAGATGCTGCCGGCAGTGTTGGAGATGTACAGTTCCGTGGGCAGGTCGTCCAATCCCTGCGAAAGGGTGAGCGCCCTACCTATATATTTAGAGGCCTCCTCCAAACGGTGGGTGTTGGTGTAGAGAATGGCAATGTTGGTCAGCAAAAAAGGTATCTCTTCGTTGTTGATGCCCTCGGGCGATGCCTTGTAGTGGGCGAGTGCCTGCTTGTAGCAGATGGCCGCCGAGTCGGGACGGTCGATGCGGCGGTAGGCAACACCCAACGACGAGTAGGTGTCACCCAGAGTGGTGGGGTCGGCTTTGAGTCGCTCCGCTTCACGGGTGGCAAAAAGGAATTTATCCACACAGGCGCGACTTGCACCCGTGGCGTTGTAGTAGTTGCCCTCGTTGTTCAACAGACGGAGGTAAGGCTCGATGACCTGCGGGTCGGCATATTTCAGACCGGCACGGACGTGGTAAAACATGCTGTCGGCATCGAAATTGGAGTAATAGTCCGCCAAATCGGCATGCGCCACCGCCAGAGAGTCCTTGTCGTGGGAACGCTCGGCGCGGTGAAGTCTGTCGAGACACGCCTTCAAATCGTCGGGTGTCTGCGCTTGTAGTGAACCTATGGAGAGTATTATTCCGAGGAATAGGGTATAAAGATGTTTCATGATTGGGGGTAAGTGGATTTTTTTGTGGGTGATGGTGGTTCTTTTGCCGGTGTTTTTGTCGTCGGACAAGGGGGGGGCGCCCCAAAAATTACAATTGTTTCTAAACTCTGTCGGGTCTAATTTTTGAATTTTTAGAGATGATGGTGATACATCGTTAAACAAATATAATAAATTTTGGGCAAAAAATCAAAGGGTGAATTGCCCTTCGACATAAAATTTGGGAACAATTTTGTCCCCGTTTTCGGAAAATCGGTGGGGATTGTGAGGGCGTGCGACAGAAAAATCACCGCTTTTTTGAAGAAATTTGGGGTGTGGGAACACCCTCCATTCTACAAATATAATAAATTTTTCGGAAAATCACAGCCCGATTTTTGACTCTTTCCCATGATTTTTCACCCCTCTTCGTGATGTTTCTGCCGGTTTGCGGGATTTCGGTGTGCGGTTTTGCGGGGTGTTTCGGGGCGATTTAGCCCCGCTATTAATAATTATATATAGGTAAAAATGGCAAAATCGACAAAAATGAAATTTTTTAGCAAAAAAGAGTCGAAACTATTTGCAGATTCCGAAAAAGTCCCTACCTTTGCAACCGCAATACAAAAAACAACGGTTCTTACAAAGTCTTCGAGTCTGCGAAAGCAGGCGACACTCTTTTAAGAGTTAAGATTTTTGCAGTTGCAAAAAAGTTCTTAAAAAGATTTGGAGGTTTCAAAAATGTTACTTATCTTTGCAACCCGAAATCACAGCGAAAGTTGTTGAACTTTACAAAACTGGTTCTTTGAATTACTGGTATATTTTGAGAGAAAAATGTAGTATTTATCTGTCAATTCTTTAATGAATAAGAAGTAGTCAGGACTCTAACAATTTATTTATATTTTTATACAATGGAGAGTTTGATCCTGGCTCAGGATGAACGCTAGCGGCAGGCCT
>JAHHQO010000021.1 GCA_020026335.1 Alistipes sp. | reverse complement strand
CCACCTCACCCCCCCCTCTACCTCACCGAAGCCCCCTTAATTTTCCACCACAGGCGTGAAAATCGGCTGCGGAATGTCGCGCAGCTATCAAAAATTACCATAGTATTTTGTATATTTGTACAAATATTTGGCGATTTGGATGCTTTCGAGTCATCGCCTGCAAGTTGAAATCAAATTTTACACACGATAATGGCAAAAACTAATACCGCTGAAATCGGCTTCGAGAAAGAGATTTGGAAGGCGGCCGACAAGATGCGCGGCAATATCGACGCATCGGAATATAAATCCGTGATTTTGGGATTGATATTTCTGAAATATATCTCCGACCGCTTCGAGACCAAATACGCGGCACTGGTTGCCGAGGGCGAGGGCTTCGAGGAGGACCGTGACGAATACACCGCCGAGAATATCTTTTGGGTACCCCAAAATGCACGTTGGTCGATGGTGGCCGCGGCGGCACATACTCCGCAGATAGGTGTGGTGATTGACACCGCCATGCGCGAAATCGAGCTGTCGAATCTGCGTCTGAAAGGTATTCTGCCCAAGAATTTCGCACGCCCAGAGCTGGACAAACGCCGTTTGGGCGATGTGGTGGACCTGTTCACCAACATCAAGATGCACGAACACGGCGAGGAGAAGGATATTTTGGGTCGCACCTACGAATACTGCCTGTCGAAATTCGCCGAGGCGGAGGGTAAGCTGGCGGGTGAGTTCTATACTCCGGCGTGCATTGTGCGTACATTGGTCGAGGTGCTGCAACCCTTCAAGGGTCGAGTCTATGACCCGGCGTGCGGTTCGGGCGGTATGTTCGTTCAGTCGGCGAAGTTCATCGAGAGACATCAGGGCAATATCAACAATATATCGGTCTATGGTCAGGACAGCAACCCCACCACATGGAAGATGGCACAGATGAACCTTGCCATTCGGGGTATCGAGGCGGACTTGGGCAAGTTCAATGCCGACACCTTCTTCGACGACCAGCACAAGACGCTGAAAGCCGATTATGTGATGGCCAATCCCCCGTTCAATCTGAGCGACTGGGGCGCGGAGCGTTTGCAGGACGACCCCCGCTGGAAGTATGGAATACCGCCTGCGGGCAATGCCAACTTTGCGTGGTTGCAACACATGATTTACCACCTGTCGCCCACGGGTCGCATCGGCATGGTGCTCGCCAACGGTTCGTTGTCGTCACAGTCGGGTGGCGAGGGTCAAATCCGCGAGAACATCATCAAAGATGATTTGGTGGAGGCCATCGTGGCGTTGCCCTCGCAGTTGTTCTATACTACGGGCATTCCCGTGTCGTTGTGGTTTCTCAACCGCCAAAAGCGCCGCCGTGGCACCACGCTGTTTATCGATGCCCGCAATATGGGTACTATGGTCAGCCGCCGATTGCGCGAACTGACCGACTGCGAGTCGGAGGAAGCCTCGGCGCGTGGCGATATTCAGAAGATTGCCGACACCTACAACGCCTATGTCGAGGGTACGCTCACCGATGAGAAGGGCTTTTGTGCCGTGGTGCCGACCGAGGAGATTGCCCGTCAGGATTATATCCTCACCCCGGGTCGTTATGTGGGTATCGCCGATGCGGAGGACGACGGCGAACCGTTCGATGAGAAGATGCGGCGACTCACCGGCGAGTTGTCGTCGTTGTTCGAGGAGTCGCGCCGTTTGGAGGATGAAATCCGCACACAACTTTCAAAAGTCGGTTTCACGATTAAATAGTAGGTATGGGATTCAACGAATGGGTAACCTTTGCCACCGTTCTGTTGTCGGTGGTCTCTGTGGGGATTGCGATTTATTCGGCGCGTTCGACTTCGAAAGATGCCAATCGTCAGATTGCAAGCATCAAGGAGTTGGCACGCATACAACTTGAAGTTGCGATTGAAACGAAGAAATCGGAAGCGAAAATTTATCTTGCGAATATGAATAAGGTAGAACAGAATAGAATGAAATATAAAGATTTATTTTCTGGCAAATACTATCTTATGACCGCAGTTGGTAAAGAGTATCAAGAACGAAAATATCAGGAACATCTTTTGTTAAGCGAGAAGGAATTTTATCAAGCAAATAAAGATTTGTTAATGCAGAAAATCGAGGGCTTAGAAGCGTTAAAGTCTAAATTGGAGTAGATGTATGGCAGAGTGGAAAACATATAAGTTGGGAGATGTTTGTAGGTCTGTGAGTAATACTTATAAATCTAATGCAGAGAAGGTCGTGTTGATAAATACTTCTGATGTTTTAGATGGTAAGTGTTTAAATCATATTAGGGTTAAAAATGAAAATTTGAAAGGCCAATTCAAAAAGACTTTTCAAAAGAATGATATTTTGTATTCGGAAATTAGACCTGCTAATAAAAGATTTGCATTTGTCGATTTTGACCCTCAAAATTACATTGCTTCAACTAAGTTAATGGTTATAAGAGTCAATGATAAGATTTTACCATTATATCTGTTTTATATTTTAAGTAGTCAGCCAATAATAGACCAATTGCAGGTACTTGCTGAATCTCGTTCGGGAACATTCCCACAGATTACTTTTGGTGAGTTGTCTAATATTGATGTGTTATTGCCCGATATTGGTGCCCAGCAACAAATTATTGATATTCTTTCCTCATTGGATGATAAGATAGAGAACAATCGGAAAATCAATGAGAATTTGGAACAGCAGGCTGAGGCATTGTTCAAATATTATTTTGATTCCTCCAATAACCTTTTAGATGATGCATCTGTCGTTTCGTTAACTGAAATAGCTGAATATCTTAACGGTTTGGCTATGCAGAAATTTCCAGCACTCAATGGAGATGAATCTCTTCCTGTCTTAAAAATTAAAGAATTGGGGCAAGGACAATGTGATAAAAATAGCGATAGATGTTCCGATAGAATAGATGAAAAATATCTTGTAAGAGATGGAGATATTATATTTTCTTGGTCGGGTACTTTATTAGTCGATATTTGGTGTGGTGGTGATTGTGGCTTGAATCAGCATCTATTCAAAGTAACTCCCAAAGGGTATCCAAAGTGGTTTGTGTATTTTTGGACGAAAAAACATCTCGATAAATTTATCCGAATTGCAAAGGATAAAGCAGTGACGATGGGACATATACGAAGAGGTGATTTGGATTCTTCAGAGGTTTTGGTGCCTTCGGAAAAAGTAATGCAGTGTTTGGATAAAATTTTAAATCCAATTTTGCAAAAAATCATTGATTTACGAATAGAAAATCGTAACTTAGCAAAAACCCGTGATTTGTTACTTCCCAAACTGATGTCGGGCGAAATAAAATTGTAATGATAAAACCTTAAAACCATGTTGGAATTTTTAAATTCAGATGTTTGCAAGCTATTTGTGGTCTTATTGGCGATAGTTGCAATTATTAAATTGTTTTTGAGTGCAAAATGTAATGCTGATTCAAAAACTCTTAAAATACACATATGTTACATCTCAGGTATCTGTGTTTTCATAATCATAGAGCTGACGACATATATTTGTGTTCATCATGGTTATCAAAGTGATATTGTTGATTATGTATCTTTTGCATCGACATTATCATCTTTGCTTCTTTCTGTTGTTGCCATTATTTATGCTATTGTCTCAAACAACAAGGGAGATGTACAGTATAAAAAAATTGATTCCGCCTCGGACAGAATATCTTCATCTGTTGATAAGTTTTCACAAACATCTCAAAATTTATCGGCAAAAATTGATTCGATAATTACGAGATTGGAGGAATTAAAAACAATTTCGACAGAAACTAAATCTGCTATAAATAATAACAATCAAACAAATATTGAAAAATCTGCAGAATCTAATTTATCAGAGCAATCAACAACAATTGATAGAGATAATTTGATTGATTCTTATATTAAACAAGGTTCATTTTCGGGTAATTTGGCAATTTTAGCTTGTGTATATGCTTATGAACAAGGAAAAATTTTGCCATTGGAGCAATTATTTGGTAAAAATGCATTGTATTGTTGTGGCTATATAATTGCCACATCTGTTTTAGGAATTATATCTACACATTTAAGTGGAGATGTGGTAGTTGTTCATAATGCTCCATTCAATATAAAGTCCAAATTAATAGAATGTGTAGAAAATTATATAAATAATACTCAAGAGAATACAGATGCAAAAGAATTATATCAAAATGTAAAAGATTTTTTTGGTATAACAGAAGATGATGAAGCTAAATAATACCTTCCGACTATGTTTTTCACCGAGGACAGTTACGAAAAAGCATTGATAGCCTTATTCCAAAATCTGGGCTATCAATACGTCTACGCGCCCGACATTGTCAGAGATTACCAATCTCCGCTCTATGACGAGGTGCTACTCGAGGCGTTGAGGACTGTCAATCCCCGATTGCCGCAAGCTGCCATTGACGAGGCGGTGGTTAAAATCCGAAACATCGACTCCGGTAGTCTCGTCCATCGTAACGAAATTTTCACCGACTATCTCCAACACGGTGTCGAGGTCGCTTTCCACAACGGGAAACAAATGTGCAACGACATCGTATATCTCATCGACTACAATAATACCGATGCCAACACATTCCACATTGTCAATCAATGGACGTTTGTGGAAAAATCGGAGAAAAGAGCCGACCTCGTGGTTTTTATCAACGGACTGCCTCTGGTGATGGTGGAACTCAAATCGCCTTCGAGAGAAGAAACCGATGCTTCGGAAGCATACGCCCAGTTGAGAAACTATATGTATGAGATTCCGTCGATGTTCGTCTATAATGCCTTTTGCGTGATGAGCGATATGTCCACCTCCAAGGCCGGTACCATCACCGCCAACGAGGACCGTTACATGGAGTGGAAAACAAGAGACGGAAGTTACGAAAGTACGCAATATGCCGATTTCGACACCTTCTTCGAAGGAATATTCACCCGTGAGCGTCTGTTGGACATCATCAAAAACTTTGTCTGTTTCTCCGACGGCGAGAAGCAGTCGGCTAAAATCCTCGCCGGCTATCATCAGTATTTCGCCGTGAAGAAAGCTGTCGAACGCACACGGCGTGCCGTGGCGCAGGACGGTAAAATCGGTGTCTTCTGGCACACGCAGGGCAGTGGCAAATCGCTCTCGATGGTCTTCTATGCCCATCTCTTGCAGGAGGAGTTGTCGCAACCCACCATAGTGGTCATCACCGACCGCAACGACCTCGACGAGCAGTTGTTCGCCCAGTTCTCGCGGTGCAGTGATTTCCTGCGACAGACGCCCCTCCATGCCGAGAACCGCCGCCACCTCCGCGAGTTGTTGGACAACCGACAGGCCAACGGCATCATCTTCACCACGATGCAGAAGTTCGAGGAGTCGGACGAACCGCTGTCGGAGCGCAAGAACATCATCGTGATGACCGATGAGGCGCACCGCGGACAATACGGATTTGAGGAGAAGGTCGATGCCCGGACGGGAAAAATATCCGTCGGCACGGCACGCATCATTCACAACTCGCTGCCCAATGCCTCCTACATCGGATTTACGGGTACGCCCATCTCGACCAAGGACCGCGACACGGTGGAGGTCTTCGGCGACTACATCGACATCTACGACATGACGCAGGCGGTGGCCGATGGTGCGACCTGTCCGGTTTACTACGAGTCGCGTGTCATCAAGCTGAACCTCGACCGCGAGACGCTGCGTGCCCTCGATGACGAATACGAATTGTTGGCGGAGGAGGGGGCTACGTCCGAGCAGATAGAGGAGAGCAAGCGCGAGATGTCGCATCTCGAGGAGTTGTTGGGTGCTCCCGAGACCATCGACTCGCTGTGTCGCGACATCATCGCCCATTATGAGGAGAACCGACAATATGAATTGACGGGTAAGGCCATGATTGTGGCGTACTCGCGACCCATAGCCATGAAAATCTACCACCGTATGTTGGAGTTGCGTCCCGAGTGGGGCGACAAGGTGAAGGTGGTGATGACGGGCAGCAACAAGGACCCCGAGGAGTGGCACCCGATAGTGGGAAACAAACAGTACAAAAAGGAGTTGGCCAAGGAGTTCAAATCGGAGGACAGCCCCATGAAGATTGCCATTGTGGTGGATATGTGGCTCACGGGATTCGATGTGCCGTCGCTGGCCACGATGTATGTCTATAAGCCCATGTGCGGCCACAACCTCATGCAGGCCATCGCGCGTGTGAACCGTGTGTTCCACGGCAAGGAGGGCGGTCTGGTGGTCGATTACATCGGCATTGCGCGTGCGCTCAAGGAGGCGATGCACGACTACACCAACCGCGACCGTCAGAACTTCGGCAATCCCGACATCAAGGAGACCGCGCTGGTGAAGTTCCGCGAGAAGTTGGAGGTGTGTCGCGGTCTGTTCCACGGCTTCGACCATTCGCACTTCCGCACGGGAACGGATGCCGACCGCGCGTTGATAATCAAGGACGGCATCAACTTCATGTTGGCGGTCGAGCGGCAGGACGACAGGGTGTTGTTTGTCAAGGAAGCCACCTTGCTGCACAATTCGCTCACTCTGTGTCGCAGTCTTCTGGACGAGGAGCAGCGTTTCGAGGTGGCCTTCTACGAGGCGGTGCGCACCTCGCTGACCCGTTTGGGTGGCAAGGGCGTGGTGTCGAAGAAGGAGATTAACGCACGCATCGCCGAGCTGTTGAAGCAGAGCATCAAGAGTGACGGAGTGGTGAATTTGTTTTCCGATGTGAAGTCGGAATTTTCGCTGTTCGATGCCGCCTTTCTCGATGAAATCTCCCACATGAAGGAGCGCAACATCGCCATCGAGTTATTGAAAAAGTTGTTGGCGGAGCGGGTATCGCTCTACAAACGCACGAATTTGGTGCAGTCGGAGAAGTTCTCCGAGATGTTGAACCTCATGTTGTCGAATTACCTGAAGGGCATGCTCTCCAACGAGGAGGTCATCGAGCAGCTGTTGGGTTTGGCGAAGGATATTGCCGACTCGGAGCAGCAGGGTAATGAGTTGGGGCTCACCACTGAGGAGAAGGCGTTTTATGATGCTTTGGTGCGTCCGCAGGCGGTGCGTGACTTCTACGAGAATGACGAGTTGGTGGCATTGACCAAGGAACTGACCGACACGTTGCGCAAGAACCGCACCATCGACTGGCAGTGCAAGGAGTCGGCGCGTGCAGGTATGCGCCGCATGATTAAACGACTGCTCAAGCATCACAACTATCCGCCCGAGGAGACCGACAATGCGCTGGAGACGGTGATTCATCAGTGCGAATTGTGGACGGACAACAGCCCGGCGGCCTAAGAAAATTTGAAGATTTTGCCTCATAGGTTTGGGATATTAAAAATCTTTGCTTATATTTGCACTCCCAAACAACGAAAAACATTTGGTTTTCGTTCGGGTAGAATGATGGTGCCATAGCTCAGTTGGTAGAGCAAAGGACTGAAAATCCTTGTGTCCCCG
>JAHHQO010000020.1 GCA_020026335.1 Alistipes sp. | reverse complement strand
TTGAATACGCAGGACGATTCGTTCGCGGAGGTCAAGCAGCCGTTGGTCATCAGGGGCAACTCCTCTGTCCAGACACCGGGTAAAAAGACTGCTGGTGGTCATCGACGGTAAGGTCGAGGGCAGAGATTTCGATTTGTCGAAAATGACACATCGCACCCGTCCCGACATCGGGTGTGAGGGATGCAACGCCGATAAATTGAAACTTTTGATACAAAGTCCGAGAGGGGAGGCACACGGGTGCTTCCCCTTTTTGTTGTGGAGTAGTGTGGAGTAGTGTGGGGCAGTGGTTCCGCGTAGAGAGACAAAAAAGAAGCGGAGACCGCATAGTCTCCGCTTCTTTTATCCGTTGTGGAGCGTTATTCCGCGTCCATGAATTTCAACAGTGCTTCGGCACACTTCTCCGGTTCTTCGAAGAAGCCCATGTGACCCGAATTTTCGAGCCATACGACCTGTGCCTGCGGATGCTCCGCCACCATCTTCTCTGCCACCTCCACGGGAATGTAGTTGTCCTTGCGTCCCAAGATGAAGAGCTGTCGGGCTGTCGAGTGGCGCAACATCTCGTTTTGGTCGCGGCGCGCTATCATGCCGTTGAGCAGGGCAACGATGCCCTCGTCCTCGGTGATGGCGACCAGCTCGGTCAAGTCCTCGATGTAGTCCTGCATACGGCGGCGGTTCTCCTCGGCAAATCCTGCCGCAGGGGCGACACGTGCTATGAGTTCCTTCTTGCCGGCCTTCACGAGTTCAATCTCGCGGCGGCGGTTCTGTGCCTTCTCCTCGGTGTCGGGGTTGGGGGTCGAGCTGAGCAGCACCACACCCTCGGTCATGTCGGCATGACGTTCGGTGAATGCCAGTGCCACATATCCGCCCATCGAGTGCCCCACGATGGTGGCGCGCGAGATACCCAGCGCACGCAGTGCTTCGGCTACCGTGTCGGCGAGGAAATCCATGGTGTGTGTCTCGCCCTTGACCACCGAAATACCGTGGCCCGGCAGGTCGAGGGTCACCACTCTCACCTTCTTGTAGAGCAGCGGTACGAAATCCTCCCACACGAGCATCGACTCCAGATAGCCGTGCAGCAGAACGACACATTTGTCGCCTTTTTCCGAGTCGCAGATGTGGAGCGGAGTCTCACCTGCCATGATAAATTTCTCAATCATTGTGGATAGGTCGGGATTTTATTTCTCTTCTTCGTCGAGTTCTTCTTCCTCTTCCTCGTCGTATTCCTCGTCGTCGTACTCTTCGTCATCGAAATCCTCATCATCGAGTTCTTCGTTGTCGAGGTCCTCGTCATCGCCATTGTCGATGTAGTCGTAGGCCGACATGCCCTTTTTCTTGGGCTTCAGATACTCCTCATCTTCATCCTCATCGATGTTGTGATAGAGTTGGTGGCGCTCCTTGCCGCTCTTGTGCATGGGCTGGAGTCTTTTTGCCTTACGAAGTTCGTCTGCGTCCTGGTCGCGAAACTTCTGCTGTGTTTTCATTTCTGAAAGTTGAAAAATAAATGGTTAAAAATTGGTGATGTCGAATTTACCCTCGAAGACACGGCGTGCCGGACCTTTGAGGTAAATATTTTGGTACTCCTCCGTGCCGGATGTGTGAGAGAACCTCACAAAGAGAGTTCCGCCCGGAAGTGTGATTTCGAAATTGTTGCACAGGGGTTGTGCGTAGTAGTTGGCGGCGATGGCCACGGCGGTGGCACCCGTACCGCAGGCCAGGGTCTCGTTCTCCACACCGCGCTCGTAGGTGCGCATGCTGATGCGTCCCTCGCCCGTGATTTCGGCAAAATTGACATTTGTACCCTGCGGGAAACGGTCGGTGTCGAAGCGGATTTCCGCACCGCGGCGACAGAGGTCGATTTGCGGCAGGTCGCGAGTGAATTCCACATAGTGGGGAACACCGGTGTTGAGCGAGAGGATACCCTCGCCCCAAGAGGTGATTTTCTCCACGGGAATCATGCCTATCTCGATGATGCCGCTTTCGCCTGTCGAGGAACAGACGAGTGCCGAGTGACGGCCGTCGGTGGCTTCGAACTCCTTCTCCTCACCGCCGATGCCCAAGTGGTGCATGAACAGCGAGAAACAGCGCGCGCCGTTGCCGCACATCTCGCCCAATGAGCCGTCGGCGTTGTAGTAACGCATACACGGACTCCCGGAGTCGGTGGCGGAGAGGGTCATCAGACCATCGGCACCGATGCCGAAATGACGGTCGCACAGGCGGGCAATCGTGGCAGCCTCCTCGCGGAAGATGTGGTGACGGTTGTCTATCAGAATGAAGTCGTTTCCTGCGCCTTCGTATTTTGAAAATGCGGTCTGCACTTGTCTGTCTTCTACTATACTATTACAAAAGTAATAAAACTTCTAAAAGTTTTATTACTTTTGTGAAAAATATGCGTCTGAAAATCACACAGATTGCGTTTCGTATTGTTTTTGCAACGAGCTTATAAACCGAATTCTTATGAAAAGTAATATCAACAAACATCGTTCTATTCGCAAATACCGTCCCACACCCATTCCCGAGGAGGTTCTCAAGGAGTGTGTGCGTGCCGCTTCGCGAGCTTCGACCTGCGGAAATATGCAGCTCTACTCGCTGATTGTCACCCGTGACGAGGAGGTGCGCCGTCAGCTCGCCCCCTGCCATTTCAACCAGCCCATGCTGGAGAATGCCCCCTGTCTGGTGACCGTGTGTGCCGACATCCACCGCTTCTCGATGTGGTGCGAACAGCGCGATGCCGACCCTGCGTATGACAACTTCGCATGGTTTCTGAATGCTGCCACCGATGCCCTGCTCGCCGCCGAGAATTTCTGTGTCGAGGCCGAGGCACAGGGACTGGGTATCTGCATTCTGGGTACAACGATTTACACCGCACGTCAGATTTCCGAGATTCTGGAGCTGCCCGACGGCGTGGTGCCCATCACCACCATCGTTGTGGGCTATCCCGACGAGTCGCCCGCACTGACCGACCGTCTGCCTCTCGACGGTGTGGTACACTTCGACAAGTACAGAAATTACACCGCTGCCGAGATTGACGAGCTGTGGGCGGAGAAGGAGATGTCGGAGGAGACCCTCCGCCTGTTGGAGGAGAACCGGTTGCCCAATCTGGCGCAGATTTTCACCCAACGCCGCTACGTGCGCAAGGACAATCTCGCCATCTCGGAGAGCTACATGGAGTTGCTCCGCGAGAAGGGTTTTCTCAATAAAAATAACTAAGGTGCGCACCATCTATCGCATAGCCCTGCTGCTGGTGTCGGGAGTCCTTCTCTCGGCGTGCAGCGTCACGCGCCATATTCCCCAAGGGCAGTACCTGGTGAATAAGGTGACCGTGGAGGAGGACGGCGAAGCCCCCCGACGACAGCGTATTCCCTCGTCGGACTTCGAAAAATATATCCGTCAGACCCCCAACAAGCGTTTCTTAGGGACAAATTTCTACGTGTGGCTCTACGACAAGGCCAACCCCGAGAAGCACAACAAGTGGAACAACTGGAAACGCCGTGTGGGTGAAGCTCCCGTGTTGCTCGACATGAACCTCACGCAGAAGAGTGTCAAGAACCTGAAGGTCTACATGGACACCAAGGGTTTCTTCTCGTCAGATGCCACCTTCGAAGTGGATACCACCTCGAAAAAGAAAAAGGCGAATATCCTCTACCGTGTGCGTCAGCGCGAACCCTACATCATCGACACGGTCTCCTACGAATTCAAGGACGAGGCTCTGCGTCACATCATTCTGCCCGACACGGCGCACACGCTGGTGCGCAAGGGCGAGATTTTCGACATCACGATGCTCGATGCCGAGCGCGAGCGTGTGACCAATATGCTCAAGGACAAGGGCTATTTCAACTTCTCGGTCAATAACATCGGTTACGAGGCCGACACCCTCATGGGCAACCACAAGGTGGCGGTGAAGGTGGTCTTCAAACAGTACCTCACCGGTTATGACGGTCGCGGTCGTGCCCTCATGGAGAACAACATGGTCTATCGTGTGGGCAAGATTAACATCTATCCCAACTTCGACCCTGCCGCCCTGCGTACCGACACCACGCTCTTCACGCGTCTCGACACGTTGAACTACCGCGGTCTGAATATCGTCTATGACAAACGTCTGCCCGTGCGTCCGCGCATTCTGCGTAACACCATACCCCTCTATCCCAACTACATCTACAACGCCACACAGGTCAATCACACCTACTCCGACCTCATGTCGCTGGGCTACTTCCGCAGTGCGCGAATCTCGTTCAAGGAGGAACCCCGCAAGGAGGGCGAGGAGAACTATGTGACCTACATCGGCCAGCGGGTCGATTCCGTGGAGTCGGTGGCGGCGAAGGAGGGTTATCTGACCTGCACCATTCTCTGTACCCCCACCCTCAAGCAGAGCATCAAACTCGAGCTGGAGGGTTCGACCACCTCCAGCTTCTACGGTCTGAAGGCAACGGTGGGGTATCAGAACCGCAACATCTTCCGCGGTGCGGAGGCCTTCGATGTGTCGCTGACCACGGGTTACGAATTTATGAAAGCCCCCGACGCCAGAAAGAAACGCGCCTCGGAGGTGGGTATCAATACCTCGCTCACCTTCCCGCGCTTCCTCCTGCCGTGGCACGTGCGCCGCTACAAGTCGGTGAACCAGCCCAAGACCAAACTCGAACTGGCGGTCAATTATCAGGACAGACCCTACTACCGCCGTACGCTGACGAGTATGGGACTCACCTATATGTGGACGAACTCCAAATATTCGTCCTTCTCGCTCAACCCCGTGGACATCAACGTGGTCGATGTGAGCTACCTCGACGAGGAGTTCCTCAAGCACACCCAAAACCAGTACCTCATCAACAGCTACCGTTCGCAACTTATCGCCGGACTCTCGTTCAGCTATGTGTTCAACAACCAGATGAAGAACATGGGGCGCAATGCCACCAACATACGTTTCAACTTCGAGACCTCGGGCAATCTGATTGACGGTCTGGAGCGTCTGTTCTCGAAACGCAAGGCGGGCAACGACTACTACACCATCTTCGATTTGCGCTATGCACAGTACTTCCGCACGGATTTGAGCATCAGCCGCAAAATCATGCTGGGCGAAAAGTCCGCCCTCGCAGGCCGTCTTTATGGCGGTGTGGCGTTGGCATATGGCAACTCCGAGACCGTACCCTTCGACCGTCTGTTCTACTCGGGCGGCAGCAACAGCATGAGAGGTTGGACGCCCCGTACTCTGGGTCCCGGTTCGGTGATTCGTCCCGTGACGGAGTTCCCCACACAGCTCGGTGACATGAAGCTGGAGGCCAACCTTGAGTTGAGGTTCCCCATCTGGGGTATGATTCAGGGTGCCACGTTCTTCGACTTGGGTAATATATGGTTCCTCCGCAAGAGTGGCGACTACTCGAGTGACGGCGTCTTCTACCTTGACAAGTTCTACAAACAGCTGGCTTTCAATACGGGTATCGGTCTGCGTCTCGACATCAAGTTCGCCGTTCTGCGTCTGGACTGGGGTGTCCAGCTCCACAACCCCAACAAACCGGCAGGCGAGCGTTGGATAAAGAACCTCAGATGGAAGAACACGGCGCTCAACTTCGGTGTGGGCTACCCGTTCTAAAGAAACTAAAAATTTGAAAGGTGATGAATAAAATCGTGAAGTTGCTGCGCTCGACACCCCTGTCGGTCGTGGTCAACCTGTTGTGGGTCTATGTGGCTTTCACCGTCACACGACTGGTCTTCCTGTGGCTCAACGACGTGCAGTTCCACTACCTCACCGCGGAGCGTATTTTCGCCCTCTGCGTGGCAGGCCTGCGCTTCGATACCGCCGCCATTCTCTACACCAACCTCCTCTATCTGGTGCTGATGCTCCTCCCGCTCCACTTCAAGGAGTGCAAGGGCTATCACCGCGGTGTGAAGTGGTGGTTCGTGGTGAGCAACTTCGTGGCGGTGGCTGCCAATCTGGTCGATGCGGTCTATTTCCCCTATGCCATGCGCCGTACCACCGCTTCGGTCTTCAGTCAGTTTGCCAACGAGGATAACCTGTGGGGTATCTTCGGCATCGAGTTGCTGAACAACTGGTATCTCGTGTTGCTCGCCGTGGCGTTGGGCGTCCTGCTCTACAAGGGCTACCGCACCCCTCACCCCGATACTTCGGACAAGACCTCCTATTATGCGGTCTTCGGTGTGTCGCTCCTCGTGGCGGCAGGTGTGGCTGTGGTGGGTATGCGCGGCGGCGTGGGTCGTGATGTGAGACCCATTACCATCAGCAATGCCAATCAGTATGTCGACCGCCCCACCGAGGCGGCCGTGGTGCTCAACACCCCCTTTGCCATCTACCGCACGCTGGGCAAAAAGCCCTTCATCACGCCCCATTACTTCGACAACGAGGAGGAGATGGAAACCCTCTACACCCCCGTGCATCAGCCCAAGGCCGATGCCGTCTTCCGTCCCAAGAATGTCTGCGTGCTGGTGCTGGAGAGCTTCGGCAAGGAGTATTTCGGTTCGCTGAACCCCACCCTCGAAGGGGGCAATTACAAGGGTTACACCCCTTTCCTCGATTCGCTCATTCGTAAGAGTCTGGTGTGGGAGTACTCCTTCGCCAACGGACAGCAGAGTATCGACGGCCTGCCCTCCGTGCTGTCGGGCATTCCCCGATTTGTCGAGCCTTTCTTCCTCACCCCTGCCTCGATGAACCGTCTGACCAGCGTGGGCGGCGAGCTGAAGAAAAAGGGCTACTACACGGCATTCTTCCACGGTGCCCGCAACGGCTCGATGGGCTTTCAGGCCTACTCGCGTGCCGTGGGCTATGACGACTATTTCGGACGCGAGGACTACGGCAACGATGCCGACTTCGACGGCAAGTGGGCAATTTGGGACGAGGAGTTCCTCCAGTTCTTTGCCGACAAGATTTCATCGTTCCCCCAGCCCTTCTCGGTGGGTATCTTCACCGCATCGTCCCACCACCCGTTCAATGTCCCCGAACGCTACGAGTCGGTGTTCCAACCCGGAACGCTACCCATACACCGCTGTATCCGCTACTCGGATTACGCCCTCAAACGCTTCTTCGAGACCGCCTCGAAACAGGAGTGGTTCCACAACACCCTCTTTGTGCTGACTGCCGACCACACCAACCAAAAGGAGCATGACATCTACCTCACCGATGCCGGCAAATACAGCGTGCCCATCATCTTCTACACCCCCGACGGGGAGTTGCAGGGTCACCGCGAGGCCATCGCCCAGCAGATTGACATCATGCCCACCATCTTGGGCTATCTGGGCTACGATGCTCCCTTCGTGTCGTTTGGTTGCAACCTCTTGGACACCCCTGCCGAAGATACCTTTGCCGTGAACCACAACAACGGTATCTATCAATACTTCAAGGGTGACTATATGTTGCAGTTCGATGGAGAGAAGGCTGTGGCACTTTACAATTTCAAGACCGACCCCCTCTTGCAGAAGAACCTCGTGGGCGAGTTGGGGGTGGAGCGACAGATGACGCTCCACCTCAAGTCGATGATTCAGCAGTACATGTACCGCATGAACAACGACCAAATGACGCTCTGATACGCATACCGTCATAAAAGAACAGACATAAAAAGAAGACCTGCATTCCCTTCCGGGATTGCAGGTCTTTTTTCTCTCACGCCAACTTTTCTATTTGGTCGTCTTGTATTGCGAGGGCGACATGCCCGTGTTGCGCTTGAAGTAGCTGCCGAAGAACGACTGATTGGGGAAGTTGAGGTAGTAGGCAATTTCCTGAATACTCATATTCGAGAACTTGAGCAACGTCTTGGCCTCGAGCACCACGTAGCTGTCAATCCACTCCGACACCGATTTGCCGCTGATGCGTTTGATGAGGGTAGTGAGGTATTTGGGAGTGATGCAGAGTTTCTTGGCGTAGAAGCTCACCGAGCGGTGCTCCTTGTAGTTCTCCGTCAGCAGTAACATAAACTGGCGGAAATACTCCTCGGCACGATTGTGTATCGGCTCCTCCATTTCGGGATTGCGCGACAGGTACTTGTGCAACATATCGCCGATTTTGTAGCTGGTGGCGGCGATGAGGTTGATGATGATGTCCTCGGCAAAGAACGAGTCGGGCTCCTTCGATTCGCGCTCGATTTGCGAGATGTAGCTGCTGATGGCGGCACTCTCCTCGTCGGTCAGCTCCATGGTGGGGTTGGTCACGAATTTGAGCAGCAGGGGCATCATGTGCTTGGTGTCGAGCTTGATTTTACGCATCAGGTCGGGCGACACCAACAATACATGACACTCGAAATCGTCGTGTGTCTTGGTCTGGAGGATATTGTTGGGCTCGAATATGAACAGCGAATTTTTCTTCAGTTTGTACTCCTTGAGGTCGCACGAGAGAGTCGTCTCTCCCTTGGTTCCCACTCCGACAATATAGACATCGATACGGCACGGGAATTTGAAGGCGTGCATGTGAGAACTGCTATTGGCAATGATGCACTCTCTCATGAGTCCTTTGCGGCCATCGTCTCCGGTCATGCGCAACAATTCGTTGAGGGAGAAATTTACGATGGGGTTTTCTTCTTTTATGCTATTCATAATGTCTTATCTTTGTCACAAAGATAACGAATTTAAGGAGAATAAAGTTCCCTTACTCCGAAATTTCTTATCAAATGTACTCAACTTATTGTCTGTCTTGTTCTTACGAAATGTTATGTTATTGTTACAACAGCGATTTTTACCTCAAATTCAACGATTTGCCCGGCCGGTGACCACTTGTTTTCACCTCGTGGCGAAGCAAAAAAATGAGAGTGGCTGTTCAAAACGGACAACCACTCTCATAGGGGTGAATAATCAGTAGCCGCGGGGCTTATTTTGCGGGAGCTGCGGGAACGGGCTGCTGTGCGCCCTGTGCAGCGGCGAGAGCCTCCTTCTTGGCAGCCTCGACATCAGCATCGGTGATGCCCAGCTCTGCTCTCACGAGGGGAGCGATGTCGGTGAGGGTAGCCTCATCGAAGTAAGCCATCGAACCTGCCGAGGTGTCGAAGATGACGGTGTAACCGTTGGCCTTGGCCACCTTGTTGATAGCCTGCGAAGCCTTGTCGGCGATGGGGTTGAACAACTCGCTCTGCTTCTTCTGCATATCCTGACGTGCAATCTGCTCATACTCCTGCAGACGGTTCTGCATCTGGCGCAGGTCGTCCTCCTTGAGCTGACGCATCGAGTCGGTGTAGGTGTTGAGGTTCTTCTGATAGTCGGTAAACTTCTGGTTGAACTCTACCTGCAAAGCCTCCATGTTGTCCTGCAACTCTTTGCCGAGCGCCTGCAACTTGGTGTTCATCTCTTTGGTTTCGGGCATCACGAAAATCAGCTCCTGGCTGTTGATGCGACCCAGCTTCTGGGCGAAAGTAGATGTGGCACCCAGCATAAGTGCAACCGCAAGGGTTAATTTGATAATTTTTTTCATGGTTTTAGTTTATCGATTAAATTTTTTTCGGATTTCCTATTTCTGTTTCAACAGGTCAATCACCTGCTGTGTGTGGTCGGCCGATGCCGATTTGTAGAGCAGGGTGGGGTTGTTGGCCGAGTCGATGACCGCTGCGGCATTGACCTTCTGTGCGTAGACCTCAATGGCGGCAAATACCTTCTTCTGTATCGGCTCGATGAGTTCCTTGCGCTTGTTCATCAGAGTGCCCTCCTTGCCGAAGATGCTCTCCTGATACTTGTTGGTCTCCTTTTCCAACGCTATGATTTGCTCCTCGCGCTCCTGACGCGCACGCTGTGAGAGCGAAGCCTTCTCCTCCATGTAGGTGTTGTAGAGTTGCTCCACCTGTCCGAAACGAGAATCTACGTCCTGCTGGTACTGCTTGGCCAGCTCGTCGAGGGCGGTGAGGGCCTGGTTATAGGCATCTATGGATTTGAAAACCTTTTCGCTGTTTACGATGATACAATTCTGTGCCGAGAGCGTACCCACGGTCAAAACGAACATCGCCAATAAAAATAGACGCTTCATAATCTCGGTATTTTTTTAATCGTTTATATTTTGTTGTGGGACAGCCACAGAGCCGTTCCCATTTTGTAAATATAACCCTTTTTTCTCAAATTTATTGCTTTCAGGCGCAAAAAATCATTCTTTACCCCTCCGTGCGGGGGCTTTTGAGGGTGGTCTATCAAGCCACGACTCCGCGAAAAATGAATTCCGCAGAGTCGTGCAAGGTGTATTTCGGATTTAGAACTGCTGTCCCATGACGAAGTGGAACTGACCTCCACTCTTCTTGGTGCTGTTGGCGGGGGCGTCGAAACCGTAACCCCAGTCGATACCCAACATACCGACAACGGGCAGATAGAGTCGGACACCGAAACCTGCCGAACGTTTGATTTTGAAGGGCGAGAAGCTCTTCCACGAGTCGAAGGCGTTACCACCCTCCATGAAGCCCAACACGTAAATCTGTGACGAGGGTTTCAGAATGACGGGGTAGCGCAACTCGGCGGTGTATTTGTTGTAGGCGCGCGAGTAGTTGTGGCTGGGGTCGAGGGCACCGTCCTCGTAACCACGCATCGAAATCACATCGATACCGTAGAGGTTGTAACCCGACATACCGTCACCACCGACCTCGAATCGCTCGAAGGGCGATACTTTATTCTTATTATAGGTACCCAGGTAACCCATCTCCGCCTTGAGCATGAGGACGAGTTTCTGGTTCTTCGACAGCGACTGGAACCACTGTCCCTTCAACTGCCACTTGTGGAACTCAATCCATTTGTAACGCTCGCTGTCGCTGAGCTTGGGGTCTGCATAGTCCTTGCCGTCCCACAACGAGTAGGGGAGGGTGGCCTGTACCGACACGCTGAAATCGGAACCGCGGCGGGGGTAGAAGGGCTGATCTACCGAACTGCGGCTCATGACGACTTTGAGCGAGAGCAGGTTGGACGAACCGTTCGACATCACGAACGAATTCCAGTTCTTCAGGGCGTAACGCTCGTAGCTCAACTCGGTGTAGAGCGAGAAGTAGGGGTCGGGCCAGTTCAGACGGCGACCCAAACCTGCTGCCACACCATAGGTACGGAAATACTGCGAACTCTTCTGCCATACGTAGTAGGCATCGTTCTGCTCGGAGTAGTGCGCCGAGATGGTGAACGAGTTGGGCTTGTGACCGCCCAGCCAGGGGTCGGTGAAGCTCATCGAGAAGGCCTTGTACCACGTTCCGTTGGTCTGTGCCGAGATGGCGAGCTGCTGGTTCTGTCCCATGGGGTAGGGACGCCATGCGCCCTTCTTGAAGAAGTTTTTAATCGAGAGGTTGTTGAGGGTGATACCCACCGAACCCACGAATGTACCCGAACCCCAACCTCCGGCGATGTTGAACTGGTCGGAAGCGGTCTCCTGCAATCCCCAGTTGATGTCCACCTTGCCAGCGTTCATGTCGGGCTGGATGTCGGGAACGAGGTTTTCGGGGTCGAAGTGCTGCATACCGCCCAACAATCGAATGGTACGCATCAGGAGCGAGCGGTCGTACATGTCACCGGGATAGGTGGCCAGCTCACGGCGAATGACCTCATCATCGACACGCTGGTTACCGGTGATATTGACATTGTTGATGGTGAACTGGTCGCCCTCGTAGACCTTCACCTGAATATCAATCGAGTCGGGACCCACGATGGTCTCGGCAGGGTCAATCTGTGAGATGAGGTAACCGTTGTTCTGATAGAGTGACGACACCGACATTGCCTCGGGGTCGGTCTCCTTCTGGATACCCAGACGCTTGTGCATGGTCTTCTTGTCGTAGGTGTCGCCCTTCGACACGCCGAACATACGCTGCAACTCCTCTGTCTCGTAGACCGAGTTACCCACCCACGAGACATTGCGGATGTAGTATTTGTTACCCTCGGTGACGTTGAGGTCGATGGCCATACGGTTCGACGAGATGGGGTAAATCGAGTCGCTGACGACGGTGGCGTTACGGTAACCGCGCGAGTTGTAGAAGTCGATGAGCAACTCCTTGTCCTCCTCGTAGTCCGCCGCCTTGAATTTCGAGCTGCGGAAGAAGTTGATGGATTTCTGGTGGGTCTTCTTGAAGGTACGGCGCAGACGGCGGTCGGTGAACTGCTCGTTGCCGTGGAAGTTGATGCGGCCAATCTTCACCTTCTCCTTCTTGTCGATGGCGAAGGTGACATTCACGGCGTGCTTGCGCACCGAGTCGTTCTTGATGATGGGTGTCACCTCCACATTTCTAAAGCCCTTCTCTATCCAGTAATTCTTGATGAGTTTGGTGTTCTTGTCGATGATGTAATCCGAGAGCTCCTGATTGCGCTTGAGCTTGAGTTTCTCGGTCAGGTCCTTCTTCTTACCCTTCGAGATGCCGGTGAAGTCCCAGCGGTTGACTCTCGGACGCTCCTTGAGCAGCAGGGTGAGGTCGATGCTGTCGCCCTCGATTTCGGCACCGATTTTCACATCGGCGAAGGCGCGCTGACGCCACAGGCGGTCGATGGCTGTGGCGATGAAGTTGCTGGGCAGATAGACCGAATCCCCCTCAATGAGTCCGGCGGAGGCCTTGAGGATGTCGTGGTTGATATACTTCACACCATCGACATTGATTTTGCGGATATAGTATAATTTCTGCTTTTCGCTTCGTTTGAAAATGGGTGCATTTTCGGGGAAGGCCGGTTGTGTGAGCGCTGCCGAATCTGCGGCACCCTGCTCTTGGGCGAATATATCCACACTGCCCGCCATCAGAAAGAGGGCAGCCATGAATATCTTACCAAAATAGTTCATCTGTTAGACTCTAATCTTTAACTTCATTTATTTTACCAGTCCGAATCTTCTATCACGATGTTGGTACACCTCGATGGCGCGGTCGAAATCCTCGGCCGTGAAATCGGGCCACAGCACTTCGGGGAAGTACATCTCGGCATAGGAGGCCTGCCAGAGCAGGAAGTTGCTGAGTCTGCACTCGCCGCTGGTGCGGATGATAAAGTCGGGGTCGGGATACTCTGCCGTGTCGAGGTATTGCGAGATGGTCTCTTCGCTGATGTCGTCGGGTGAGAGTCGTCCCTGTTGAGTGTCGCGGGCGATGTGAGTCACGGCGCGGCGTATTTCGTCACGCGAAGAGTAGTTGAGGGCCATGATGAGGGTCAAGTTCTCTCCGTGGGCGGTTTCCTGTTCCATCTGGGCGAGATAACGCTGTACCTTTTCCGAAAAACGGTTTCTGTCTCCAATCATTGTCACTCTTACTCCCTGACGCTTGAGTTCGGGGGTCTCGTTGACCACGCTCTGACAAAAAAGCTCCATGATGGAGTCCACTTCCTTTTGGGGACGACCCCAGTTTTCGGTGGAGAAAGTGTAGAGGGTGAGGTATTTCACACCCCATTTGACACACGAACGCAACGATATGCGTACAGGTTCGAGGCCTGCCGCGTGACCTTCGTAGCGTTCCTTGCCGTGTTTTTCTGCCCATCTGCCGTTACCATCCATGATGATGGCGATGTGCTGCGGTATACGATTATGTTCGCTCATAGGGTGCAAATATAATTAAAAATACCTATAAATAAACAACTTTTGGTTTGAAATAATGTGGTGCGTCAGCTTCGCGGGTCGATACCCCACATCATCTTATTGCGTAACGTGTCGTAAAATGATATATTGTGCGGTACGCAGAGATATATTTTGCGGTTGGCGCGGCGCAGGGTGAAGGTCGTTCCCGAGGTGATGGGATAGCTGCGGTCGTCGAACGAAATGGTGGCTTCGGTGTGGCGGGTATTGACCTTGAAGGTCACGCGGCTGCTGTCGGGAATGACCACGGGACGCATGGTCAGATTGTGGGGGGCGAGAGGCGAGATGACGAAGCACTCGCAGGTGGGGGCGACCACCGGCCCCCCGGCACTCAGCGAGTAGGCTGTCGAGCCTGTGGGGGTCGAGAGAATCACGCCGTCACCGTGGTAGGTGGCGACCATCTGCCCATCAACATAGGTCTCCACCGAAATCATGCCCGAACCGTAACGCTGTATGGCAAACTCGTTGAGTGCCAGGTGAGAGTATGGCTCTGTGGGGAAGTCGCCCTCGATTTGGAGCATCGAGCGCGGCTCGGTGGTGAGGCTGTCGGAGGCTATCTCGCCAAATATTTCATCGAAACTCTTGTCGTGGGCGCTGGTCAGAAATCCGAGGTGGCCGGCATTGATGCCCAGCACCGGAATCTTGCGGTTGCCCAGACGGTGGATACCCTCCAGCAGGGTGCCGTCGCCGCCGTAGCAGACCATCACCGCATCGTCGGGTTGTTCGCCGATACGCTCGCCATAGATCTCCTCTTGTGGAATCTGTCGTCCGAGCAGTTGTTCGACCACTGTGGCAAACTCTTTGTTGAGTGCGTAATCGAATCCGTAACGGTTTATCGCATCGAACAGCTCCTTCAATGCCGGGGCGGTGTGGGGAAGCTGACTGCGAGAAAAAAGTATTATTTTCATTGGCGAAATGTCGAAAAATAAGTAACTTTACCACGTCGAAAGCGTATCCGCAAGCCCGTTTTTCCAATCTTGCGGGTAGGGATACATCCTCCGAAGCAAAGATAACTATTTTATGACAAAATTAAGTGTAAATATCAATAAGATTGCCGTTATACGCAATTCGCGTGGCGGCAATGTACCCGATGTGACGGCCGCTGCCGTAGCCATCGAGGGTTTCGGTGCACAGGGTATCACGGTACATCCGCGTCCCGATGCACGCCACATTCGTTACAGCGATGTGAGAGAGCTGAAGAAGACCATCTCCACCGAATTCAACATCGAGGGTAACCCCATCGAGAGCTTCATCGATTTGGTGCTGGAGGTCGTTCCCACACAGGTGACCCTCGTTCCCGATGCACCCGATGCCATCACATCGAATGCCGGCTGGGACACCGTTCGCCACCGCGAGTTCCTCACCGAGGTGACCCGCAAATTCCACTCCAAGGGTATACGCGTGTCGATTTTCGTGGACCCCGTACCCGAAATGATTGCCGGAGCAAAGGCGTGCGGAGCCGACCGTGTGGAGCTCTACACCGAGGCCTACGCCCGCATCTATCCCGACAACCGCGAGGAGGCCATCGCCCCCTATGTGGCAGCTGCCGAGGAGGCACGCCGTCAGGGTCTGGGACTCAATGCCGGTCACGACCTCTCGCTGGTCAATCTGCGCTACTTCATCGAACGTATCCCGTGGGTCGATGAGGTGTCCATCGGTCACGCCCTTATCAGCGATGCCCTCTACTACGGTCTGGAGAATACCGTACAACTCTACAAACGGGAGATTAACTTTTAAAAAAACGTATATCATGAGACGAATACTGCTTTTGTTGGCTGCACTGACATTTCTCGCGCCCTGCTTTGCCCAACCAAAAATAGGAGGCTACCATGAGCAGAAGACCACGCTGTACGACATTCTGCCCATTTCGTCCAAAGACATCGTTTTTCTGGGCAACAGCATCACCGATGGCGGCGAGTGGTCGGAACTGTTCAACAACCGCCACGTCAAGAACCGCGGCATCAGCGGCGACCGTTCGGCGTGGTTGCTGGAGCGTCTGGATTCCATCATCGCCGGCCACCCCAAAAAGGTGTTCCTGATGATTGGCATCAACGATTTGGCGGCGGGTGTCTCACCCAGAGAGGTATATGACAACATCATGAAGCTGGTGGAGCGTTTCCAGAATGAGTCACCCTGGACCAAACTCTACATACAGAGCGTCCTGCCCGTCAACGGGCGTTCGTTCACCACGTTCAAGTCCCACTACAAGGTCAAGGAACAAATCGTGGAGCTGAACACCCTGCTTCGTGGTTTTTGCGGCGGCAATGTCGAGGACCGCGTGGCCTACCTCGATGTCTATGCCGAGCTGGTCGATAGCAACGGTGACCTTAACGCGGCATACACCAATGACGGACTCCACCTGCTGGGTGAGGGTTACACCATTTGGAGAGATGCCATCAAAAACTATGTGAAATAACGCAGTGCCATTATCCAATCCCATTTTCAGACGTATCTCGCGCATAGTCGATGCCCGTGGCATTCAGGCCTTTGTGGTGGGCGGCTATGTACGCGATTATTATCTTCATCGCCCCTCCACCGATATCGATGTGGTGGTCGTGGGCAGCGGTATAGAGGTGGCCGAAGCACTGGGGCGTGAGCTCCACACCCGTGTGTCGGTCTTCAAGACCTTCGGAACAGCCATGTTGCGCGCCGGAGGCATAGAGGTGGAATTTGTGGGTGCGCGCAAGGAGTCCTACTCCCACGATTCGCGCAAACCTCATGTCGAGGAGGGAACCATCGAGGACGACCAGCGTCGTCGCGATTTCACCATCAACGCCCTGGCGTGGTCGCTCAACGGCGACACCTTCGGACAACTCGTAGACCCCTTCTACGGTATGGAGGATTTGGAGGACTGCATCATCCGCACCCCGTGCGACCCCGACATCACCTTCTCCGATGACCCCCTGCGCATGATGCGTGCCGTGCGTTTCGCCACACAGCTGGGCTTCACCATCGAGGAGGAGACCTTCGATGCCATCGCCCGCAATGCCGAGCGTATCAAAATCGTGTCGAAGGAGCGCATCATCACCGAACTCAACAAAATCGTACTTTCGCCCGTTCCCTCCATCGGTTTCGAACTGCTGGAGATGACCGGTCTGCTGAAGCTCATCTTCCCTGAGATGCACCGTCTCAAGGGGGTGGAGAAGCGTGGCAAGCACGCCCACAAGGATAACTTTATCCACACCCTCAAGGTGCTGGACAACGTGGCACGCCGCTCCGACGATTTGTGGTTGCGCTGGGCGGCCGTCATGCACGACATCGCCAAGCCGCTGACCAAGGCCTATGACCCCAAAGTGGGGTGGACGTTCCACGGCCACGAGGTGCTCGGCTCGAAGATGGTGCCCCAGATTTTCCGACAGCTCAAGCTGCCGCTCAACGAACACATGAAGTTTGTGCAGAAGATGGTCTTCCTGCATCTGCGTCCCATCATTCTCTCGGAGGATATGGTGACCGACTCGGCAGTGCGCCGTCTGCTCTTCGAGGCAGGTGACGATGTCGATGCACTGATGACCCTCTGCGAGGCGGACATCACCTCGGGCATAGATGCCAAGGTGAAGCGTTTTATGGCAAACTTCGAGCTGGTGCGCCGCAAGATGAAGGATTTGGAGGAGCGCGACCGTATCCGCAACTTCCAGCCCCCCATCACGGGTGAAATCATCATGGAAACCTACGACATCCGCCCCTGTCGCGTGATTGGCGACATCAAGGAGGCCATCAAGAACGCCATTCTGGACGGCGATATTCCCAACGATTACGATGCCGCCTACGCCCTGATGGAGCATCTGGCTGCCGAGCAGGGACTCGTCAAACGTCAGAAGTAGAGCGTTGTCCGACAGCGGATTACATACATAAAAAGAGAGAACCGTATATAGCGGTTCTCTCTTTTTTTTAATGGTTGTCGGGGTGACGGTTGAGGGGATAGGTTTGCCCTCCTTTTTTGTTGCCGTTCCCCTGCGTGGTGGCAGTTCTTCTGCTCCTGTCAGCCCTCTTTCGCCCTCTCTTTAGTCGGCGAGGAGAAGGTCGCGCCACTCCTGCGGCACTTCGCAACTCTGCTGTGCGTGGTAGTCGAAGACCACCATCACGGTGCTGCTCTCGGTGCGCACCTCATCGCCCACCAAAATCTGCTGACGGAGGGTTATGCTCTTGTTGCCGACCTTCTCGCAGGAGGTGGTCACATCGATGGTGTCGTGCATGCGTATCTGACCCAGAAAAGAGGTCGAGGTCGATACGTTCACCACACGGATGTCGCCCGACAGCATCTCGGCACCCAGCAATTGGGAGTAGTAGTCGATTTTACCCACATCGAGGAAACTCTGCTGCGACACGTTGTTGGCGTGGTGGAAGATGTCGAAGTCGGCAAAACGCGGCTGTATGCGTGTCTTGATGGTGCGTGCCATGGATTAGCGGATGATTTTAAATTCTCCGCTCTGTGTGAAGGCGATAATCGACGAAGCCTTGCGGGTGGGTTTGCCCTCGAAACGGGGATTGACCACATAGTCTACACCGTCGATAATCTCGCGGGTCACCTCGTTGAGTCCCGTGGGGGTCTCCCCACCCGAAATGTTCGCCGAGGTCGAGACGATGGGACGGCGCAGGGCGGCCAGCATCTCCTGACAGAAGGCGTGGTCGGGAACTCGCACGCCCAGTGTACCCTCCTCGGGGATAAGGTTTTCCGCCACGTTCACCGCACCCGGAAGAATGAGGGTGAGGGGTGTGGTGGACATCTCCATCACCTCATAGGCAATCGAGGGTGCCGAGTTGATGTAGCGCACCACCATGTCGGCATTGGCACAGAGTACCAGCATCGACTTTTTATTGACGCTTCTTTTCAGGTTGTAGATTTTTTCCACAGCCTCCTTATTGGTGGCATCGCAACCGATTCCCCATACCGTGTCGGTGGGGTAGAGGATGATGCCACCCTCCTTCATTATGCGTGCAGCCTCCCGGGCTTCGCGCTTCATTTCGCTCTCTTTCTGCATCGTTTTGAGTATATAATGTGCAAATTTACTGTTTTTACGGATAAACATGCACATATATGTGTTGATAATTTATTTTTTTTAAGGTTTTTCACGTTCTATTTTATACCTTTGTAGCACTTTAGAAAAATCGATAAAAAAATATACTATGGGAAGAGCATTTGAATACCGCAAAGCGCGTAAATTGAAACGATGGGGTCACATGGCAAGAGTCTTTACCAAGATTGGTAAGGAAATCGAAATTTCTGTGAAAGCAGCTGGTCCCGACCCTTCGTCGAATACCCGTTTGCGTCTGCTTATCCAGAATGCCAAGGCCGAGAATATGCCCAAGGAGAACGTCGAGCGTGCCATCAAGCGTGCCACCGAGAAGGACTCTTCGGACTATAAGGAGGTTGTTTACGAAGGATATGGTGCTCACGGCATCGCATTCCTCGTGGAGACAGCCACCGACAACACCAACCGTACGGTTGCCAATGTGCGTATGCACTTCAACAAGTGCGGCGGTCAGCTGGGCAACAGTGGCTCAGTGGCATTTATGTTTGAGCATAAGTGTGTCTTCAAGTTCAAGCCCGGAGCCGGTGTCGACCCCGAAGAGTTGGAGTTGGAGATGATTGACCTCGGTGTCGAGGACTTCGATCAGGACGAGGAGGCCATCGTTGTATCGGCAGCCTACGAGAACTTCGGTGCCATTCAGAAGTGGTTGGACGACAAAGGCTACGAGATTGTATCGGGTGAGGCCGAGTACGTACCTATGGATACCAAGGAGCTCGATAAAGAGGGACGCGAGTCCATCGAGAAGCTCGTTGAGCGTCTGGAGGAGGACGAGGACGTCACCAATGTCTACCACAACATGAAGGAGGTAGACGAGGACGAGGAGGAGTAATCCCTGCCGCGTCATAATCAGAAAATTTTTCTTTTTGCTAATCGGAGGGTGTGGCTGACGAAAGTCGGTTACACCCTCTATATTTTTTGTGGGGACGTCCTGAATTTTGCAAGAGTTGCTTCCGGGTTTTCTCCCGAATTGCTTTCGGGTTGCTCCGCTACCGCCTGCCCCTGTCTTCCCTGTCTTCACCCCGTCCCGAACCGTCCACCCTCGCCGTCTCACTGCAACTGCTCCTCTCGAACCGTCCGCGCCCTGTCCGCCCAATCGTTCTTTCCTCCGAACCGTCCTCGCTCTGTCTGCCTAACCATTCTTTTCTCCGTCCCTACTTGCCAGTCCACTCCGACCGCTTCCCTTTCAGTTCACCTCTCCATTCTATCTTTCGCCGTCCTCCCACGCCCCCTCCC